>JAZKFB010000009.1:0-186064 GCA_040386695.1 Verrucomicrobiota bacterium
GATGCGGCTGGCCTTTATTTCACTGCTGATCAAAAGATCTTGAACGGGTTCTCAGCGCAGAATGAACGGCTGGCCCATTTCCTGGAGGAGTTTTTTCTCCTCCGCGAGGTAGAGATCACCCAGTTTCGCGAGAGCGCCGGAGTCGCGGAATTCCTTGAGGAACGCGTTCACTTTGGCTTTCAGCTCGTCGTTGCCCTTGCGGATGCCGATGGACCACGACTCCTCGACGAACGGCTTGAGAATGGCGCGGGTGGTGGCCGCGTTGGCTTTGCAGTAGCGGTAAATGCTCAGCTGATCGTAGAGAAACGCGTCCGCCCGGCCCTGCGCGACCTCCAGGGCGCAGGTGGCCTCGGAGTCCAGCGCGGTGACTTTCGCTTCCGGCAGATGCTCCCGGGCCCACGTTTCGCCGGTGGTGCCGATCTTGGCGGCAATCCGGATGCCGGGTTTTTTCACGTCGTCGATGCCCTGAATCGCGGAGTCCTTGGCCACCAGCATCGCCAGGCCCGTGAAGGCGTAGGGGTCGGAGAAATCGATGGATTTTTTCCGCTCCTCATTCTGGGTCATGCCGGAAATGATGAGATCTATTTTGCCCGCCTGCAGCGCCGGCAGCAGCCCTTCGAAGGCGTAGGAATCCAGCTTCAGCGGGCGGCCGAGGTGTTTGGCCAGCTGCTCCGCCATGCGCACGTCGAGACCGTCGGGCTCGCCTTTTTCGTTTTTGAATTCGAAGGGCGGATAAGTCATGTCCATGCCCACCACCAGCGAATTGTCCTTTTTGGAGCAGGCGGCGGGCAGCGCGGCGGCGGCACTGAGCAGGGCGAGGGCGTGGCGGCGGTTCATGGCGGTGGCGGATGTTGGGCGGGCTGGGTGAAAGCGGGAGGAATGATGGAGGAAAACCGGACGGCGGAAAATCCGTCAGGATATTTTGAGGGAGGCCGCTGACGGACGGCGCGGGCGCTTGCGCGCAGGAACCATGCTCACGTCCGCCGGATTTTCACCCGGGGAAAGCGGCGGCGTCCCGGCCAGCGCCGCAACCACGCTTTCCGCCAGCGCCGAGACCACGGGCACGGCCACACTGTTGCCGAACTGGCGGTAGGCCTGGGTGTCGCTGACTTTGATTTTGTAGGAATCGGGGTAGCCCATGAGCCGCGCGCACTCGCGCGGCGTCAGGCGGCGGGGATTCAGCCCCGGGCCCCGGCTGATGAGGATTTCGCTGCCGTCCTTGTGATACCGCGCGCTCAGGGTGCGGGCCACGCCGGTGCCGTCAAAGACGCTGCATCCGAACCCGTTGCCTTTGGCGGCGTGTTTGGCGGCGTAATGCTGAAGATACTGCCAGAGCTTGTCCGTGAGCGTGTATTTGTCAGGCGGATTGGAGTCGAGAATCGATTTCAGCACCGGCCCGCGCGCCGGCGGCTGGGGAAAGCTGAAGTCCCGGGGCTCGCGGAAACCCACGAGGAAAATCCGTTCGCGGTGCTGCGGCACCCATGCCCGGGCGTCGATGATCCGGTGATGCACCGTATAACCCAGATCGCGGGTCAGGGTGCTGTGAATGATTTCAAAGGTCCGGCCCTTGTCGTGGCTTTTCAGATTTTTGACGTTTTCGAGAACAAACGCCGCCGGGCGGTGGTGATCGATCAGGCGGGCGATTTCAAAAAACAGATTCCCCTGCCGCACGTCCTCAAATCCATGACTGCGGCCGAGGCTGTTTTTTTTGGAAACCCCCGCAAGGCTGAAGGGCTGGCAGGGAAAACCGCCGCAGAGAATGTCATGCGCGGGCACCTCCCCGCTGGCGACGGCGTGGATGTCCCCGTGCGGGGTCTCGCCGAAATTCGCGGCGTAGGTCTCGCGGGAGAATTTATCCCAGTCCGATGAAAAAACACACTTCGCGCCCAGCCGTTCAAACGCCAGCCGGAACCCGCCGATGCCGCAGAAGAGGTCAATAAAACGCAGCGCCCGGCTGCTTTTCCCGGTCAGTCCGGAAACGGGCGGTGGAGAAACGGAATGAGTGGCGCGTGGGACTCCCGGCATACGCCGCACCGTGGCGGGCGTAGAGGAATCGGCAACAGAATTGACCGCGCGCGCGCCTCACATTTCCCGCGCCCTCAATGCCAACCCGTGTATTCCTTCCCATGCCGCAGCCTCACCTGAATGCCGTCGCCACCGCCGTCCCGCCGCACTCCCGGCATGAGGAGTTTCTCACCAGCCTGCCGCATTGGGTGAAACCGGAATCCGTCGCGGAAAAACTGCGCGGCATCGCCACCAACGCCGCGATTTCAGAACGCCGCACCGTTCTCGAAAATCCGCTGGGCCCGCCCGGCAGCGGCGCGTTTTATGAATACGGGAATTTTCCGGCGACCGGAAAGCGCATGGAAGTTTATAAAAAGGAGGCTCCACTTCTGGCCTGCCGGGCGGTGGACGCGCTGGCGGAAAAATGCGGCGGTCTGACCGGCGTCACCCATCTCATCGTCACCACCTGCACCGGATTTTACGCGCCGGGCATCGATATCGATATTGTCATCCATGCCGGACTTTCCCACCGGGTGAAACGCACGGTCATCGGCTTCATGGGCTGTTACGCCGCCCTCACGGGCCTGCGCCAGGCCCGGGAAATTGTGCTGTCGGATCCGGAGGCTGTGGTGCTGATGGTGAACGTGGAACTGTGCAGCCTGCACCTTCAGGAAACGGCATTTTTCGACCGTCTGGTGTCGTTCTGCCTCTTCGCGGACGGCGCGGCGGCCTCGCTCATCACGGCGCGGGAAAGCGGTCTGCGGCTGGACAATTGCTTTTCCGCCCTCAGCCTCGCCGACGCTGACCGCATGGCCTGGGTGGTGGAGGATCAGGGATTCGCCATGACTCTGGACGCCCGCGTGCCCGTGAAAATCAAGCAGTTCCTCGCCCGCGAGCCCGAAGCCGCCGGCCGCTGCGCGCAGGCCGGACCGGACGATGTCTGGGCGCTGCATCCGGGCGGACGGCTGATTCTGGACGCCCTCCAGGACCACTACCGGCTGACGGATGACCAGATGGCGGTGTCGCGCGGCGTGCTCCGGGATTTTGGAAACATGTCGTCGGCCACCATCATGTTCGCCCTCGCCCGGCTGCTGGAGCAGGCGGGGCCGGTGGCGAAGGAGGGGCACGCCCTGGCGTTCGGCCCCGGACTCACGGTGGAGGGCGCGGATTTCACGGTGCTGGTGGCGGAGAACTGATTTTACTTGCTCCGCCCCGCCTTTCCGGCGGAGACTCCGGGGACCTCTCCCTCCATGAAATTCCCCCGGCTTGCCCTGTTTCTTTCCGGCCTTCCCGCCGCCGTCCTCGTCCTGCTCATCGGTCCAGCCAGTGCCCGGCTTGGTGAGACACCCGAGCAGTGCACTGCCCGCTATGGCATGCCGGTGGCCGAGACGGCGGGCCTGCTTCAGGGCTCGAAGTCGATTTCCTTCTCCAAGGCCGGCATCCGCGTGCGCATTGAATTCATCGACGGCCAGGCGGCGTTTCTCAGCTTTTCCAAACACGGTCTGACTGACGATGACGAACGGCAGCTTCTGGAATCCAACGCCGCGAAACAGATATGGAGCAAAATGGAGGAATTTGTGGGCCGACGCTGCTGGATCGCCCCCGCCCAGGGGGAGGACGAGCCGCGTTACGCCAGTTCCTACATCACCGGAACCACCACCTGGCTGGACATCGCCAGCAAAAAATGGGCGGACGCCATCCGCGCCCAGAAGCTCGCCATGACCGCCGCTTTGCCCAAACCGAAGCCCAAAACAGCCGACACGCCCGGCATCCCGTCGTCCGCCGCCGGGCAGGCGCCCGCCGCACCGAAAAAACCGGGCACCCTCGACGGATTCTGAGCCCGCCCGGCCCCTCCCCCGCATGACCCGCGCCAAACTTCTCGTGCTGCTCCTCCTGGGAGTGGTGATTATTCTCCTCCTGCGCAAAGCGCGCGGTGCCCAGCCATCGGACAATGAGCGGGTTTCCCAGGTCCGCCGCCGCGTGGCCCCCTTTCTCAACGAGGAGCTGAAACGCGTTCATCTCCAGGGTGGCGCGCCGGTTTTTATCCGCACTTTCAAGGAGGAGAAGGAGCTGGAACTCTGGGTCCGCGACGCCATGGGCGGCCGTTATGTGCTTTTCAAAAAATGGAACATCGCCAATTTCGGCCCCGGCGGTCCCGGCCCCAAACTCAAGGAGGGCGACGGCATGGCGCCCGAGGGATTTTATCATGTCAGCGCCCGGCAGCTGAATCCGGCCTCCGACTTCCATCTTTCCTTCAATCTCGGTTTTCCCAATGCCTATGACAAAGCGCACGGCCGCACCGGCACCGCGCTCATGGTTCACGGCTCGGATGTTTCCGTCGGCTGTTACGCCATGACTGATCCCGTCATTGAAGTCATCTACCTGATGGTGGACGCCGCCCTGCGCGGAAAGCGGCAGGACGAGGTGTGCGTCCATTGCCTGCCCTTCCGCATGACTCCGGAAAGGCTCGCCAAAGCGGAGGCCGACGGCAGTCCATGGACCGGATTCTGGCGGAATTTGAAGGAGGGATCGGACCTTTTCGAAAAAACCAAAATTCCTCCGCTCGTCGGACAGAAGGACGGAGTCTACGTCTTCCGCCGCCGCGATCCCTGACGTGTCCGCCCGCCCGGCGGCGCGCTCATTTCATCCCGTCCATTTTGCCTGCCCAGTCCACCCCGTCCAGCGTCTCCACGCCCGTCCGGGCCGTCATCCTCGACGTCTACCACACTCTCCTCCAGGCAGCCCCCGGTCCCTCCGCGCCGGACGCCGCCGCGCGCTGGAATCAACTGTGGCACCGGACCTTCGCGCAGGCCGCCTCCCCTGCCCCGCCTGTTTCCCCAAGCCTGGTGGAATTCAACACCGCCTGCCGCACGGAAACCGCCCTGGACCATTCCCTCAAAAAAACCGCTGGAATCCGTCACCCCGAAGTGGATTGGCCCACCATCGCCACCCGCGCCGCGCCTGTTTTGGGGACTTTGACCACCGGCGAACTCGACCGTTTTCTCACGGCCCATGCCACTTTGGAGCGCACCTGCTCCGCCATGCCGGGAGCTTTGTCGTTTTTGTTCCACGTGAAACATTTTGGTCTGCTCACCGGCATCGCCTCGAACGCCCAGCACTACACCCTCAACGAAATGCGCGCCGCTGGAATGCCGCCGGAGGATTTTGATCCCGGACTCTGCTTCTGGTCCTGGCGCAAAGGCTTCAGCAAGCCGGATCCCGGCGTTTTTGAATGGCTGACCCGCCGTCTCGCCGCGAGGGGAATCGCTCCACATGAAATCCTGATGATCGGCGACCGCCTGGACAACGACATTCTCCCTGCCCGCGCCGCCGGATGGCAAACGTGGCATTTCACCGGAATCTGGCCGGAATTCCCGCTCAATGACGGCGGATGAGCCTGCCGGCGATGGATTTGGCCTTGGCTTTAGCCTCCAGCGCCTGCACGCCCAGCCAACTGCTCCAGCCGTTCGAACGCCTGAGACTGGGCGGAACCGGAGGGAGCGCGTAGCCATTGGCCTTTGCCCAGTCAAGCGTGTCCAGCACCGGCTTCCTGGTGTACCACGTCTGTTTGCGCCAGCGTTTCCAGGGTTTGGGATTGGCTCCAAAATGGGCGACGTGCGCCCCGGGATCCTTGTTCAGCTGGAACTCGCTGATCCCGGGAGTGGAACGGGAAAAAGCGATGACCGAACTGAGCACGGATTCGTCCGTCATGAAATAAGCCGGATCGCTTTTATCCACCAGCCCGGTGTCCCGGGCTGGAATCACCTTGGCGATCTGGGCTTTCCATTCCCGGATAAAGTCAAAATGGTCGCGGTGGATCACAAAACAATTCGCCACACACGCGGCCTGGATGCGTGGCGTGTCCAACTGCCCCACATCCCTGCGCCACTGATCCGCCACCGCTTTGGGCAATTTCCCGCGCTCATCGTTTTCGGTGTAATGGTGCCGCCAGACCTGCGCGTTTTCCGCCTCGCCCCGAATCCGGATTTGAAACTGCCCATTGGCGGGAATCAGATACTTGCGGATGTCCCCGATCACGAAGCAGTCCGCATCCAGCCAGGCCACAAATTCCGTGTCCGCGCTTAAAAGAGCTTCGGATTTCCGGTTTGTCACATTGCGCGGATCGCTGTTATCCAACGGCTTCAGCGAGACATTGGGAAACTGCCCGATCAGCCTGCGGTCCTCGGGGGTGAAACCTGTTTCCAGAATCAGCACCGGAACATCCGGAATAAACCGGGCCGCGCTGACCGCCAGAAGATAGGCTCCCCACAGGAAATTTCTGTCACAGGCGGAGACAATTGTAATATTTTCCATCAGAGCAGCCGGGAGGATTAAGAGGTGAAATCGGGAGAATGGGAAGCTTACCAGCCGTATTTCACGGCATTTCGGAACGTCCGCCCGAAAACGGCGGAAATGGAGAATGCCTCCCGCAGCCGGCAGGCGTCAATTGCCTTCACAAGGGATGTGGCCGGAGTCATTGCTGTTGTATTCCAAGCAGTTGCAGCTTTCCGGCTATCGTCGTTTGGAATTTTCACCGTGCAAGATTTTTCCCCGTGGCCTTGCACAACGATCCGGCCGCCGGCACCGAACCGCAACGCGTTCCACCTCCCGCGCCCCAATCCGGGGAAAGGCCGGGGATTTCCAATTTCCCCGTGCCACCGCACACTCAAGGATTGAAACCGCAGCAGGAATCCGCTCCGGTTTCAAACCTGAAGGATCATGCGCTTCCAGCCTGGACCAGGGCTTCAGGATTGTCCAAATGAGAAGTTTAAGACCTGAAGGGCCTGACCGGCACTTTAGGCTCTCAGCAAATCTCCAGCACCTTCTCCACCACCTGCTCCGGGTAAGGAAGCTGGATTTTCTCCAAAGGCATGGAGTAAATGGCCGGGGCGTCAATGGCGCTGATGCGCAGGACCGGGGCATCAAGATCATCGAAGCATTTTTCCTGGATCATGCTGGCAATCTGACTGCCGACGCCGCAGAAAGGTTTGTTCTCCTCGACGTAAATCGCTTTGCTGGTTTTACGCACGCTGTTGAGGATGGTTTCCTCGTCCAGCGGACGGATGGAGCGGAGATCCACGACTTCCGCATCAATGCCGTGCTCGGCGGCGAGAATTTCCGCCGCTTTGAGGCAGGTGATGACGGCCCGGCCGTGGGCGATCAGGGAAATGTCGCTGCCCTCGCGTTTGATGTCGGCGACACCGAGCGGAATCACGTATTCCTCCTCCGGCACTTCCCACTGTTCCCCGTAGAGCACCGTGTTTTCCATGACGTAAACGGGATCGTTGTCCCGGATGGCGGCTTTCATCAGGCCTTTGGCGTCGTAGGCGGTCGCCGGGCAGACAACTTTCAGGCCGGGAGTGTTGGCGATAAAATTCTCGGGAGTGTGGCTGTGGGTGGCCCCGACGCTGGTGCCCCCGTTGGCCGGGCCGCGGATGACAATGGGACAGTTGATTTTGCCGCCGCTCATGTAGCGCACGCTGGCGGCGTTGTTGATGATCTGGTCCCAGGCCACGTAGGCGAAGCTCCAGAACATCAGCTCCATCACCGGCCTCATGCCCAGCATGGAGGCCCCGATGCCCATGCCGATGAAGCCCGCCTCCGAAATGGGGGTGTCCACCACCCGTTTATCCCCCCATTTTTTCCAAAGTCCCTGGGTGACTTTGTAGGCGCCGTTATACTGCGCGACCTCCTCGCCCATAAGAACGACGTTCTCATCGCGGGCGAGTTCTTCGTCCAGTGCCTGATTGATGGCGTCACGGTAGGAAAGGAGAGGCATGTGGGGTATAGGCGGAAGGTCAAAGGAAAGGATGCCCTGCCCTGACAGCAGGGAAGCGGCCAGAGTCGGAACGGGACGCGGACTTTCACCAATTTCCCGCTGTGTGAAACTGGAAATTTACGGGTTTCAGCGGGAAATTCACAAGCCCCCCTGGCCGGCCATTTCATTCAAGCCCGCGCGCCGCCACCTCCTCCTCATCCCAGCCGAGATAGTGACCCAGCTCATGCAGATAGGTGGTGGCGGCCTCCTCGGCGAACATTTGCTCCTCCTCCCCGCAATATTCCCACAGATTGTCCAGAAACAGCGTCACCTTTGGAGCCTCATCCGGACTGGAGGGCGCGGGCTCCAGACGGCTGGCTCCCGAAAAAAGCCCCAGCAGATCCCCGTCCTCCTCCTCCGCTCCGTTGGCCGGTCCCCAAATCTCCATGGCCGTGAAAAAAACCGGACATTCCGCCGCCGCCGCCCGCACGGTTTCGGGCAGCCGGTCGATTTCATCACTGACCGCCGTCTCGGCAATCATGGTGAGGCGTTGGAGAAGTTCCTTGTTGATCATGACCTGTAATCCGCTCCCATGATTTAAAAGATCGGCAACGGAGACACGCACGGATTCCGACCGAAGCGTCATCTCCTTCATTGAACGCGGTTTCCGCCAGGAGAGTCACCGTTGCAGCAGGATATCAGCCCATCACGGCCCGCTTTGGCGTTTCTGTTTTTTAGGTGAAGCAGGAGCGTTCTTTGCAGCCAAGCCCGGAGGCGGGTTGGAATTGAGTTTTGGTTTCGCTTTTTTGTTCCGGGCCGCAGGCGGCGGGGACGAAGAGGCGGATTTGAATTTGGATTGGGATGCTTTTCCGTCCGGTTTTTCAGGTTCCACGGGGAACGATTTTTCCCCGGCTTTTTTAGCGGAGGAATGTTTGGCTTTCACTCCGGATTGCCGGTCGGCTCCCCTGCCGGAATCATCACCGTGCCATTTCGATTTTTTTGCAGGCCGTCGATCCGATGATGAATGGGATTGATTACCCGGCCGGTGGTTTTTTTGGGGAGCGCGCTGATCACCTGCGGGAGCTTTTTTGCCGGAACCCGAAGAATCACTCAGCCCGAGAAGCCGGAAATTCACCGTCCCGCGCTCCCGGTCGATTCCTGTGGGCACGGCATCAACACGGTCTCCGGCTTTGATGGCCATGGGCGGGCGGCGGTTGCGCATGGTCTGGCTGGCTCCGTCGAAGAAAGGATCCGGCCAGCCAAGGTCCGGCAGACGGATGGCTCCGCGGGTTCCTGAATAAGCGGTTTCGATGAACAGACCAAACGGCAGCACCCGGCTGACCAGACAGGGCCACGGCTCCGGATTGGGCGAGGATGCCAGACTTTCGAAATACTCCAGTTCCTTCAGGCGGCGGCTTTCCATTTCGGCATCCGCACTTGTCCGCTCCGTTGTGGAAATGTGGTCCGCCGTTTCCTTCATGTGCGCATAATCCGGCGTGCGGATTGTCCCTTCCGCTCCCCGGGCGTGCGTGAGATTCCACAAAAGCCGGTGCACAATGAGATCCGCATAGCGCCGGATGGGGCTGGTGAAATGGGTGTAGTGCTTGAAATTCAAACCGTAGTGACCCAGCGAATCGGGATGGTAGACCGCCCGTTTCAGGCTCTTGAGCAGGGAAATTTTCAGCACCGGCTCCTCAGCGCGTCCGGCCATGGCCGCAATGGCCCGCTGAAGTTCCGTGCGCACGGACAAATCTCCCGTATGGATTCCCGCCGCTCCCAGCAGTTGCCGCAGGTCATCCAGTTTGGCCTGATCCGGATCCTCATGAACCCGGTAAATCGCCGGGCGGCCGCTTTGCAGCAGTTCCTCCGCCACGGCCTCATTGGCCGCGAGCATGAATTCCTCGATCAGCTGATGGCTTTCGTCGTAAAGAATCGTCGCCAGACGCACGGGCACACCCTTGTCGTCCAGGATGATTTTGATTTCCGGAAAATCCAGATCCAGCGCGCCGTTCTGATACCGGCGGCCGCGGAGCTTGGAGGCCAAAGACCAGGCGCGCTGAAGAAGATCACTGTCCGCATCGCCCGGAACAGGGCTTTTGAGCGACTTCATCGCCTCCTCGTAGGAATACCGCCGTGAGCTGCGGATGACGCCGGATCCAAACCGCTGGCCTGTGCGGCGGCCCTTGGCATCGTAGGTAAGCACAGCGAAGCGCGTCAGCTTGTCCTCGTTCGGGCGCAGACTGCACAGTCCGTTCGACAGGCGCTCCGGCAGCATGGGAATCACCCGGTCCACGAGATAGGTGCTGTTGCCCCGCTCGCGGGCCTCTTTGTCCAGAGCGCTGCCCGGCGGCACATAGTGCGCGACGTCGGCAATATGCACCGACAATTCAAAACCGCCCTTCGGCAGTTCCTTCACGCCGATGGCATCATCAAAATCCCGTGCATCAAAGGGATCAATCGTGATGATATGCTGCCGACGGCAGTCCTCCCGGCGGGCAATCTCCGCTGCCGGAATTTCCTCGGGAAACGCGGCGGCCTCCCGCAGCACGTTTTCAGGAAACTCCAGGGGCAGGCGGAATTTGTAGATGATCCCCAGCACATCCACGCCTTTTTCCCCGGGCCGTCCCAGACGTTTCACCAGATGACCCTTCATGCGTGACCCCCGCGTGGGCCATTCATCCACCCCCACCACCACCTTGTCTCCGGCCTTGGCTTCCGTGTCCCCGCTGACCTGCAAATCAATGTTGGGCAGCAGCGGATCATCCGGAATCACCCACGCATGGCGGTCCCGCATGAATAAAGTGCCGGCGATCTGCTCATTTCTCCTCTCCAGAATTTTCACGATTCGCCCCTCCAGCCGGGGTTCGTCCCCGTTGCCGCCTCCTCCGGAATTCCGTTCCCTCCGCTGATCCCGATTGTTCCACGTGGAACGTCCACTCTGTTCCACCGGGGAAACCTTGACACTGACAACATCCCCGTTCAGGGCTCCGGCCAGATGGGTGGTGGAAATAGGAATTCGGATTTCCCCGGTGACTCCCAGCGACCCCAGCACCGCCGCGTTTTCCGCATCCCCCCGTTCCGGCCGGAAGGATCCCTCGCCTCCCGGACGGATGAAAATGCTGCCGGTAAGCAGCCGCTGTCCGGCGTCCCGCACCCGGAAGCGGCGGCCCTCGCCTTCAATAATCATGCCGCTGCCGGTCAAATCCCGGAGAACCCCGCGAAGAACGGAGCGCTCCTCCGTGGAAATTTCCAGCGCCCGGGCGATTTCATTCTTGGTCAGCCCGGACGCGCGGGGAGCGCGCAGCAGCGTCAGAATAGTGTCCTCCAAAGATTGATTCTGCTGATTCATGTTCATGCCTGTTGCCTGCTCAAGCCCGCCATCCGGGATTTTCCTAGTTGTTCTCATTTTTTGCTTTTATTCTCGGGGCTTTTCCCTGATATATCCAACTTAAATCCGTTCCTCCCTTCCTTTTATGAAACTTCTCTCCTCAACCCCGCGTTCGCGTCCGGCGGGCTTCACTCTGATTGAGCTGCTTACGGTCATCAGTATTGTCGCTATTCTTGCGGCGGCCGCTTTTGGTGCTTATGGAAAAATCGTTGAAAACGCCAAACGCACGGACTCCCGGGTGCTGGGCAAAGGCATTGCGGATGCCGTAACTCAATATTACGGGGACTATAACCGCCTGCCCAAACCCACTTCCGCCAGCGCCGGCGAGGACTCCAGCACGGACACTTCCGGCGCGGAGGGAATGATCAAGATTCTTACCGGCAAGGAAGGTGATTCCGACACCCAGCAGAACAGCCGCAAAATCAATTATTTGGAAGGGATGAAGGCCGCCAAGGCACGCACCGGTTTGCGCACGGGGGAAGCCGCAGGCAGCGATAAATGGGTTGGTGGATTGGTGATTGAGGAAGGAAATACGGAAGCTGTGGATGGCTGGGGCAACTACTACCAGATGAGACTGGACTCCAACTACGATGGTGAGATGGAAAATCCCAATCTGGATGAAGTGGGCGACGGTCGTCAGAAGCTGCCCAACCGCGTGATCATATGGTCCTCCGGGAAAGACGGCAAAGAGGACACTTGGGAGGATAACGTCAAGTCCTGGGATTAATAAAAATCCGATAACCAGGAAATTCCACCGCTTGCCGCCTCCTTGGTGGCAAGCGGTTCTTTTTTGGCCTGTTCCCCAAATTTCATCTTAAACCCGCAGCCTCAAAAATGTTCCACATGGAACATTTGCCTCGTGTGCTACAGTTTTCCCCTCACCTCCGTCATTTTCCTTCATGTCCTCCGATTACATTTTTCCCGTTCATTATGATGTGCTTGTGGTTGGTGCGGGCCATGCCGGAGTGGAGGCGGCTTTGGCGGCAGCAAGATTGGGGGCCACAACGGGGCTTTTAACTCAGAATCTGGACACCATTTCCCAGATGTCCTGCAATCCAGCGATTGGTGGATTGGCCAAAGGGAACATCGTGCGGGAAATCGACGCTCTCGGCGGGGCCATGGGACTGAATACGGACGCCACCGGCATTCAGTTCCGGATGCTGAATGCCAATAAAGGGCCCAGTGTCCGTTCCCCGCGCGCCCAGGCGGACAAGAAAGCTTACCAGTTCCGCATAAAGTGGGTTTTGGAAAACACGCCCGGCTTGGAGCTTCATCAGGGTAATGTGTCTGAAATTCTGGTGGAGAACGATCAGGTGGTGGGACTGCGCACCAATATGGGTCTTCAGTTCCGGTGCCGTGCGCTGGTAATTTCCGCCGGAACCTTCATGCGCGGACTGCTTCATGTGGGCATGCGGCAGGCTTCAGGAGGACGGATGGGGGATGGCATTTCGACCGTCAGTGATTCCCTGAAAACTCTTGGCTTTGAAGTGCGGCGGTTTAAAACCGGAACTCCATGCCGCATCAACGGGCGTTCCATCAATTTTTCCCTCTGTGAAAAACAAAACGGAGACGAACCTGTCCCGCTTTTTTCGTATATGGCGGATACGCTTGAAGGAGGGAAGGACGATATTTTCACGCTCAACCGCTGGGGGGATTTGGAGTTTCATCTCCAGCAGATGCCCTGCTGGATCACGCACACCACTCCGGGAACCCATGACATTATCCGGGCAAATCTTGATAAATCTCCAATGTATGCCGGCGTGATTGAAGGTGTTGGCCCCCGTTATTGCCCGAGTATTGAGGATAAAGTGGTGCGGTTTGCCGATAAATCCCAGCATCAGCTGTTCCTGGAGCCTGAAGGCCGGCACACCAACGAATTTTACGTGAACGGAGTTTCCACTTCCCTGCCCTACGAGGTGCAGTTGGCGTTTATCCGCTCCATTCCGTCACTGGAAAAAGCGGAAATCGTCCGCCCGGGGTATGCGGTGGAATACGATTTCTGCCCGCCAACTCAGCTTTTCCCCACCATGGAAACCAAGCGGGTTTCCGGCCTGTATTTTGCCGGTCAGATCAATGGAACCTCAGGTTATGAGGAAGCGGCCGGACAGGGATTGATCGCTGGAGCCAATGCGGCCCTGAAAGTGAGTGGTAAAAAAGCTTTTATTCCTTCGCGGACTGATTCCTACCTCGGGGTTATGGTGGATGATCTGGTCACCAAAGGAGTCACGGAGCCTTACCGGATGTTCACCAGCCGTGCGGAATACCGCCTTTTGCTCCGGCAGGACAATTGCGATCTTCGCCTTACTCCGATGGCGGCGGAATTGGGACTTGTGGATGTGGAACGCGCCCGCCGCGCGGCGGACAAGGCCTGCCAGCTGGCGGAGGCCCGAGTATTGGCCGAAACTGCTAATCACGGAGGTGTCCGGCTGGAAAAATGGTTCCGCCGCCCGGAAAATGTGTGGACGGCGCTGCCGGAGGAAGTTCGGAGAAAATTCACTCCGGCCATTTGGGAATTACTCGAAATCGATCTGAAATATGCCGGCTATCTGGACCGCCAGCAGGACATGGTCTCGCGCGCACGGAAAATTGAGGATAAGCCGGTGCCCGGATGGATGGATTATTCCCTGGTGCGCGGACTGAAAAAAGAGGCTCAGCAAAAATTGACGGCTATCCGCCCGCAGACACTGGGCCAGGCGGGCCGCATTCAGGGCGTCACCCCGGCGGACATCGCCTTATTGACGGTCCTCATGGAAAAGGGAAATTCCGGCGAGTGAATTGACAAGCAGAGCGATACTCGAAGGTTTTGTTCCACGTGGAACAAAAGCATTTTTCGAAGTTTCATGCTCTGAAAAGCCAATGCCCTCCTGAATTCCGGAAAACGGATTTTCAAACGGCAAACCAGCTTTCAAGAGCTGTGAAAACTTCGGAAATTGAGCTGGCCAGCAAATCACCCGGCTCTCCGACCGCATTTTCTCCGGCCAGCCGCACGGCAAAACCAACTCCGGCATTGCGTGCCATCTGAATATCCCGGTCGTGATCTCCCACCAGAGCGCTGGCCGGCAGATCAATTCCACCCAGTTCCGCTGCGGCATCGAAGATCATTTTGGGAGCGGGCTTGCGGCAATCACATTGGCCTTCCAGCCCCGTGCAGGCATGAATGGAGTCAAAGGCCGCCTCATGGCGCGCCAGTGTTTCCTGCATGCGGGCGTGAATTTCATCAAGCATGGCCTGGGTCATCAGTCCCTTCCCGACTCCCTGCTGGCTGGTGACGAGCACTGTTTTGAGTTTGCGCTCCCGGCACCAGGACAAAATTTCCACAATGCCGGGCATCAGGACAAAATCCTTCACGGAGGTCACATAACCCGTCCCCGGGGAAACATTAACGACTCCGTCCCGGTCAAAAAAAACCGCCCGGGGCAGGCTCATGGTGAATCCTCCTTTCGAATCCGGGCCTGAATCCGCAGATCGGGACCTGTTTGCTGGAAATTGCGGAATTCGAGAGCCACGGAGCTTCCGGCAAACATCCGTTCATTCACCACCGGGAGCCCATTGCCACTGATCAGAGGTGCCACGTAGAAAATCACCTCATCAACCAGCCCGGCGGAAAAAGCCGACGCCAGGAGCTGGCCACCGCCTTCAATCAGCACCGACATCACTCCGCGCCGGGCCAAATCCCGCAGCACAGCATCCAGCGGAATGTTCGGAAAAACGATGGTTCGCTGCTGATGGGAATCCGTGAAAATGGTGGAATTTGAAGGCAAATTTCCGCTTCGCGTAAGCACACACCGCCAAGGCTGGCATTTTCCGGACGGAATTTCAATTCCCCGCAGGGTGAGCGACGGGTTATCAGCGCGCACCGTCTCGGCACCGACCAGAATGGCATCGGCATGCAGCCGCAGGGACATGGCGTCCAGCCGGGCCTCGGCACTTGTGATCCATTGGCCTTCTCCCAGGGGGCGGGTAATCTTTCCATCAAGACTCATTCCCGCCTTGGCCACCACCCAAGGCAGTCCGGTGCGGATCCGTTTGGAGAAAGGCTGTAGAATTTCCGCACATTCTCTGCCGCAGACTCCGGTCGTGACGGAAATACCTGAATTTTTGAGCAGTAATTCCGCTCTTCCGAGATGCGCGGGATTGGGATCCTGCGCTCCCCAGACGACCCGGGCGGGTTTGGCGGCGATCAAAGCCTCCACGCAGGGCGGAGTGCGGCCGTGCGTGGAACAGGGCTCCAGCGTGATGAAGACAGCAGCGCCCGCTGTGTTATGGCCTGCGGCGGCGGCGGCGCGCAGTGCTTCAATCTCCGCATGAGGACCGCCCGCCTGGCGGTGCCAGCCGGAACCGAGCACTTCACCGCCCGGTCCCAGAATGACGGCTCCGACCGGTGGATTCGGACTGGTGAGTCCGATTCCGCGCCGGGCCTCCACCAGCGCCAGCTGCATGGCGGCTTCGTCGGTCATGGCGCTTTTTGGTCGGCATATTTCCCTTCGCCTCCCGCTGCCACCACCAGGCGGTCCACGCTGCACAGATGCTCCCAGGGCACACGGCGGCGGCTGTATTTGTTCTCCAGCTGCGCCCGCAGCATCTCCAGCATCGGCAGAGGCACCGGATCGGGATGATGCCAGTCCGCCTCGCTTTTCAGCGTGGTTTTGATCTCCCAGGTTTTTCCAAATTTCCGCGCCCGGTAAAAACGGCGCTCTCCCGCCTCCTCATCCTGCTCATGCCATTCGTGGGATTGTCTCATGCAAAAGGGATGCCGGAAAAGAGGACCGCCGCAACGGGAAGGATTTGAACAGAAGGAAGCAAAGAAAGCGAAGAGGGAAGAGGGCTCAGGAAGAGGGGAGAGATACAGCTGAGCTTTCTCCGCAGGCTCGCCTTTTTGCTGGTCCCGCTTCGCTTTCTTGGCTTCCTTCTGTTCAAAATCCTCGGCTTCTTTCCACACGGACTCTCCGGTTTACATTCCACGCCGGGGCCGGATAGTCCGCGCCCTATGGCAGAACTGAGCAAAGCGTATGCGCCTGGAGAGGTGGAGGAGACGTGGTATGCGCGGTGGCTGGAAGCGGGGTGTTTCTCCGCTGATCCGGCTTCCGCCAGGCCCGGATACAGCATCGTGATCCCCCCGCCGAATGTCACCGGCATTCTGCACCTCGGCCACGTCCTGAACAACACCATCCAGGACATTCTCGCCCGCCGTGCCCGCATGAAGGGTTTCGAAGTCATGTGGCTGCCCGGCACCGACCACGCAGGCATCGCCACGCAGAACACTGTCGAGAAAAATCTCAAGAAGCAGGGCATCATCAAGCATCGCGACGATCTCGGGCGTGAGGGCCTGGTGGAGAAAATCTGGGAGTGGAAGGAGAAATACGGCGGCATCATCATTCAGCAGCTCAAGCAGCTCGGCGTTTCCTGCGACTGGAGCCGGGAGCGTTTCACCCTGGACCCGGATTACACCCGCTGTGTGCAGCGCGTGTTTGTCGATCTTTACAAAAAGGGCCAGATTTACCGCGGCAAACGCATGGTGAACTGGTGTCCGGCCAGCCTCACCGCGCTCAGCGACGAGGAGGTGATTATGAAGCCGCAGAAAGGCTTCATGTACTATTTCAAAGTGCAGGTGGTGGAGGATCCCGACACTTGGCTGACCATCGCCACCACGCGGCCGGAAACCATTCCCGGCGACACGGCGGTGGCCGTGAATCCGAAGGACGAGCGTTACGCCCATCTCATCGGCAAGCACATCCGCCGTCCCCTGCCCTTGGAGAATCAGGCGGCGATTCCCATCGTGGGCGATGAGCATGTGGACTTTGAATTCGGCACCGGCGTTCTGAAAGTGACGCCCGCGCACGACAAGGCGGACTTTGAAATCGGCCAGCGGCATCAGCTGGAGGTGATCGACGTGCTGCATCCGAACGGCGTGCTCAACGACCTCGCCGGCAAGGATCTGACCGGTCTTGACCGTTTTGACGGACGGAAAAAAGCCGCCGCGATGCTGAAGGAAATGGAGGTTCTGGAGAAGGAGGAGCCGCACAGCAACAATGTGGGTTTCTCTGAACGCGCCGACGTGCCCATCGAACCGCGCCTGAGCGAGCAGTGGTTTCTGAAATACCCCAGCGTGGACAAGGCCAAAGCCGTGGTCGCCAGCGGGGAGATGAAGTTTTATCCCGACCGCTGGGCGAAGGTTTATGATCACTGGATGGAGAACATCCAGGACTGGTGCATCAGCCGCCAGCTGTGGTGGGGGCACCGGATTCCGGTGTGGACGAAGAAATCCTTAACTATTAATTCGGACGAAGTTTTTCTTTCTATCCATCATCCGGATAATCCTCAGACGGGGGTGGTTACTTACAATTTCCCCGAGACCAACAGTGAAATTGTTTTTACTGCTTCGGCTGTCCATCCAAGAAGCGATGAGTGGGATCTTACCGCACTGACTGATTCGAAAGACGGCGCGGCTTGGCTTGAAAGTCATGGCTTCACCCAGGACCCCGACGTCCTCGACACCTGGTTCAGCTCCTGGCTCTGGCCTTTCGCCACCATGGGCTGGCCGGAGGAAACGCCGACTCTGAAGAAATTCTACCCGACCACCGATCTCGTGACCGGGCCCGACATCCTCTTCTTCTGGGTGGCCCGGATGATCATGGCCGGATACGAGTGGATGGGCGAGCTGCCCTTCAAAAACGTCTATTTCACCGGCCTCATCCGCGACAAACAGGGCCGCAAGATGAGCAAGAGCCTCGGCAACTCGCCGGACCCGCTGGACCTCATCGCCAAATTCGGAGCCGATGCCCTGCGTTTCGGCATCATGCGGAGTGCGCCGCTGGGGCTGGATTTGAAGTTCGATGAATCCTCCGTGGAGGAAGGCCGGAACTTCGCCAACAAACTCTGGAACGCCTGCCGTTACCGCATCATGCAGGGCGGCGAGGTGCAGGCTGGAGAAGGCTCACTTTCCACCGATGGCGTCTCCGTCTTTGCCTTGGATATTGCCGCCAAACTGGACCAGCTCAGCCGCGATCTGGAGGCCGCTTATCAGGAATACAGCTTCAGCCAGATCACCGGGCTGCTGTATGATTTCTTCTGGGGCAATTATTGCGACCGCTTCCTCGAAGCCGCTAAAACCGACTTCGCGCCCGACGCCGATCCCGCCAAGAAAGCGGGTACCCTGCGGGTCATGGACGCCGTGATGCGCCGCCTGCTGATTCACCTGCATCCCTTCATGCCTCACATCACCGAGGAGCTGTGGCGCACCATGGATTACGGAGCCGAAGGCACGTTCCTCATGCAGCAGCCGATGCCCGCCACCGGCGTGCTGGAAGGCGTGGATCCGGCCCTGATCAGCGCCGCGCAGACACAGGCGGCGGCGGTTTATGAAAGCGCCAGCCGGGTGCGGAATCTGAAAATCATGTGCGATCTGGCCTCCAACCGCACCGCTGATTTCATCCTGAAACCCGTCGGCCCCTGGGTGGCTCCGGTTTCCGAAACCCTGCGCCTTCTGGCCCAGGCCGGGACACTCACCGTGGAACCCGATTTCAAAGCCGGCAAAGGCATGGCGGGCACGGTCACCGATTGCGGAGAAATTTTCCTGCTGCTCGGCGGCCTTGTGGATGTGGACGCCGTGCGCGCCCGCCTCACTCAGGAGCGCAAAAAAGCGGAGGAGGAAATCGTTAAGGCTCAGGCCAAACTGTCGTCGGAAACCTTCACCGCCCGCGCTCCCGCCGAGGTCGTGGAGGAGCACCGGCAGCGGGTGACGGATTTCACGGCGCGCGTCGCGCAGTTGACGGAATTGTTGAATAACCTTACCTAAAGTGAGGCCCAGATGCACACACCCCCGCGTGTTCATGCTGTCTTCATTTCAACTGCGCTAACCCCCAAGCATGTCCGCCCTTACCGCCATTCCCGGTCTGAATCCTGAAGCCATTGAACTGCTGGAGGATGCGGGCATCCGCTCCGCCGGAGCCCTGGCCAAGCTCTCCGCTCTGGAGGCCCACCAGCGGGTGGAGGTGAGCGCGTGGCAGAAGGGAAAAGGCCACCGCACTCCCGGACTGCCCACCGTGCAGCAGTGGATCCAGCAGGCGCAGGACATGCCCAGCGCCCTGGAGGATCTGCCCGCCGCCCTGCCGGCTCCGGCCTGGGATCAGGAGGATGACATTCCGGAAGCGATTGTTCTGGAGCGCGCCACTCTTCCGGTGAAAAACGTTTACGTGCCGCCCTCACAGCGCGCCCGCCGGGAAACTGCCGGGATTGTTCCACCCGCAGCTCTGCCTTTGCCGGTGGCGGAGCTTCCCTCAGCGGTGCCTCTGGGCGGTGTGGCGCGGCAGCCTCTTTCCGCGGCTTCACTCCCGCCCATGGCGGAAGCCACTCCCTCCGCCCTGCCCGGCTTCACTACTTTTGAAAATTACCAGGCGGGGGAAACCCGTGTGGCTCCTCTCAGCCGGATCTCCATTGATGCCGCAGTGGATCCCGCCGATGTGGCGAAATCCATGGAACGCATTGGTGCGGCGGACAGCCTTTCCCGCTGGGTCCAGCGCGGGGTGGTGCATCCCATGCCGGGGCTGCTGATCTTCGGGGCCATCATTTCCCTGCTGTGGCGTCTGGCCATGCTGGGAGGCATTATTGCCCTTCCATGGTTCATTCTGACTTCGGACCGCGCCACGGATTACCGGCACATCGCGGGTATTTCCGCGATCGTGCTGGCGGTGCTGGGCCTGGCGCAGCTGCTGGTGCTCACCCGCGCCCGGTGCCGTGTCTGCAGCTGCCACCTGTTTTACTCCCGGGATTGTGTGAAGAACCGCAAGGCGCACCACATTTTCGGCGTGGGATATGTGGGCAGTCTGGCGCTGCATCTGCTGATTTTCCAATGGTTCCGCTGCATGTACTGCGGCACCGCCATCCGCATGTGGATGGGCAAGCGCGACAACTGAGCCGGTGCTTGCGGATTCCGCGGAAAATGCTCAGACTGCGCGCATGTCGCGAATCCTCCCGCTGTTGGCCCTCTGTCTGTTGAGTCTGGCCGCGCCGCTGCTGGCCGCCCCCGTGCGCGGCATCGCCGGCACGGGGGTGAAAGGGTATTCCGGCGACGGCGGCCCCGCGCTGGAATCGAAGCTGAACCAGCCCTTCGGCATCACCCGGGGGCCGGACGGCCTGCTTTATTTCTGCGAATACGAAGGCCACGTCATCCGCCGCATTGATGCCCGGGGCATCATCACCACTGTCGCCGGCACGGGGCAGCCGGGTTACGCGGGCGACGGCGGTCCGGCGCTCCAGGCCCAGCTTAACAAGCCCCATGAAATCCGTTTCGGGCCGGACGGACGGCTTTATATCGCCGATATGAGCAATCACGCCATCCGCGTGCTTGATTTGAAATCCGGAATCCTCGGCACGCTCGCCGGCACCGGCAAACCGGGTTTCAGCGGCGATGGCGGGCTGGCGCTGAAGGCGCAGTTCCGCGACCCCATCAGCATCGAATTCGGGCCCGACAACCTGCTTTACATCTGCGACATCGGAAACCAGCGGGTGCGTGTTTTCGATCCCCTTTCCCGGATCATCCGGACCCTCTGCGGCAACGGCCAGAAGGCCGCCCCGGCGGATGGGGCGCCCTTTTCCCCGGACACTCCCCTCAGCGGTCCGCGGACCATCGCTTTCGATGCTTCGGGAAACCTCTGGCTGGCGCTGCGCGAGGGGAACTCCCTCTTCCGTGTGGATACGGCCGACAACAAACTTCATCACGCCGCCGGCACCGGAAAATCCGGGTTCACCGGCAACGGCGGACCGGCGGTCAAAGCCCAGCTGGCCGGCCCCAAAGGCCTGGCCATTTCCCCGGCCGGAAATGTTTACATCGCCGACACCGAAAGCCACAGCATCCGCCGCATCGACGCCAAATCCGGCAAAATCGAAGTCATCGCCGGCACCGGGGTGAAAGGCGACGGACCCGACGGCAGCCCGGCGGCCACCTGCCAGCTCGCCCGGCCCCACGGTGTTTTCCTGGACAAGGACGGCACGCTTTACATCGGAGACAGCGAAAACCACCGCCTCCGCGCGGTGAAGGCGGAGTGAATCCCGGCCTGCCCGCGGATGACAGCCGGCTGGCTTTGCGATAGGAAACCCGGACATCCCGCCGTTAAGGCCGCCCGCTCCTGCCTCCATCTGTATGAAAATCACTCTCCGCGCCAAGTTCTGCGCGGCCCTGCGCCGTCATCCCTGCGGCTGGCTGCTGGCGGCGCAGTTGCTGGCGGTGTGTCTTTATCCCTTCATGGAGGACTCCGGGCCGGGACGGACGGCGTTTGTGATTTTCGGCAATGGCGTGCTGGCCCTGGCGCTGTGGGTGGTGAACCGGAATCCGACCGTGAACTGGATCGGCTGGCTGCTGGCGGTGCCGGCGGCGGGACTTTCCATAGCGGCCTATCTGGGAGGATGGGAGGCGCTTCTTCCCGCCTCCCATGTGCTGGAATCCGCCGTCTATTTTTACGCGGCCGCGGGTTTGATCTGTTACATGCTGGCGGATTACCGGGTTTCGCTGGATGAAATCCTGGCGGCGGGAGCCACGTTCACCCTGCTGGCGTGGGGGTTTGCCTTCGCTTTTTCCGTCTGCCAGCAATGGAGTCCCGGCAGCTTCGCCGCCGCTCAGAATTCCGACGCGCCGCGGACCTGGATGGAGCTGCTGTTTTTGAGTTTCAGCACGTTGTCCAGTGTGGGACTCAGCGATATCATTCCCGTCAAACCCGGAGCCCGCGCCCTCATCATGCTGGAGATGTTCTGCGGCGTGATGTACATCGCCATCGTGGTCTCACGCCTCGTCGCGCTTGCCACACTGCGCGTCAAAGGAGGCAAATAATCCATCAGCACTCAGACAGCCTCAGCTGCCGGGAAAGACCAAAAGCCGCCCGCCGCAGGTCAGAACTCCCGCTGCAGCAGATGGGCCGCGAGTTCCCCGAGGCGGCGGGCGGCGGGGCCGAAGTGGTGGAGCGCGGCGCGGGCTTCGTCGGTGAGACGCGTGGCTTCGGCGCGGGAGGCTTCGAGACCGAGGATCGCGGGGTAGGTGCTTTTTTCGGCGGCGGCGTCCTTGCCGGCGGTTTTGCCGAGTTTTTCACTGGTCTGGGTGACGTCGAGGATGTCGTCGATGACCTGAAAAGCCAGGCCGAGGGCGTGGCCGAAAACGGTGATGTCCGCCAGTTGGGAAGGTGTGGCTCCGGCAACCATGGCTCCCAGGCGCAGGCTGGTGGTGAGCAGGGCGGCGGTTTTGCCCTCGTGGATGAGCCGCAGTTCGTCGAAGGAGATTTTTTTGCCCTCGCCTTCAAGATCCCGCACCTGCCCGGCAATGAGATTCAGACTGCCGGCGGTGACCGCGAGTTCCCGCACCATGTCGGCTGTGGTGTAGCCGGGACCGGCGGGGGATTGGAGCAGAAGCTCGAAAGCCATGGGCTGAAGGGCGTCGCCCGCGAGCACGGCGATGGCGTCGCCGTAAACTTTGTGGCAGGTCGGGCGGCCGCGGCGGAAATCGTCGTCGTCCATGCACGGCAGGTCATCGTGGATGAGCGAATAGGTGTGGATGCACTCGATGGCGCAGGCGGCGGGAAGGACCTGCTCGGCATCGCCGCCGCAGGCTTCGCAGGCCGCGAGCATAAGCACCGGGCGCAGGCGCTTGCCGCCCGCGAACATGCTGTGTCGGATGGCGGCGTGCAGAGTGGCTGGAGGCGTGGCGGCGGAGGGCAGCAGGCGCTCCAGAGCGGCGTCGATGCGGGCGGTCTGCTCCGCGAGGTAAATGGATAGTTCGGGCACGGCGGCGGGAAAGTTCGGGGGAAGGAAAAGCGGCCCCCTTCCTGCCCCGAATCCCGGCGCTTGGCAAGGTCATCCCGCGCCGCGCGCTGTTTTTTGAAACAGGATGTGTCAGGAACCGGCCGTGCTGATCCGCTCCAAAGCCTCCAGAAAAGCCAGGCAGGACTTTGCGGCCTCCTTTCCTTTGGAGACCAGGTTCTGCTTGAAGAAACGCTGGTGCTCCTCGTGCTCGTGAAAGGCCTGCGGCGTCAGGATGCAGGAAAAGACGGGCACACCGGTGTCGAGCTGCACGCGGACGAGGCCGCTGATCACGGCATTGGCGACAAATTCGTGGCGGTAAATGCCCCCGTCCACAATGAGCCCGAAGGCGATGATGGCGTTGTATTTTCCGGATTGCGCGAGTTTCTGGGCGAAGAGCGGAATTTCGAGACTGCCGGGCACGGTGAACTCGTCGATCCCGCTTTCCGGCTCCACATTCCGGCTGCGGAATTCCTCAACGCAGGAGGATTTGGCGATGCTCACAAGGTCGGAATGCCAGGAGGCGCTGACGAGGGCGAATTTCATGTGCTGGAGGGAATGGGACGGTGGTTTTGAGGTTCGGAAAACGGCGGTTGCCGCAGGCGGCGGGATTCGCTCCGGAGCAGCCAGAGGCCCATGCTCAGCAAGGTGAGATTCAGCAGCAGATGCCAGGAGTAACCCAGTGCCAGATCCACTTGCCCGAAACATCCGCAGCTGATGTCCAGCCCCCGCATCCAGGACCAGGAGATCGCGGCCATGAAGATGACGAGGCTGCCGCTGACCAGCGCCAGGCTGCCCGCGTAAAGCCAGCGCAGCAGAATCCCGACTCCGCACAGGATTTCAAACCACGGGAGGCTGATGGCCAGAAGCCCGGGCCAGGGGTCGGACAGAATGTGGAAGCTGCGGATGTTCTCCTGAAACAGGACCGGCTCCCGCACTTTCATCAGCCCTGAAAACACGAAAAAGCCGCCGAGAATAAAGCGGCAGGCGAATTCAACAATCAGTCGGGAGGTCAGGGTCATGCGGGCACGGCAACGGCGGGGGTAAGCGCCAGGTTGGGATCAATGTCCGCGTCCAGCGGCGTGGTGTTCCCTGTGCGGAAACGGTGGGCGGCGGCGAAGGCGATCATGGCGGCATTGTCCGTGCTGTGGGCGGGCTGGGCCAGTAAAAGTTCGACTTTGGCGCGGGCGCAGCGCTCCGTGAAAACCTGCCGCAGACGGGAGTTGCAGCTGACGCCTCCGCTGACGCTGACACAGCGCTCGCCCAGGGCTTTCGCGGCCTGGAGGGTTTTAAAGACGAGGACATCGACAACCGCCTCCTGAAACGACGCGCAGAGATCGGGCAGGCGGTCCCGCGCGCTGTCCCCCAGCTGCGGGAGCAGGTAAAGCATGGACGTTTTCAGCCCGCTGAAACTGAAGGCGAAATCGCCGCTGTCCTTCATGCTGCGGGGAAAATCGAAGGCGGAGGGATTGCCGGAGCGGGCGAGTTTATCGATTTCCGGACCGCCGGGATACGGCAGTCCGAGCATGCGCGCGACTTTGTCAAAAGCCTCACCGGCGGCGTCATCGCGGGTGCGGCCGAGAAGCTGATAGTCCCCTGCCCCGCGCAGATGAATGAGCAGCGTGTGCCCGCCGCTGACAATGAGCGCCACCCCGGGCCGGATGCCTTCCGGCTGGCCGAGAAACGGGGACAGCAGATGCCCCTCCAGATGGTTCACGGCCACAAACGGCTTGCCGCACGCAAGGGCGAGGGATTTGGCCACGGTGTTGCCGATGAGCAGGGAACTCGCGAGTCCCGGCCCGGCGGTCGCGGCGAAAGCGTCGATGTCCGCGTATTCCACGCCGGCCTGCTCCATGACCTGCGTGATCAGCGGCCGGATGCGCAGCAGATGACTGCGTGAGGCCAGCTCCGGAACCACGCCGCCGTAAGGCTGGTGATCGGGAATCTGTGAGGAAATGGCGGCTGCGGGAATGTTGCCGAGGCCGTCGCACAGCGCCACCGCCGTCTCGTCGCAGGACGTTTCCAGAGCAAGGATCAGCGGGCGGGCGGGCATCAATTTCGGCGGTGCGGTCGGAGTCGGGGGCGGCATCGGGAGTGAACCGGGTTTGGCAGTGACGGGCCACGGATGGCACGGATTTCACAGATATACACGGATAGATGGAAAGCTCTCACCGCATCGGAGCCACGTGGAGGCTTTCCTTAGTCCTTTTAAATCCGTGGTTATCCGTTTCATCCGTGAAATCCGTGGCCCATTTTCAGCAGTCAGGCTGGATATTATTTTTTGTCGGCGGGTGCGGGAGAAGCAGCCGCCGGAGCAGGCGCGGTGAGTGGTTTGTAGGCAAGAATGCCGCGCAGCGCGGTCACGGCGCGTTCCAGCTGGCGGTCGCCCAGTTTGGCGAGGGCGGCGGGGTCGGGGTTGCTGATGCCGTGGTCGCGGAAGTATTCAAAAATCCGTTTCTCATCCTCCGGCGTCAGCGTCGAAACCAGATTCGGCGTGATGCCCTTGCCGTGAATCAGATTGTGGCTGGGCGTGAAATACCGGGCTGTGGTCAGACGGATGGCGGTGCCGCGGCCGGAAGGAATGATGGACTGCACGCTGCCTTTGCCGAAAGTGGTGACGCCCACGATGACTGCGCGGCCAAGATCCTGAAGCGCGCCGGAGACCAGTTCGGCGGCGCTGGCGCTGTTGTGGTTTACCAGCACCATCATCGGATACGGCCGCACGCGGCGCTGGCGGGAGGGCGTGCGCAGCGGGGGCGGATTTTCGGCGCCGGGGCGGCCTTCGATGGTGACGGCGACGGTGTCGGGCGGGAGAAATTCGCCGAGCACTTCGACAGCGCTTTTCAGCAGGCCGCCGGGGTTGTTGCGGAGGTCCAGAACGAGGGCGGTCATGCCGTTGTCCTCCAGTTTGTCCAAAGCGTCGGCGAGTTCCTGGGCGGAGGGCGCATTGAACTGGAGCAGCCGGAGATAACCGATTTTCGCGCCGCCGGTCATGGATGGATCCAGAAGCATGGCGTCGCGCACGGTTTCCTGGCGGATGACCTCGCGGATCATGGAGAATTCCCTGGTCTCCCGCGTGGCCGGACGGGTGACGGTGAAGGTCAGGGTCTCGCCCGGATTGCCGCGCAGGAGATTCACGCATTCCAGATAACTGAGCTTTTCCGTGAAATGGTCCCCGAGTTTCACGATCAGATCCCCGGGCAGCACGCCCGCGCGCGCCGCCGGGCCGTCCTCGCGCACGGAGACAATCGTCAGGCTTCCCGGCTGCGGGGCAATGGTGATGCCGACACCCTCGTAGGTGGATTCCGTGGCCTGCTTCATGTGCTCGTAAAGCTCCGGCGTCAGGAACTGGCTGTGCGGATCCAGATCCGCCAGCATCCCGCGCAGCGCGCCGGCCATGAGCCGGGCGTAGCTGACCCTGTCAGGATCCACGTAATTTTCCCGCACCGTCTCCAGCACTCTGGTCAGCAGCTCCACCTCCGCGTAACCATCGTCGATGTCTTTCATGTCCGCCGCGTCGCGCGTGGTCTCAGCGGGCGGCGGCGTTTGCGCCCGCGCGGTGAGGCACAAGGCCAGACCCAGGAAAACGGACAGGAGACGTTTCATAAATGTTGCGGAAGGGGTCGGCATTCAAACACCTCACGGCCTTGTGGGAAAGGCCGGTTTTTCAGCGGGTCGGCTTCGGAGTCCTGACTGCCGGGACTGGCAGCGGTGGCAGGACGAGCCGCAGAGCCGGGCTTGCCGGATCCAGATTAAACCAAGTCAGTGCCCGAAACGTGGCCGGACCCTCTTTCCAGTCACTTCCCAGTCCCGTGATCAGTTGGTCGGCAGCGTGCCATCGCAAGGGCTGGCCATCCCAGGGATCGCTTGGGATAGAATTCTGCAGATCCGGCGGGAGTTCGGCGAGAGACGCCAGCTTTTGAGAAGGATGAAGCAATTGCCAGCGGCGGATGGCCAGCCAAACCCGCAGCGCGCGCGACTTGAATAACTGATCCCGCCCGGAGTCATTCAATTGTGATCCCGTGATACGAATACCATCCCGGGCCATCCAGACTCCAACCAGATTGTCCGCCGTCTTTAATCCTGGACGCCACTCATCCCCCGAAAAATGATCGCTTTCATAGGCCAAGCCATGGGGGCCGGTCCGCAGGCCGTCGGCCATCAGGGTTCGCATCTCCCGATGGTGAAGATTCACGGTTTTGTTCCGCTTCAGCAGAAAAACACGTGCAGGCCAGGAAATCCTATCCATCATTTCCTCATCATCAAACTGATGGCGGAATTGAACGCAGCTGTTGCGGATGGGCTCCACCAAATCTTCCGTAAAAATGGGATCCATTCTCCAGATCTCTGACAGTCCGGCCAGCAGATTGTCATTCGGCTGGAATTGAGCCACGACCAGGCAGGTGAACTCCGCCATAGTCCTGTCCCAGGCAAGTCCGCGGGTAACTGAACCCGCCTCCCGGCTTCCCTGAATCTGACGCCGGGCCATCCGGCGCATATCTGATATCAGGGAAACTGCGTATTCCAGGTCTCCTGTCTTCGCTTTCATCCAGGCTTCCGATTCCAAAGCCGGTAGCGGGCCATCCTCCCATCTTTTGGAACTCCAGGCACCCTCCTCGTCAGTAACCAACCAGCCCGGATCCCGCCATTCAGGAAGAGCGAGGGCGTCGGCCAGATCACGCCTGAATTCCTGATGCTTCGGATTAAAGATGTCCGCAAACACATCCTCCCATGGCCCGTTTCTTCCTGCGAATTTGTGCCAGGCTTCTCTGACTTTGTAAGGAACACTGGGCCGCTCGTCCCACTTGCTTATCAAAAACACGAATCCATTCCTCTCCGGACCCGCCATTGGACGTGTCTCTGGAACCAAGTCCTCGAAAGGTTGCAGCTTTTCATCATAGGCCGCGAGGAAAATGAGAACTCCAATGACGATCAGCACAGGAGGGCCGAGAAAAATGAGGAGAATTTTTCTCCTGTTCCAAAATTTGGAGGCAGGGCCGTGGACCTCTTCGTCGTGCATACGGCAGTGCTATCATAAACCCGTTCCCAAGCGCAAGCCCCGGCTGCGGTGAATGCCGCGTCATCGGGGGGGCATCGTTATTTGGCCTGGGGCGGAAAAAGCAAAAAAACCGGCACCCTTGCGGATGCCGGTTTTGGATTTTTGAGTGGGAAACTCACAGGCGGGACGCCAGTTGTGTTCTGAGAATGGTTCGCAACATGGCGGGGAGTGAATGTGACGGAATTGTCACTGGTACTTTGGCGTAGGCGGGCGATGAGGTGGTCCGTGGCCGCCTCCTCCGCTCCCGCCCCGCCGCGGGCGCGGGAGCTGGCGGGCTGGAAGCTGCTGGCGCGTTTCAACACCCTGCTGGAGGAGGCCGCGGCGCGGAGCCCGGCGGGCTCCCGTGAGGTCCATGGGCTGCGCACCTTTGAGCGGCGCGGCTATTTCAGCC
This sequence comes from Verrucomicrobiota bacterium, assembly GCA_040386695.1. Taxonomy (GTDB): domain Bacteria; phylum Verrucomicrobiota; class Verrucomicrobiia; order Verrucomicrobiales; family V1-33; genus CAIZWU01. The sequence goes on from JAZKFB010000009.1 coordinate 28,382, forward strand.
TGTTTCTCCTGGGCCTGTTCAATCCCGTGATCGAATCCATGCGCGCCCTGTGCGCCGCCACCCGGGTGGAGGAGATCCGGGAGAGCCTGGGATTGGCCGGTGCCGTGGGACTGTCGCGCTTTTCGGAGGCCCAGGCCGTGTTCGCCCCGGAACTGCTCCAGCCGGTCCTGACCGGACTCCTTCGGCAAAGCGCGGGCCGAGTGAAAGGCCCCGCCGCCCTGGGCGGAAAGCTGTCCCTGAGCGCCATCCGCATCGTGGACAGCACGTTATGGAAAGTGGTGCCGCGCATGAAATGGGCCGTCTGGCGCACTCAGGGCAAGGAACAGAAAGCGCTGCGCCTGCACGTGAAACTGCGCCTCCTGGACCTCCAGGTGGACAGTGCCGAAGTCACTGCGGGCCGCGCCTGCGAACGCGCCGTCTGGCTGGCCCAGGCCCGGGCCGGGGAATTTTACATCGGCGACCGCTATTACGGCGGGGATTACGGGGTGCTGGAAACCCTTGAGGAAAAAGGCTGCGGCTTCCTTGTCCGCCTGCGCCACACCGCCGTGCTGGAAGTCCTCGAAACCAGGGAACCGGGCGCGGAGGAGACCGCCGGGGGCGTGGAATTTGACGTGCTGGCCCGCCTTGGGCACCGTCAGGGCAAGGGTCCCTGGCGCGTGCTGCGGTTTCAAAAACCCGGCATGAGCGAAGCCGTCACCCTCGCCGCCAGCGCCGAATGCGCGGAGCTCACCGCCACAGAGCTGATGGAGCTTTACCATCAGCGCTGGCAGGTCGAAATGTTCTTCCGCTGGCTCAAATGCCTTGTGCCCTGCCGTCACTGGTTTGCGGAAAGTCCGCAGGGCGTGCGCCTGCAGATTTATCTGTCCCTGATCCAGGCCCTCCTGCTGGCGGAAGCCACCGGGCAGCGTCCCAGCAAACGCATGATGGAGCTGCTCCGGTTTCATCAGATGGGCATCGCCACCGATGCCGAACTGATCAGCGGCCTGGCGCGGCTGGCTGCGGAAAGGGATAAGGAGACCGCCCGCCGGGCCGCGAAAAAATCCGCCTGAACCCGTCCGGGGAGACCGCCGTCCGGCGGTCTCCCCGGACGGGCCATGCCCGCGCGGCGGCGGCAAAACCGGCCCCCGCCCCCCCTCCGCCCGGCCGCCCCCCTGACCGTAGGCATCCCCGTGCCAGTGCCCGAATAACAATACGCCATGAGATCCATTCTCAGAACACAACTGGCGGGACGCCTGTGCTCCCATGCTTTGGCCGTGGAAACCGCCGCTTAGTAACGGTAGTGCTCGGACTTGTAGGGGCCTTCGACGGGGACGCCGATGTAGTCGGCCTGGTCCTGGCTGAGGACGGTGAGCTTGACGCCGATTTTGGCGAGGTGGAGGCGGGCCACCTCCTCGTCGAGCTTTTTGGGCAGGACGGTGACGCCGATGGGGCGAGATTCGCGGGTTTCCCAAAGCTCGATCTGGGCGAGGGTCTGGTTGGTGAAGCTGTTGGACATCACGAAGCTCGGGTGCCCGGTGGCGCAGCCGAGGTTCACCAGGCGGCCTTCGGCGAGCATGTAAATGCTGTTGCCAGCGGGGAAGGTGTATTTGTCGACCTGGGGCTTGATGTTGAGCTTTTTGATGCCGGGGAGTTTTTCGAGCTTGTCCACCTGGATCTCGTTGTCGAAGTGGCCGATGTTGCAGACGATGGCCTGGTCCTTCATCTTGGCCATGTGGGCGGCGGTGATGATGTCCTTGTTGCCGGTGGTGGTGACGTAGATGTCGCCGGTGCCAAGAGTGTCCTCAATGGGCATCACGCGGTAGCCTTCCATGGCGGCCTGAAGGGCGCACACGGGGTCGATTTCGGTGACGATGACCTGGGCGCCCATGCCGCGGAGGGCGGCGGAGCAGCCTTTACCGACATCGCCGTAGCCGCAGACGACGCCCACTTTGCCGGCGATCATGACGTCGGTGGCGCGCTTGATGCCATCAAGGAGGGATTCGCGGCAGCCGTAGAGGTTGTCGAATTTGGACTTGGTGACGGAGTCGTTGACGTTGATGGCGGGGAAGAGCAGCTTCCCGGCGTTGGCCATTTCATACAGGCGGTGCACTCCGGTGGTGGTTTCCTCGGAGACGCCTTTGAGGTCTTTGACGATGGCGTGGAAGATGCCGGGCTGCTCGGCCTGGACTTTCTTCAGAAGGGCTTTGATGACGGAAACCTCGTGGTTGTCGGAGGGGGTGTCGATCCAGGTGTCGCCGTTCTCCATTTCATAACCTTTGTGGATGAGCAGGGTGACGTCGCCGCCATCGTCCACGATGAGCTGAGGGCCGAGATTGCCGGGGAACATGATGGCCTTCCAGGTGCAGTCCCAGTATTCCTCAAGAGTTTCGCCCTTCCAGGCGAAGACGGGAGTGCCGGAGGCGGCGATGGCGGAGGCGGCGTGGTCCTGGGTGGAAAAGATGTTGCAGGAAGCCCAGCGGACATCCGCCCCGAGTTCCTTGAGGGTCTCGATGAGAACGCCGGTCTGGATGGTCATGTGCAGGGACCCCGTGACGCGCACGCCGGCGAGGGGCTTTTTCGGGCCGTATTTCTCACGGGTGGCCATCAGGCCGGGCATTTCGTGCTCGGCGATGTCGAGTTCCTTGCGGCCGAAACCGGCGAGGGAGAAGTCGGCGACTTTATAGTCGGTGAAAGTGGGAACGTTGCTCATGAGGAATAAGTGGGTGGTGGGCGTTCCGCAGTCGGGTGGTGCGCAGGAACGTATGAACGAATCAGGATACGTTGATATGTTCTCTGATGAAGGGGTGGCGTCAACGGAAAATCGGGACTGAGAAGCTGGTGTCAGGAAAGTTGACAGCCATCGCGTGACCTGATTTCATGAACAGTTAAAATGTCGGCAATCCATTCGACTCATGACTTTCAAAACTGACCCGGCCGACGCCTTGACCCGGGGCACTGTCTTCAAGGCCGTCGCCCGCCTGCGTTTTGCGGAGGCGGAGGTGCTTCAGCATCAAAAGCACCTGCTGGGAGCCGTGTATCTCGTCGGCTACGCCATTGAGTGTCATTTGAAATACGCCGTCTGCGCCACCAACGAATTCCTCCTGCTGCCCTCCTTCGCCTGCCTTTCCGACGGCAAACTCAGAAAGCTCTACACCCATGAATGGGATGTTCTGGTGGCTGCGGCCCAACTGCGCCCGAGCTTTAAAGCGGAGCCCCGGATGGAAGCCATTTACACTTCCCTTGCTCTGACGTGGGCTCCCTCACTCCGCTACCGGACCAAGCCCTTCGAGGAGAGTGAGGGGCGCAGGCTTTACAGAAGCCTGGCGGCGTTGTATCAGTTTTTGAAAATTTCCCAGCCATGAAAACTCAGGCCCAGCCCAAACGCCTCACGCCTTTTCCCCGGGCCAAGATCGCCAGACGCGTGGCGGAGATCATGCCTGAAGGCAGGGACTTCACGCTGCGGGTGGCGGATTCCGGATTGCCGGACCTCAAAGTGGTCCATGTCGTCACGGAAGCCTGGAATCGCCAGCCAAACACAGACCGCATTTTTAAAGTCATCAAGGCCGTGAGGCCCGCCCTCACGGAAGCGGAGAATGACCGGATACTGCACTTCAGCGTGCTCACTCCGGCTGAGTATGCTGAACTCGTGGAACCACAGCCGGCCACTTCCTGAAGAAAATGGAACTCTTCAACTGCCTCTTTCCAGAGCATGCTTTCTGAGTCAGCCGTCAGTTAAAAGAGTTTCACTCAAACGCGACAAGTGCCCACAAACTACGCAACATGGATTGACGAGGCGAATCTGGAGCCAGTGTTAACCGCCCTCGGCTGGATATGCGATCATGGGTTTGATTCGGATGATTGGCTTGCCGTGTCCCACGGAATTAAAAGCGTCGATGAGAGCCGTGATGTCTGGTTCGATTACCTTTTGGCGGGAGAATTTGATATCAGACTCAGAATTTCAATGGAGCCGGGCAGTCCGTCCACTCGATCCAGGTGGAGTGCGCTCCGGATATTGTGAATGAGCTGCGGATTGCCACCGGTTTGGCTCAGTGTTATCACATCACGGCTCGAAGTTCCGCCCGTTAAGCCTGCTCATTATCAGTCCTGCCCCATGTGTTTGCCGAGGGCTTTGAGGTAGTCGTAGGGGTAGAGGCCGGTTTTGTGGCCGTCGCTGAAGGCGAAGGCGATGGCGTAGCCGCCGACGTTCTGCCAGGCCTGGACGCGGACGCCGGGGAATTCGGTGCGTTCGTCTCCGCCGAATTTGCGTCCGAGGAGGTCGCGCTCGCCGGCGGTTTCGGCGCTGGGGGACCAGGCGCGGAGGCGTTCCATGGGGTAGTAGTTTTCACTGCTGTCGCTCCAGCGGATGGCGATTTCATCGCCGATGGCCTGAATGTCCTCGGGGGTCTGCATGGGTGGGGTGAATTTGGAGAGAGGGTTTGAACAGAAGGACGCGAAGAAAGCGAAGGCTGGGAAAGTTGGAAAGGAGGACCGGAGGGATGCTTTGGAAGGTGTGGAGACCTTGAAAAATCTCGGGTGTGACACCCATGCTCCCGTCTTTGGTTTACTCGGCGCCTTCGGCGAGCCAGAGGGCGGCCTGTTTGGCGAAATAGGTGAGGATCATGTCGGCTCCGGCGCGGCGGATGCCGGTGAGGGATTCCATGACGATTTTCCGCTCGTCGAGCCAGCCGGCGGCGCAGGCGCTTTTGATCATGAGGTATTCGCCGCTGACCTGATAGGCGGCGATGGGCAGCGGGGTGGACTCGCGCAGGGCGCGGATGATGTCGAGGTAGGGGCCGGCGGGTTTCACCATGAGAATGTCCGCGCCTTCGGCCTCGTCAAGGAGGGCCTCGCGCACGGCCTCGCGGGCGTTGGCGGGGTCCATCTGATAGGTCTTTTTGTCACCCGCCTTGGGGGCGGAATCCAGCGCCCCCCGGAACGGGCCGTAGTAGGCGCTGGCGTATTTGGCGGTGTAGCTCATGATGCCGACCTGCTGGAATCCGGCGTCGTCCAGGGCCGCCCGCAGCGCGCCGACTCGGCCGTCCATCATATCGCTGGGGGAAACAATCGCCGCTCCCGCGCGGGCGTGGCTCAGGGCCTGACGGCAAAGCGCGGCCACACTTTCATCATTCAGAATCAGGCCGTCGTCGGAGACCAGGCCGTCGTGGCCGTCGCTGTTGTAGGGATCCAGGGCCACATCCGTGATCACCGCCAGGCCGGGCAACGCGGCGTTCAGGGCTTTAATGGCGCGGGGCACCAGGCCCTCGTCGTTCCATGCCTCCTCAGCGCCCCTTGTTTTTAAATCCTCCGCGATGCGCGGAAACAGCACCACCGACCGCACTCCAGCGGCATAAGCGGCGGAGGCTTCCCGGACAAGCCCCTCCAAACTCCAGCGGCGGCAGCCGGGCATGGAGGCGATTTCCTCGTCGGTCCCGCCTTCCGTGATGAAAAGCGGATAGATCAGCTGCCCCGCCGCCAGCCGCGTCTCCCGCACCAGGCCGCGGATGGCGGCACTCTGCCGGTTGCGGCGCGGGCGGACGGGGAGGTCGAGGGGGAAATTCATGATCCCGCGAGCAAAGGGCACCCTTCCGCGGAAATCAACGGAAGGGAGCCTTCAGCCTGAATCCAAAAATAACGCGCCATGGATGCGGCCGGCATGGGCTTGCGCCCCGGAAGCGCTTGATTCTCAAGCGTGGATCCAGAGGGCGTAGTCCGCGAACTCGTCACCTTCCCACCATTTCCGGTCGCCGCGGCCGTAGTTGAAATTCACACGTCCCGCCTGGCTCTGAAGAGGGGTGGTGACTTCTCCGGCGGTGTTGCGCGAGGCTTTCCAGGTGTCCGTCTCCGCCACCACGGGAACGACGTGGCCGGATTTCCCGTCCTCCCTGCGCCGGGCGATGACGAGGCACACGCCGCCGAGGTTGGCGGCGTCCTGGAGCTTGGTGAAGGTGCCGGTCTCCCGCCAGCCGAAACTGGGCCCGAAGGATTTCAGCCAGCGGAAAATGTCATTGGCCCGCTGCTCATCAATGGTGTCGCCGATAAGCGCCGGCACGTTCTCACCCCGGCCCAGGCGCAGCAGCGCGGACCCGGTCCACCACACGCGCGGAAGATAAACGCCGGTCAGCAGGCAGAAATCGTGGGCGTAAATATTGCAGAATGTTTTCCCGCCGCCGGGCGCATAACGCTTGTTGGCCGAATTGGCGACATCCAGCCAGCCGATGATGGCGGCAATCTCCTGGGTGCGCTTCAGCGCCGTGTCCCCCGTGCGGGACGGCATGCCCGGCTCATTCAGCGAGCGCGCGCCGGCGGGGGCGGTGCGTTTGGTCACGGTGCCCGCTTCGCGGGGGCAGTAAACGGCCACCGCGCCCGTGACGGGCGGATCCGGCGAAATGATGACCACCGGAATTTCCGTGCCCGCCGGCATGGGATCGAGATATTTCGCGAAGACATAACCCGTCAGGAAGGCTCCGTTGAGACTGGTTTCCACCGGATACCAGGCGTCGGTTTTTTTCCCGCCGGTCTGTTTCACCAGTTGACCCGCCGGCAGGGAGGCGCGGATTTTACCGCCGGTGGCCGGGGTTTCCCGCAGCTGGAGCACGGAACTCACGTTGACTTTGAAAACTTTACCCCCGCTTTCCACCTCCGTCGGCGGCGGCAGCGGCGCGGGACCCGGGGCCGGCAGGGGCGTGGGAACCGGAGTCACTTTGATGCTTTGCGAGATCGCCAGAAAATCCTGGATGTATTCCCCGTAATAGCGGCTGCCATCGAAATGCCCCTGCCTGAATCCCTTGCTCAGGACTGACTTTCCCGTGTTGTAGGCAATGGCGGTGTGGATTTTCTCAAAATCGCTGAGGATGGTTTTGGAGCTCCAGCCCATCCGCTTCTGGGCGTCCTTCAGTTCCGTGATCACCAGTTTCACGCATTTCGTGATATCCCGCCATTCCTCGTTCACAAAAAAACCGGCATTGGTTCTGGCGAACTGAAGATCATACTGAAAAATCCCGAAGCCATGGCAGAATTTGGCGGGTTTGGTGACCGCCGAACCATAACCACCGATATATTTGGACATATCGACCAGCGCTTTTCTGGCGATATCAAAAATAGCTTTTCCCTGGGAATGAGTGAGGAGATCACCTTTGGTTTTCGGAAAAGCATTACGGCCGGGAGCGTCGATCGTGTCGCCGACACAAAGTCCGACCACCTGGTCCAGCGGCAGCTTTTTTTCCACCAGCACCGACCAGATGTAGCCGGTTTCCTGCATGGCGATGGCCGTGAGCAGATCCACGGAGAATGGCGTGCCCGTCACGGCAAGTGAAAGTTCAGTTTGGAATGTGGTTTTAAACCATTGAATCGCTTCGCTGTTTTTCATGATGTGTGTGTGGTGTCCTTTTATACCACAAAGCGATTAATGGATTTCATAAAAAGAGTGCCCGTTTGTTTTCCGGCGCATTTTTTGTGCGGCGTTTTTAAAATACACCGTCATGTCTTCAACTGGGATTCCACGGAAAACCGCTCCCCTTCAGCGCGCCGGGCACCGCCCCTTTATCATCCCCAGGCCGCAGTGGCTTAAGCCTCAAGCCGTTTGGTGGTGCCGCGCTCGGCGAGAAGCTGTGTCTCCTTGCCTTTCTCCCGGTCCTTGTCGCGCGAGCTGTCGCCGGGATCGGACTTCACGTTCAGCAGCCGGATCAACCGCTCCTTCAGCCGCTCCGGCGTCAGGCCCTGATCGATATTGCCGTCCACGCTCAGGGAAATATGCCCGGTCTCCTCCGACACGATCACGGCGATGGCGTCGGTCTGTTCCGTGATGCCCATGGCGGCGCGGTGGCGGAGGCCGATGCTGCGGTCCTGCATCTCCCGCTGGCTGATGGGGAAAACGCAGCCGGCGCCGACGATGCGGCCCGAGCGCAGAATCATTCCGCCGTCATGCAGCGCGGTTTTGGGATGGAAGATGGTGAGCACCAGCTCCGGTGTGAAATTGCTGTCGATCTCCACGCCGGTCTCCAGCCAGGATTCCAGCTCCATGCCGCGCTCGAAGGCGAACAGCGCGCCGAAGCGTTTGGCCGAAAGATCGCGCACGGCCTCCTCCAGCGCCTCGACCAGATGCAGATTTTCCCGCGCGCCGGAGAACAGCCGGTGGCTGCCCATGCTGACAAAACTGCGCCTCATCTCCGGCTGGAAAATGACCACCATAATGAGGCCGACAAAAAAAGCGAAGGTGCGCACCAGCTCCAGATGGAAGGCGTGGGCGATGAGCACCAGCAGCAGAACGAGGAGCAGAGTGCCCGGCAGCAGTCTGGCGCCATGGGTGCGGATCAGGAAAAACCACCCATACAGCAGCGCGCCTCCCATGAGGATGACCTCAAGGAATTCACGCCAGTACTGGGTGAGAAATGCTTTCATGCGCCGGAATGCTAAAACTACGGCACATCCCGGCTTCCGCCAGCCCGAACTCCGGGAACGGCGAAAAAAGTTCAGGAAACCTGAAATAAATCCGTCAGGCCGGACCGAGAATACTTTCCATCATGCGCAGCGCCCGGGCATTTTCCCGCACCGCATGGACCCGGAAAATGCGCGCGCCGTGCTGCCGCGCCCAGGCGGTGAGCGCCGTCGTGGGGGCATCGCGGGCGGCGGGATCCGGCAGCCCGAGAATGCGGCCGAGGAAGGATTTCCGGCTGACGCCGAGCAGCACCGGGCGTCCATGGATCTGAAAACGCGGCAGATTCCGCAGCAGGGTGAGGTTATGCTCCTGCGTTTTGCCGAAGCCGATGCCGGGATCGAGGGACACACATTCCGAATTCACCCCTGCCGCCGCCGCCGTGTCAAAAGCCTCCTCCAGCCGGGCCGCGACCTCGGCGGTGACGTCGTCATATTCCGGCCTCTGCTGCATGGTGCGGGGCGTGCCGCGCATATGCATGAGCACCAGCCCGGCACCCGTTTCCGCCGCCACACGCGCCATATCCGGATCGGCCTCCAGGCCGGAAATGTCGTTGATGATATCCGCTCCGGCCTCCACGGCGGCGGCGGCCACGCGGGCTTTCATAGTGTCGATGGAAATGGCCACTCCGCTCCTTTCCCGCAGCCGGCGGATGACCGGCAGAATGCGCCGCAGCTCCTCCTCCGCCTCCACCGGCACCGCTCCCGGCCGTGTGCTTTCACCGCCGATGTCCAGAATTTCCGCTCCGTCCGCCACCATCCTCAACCCGCGCTCCACCGCCGCCGCCGGATCAAAAAACCGCCCTCCGTCCGAAAAGGAATCCGGCGTGACATTGAGCACGCCCATGATGAGCCCGCGCGCGGTCAGGTCAAACGTCCGGGTGCGGGTGCGCCATTTCATGAGAAAGCGGGGGAAGGAAGTGACAGGCTGATGATTCCTGGTTATCCGGGAAAGGCCTCGGTCCGGCTGCCGGTCTGCGGCTGATTGATCACTTGCCGCGTCAGTCCCTGGCATCCTTTGATTCTTTGCGCCCTTCTGTTCAAATTCTATTTCTCCACTGTCACCCGGGGTTTTGGCCGCCACTGGGTCAGCAGATTGGCCGCGGTGATCAGAACTCCGCCTTTCAGCAAAGTCGCGGTGATGGTTTCATTCTGATAAACCACCCCCGTCCACACCGACAGCAGCCCCGGCAGAAACAGCGCGTACACCGCCGTGCACACCGGCTCAATGCAGTAGATCAGCCCGGCCTCGGTGGCGCTCACATGCGGCTGCCAGGCGTTCATGACCCCGTAGGCGAAAACCGTGCAGAACACCGCCAGGATGGTGAGATGCCCGAACGCCGCCGGAGCCGCGATCACTGTCAGCAGATCCATGGCGCGCGGTGCCGCCAGAATGGCCACCGGCGCGGACCACAGGGCAAATCCCAGGAACATCAGCAGCGTCACCGGCATCATGCGGTTTCCCCGGTATTTCGGGCGCTCCAGGAGGATGATCTGGAAAGTGAAGGCCAGCGCCGAGCCCAGCGTCTCCCATTCCCCCCGGCCCATGGTCAGCGTTTTCCAGTCCAGTCCTGACAGAATTGCGATTCCCCACAGCACCAGCACTGTGCTCCCGGCGATGCGCCAGTCCGGGAAAATTTTCCGCGACAGGCAATGCCACAGCGGCAGGATCACGCAGTAGGCCTGGGTGATGAAGGCGCTCGTCGAAGCCTGGGTGTGCGCCAGGCCGTCCGCCTGAAGAATGAGTCCCAGGCCGCCCACCATGCCGAGCAGCACTCCCTGCACCACCTCCGCCCGCGTCATGCCGCGCAGCATTTTCGGCCGCCACAGCATCAGCAGCCCGGCGGCGTAGAGCGAGCGCAGGCAGATGATCCACGAGGTCAGAAACCAGCTGCCGGCCTCCGGCACACTGGCCTGCTGGAGCATGGTCAGCATCTTCTGCACCGGAAAACTCAGTCCCCACGCGGCCGTGCCCGCGACCAGCCAGAGAACAGCACGGCGGTGCATGGCGGGCGATGAGGCGGCGGCGGAGTCGGACATCGCCGAGCAAAGCGCGGCGGACCGCCGGTGTCAGGCGCTTTTTGTCAAACCTGGGCCGCCCGGCGGGAAATTACCGTGAAGGCCGGCCTGATGAAGGAATGAGACGGATGAAATGACAGGGGAAAGCAGTGTGGCGCAGCACCCCGCCAGCTTCGTCCCATCAGTCCCATCCGTCAGCCTGACGGCCCGGCCTCAATGGCGCAGGGCGCCTTTGGCTTCGGCGGCGGTGACAAAACCGTCGCGGTCCGCGTCCAGCTGGTGATGCAGGCCCAGGAAAGCCGCGCCCGCCTCCTCCAGGGAAATTTTACCGTCCTTGTTGGCGTCCAGACGGCGGCCCAGGGCGATCAGGGCTTTCGGGGTCAGCGCCATCGGGAAATCTTTCCCGGCATCAGCGCTGGCCGCGGCGGGCACTTTCACATATTCCAGATAGCCGATCATCATCTCATCATCCGTCTGCGGGCCCCAGCGCACGGTTTTGGCGGGGTCGGGATTGGCGGGATTCCCGGTGCTGTTGTCAAAGTGCGCGGTGCTTTCAATGCGGCTGCCTTTGGCAAGTTCAAGGGGTTCGGCGGCGCGGTAGAGCAGCTGCCAGTTGAAATCGTAGGCGGGCACATCCAGCAGTTCGCGGCGGGCACCGTCGGCGGTCACCAGCTCGTATTTGAAGGATTTTCCGCGCATGTGCATGTGCGGCATGAAGGACAGGACGCGGCTGTCGAACGGCACCGGCAGCACGCCTTTCACCTCGTGATTGTCCGCGCCGGGCGGGATGGCGAAACGGGTCTGCTTCGCCGCCGCCACATGCACCTCGAATTCCGGCGGAGTGCTGGTGAATTTCAGACCAAGGCGCGTGGAGTCCACCACAGCGGTGCCGTTGGGCGTGTAGTGCAGCTGGAAAACAAGTTTCGCCCCGGCCGGCAGGCGTTTGGCATAACCTGCCGGATAATCCACCACTCCGGCTCCGGGCACATAGGCGGCCAGGAAATCATCCCCGTCCTCCACCCGCTTGCCGGGCGCGGCCACAAAAACCAGCACATGGTGCACCTGCGCGATGGCCGTGGGCCGCACTTCCAGCGCGGTCACCCAGCGGTCCTCGGGAAAGGAGGTCTCGACCTGCTGCATGATGTAATTCATGCGTCCCGTGGCCTGCACCGCCACCGGTTTGGGAATCGGAATCACCACATCCGGCGTGCCCATCACCCACTCCCGCGGCCAGACCCGCGGCACCGGCGCGTCTTTGGGATCGCCCTCCGCGCGGCCGCCCTCCAGCCAGCCGAGCAGCGCGCTGCGGTCGGCTTCCGTGAGCGAGCGGTCATTGGCCCAGACCATGGCGTGATCCCCGGTCTGCGGCGCGGCGAACCAGGGCGGCATCAGGCCTTTGGACACCACTTTCCGGATCATACCGGCGTGGCCGGTCACATCCTCCCGGGTCATCAGTTCAAAAGGTCCGGTGCCGCCCTCCCGGTGGCATTCCTGGCAGTTCCGCTGGATGATCCGCGAAATATCGCGGTTCCAGGTCAGGCTGGCGGCCGGCGCGGCGGCCGGGGCCGTTTCCGCCGCCGGCAAATCCAGCGCGCATCCCGGAGCGGTGGTCGCCGCGTGCCGGGCCGCTTTTCCGGCCGTCAGCTCCTTCAGCGCGTCCGCCAGATAGGAATTCTCCGGTTTGTCCTTCTGATAGCCAAGACCGTACTGGTCATCCACCGCGCCCCGGTAATGCAGCGTGCGCGCGCGGTCGATCACAAAAACCTCCGTGGTCGTCTCCGCCCGCAGCGCCTTCGCCAGCGCGTGATCCGCATCCGTGGTCAGCAGACCATCCCAGCCTTTCTCTTTGGCTGCGGCCGCCAGATCGGCGGCGGGATCGGAGTCAATGGCCCCCAGAAACACAAAACGCACGCCTTTCCCTTTCCATTCATCCTCCAGAGCCGCCAGCGCCGGGGCGAATTTCCGGCTCAGCGGGCAGGACGGGCTGAACACCGCCAGCACCGTCAACGGCTGCGCGGCCGCGACTTCCGAAAGCTGGTGACTCACTCCCGCGAGGTCCTTGAACCCGGTTTCCGCCACCATGCGGCCGATCCCTGACGCCGCCGCCGGGCGCGGCCGGGGCGCCTCCGCCGCCGGACTGGCGAGGGTCAGCGCAAACAGAACGGAGAGGGGGCGGAACAGGGACTTCATAGCGGGGAACGGGATTTCCTCTCCGGACAGAGCGGTCCGGAGCGGCGGAGGTTACCATGATTCCATAAAAAAGCACGGCGCAAAAACGCCGGACCGCATTCATTTTCATGGAAAAATCATCCGTCGGCTCTATCCCCCACCCCGGAACACCGTCGCCATTTTCCCGATGGAGGCGAAAGTTTTCCACATTCCTCCCGATCGGGACGGGAGTTTTTCTCAGTCCTCAACAATGGAAACCTGCCACAGCGGGTTATTCAGGTGAATCCACCGGACCTTCCCCCAGGGCAGCAGGGTCACGGTGCGCACGCGGACCGTGCTTTCCCCCACCGCGGTGACCGTTCCCTGCCGCCAGGGCGTGAACGAAGTCCACCGGTAGGAGCGTCGGCTGATGCAGACTGTTTGGCCGAGAGTGAATTTCGACATCGGAAAAATGACGGTTGGTGGCCGATAGCCGATGACCGGCTTCAGGGGGAAACGGCGGCGCCATCAGCGCGCCGCCGGGCGGGAAGAAAGGAAAGCACCGCCACTCCCACCATCGCGCTGCCCGTCAGCCAGCACCCAAACCGGTAAAGCTCACTCATTTCGCCGGCGAGGGACGCGCTGGCCACGCCCGTTTTGGTCATCAGCTCCACCACATTGCGCTGGTAAAGAAAATCGGCGAATACGGGCGTCATGATCAACAGCGGGCCCATAATAATCAGGGTGACGGCGATGGGAGTGTTCATTCGTTTCTGAATCGTGAGGCAAAAGGATTCCGTGAGAGCGGCACGCTTCCGCGGAAGCCGCCGCAATCCAACAGAAAACCCATGCCGATCATGCTCTCCAAAGCGGGCAACGCCAGGGAAAAGCTCAAGCCGCCAGCAGCGGACAGCCCGCCCGCCTCAGGCCCGGGTCATCCGCAACCGCCACACCATCAGGCACTTGGAATCCCCTGAAACAACGCTCCGGAATGCTGCCGGCCTCCCGGCCGTTCCCTCATTCAGGGTTGAATCCGCTCCCGCCGGCTTTAAGAAACCGGCCCATGTTCCGCCAGCCGCTTCACGACCGCGGGGTCATCTCCCGATACCGCGCCCACCTGCCCGTCAGCGCCGCCACTCCCGTGGTTTCCCTGAACGAGGGCTCCACCCCGCTCATCCATTCCGCCAAACTCAGCGCCAAAGTCGGCCGGGGCTGCGAGGTGTATATTAAGTACGAGGGCCTGAACCCCACCGGCTCCTTCAAGGACCGCGGCATGACCATGGCCATCTCCAAAGCCGCCGAGGCCGGGAAAAAAGCGGTCATCTGCGCCAGCACCGGCAACACCTCCGCCGCCGCCGCCGCCTACGCCACCCGCGCGGGCATGGATTGCGTGGTGCTGCTCCCCGCCGGGAAAATCTCCGCCGGCAAGCTCGCCCAGGCGTTTGTTTACGGCTCCAAAGTGGTGGCCATCGACGGCAATTTCGACGACGCCCTCGACCTCGTCCGCGAGATTGGAAAACGTGACGAGTTCGAAGTCGTCAATTCCATCAACCCTTTCCGCATCGAAGGCCAGAAAACCGCCTCCTTTGAAATCATCGACGAACTCGGCGACGCCCCGGATATTCACATCCTGCCCGTCGGCAATGCCGGGAACATCACCGCTTACTGGAAAGGTTATCAGGAATATTTCGGCCTCGCCCGCAGCACGAAGCGGCCGCACATGGCCGGCTTCCAGGCCGCCGGGTCCGCCCCGATTTTTTACGGTAAAGTCGTCACCGAACCCGACACCATCGCCACCGCCATCCGCATCGGCAATCCCGCCAGTTGGGATCAGGCCAAGGCCGCGATCCGCGATTCCGCCGGGTCCATCGACATCGTGACCGATCACGAAATCCTCGAAGCCCAGGCCTGGCTGGCGGCCAACGAAGGCATTTTTGTCGAACCCGCCAGCGCCGCCTCCGTCGCTGGCTTGCTCAAAGCTCTCGAAAACCGGGAAAACGCCGTCGCCGGCCCGCTGCGGAACATCGCCCCGGAAAGCACCCTCGTCCTCACCGTCACTGGTCACGGCCTGAAGGACATCGACGCCCCCCTGAAACACCGCTCCTTCGCCCCCCTCAACGCCGCCGCCACCACCGAGGCCGTGCTGCGCACGCTGGGATATTGAGCATCCTCTAAAAAACAGGAACACGACCTGCGGGTAAAAGGAGGGTGGACATTCTGTCCACGAAGTCGACAAAATGTCGACCCTCCTACCCCTATGGAAATGTTGCCGCGTGCCGGAATCCGCTGTTCAGTCCATTCCCGCCACCATGACCTTCCGAGCCCATAACCGACGATGCGCCGGCTTTATGGGCACGTTCGCCACTGAGCTTGCTGCTGTGGCAGTGATCTACGCGATCTATTTTGGACTGGCGTTTCCTGTCATCCGCGAGACGGCGGGTGTCACCGAGTTGCCAATGTGGGTTCCCGCGCTGATTCCCATAGGACTCTGCTTTGCTTTGTCAGGATGCTGGTTCGGCATTCGCCGATGGATGGGACATCCTAAAGCCGATCTTTCGTTGTTCCGCACGGCTCATCTTCTCGTCCTCGCATTCAGCCTACTGATTCCCGTTTCTCGCTGGATTATCACTCAGATCCGCTCATGACCCTCAAAGGCGAATAAAGGGCTGGTGCCGCCCAGCTTGATTGTTATCCTGAACGTATGGCTGCAACCGGCAAAACTAGGCTCATCCTCACCGGCACGCTTTGGCTGGCATCGCTGGGCGGGGCTTATCTGCTGGGAACTCTGCGGAATTCCGCCGGAGCAGCGGGTGCCCCCTCCGGCACAGGCGGCGTTGTGCTGGTGGAACCATCGGGTTTTTCCCCAAGGGGCGAATCCGGAACCGCATCCGCATCCCGCTCCCTGGATTCAGTCTCCACCTCCAGTTCCGCTCGTGGAGGCTCCGTCGCCGCCCGGGCGTCCGGCTCATCAGGGAAATTTGAAAGCCGCCTGAGCACCCTCCGCGCCGGCAAATCCAGTCCCGAACGCGAGCGCGCCCTGCGGGAGCTGATCGCCGACTGGGCCGCCCGCGACCCCGCCGCCGCGCTGGCCGCCGCCGATGCCGAGCCGGGCCTGAAACTCCGCGCCGATCTCCGGGCGACCGCCCTGACGCACTGGGCGCAGGCCGATCCGGAGAAAGCCTGGGCTTTTGCCATAGAAAACCCGGGAGGGGAACTGCCCGACAATCGCTTCGATCTCGTCATGGACGGCATCGGCCGGGGAAATCCCCAGACGGCACTCAAGTTTCTGGAGGATCACAGCGGGGACATGGGCGGGCGGCTGGAACGCGCGGCCGGAGTCGTGGAGGATCTTTTCGAAAACGGGAATCAGGAGGCCCTCGTCTCCTGGGCGGAAAAATTGCCTGACGGAAAACTGAAGGACGCCGCGCAGACGCGGCTCATTGACCGCTGGGCGCGTTATGATCCCGAAGCCGCGATGACCTGGATGAACGCCCATGTCACGGATCCCCAAGCTCTCAGCTCCGCGCGGGGGGAGCTGGCGGAAAGCTGGGCCCGCGTCAGCCCGGACGCCGCCCTGAAATGGGTGGACAGCCTGCCCGCCGATCAGCGGAGTCCCGCATTCTACAACCGCATCTACAGCCGCTGGATGGATTACGACCGCAACGCCGCCGGAGCCGCCCTGGCCGCGCAGCCTGCTTCCCCGAAGCTGGACAAGCCCATTGAGCGCTACACCTACGAGGTCATGCGCGAAAACCCCGCCGACACCATGCCCTGGGCGGAATCCATCGGTGATCAGGACCGCCGCTGGCGGGCCGTCGAACGGGTCGCCGAGGAGTGGCGCCGCCGCGATCCCGAAGGTCTGCGGAACTACGTGGCCGGCAGTGGCTTCAGCGGGGAACAGAAAAGCAAGCTTCTCGGCCTTCCCCCGCCTGACCAAAAATCCGGCGTTCCCGCTGCCCGGGGCGGCCGGTGACTTCACGCGGAAAACCCTGCGGATCTTCCTTAAAATCCAGTCCGCGAATTAAAACTTTACTAATTCACACCGTTCCCGCAGGCTTCACTCCCCGCAACCACCCGGAGGATTGACCGCCATGAAAACCAAGTCTTTGAATTCGTCGCTGGAAACCACCCCCGCCACCCTGCGCTCGCGCCGGAATTTTCTGGCCGACATCGGTCGCGGAACGCTGATGGCCACCATCGGCCCCGCCCTGGCCGGGGAACTGGAACTGACTCCCCCGACCCTCGGCCGCGATGAGCCGGGAGCTTTGAGTTTTGGTGCCATGGAGCCGCTCGTGGCCTTCATGCAGGAGACCGCGCTCAGTGATCTGCAGCCCGCGATGGCGGCCAAACTGAAAGCCGGCCTGCCTCTGCGCGAGCTGCTGGCTGCCGGAGTGCTGGCCAACGCGCGGAGTTTTGGCGGCGAGGATTACATCGGTTTCCACACCCTGATGGCTCTGAGTCCAGCGCTCAAAATGGCGGACCAGATGCCCTCCGGCCAGGCCGCGCTGCCGGTTTTCAAAGTCCTCCACCGCAACACCGGCCGCATCCAGGACCACGGCGGGCGGAAAACCGAAGTGCTGGCTCCCGTGGCCTGCGCCGATGCTCCGGATTCCGATGCCGCCCGGCTGCACGCCGCCGTGAAGGCCAAAGACACCGGAGCTGCGGAGAAAATGCTCGCGGCCATGGCCGCCAAAGATCCGGCCACCGCTTTCAATGCCCTGCTGGAAGTCGTCCAGGATGACACCGAGGTCCACCGCACGGTCCTGCCCTACCGAGCCTGGGATCTGCTGGATGTCGTCGGCCAGACCCACGCCACCACCCTGCTCCGCCAGTCACTCCGCTATTGCCTGAATGCTGAAAAATACCGCCGCCCCGACTGGGACGAGCACGGCAAAGTCCTCACCGCCCTGCTCGACGAGCACCACCTCCTCGGCCGCAATCCCGGCCGCCGCGCCGCCGAGGACAGTTATGTGGAAACCCTGAGCCGCACCATCTTCAACGGCTCCCCCGCTGAAGCCGCCGGGGCCGTCGCCGCCGCTCTGGCCGAGGGTTTTGACCCCGCCGCCATCGGCGAAAGCCTGTCCCTCGCCGCCAACCAGATCGTTCTCCGCGACCCCGGCCGTCCCGTGGCCTGGGAATCCGCGGGCAAACCCGCCGGCAGCGTTCACGGGGACTCCATCGGCGTCCACGCCAGCGATTCCGTCAACGCCTGGCGGAATCTGTCCCGCGTCAGTCAGGGCCGGAATGTCCACGCCTGCCTGATTCTCGGCGCCTGGCAGGTCGCCCGCGACCGCGCCGGCCGCCCCGAGCTTTTAACGGCCCCGCCCCTGCCTTCGGAGTACCATCTGCGGGAATACGCCAGCATTTCCGATCCCGCCCAGCTCCTCGGCAAACTCGATGAATCCATCAAAGCCAACCTCCAGGGGCACGCCGCCGCCGCGGTTCAACGGCTTGCGGATCTGAAGCTGCCGGAGGAGCCGGTGTTCCAGTGCCTGCTGAAATACGCCGTCAGCGAGGACGGCTCGCTCCACGCCGAAAAATACTTCACCACCGTGCGCGACGACTTCAAATCCACGCGCCCCGCCCTGCGCTGGCGTCACCTCACCGGCCTCGCCCGCGTCACCGCCAGCGAATACGGCCGCCCCGCCGCCGGCCAGGCCGAAGCGCGGGCACTGTTCGCGTGATGGAGTGATTTCCGAAAAGCTTCTTTTATTAAGTGGCGGTGATGAAAAACAGGTCATCCCCGCTCCGGCAAGTGCCCTGAAATGATCACCTGCGGCATTCGCCGCCGCTTCCCCTTGCCACTCATGGGAATGCCGCGATTACTGGGGCCTTTTTCCCAAATATGACCTGGTGGCAATCCATTCTTATCGGTATCGTGGAAGGACTCACGGAATACCTTCCCGTCAGTTCCACCGGGCACATTCTCCTCACCCAGCGGCTGCTCGGCATCACTGCTGACGAAGGGTCCAAAGCCTTCGCCGTCGTGGTCCAGGCCGGAGCCATTCTGGCGGTGCTGGGACTCTATTTCAAACGCAGCCGGAGCATGGTGGAGGGCATCATGGGCAAAAACCGCCAGGGTCTGCTGCTGCTGCGGAATATTCTGGTCGCTTTCCTGCCCGCCGCCGTCATCGGCAAGCTGTTTGATGAGAAAATCGAGGAGAACCTCTTCGGCATGTGGCCCGTCACCGCCGCGTGGTTCATCGGCGGGGTGGCCATTCTCGCGGTCGCCTGGTTCAAGCGCAACGCCACCCCGCGCGGCCGCGGCACCGGCCTGACCATGGACGATCTCACGCCGCGCATGGCCTTCATCATCGGCCTCATGCAGTGCGTGGCCATGTGGCCGGGCACCAGCCGCAGCCTGATGGTCATCGTCGGAGGGCTGCTTTTCGGCCTGAATATGGTCGCCGCCGTGGAGTTCAGCTTCCTGCTGGGCATGGTCACCCTGACGGCCGCCGCCGGTTACAAGTCGTTGAAATTCATCTCCCATCCTGAGCTGCTGCAGGATTATTCCGTCTTCTCCATGCTGGCCGGCATCTTCGCCGCCTGGCTCGCCGCCGTGCTTTCCGTGAAGTGGATGGTCGGCTGGCTTCAGAAACGGGGCATCACCATCTTCGGTTATTACCGCATCGCTCTGGCCATCATCGTGACCGCGCTGCTGATGTCGAAGGTGATTTCCCCGACCTGACGGAAACCAGACACGGGCTACCCATTCAGGTAGTGCCGCCCCAAGGATAGGAGGTTGTATGTTTGTTATGCCGGGTTTTATGATGGCGTTCGGTTTTTCGGCTGCTTATCCAGCATGCCATGACCGCCATCCTTCCCCATCAGCAAATGAACGCTGCCTCCCCCGCCCGCCTCACGCTTCAAATCCTTGCGTTTGGAGGCTCCCTGTGTTCTCCTGCCGGGACGGCGAAAGCGGCTCTGACGTTCTCCAATTTGAAGCTGACCTCCGTCAGTTTCTCAGTGGACATTCTGGGGACTATGCCTGCGACTCCTCCAGTGGACAGCAAGGGGGTTTTTTACTTCGTTAACCCGGTATCAAACGCAAGTCCGGGATTTGCCCGGGGGAATTTTGCTGAAAGCGATTCCCGAAGTTTCATCGGAGCCCAGAGTTTCCGCACTTCGTTTGGCATGCGGACAGGAGGACTCAATTTTGGTGACTATCTGGTGGCTGCTTTTGAGGGTCTTTCCCCTGGAGAAGTTATCGAAGGCACACTTTCAGGCCGTTGGGCTTCGGCTGCTTTTGATGTCTCACAGGTTTCCAGCCTGAATGTGTTCTGGGGCTCCAATGAGTCTTTGGGATATAGTGGCGCGACAACCGGCGGGGTGCTTGTGGGCGATCATATTCCGGTGAATGCCAATCCCGCACCGGAAGCTTCATCGCCGCTGATGCTCGGCCTGACTGGCCTTCTCACGCTCCGCCGCCGGCGCTGAGAGTGGTTGGCCTTTCCGGATTTCCAATCCCTTCCGGAGCGATGGCTCCAGGATGGACTTTTTGGAGCACGCCGGATATGGGAAAGGAACGGCCACTCCCTTATGCAGGATCAGTTGGGGATTGACCACCGCTCCCTCTTCCTCTTCAAAGAGAGGATCATGTCCTTCATCCACGACGATTTTCTTCTCGCCACCCCCCTGGCGCGCCGGCTTTACCATGAAATCGCGGCTCCCCAGCCGATCATCGATTTCCACTCCCATCTGCCGCCCCAGGATGTGGCCGAGGATCGGCGGTTCGCCAATCTTTTCGAGATCTGGCTGGCCGGGGATCACTACAAGTGGCGGGCGATGCGGTCCAACGGGGAAGCCGAGGCTTTCTGCACGGGCAACGCGGCGCCTTATGAAAAATTCCTCGCTCTGGCCCGCACCATCCCGCACTGCCTGCGGAATCCGCTCCACCACTGGTGCCACCTGGAGCTGAAGCGCTATTTCGGCATCGACGAGCTGCTGACGCCGGAGTCCGCGCCCCGCATCTGGGCGCAGGCCAACGAGCGGCTGTCCGCGCCGGACTGCACCGCGCGGAAAATTCTCGCCGATTTCAAAGTCGAGGTCGTCGGCACCACGGACGATCCCGCCGACCGGCTCACGCATCACAAAACCATCGCCGCCTCCGGCTGCGCCACCCGCATTCTCCCGACTTTCCGGCCGGACAACCTGCTGAAAATCGACCAGACCTCCTTCTTCAACACCTACGTTGAAAAACTCGCCGCCACCGCCGACACGGACGTCGGCACTTTCCAGGGCCTGATCACGGCGCTGGAAAAACGCCATGCGGCCTTCCATTCCATGGGCGGGCGGCTCAGCGATCATGGGCTTCCCCAGGCCACGCACCATTTCTGCAGCGGTTCGGAAGCCGCCGCCATTTATGACAAAGCCCGCGCGGGTCATCAGGTCACGCCGGAGGAGCAGCAGAAATTCGCCACCTACATCATGGTCCACACCGGCCGTCTGGACGCCCAGAAAGGCTGGACCATGCAGCTGCACCTCGGTCCGCTGCGCAGCAACAGCACCCGGCAGTTCCGCGCCCTGGGGCCGGACACCGGATTCGACTCCATCGGGGATCTGCCTCAGGCTCAGGCGCTTTCCCGGTTTCTCGACTATCTGGATGTCGATGGCTCCCTGCCGAAGACCATCCTCTACAACATCAACCCCGCCGACAACTACACCATCGGCACCATGTGCGGGAATTTCATGGACGGCAGCATCGCCGGGAAAGTGCAGTTCGGCTCCGGCTGGTGGTTCCTTGATCAGAAGGAGGGCATGGAATGGCAGATCAACGCCCTGTCGAACCTCGGCCTGCTCAGTCACTGGGTGGGCATGCTCACGGACAGCCGGTCCTTCATGTCCTTCCCCCGGCACGAATATTTCCGCCGCATTTTCTGCAATCTCCTCGCCCGCGACGCCGCCAGCGGGGAAGTTCCGGACGATTTCGACATGCTCGCCGGTCTCGTGGAGCGCGTCTGCTATGGCAATGCCCGGAAGTTTTTCGGATTTTACGCCTGAAAAACGGCCCCGCGCCAACGGAAGCGCGGGGCTCCGATCCGTGAGTTTCCAAATTCCGGCCGCAAAGTCCTCTGCCTGAAGGAGTTTGACATTTTAATCAGAACTGCAACTTTCTCGGCAATTCTGTATGAAAAACCTCCTCCTCGCCCTTTGTCTTGTCGGCATGTCCTCTCCCGCCGCCCAAGCGGTGCTGATTCTGGCGGACAATTTCAACGCTCCGGACAACACCAATTTTGACAACTCGGACCAGACCGGCCGCCGCAGCGGCACCCTCGGGCCCGATGTTCAGCTGCGCTCCTCCCGCATTCAGCAGCAGATTATCGGCAATCAGCTGCAGCTGAACAAACCGGCTTCGGGTTCCGGCCGCATCCGTTTCCACGATACCGCCAATCTCGGCGTCTGGCACGACTTCGCCACCGGTCCCTCCGGCGCCGCCATCCTCGCCGACGGCGGTTTCCGGGTGCAGTTCGACTGGACACCCGTCGTGAACAATAACGAAAACTGGGTCTCCTACAGCGTGGGCATCGCCGGGCAGGGAGTTGCGGAGCCAGGCACCCGCGTGAACCACGCGGACACGGATTTTGGCATTCTCTTCCGCCAAAGCGGGGGAAGCCAATTTTTCGACAACAGCGTGCCCACCACCGGAGGGACCTTCACCGCCACCACCAGCGCCCGGCACGTGGTGATCGACTACTTGTTCAGCTCCTTCGCCGACGGTGCCAATTTCACGGTCACCGCCTCGGTGGACGGCAGCGCCCCGGTGGTCAACCAGACCTTCCAGTGGGCGGGCAACGCCGGGGCTCTTTACATGGAGCTGGGGTCCCTGGAAAATGGCACCCTCATTGACAATTTCTCCATCAGCACCATCCCCGAACCCAGCGCCCTGGCCTTCGCCGGCCTCGCCGCCGCCGGCGGCGTTCTGCGCCGCCGCCGCCGCTGAGCGGAGGGTTGACATTCCGCCGGCCATGCCATGCGATGGAGTAAGCGGCTCCTGATCCCTGTGGTTTTCCGGCGTCCGCAGGAAAATTACTGCTTTCTGATTTACAGGAGTCTGTGGACAGAATGCCCTCCTATTTGGTGAACTCCGCCGTTTCGCGGGAAATAGTTCACCGCCGCAGTTCCGTGCGGTAGCGTCCCGGCGTCTTGCCGGTGTGGGTTTTGAAAACCGCCCCCAGGTATTCCTGATGGCGGAAACCGGCGCGTTCGGCGACTTCGGTGTAGCTGAGCTCCGTTTCGACCAGGAGCTGCTTGGCGCGCTTCAGGCGGGCGGCGAGGATTTCATCATGCACGGAGGTGCCCAGCGCGCTGCGGAACCTCCGCTGGAGCACACTGCGGGAAACCGGCACCGCGTCCACCACATCCTCCACCCCGATGCCCTCGCAGGCCCGTTCCCGGATCAGGCGCAGGGCGCTGCCCACCACGCGGTCGCTGATGGCCAGCACCTCGCTGGAATAACGGGCCGCCACCGTGCGGGGCGGGAGCACGGTTTCGCGGTCGGGCGCGGGCTCTCCCGCCAGCAGCCGGGCCATCAGGCAGGCCGCCTCGTACCCCACCTGCTCGTGCGCCGGATCCACGCTGCTCAACGGAGGCCAGCTGACCTCGCAGATGGGCACATCGTTATCCACGCCCACCACCGCGATCTCGTCAGGCACGCCCACGCCCGCGCGCCGGCAGGCCTCCAGCACCTCGGGACCGCGCTGGTCGCTGCAGACCACGATGCCGCAGGGACGCGGCAGATTCGCCACCCACTTCGCCAGCAGCTCCACCTGCTCGGTCCAGCCATGCCCGCGCGGCGCCTCGTGAACAGCGAAAGTCAGCTGCCGCTGCGTGGTCCAGATCCGCAGCGCCTCCCGGCGGCGCTCCGACCAGTTTTCGCCGGAAATGCCCACAAAAGCGAAGTGCCGGAATCCGCGCTCCGCCAAGTGCTCCGCCGCCATGCGGGCAACAGCCGCGTCGTCCGCCCGCACACAGGCGATGCCGGACTCGGGAAGAACCCCCAGAACATCCACCACCGGGACGTTCAACTCCCGCACCGCCTCCAGCGTGGCCTGATCCTGGATCCGGGCGATGATGCCGTCCCCTTTCCAGCCTCTGAGCCCGGAGGGAATCCCCTCCTGCAGTCCGCGGGGCTGATGGAAGACGGACCACTGATGATGTTCCCGGATATGGCGCGCTATTCCGCTGAGGATATCGCGGCCGGACGCCAGGGAGGTTTCTATCAGCAGCGCCACTTGCGGGCGGGAGGAAACGGAGGGTTCAAATGCTTTCACATGTTCCGACCTAATGTCTTCAGATTGCAGTGTCAACATTTGCGTCAAAAAATGAAGCGATACTTAAAAACCCCGAAGCATAGCAAATCCCGCAAAAACCTGATTTCTTTGCTTTTCGGGACTCTAAATCTTAAGGAATCGGCTTTAACTCTCATTGCCGCGCCGGTCCGTCCGTGATTTGATGGTAAGACATGCGGTCTCTGAATTCTCCATTTCCATCTGTCCCGGACGACCGTGCCGCCGCCGGAGCGTGGGTGGTTTCCGCACCCGGCAGGGTCAATCTGATCGGCGAGCATGTGGACTACAGCGGCGGATTTGTATTGCCCGCCGCCATTGACCGGCGGGTCACTCTGACCGCCTGGCCGCTGAGGGACAGGATCCTGCGGGTCCGCAGCCGCCATGAAACGGAGGCTGTGGAGATCGATCTCACCCAATCCCTCCGGAAAGGTCATCCCTCCTGGGCAAATTACGTGAAAGGCGTCGCCGCCGGTTTTCAGGAGCGCGGCATCGCTTTGCCCGGGCTGGAAATTGAAATCGATTCCACCGTTCCCGCCGGAGCCGGACTCAGCAGCAGCGCCGCCCTTGAAGTCTCCACCGCCACCCTGCTGGAGACCGTGACCGGAAATCTTCTGGATCCCACAGAGAAGGCCCTGCTGTGCCAGCGGGCCGAGCACGAGTTCGCGGGCGTGCCCTGCGGCATCATGGACCAGTTCGCCTCCGTTCACGGCCGGGAAGGACACGCGCTGCTGCTGGATTGCCGCGACCGGACTTTCGAGCACATCCCCATGAGCGATCCCGCCGTGTCCCTGCTCATTTTCGACACCAAAGTGAAACACCAGCTCGCCACCAGCGCCTATGCCCGCCGCCGCGCCTCCTGCGAGGCCGCCGCCGCGTCGCTGGGCGTGGAGACATTGCGTGACGCCACCCTGGAACAGCTTGAGGCCGCGAACCTGGATCCGGAAACACACCGCCGCGCCCGGCATGTGATCACGGAAATCGCGCGCACCGCGGAGGCCGCCTCCGCCCTGAAGTCCGGCGGCTGGGCCGCCGCCGGAAAGCTGATGCGCGCCAGCCACCTTTCGCTGCGCGACGACTTCGAAGTGAGCTGCGCCGAACTGGATTTCGCCGCCGACACCGCCTTGACCATGGACGGCGTTTTCGGCTGCCGCATGACCGGCGGCGGCTTCGGCGGCTGCGCGGTCGCCCTGGTGGCCACGGCGGCGGTCGGGGAAATCAGCACCCGCCTGACCTCGGCCTATCAGGCCCGCACCGGTATCACTCCCGCTGTTTTTCTCACCCGCCCCGCGAACGGTCCCCGCGTGGAATCGACCCCCTCCGGCGCATGACTCCCGTCCTTCAGCTCAACGGCATCGTGAAGCGCTTCGGCGGCTTCGCGGCTCTGCGCGGGGTGGATCTGGAGGTCCGGGCCGGCGAAATCCATGCGCTCATGGGCGAAAACGGCGCGGGCAAAAGCACGCTCATCAAAGTGATGACCGGCGTTCACGCTCCGGATGAGGGCACGATCCGGCTGGGCGGCCTTGGCATTTCCCCGCAAAGCCCGCGCGAGGCGGAGGCGGCGGGCATCAGCACGGTTTATCAGGAGGTGAATCTGCTCCCGAATCTCAGCGTGGCGGAAAACATCCTGCTGGGCCGCCAGCCGATGCTCGGCCCCTTCATCCGGCATGGCGAGGTCAAACGCCGCGCCCGCGCCGCGCTCCAGCGGCTGGGGCTCGACATCGATGTCACCCGCACCCTCGGCGAATTCCCCGTCGCTGTCCGCCAGATGGCCGCCATTGCCCGGGCCCTGGATGTGCGGGCCAAAGTCCTGATCCTGGATGAGCCCACGTCCAGCCTGGACGCCAAGGAAGTTGACGAACTCCTCACTGTCATGCGCGGCCTGCGCGACGGGGGCATGGGCATCGTGTTTGTCAGCCACTTCCTCGATCAAATTTACAGCGCCACTGACCGCATCACCGTGCTGCGCGACGGCGGCTATATCGGCACCTGGGACACGGCCTCGCTGCCGCGCCTCGATCTGATCGGTCAGATGCTTGGGAAACCGGTCGTCACCGTCACGGGCGAAACAGTGGCTGAAGCCCATCACTCTCCGCCCCCCGCCACCGGAATCCCGCTGCTTTCCCTGCAAAACCTGGCCCGTGAAAAATCCGCGGGACCGCTGAATTTTGACATCGCTCCCGGCTCCCTGACCGGCCTGGCGGGGTTGCTGGGCTCGGGCCGCACCGAGTCCGCGCGGATGCTTTTCGGCATCGACCCCGCGACTTCGGGGAAAATCACCCTGGCGGGAAAGCCGGCGCGGCTGCGCACTCCCCGCGAGGCCGTCCGCCACGGCCTCGCCTTCTGCAGCGAGGACCGGAAAGCCGAGGGTCTGTTCCCCGATTTATCCGTGCGCGAAAACATCGTCCTCGCCCTTCAGGCCTCGCGCGGGGCTTTGCGGCGGATTTCCCGGAAGGAGCAGGACGCCCTCGCGGAGCAGTTCATCGCCTCCCTGAACATCAAAACACGCGGCCCGGAAACTCCCGCCGGATTGCTGTCGGGAGGAAATCAGCAGAAAGTCCTCCTCGCCCGCTGGCTGGCCCTGCAGCCGAAACTGCTGATTCTCGACGAGCCCACGCGCGGCATCGACATCGGTGCCAAAGGGGAAATCGAAACCCTCCTGCGCAGCCTGCGGGACAAAGGCCTGGCCGTCGTCTTCATCTCCGCCGAACTGGAGGAGGTGGTGCGGCTCTGCGATCAGGTGGTCGTCCTCCGTGACCGCCATCAGGAAGCCGTGCTCCAGGGGCCGGCCATTTCCATGGACGCCATTCTCCGGGTGGTCGCCGCCGCAGCCTAATTTATTCCTTTTCCCATTCCGTGGCTTTCCCGACCTCCTCCCCGTCATCCGTTCCCGGCGCGCTGAAAACGCTGCTCTGGCCGCTGGCGGCGCTGCTGCTGCTGCTGGCCTTCAATGCCGTCACCTCCGATTTTTTCCTGCACGTGGAAATGCGGGACGGCCGCCTCTACGGCACGCTGATCGATATTCTCAATCAGGGCGCGAAAGTCATGATCCTCGCCGTGGGCATGACCCTCGTCATCGCCACCGGCGGCGTCGATCTGTCCGTCGGCTCCGTCATGGCCATCGCGGGCGCCCTGGCCGCCGTGCTGGCGGCGGATGCCCATGCGGGGCTGTGGCTGATTCTTCCCGCCTGCCTGGGACTGGCGGCCGTGCTGGGCTCGGTGAACGGTTGGCTGGTTTCCGGCCTGAAACTCCAGCCGATCATCGCCACCCTCATCCTCATGGTCACCGGCCGGGGAGCCGCCAAGCTCCTCACAGGCAACGATATCTCGCCCGTCCGCACGATCACCTTCGACTTCCCGCCGCTGCGTTTTCTCGGCTCCGGGCACGTGCTCGGCGTGCCTTTCTCCATCGTGCTGGTGGCCCTGATTTTTGGCCTGACGGTCCTGATTTTCCGCCGCACCGCCCTGGGGCTTTTCCTGGAGGCCACCGGCAACAACGAAACCGCCGCGCGCTTCGCCGGCCTGCCCGCCGCGCGGGTGAAAGTGCTGGCCTACGCCTGGTGCGGCCTCTGCGCCGGGCTTGCGGGGCTGGTGGAAACGGGCAATCTGGGCGCCTGCGACCCGGAGCAGACCGGCCAGATGATGGAACTCGACGCCATCTTCGCCGTGGTCGCCGGCGGCACCGTGCTCACCGGCGGGCGCTTCAGCCTCGCGGGCTCGATCCTCGGCGCGCTGCTCATTCAGACCCTGACGCACACCCTGCTGGCGCATCAGGTGCGCCCCACCGTGATGCCCGTTTACAAAGCCGTGGTCATCCTCGCGCTCTGCCTCCTGCATTCCCCCAAATTCCGCGCCCAGCTGGCCCGCCTGCGCCCGCGCCGCGCGGCCGCCGGAATCTGAGTCCGGTCCGGCTGACATCCTCCTTTCCCGCCCGTCCCTCTGTTCTTCCTCCGCCCGCACCGCCGCCGCTCATGAATCTTCTCCGACACCGCTGGCTTCTGCCGATGGCCACCGCCGTCATCCTGACCGCGCTGTGGCTGGGCGCGGGAATGCGATATGACAATCTGCTGAGCGTCCGCGTTTTTTCGAATCTGCTCGGAAACAACGCCGTGATCGGCGTCGCGGCGGTGGGCATGACGTTTGTGCTTCTGGCGGGCGGCATCGATCTTTCGGTGGGGGCGGTGGTGGCCTTCACCTCCATTTTCATCGCCTCCCAAATGCGCGGCGGCATGGGAGCCTCGGCCGTCATGGCGGCGGCTCTGGCCATCGGCACTGTTTTTGGAGCGCTTCAGGGGCTGATGATTCAAGGCTACCGGCTGCCGGCGTTTCTGGTCACTCTGGGCGGAATGTTTCTCATGCGCGGCCTGGCCTTCATGGTCAGCGAGGAATCCATCGCCATCACCAGCCCGCTTTACAGCGCTCTGCAGGAGCGCGGCATCCCCCTGGCGGCGGGCGTGCAGCTGCCGCTGACCGCAGTGCTGTTTCTGGGCGTCATCGCGCTGGGCGCGCTGGTGGCGCACGGCACGCGCTTCGGGCGGAATGTCTACGCCCTCGGCGGCAGCGAGCCCAGCGCCCTCCTCATGGGACTGCCGGTCGCCCGGGTGCGGGTGGCTGTTTACGCCCTCAGCGGATTCTGCGCCGCCCTGGCCGGAGCCGCTCTGACGGTCCAGTCCGGAGCGGGCAACGCCACCAACAGCCAGGGCCTGGAACTGGAGGCCATCTCCGCCGCCGTCATCGGCGGCACCCTGCTCAGCGGCGGGCGCGGCTACATCGTCGGCACCCTTCTGGGCGTGCTGGTCGCCGGCCTCATCCGCACCGTCATCAACTTCGCCGGCAACGTCCCCGCCGCCTGGCAGAGCATCGCCGTCGGCGGCCTGCTGCTCGCGTTCATCCTCCTTCAGAAACTCATCGCCCGCCGGGCTCCGGTCTGATAAACAGACACGGGGAATTCAT
This sequence comes from Verrucomicrobiota bacterium, assembly GCA_040386695.1. Lineage (GTDB taxonomy): Bacteria > Verrucomicrobiota > Verrucomicrobiia > Verrucomicrobiales > V1-33 > CAIZWU01. Next base: position 57,196 of record JAZKFB010000009.1, read on the forward strand.
CAGCCTGAGGAAAAGCCGCGACTTCCGGAAAATCTCAAAGTAACTTCCGTCATGAGCACTCAATTTCTAACTGATGACCAGGGCCAGAAAATCGCCGTCGTCATTCCAATTTCCGAATATGAGGAACTTTTGGAGGATTTATCGGATCTTGCCACCGCAGCCGAACGACGCAGCGAGCCAAGAATCTCCCTGGCGGACCTCAAAACTCAACTGATCACTGATGGCCTCTTACCAGGTTGAACTCAGTCGATCAGCATCCAGGGATCTGCGGGCCATTGATCGGAAATGGATTCCCAGAATCCTCCTGGCTGTGGAGGCGCTCGCCAGGGATCCCCGGCCTGATGGGTGCCGGAAACTGGTTGGCTCGGCACACACTTACCGGATACGAATTGGAGATTACCGTGTGATTTACGACATTCAGGACAATGTATTGGCCGTGCTCGTCGTAAAAATCCGCCCTCGCGGCGATGCCTATCGCTAGCCTTTCAGGATTCGGCCGGTATTTCACCGATAACTCCCAACGAATTCCAGACCGGCATTTTTTCAACCTCCGCATTCCCCAACCCAGCAACCCACCCATGAAACGCACCGCTCTCCTCCGCCTCATCACTCTCTGCGCCCCCGCGCTTCTCTTCAGCTGCAAGCCCGCCGCCAGCGGCCCGGGCGCGGGCCAGGCCACCGGCAGCGGCGGCAAAGTCATCGGCTTCAGCCAGAGCAACGCCTCTGAAAACGCCTGGCGCACCGCCGAGACGCAGTCCATCCTGACGGAAGGCAAAACGCGCGGTTTTGAAGTGAAACTCGCCGATGCCCAGGGCGACCAGACCAAGCAGATCGCCGCGCTGAAGGACTTTATCGCCCAGGGCGTCAGCGCCATTATTCTCTCGCCAAAAACCACCGACGGCTGGGAGCCGGTGCTGAAGGAAGTGAAAGCCGCCGGCATTCCCGTGATCCTCGTGGACCGCGGGGTCTCCGCCGATCCCTCCCTCTACGCCACTTTGATCGCCTCCGATTTTGTGGCCGAAGGCCGCATGGCCGGCGAATGGCTCGTGAAACAGACCGGCGGCGCCGGCGGCGTCATTCAGCTGGAGGGCAGCGCCGGGGCGGACCCCGCCATTGAACGCCGCAAAGGCTTTGAGGAGGCCCTCGCCGCCGCGCCCGGACTCAAAATTCTCGCCAGCCAGAGCGGCGACTTCAACCGCGGCAAAGGCAAACAGGTCATGGAGGCCATGATCAAAGCCCAGGGCAAAGCCATCACCGCCGTGTACGCCCACAACGACGAGATGGCCCTCGGAGCCATCGAAGCCTTGAAAGAAGCAGGCATGAATCCGGGGAAGGACGTCCAGGTGGTCAGCATCGACGGCATCGGCGACGCCTTCAAAGCCCTTGAGGCCGGCACCCTGAACTGCACCGTGGAATGCAGCCCCATCCTCGGCGGCATGGCTTTCGACGCCGTCGAAAAAATCGCCAAGGGTGAGGCTCCGGAGAAAAAAACCATCGTTCAGGACCGCCTCTTCGACGCCGGCAGCTTCAAAGCCGAAATGCCGAACCGGAAGTACTGAGATTCCGGGAAGCGGGCCACGGACGGCATGGATAAAAACGGATTGTGTCCGTCCCGTCCGTGGTTCCTCTTCCCTCTTATGAATCCGCCTGTTGAGGACGTGATGGAAAATTTCCCGGCGCTGCGGCTGCCGGGAGTGGCCCATGGATTTGTGGGGCGCGTGCCCGGGCTGAGCCTGAGTCCGGACAAGGCGGAGGGGCTCGCGCGGTTGCGGCCCTGGCACGGGGCCGCGCAACGGGCACTGGGATTCCCGGAGGACAAAGTTTTCACCGCCGAACAGATCCACGGCGGGGAAACCGCGCGCATCACCTCCACCTCGCCGCGCTGGACACCGGGCGTGGACGGCCTGATGACGGACGAGCCGGGCCTGCTGCTGGGCATTCACACCGCCGACTGCGCTCCGGTTTTCATCGTTGATCCCGTCCGCCGGGCCGTCGCTCTCCTGCACAGCGGGCGCAAAAGCACGGAGGCCGGCATCACGCCGCGGGCCATCGGACTGATGGCGGAGGCCTACGGCTCACGGCCATCGGACCTGATCGTGCAGATCGCTCCCTGCATCCGCCCGCCGCTTTTTGAAATCGACATCGCGGCCATCATCCGCCGCGGTGCCATCGCCGCCGGAGTGCCCTCCGGCCAGGTTCACGACTGCGGCATCTGCACCGGGGCGCAGGTGGACCGTTATTATTCCTACCGGGTGGAAAAAGGCCGGACCGGCCGTCTCCTGGCGCTGCTGGGCCTGCTGCCGCAGTGACCGGGGGATGGCCGTTTTTGGAACCGGAACCGGAGCCGGGCCGGGAGCGGCCGGAGCCATTTTCAGGCCGCGCGGCGGAAGCGGGCGGGCAGGCGGGGAATGCGCAGGGATTTGGCGGAGAGAACGAGGGCGGCAAAGAGAACCGTCTGGGTGGCGAGGACGGCGGGCCACTTCAGCCAAGGCGGGAAGGAAAAAAGATCCGGCACCACGGCGGCGGCCTCCTGGGTGAGCCGCAGGAAGTGCGCCCCCACGGAATCGGAGCTGGCCGTGACGTGGCACAGCGCCATCAGCAGCGCGGCGCTGAGGAGGGAGCCCAGCCAGAGTTTTTTCCCGGGCCGCCACGCCGGATCGCGGGCCATGAGAATCACCCAGCCGGGAGCATTCACAAAAAACACGGCCACCACCTGCTGGTTCAGGGGAAAAGTCAGCTCCATCAGCCACTCCACCGAGCCATGCAGCGCCACCAGGGCCATGCCCACCGCCAGCGCGGCCCGGCGGTCGATGAGGGCCAGGAAAGCGAACATCTCCAGAAAGAAGCCGCCGCCGAAAATCCACCGCGCCAGCACCGGATGCCGGCTCAGCCAGTCGGCGGGCGCGGGAATCGGATGGCGGTAGCGGTCCGTCGCCGGATCCGGGGGATTGGCCGCGGCCGGCGGCACGCCCTGGATAAAGACGGGATCCAGCCTGTTGTAATAATTCTGCCGGTGCGTTTTGACGATTTCCGTGGCGAGATACGGCGAATTTTTCAGCCACCTGCCGTTGGACGCGCTGATCTTGGAGCACACCGCCACGAGGTAGGCGGCGGCGGCGATGGCGATGGTGTAGGTCCAGATCCACGTCCAGTTTCCCGGCCCCGCCCAGGCGGGAAGCGGGCGTTTCCGCAGCCGGGACGACAGCCTCACCGCCGCCAGCAGCCACACCACCAGCGTCTGCGTGAGCAGCGCCAGGCTGAGCATTTGAAATCCGTGATGCGTGGCCCCCTGCGAATTATTCAGCGTCCGGGCGCCGATATGCACCAGCGTCACCACCGGCAGCGCCAGGGAAAGCCCCACGCCGGCGGTGTAGAAAATCAGGGCCACCCGTGTCCACAGCAGGCATTTTCCCCAGAACACCGGATCCGTCAGGCGGCTGAGATCCCAGCCCAGCCACTCCCACAGCGCCGGCCAGGCGGCCAGCCCCACCGGCCGGGGCAGGTCCGGATAGGAGGGGGTGAAATCGAGGCTGCACCACACCACCATGGCAAACAGCGCGCGCAGAAAAAATCCCTCCAGCCGCCCCGCGTCCCTCAGTCCCGTGCCGCCCAGCAGCGCCGCGCGCCAGCCGCGCGTCCGCCAGTCCCCGATCAGTGATGACATCATTTCAGTTCTCCGCCTCCTTCTCAAAAACCTCGCGGTATCCCTGCTCCGAGGGCAGAATGTCCCCCCGCCACAACTGCACGCGGTCGGGCAGCGGGGTGCCCTTGGCATGGGACTGTTTCACAAATCCATTCAGCACCTCCTTCGCGAACCCCTTGCGGATGTCCGCCGGAACCTGCGATTTCCCGCCAAGACCGTTCGCGCGGGTCCATTCCCGGAGCAGCGTGTTCAGCCGCTTTTTCAGCTTCGGCGCGGTGTCCCCCGCCATCTCCGCCACCGGCAGCGGGTTGCCCTCCGCGTCCGTCAGAAAATAATACTCCACCGGTTTGGGACCCGGATTCCCATACATCGGGAAGTGGGAGAACGGGTAATGCTCGCCAATCTTCACCGAAGCCCAGGTCACGGCGATGATGAACACCGCCAGCCAGACATACCGCTCCGACGGCCGCCACCAAGCGTGCGCCGATGGGCAGCGGGTCACGGTCTCAGCTTCCATGCCGCCCATCGTGGGCAGCACCGCGGCCGGCGCAAGGATGATTTTGAAACCTGTCAGACCCCGGCGGGAAGGACGGTCATTCAACCGCCTCAGCCTCTCCCGGGCTTCAAAAACATTTGTCCCTGTGTGTTTAGCGTCAATTTAACACTGTTCATACAGCAGGATCACGGCGTTTGACGGCTGCGCGGGGACCGGATGATTTCTTTGTTGCGCCACCGGGCTCAGAGCATTACAGATCCCGCCCCGCAGCCGGGGAGTGCCGTATCCCGGCGAAAATCCCCGACTGTCGCCCCCCAACCTTCCGCCGTCCGACTTCATGCCCAGCAAAGGAACCTCCAGCAAACCGGCTTCGGCCGACTCCTCTCCGGCTCCGGCCAAGGAAAAGTCCCCCGCGAAGAAAAAATCCGCCGCGAAGGACGAAGCTCCACCCGTGAAGGCCGCCCCCGCCAAACCGGCTCCCGCCCCCATTTCCGATGAGCCCGCCGAGGGCGAGATCAAGCACTCGGTGTTCATGAAGATCTCCAAGCAGAAGCTCCTGGATCTCAAGGACTCCCTCATGGACTCCATGACCGGCATGGCCAACGAGACCCTGCGCTCCAAAGCCGAGGGCAGCGAGGCCAGCGCCTTCGGCATGCACCAGGCGGACGCCGGCACCGACGCCTACGACCGCGACTTCGCCCTCAGCCTGCTTTCCCAGGAACAGGACGCCCTTTACGAAATCGAGGAAGCCCTCAAACGCGTGGAGGCCGGCACCTACGGCATCTGCGAAATGTCCGGAAAGCGCATCCCCCAGGCCCGCCTGGAGGCCCTGCCCTTCGCCCGCTTCACCATCGAATGCCAGCAGCAGTACGAAAAAGAGGTCGGCCCCAACAGCTCCCGCCGCCAGGTCCGCTCCCTCTTCGGCCTCATGGGCTCGGAGGACGAGGATGAGGATGGTGACGAAGAATCAGTTGAATCTGAAAAAGACTGAGATAAACTCCGCCCTCCCAAGTTCGAAATTTTAAAAAAATCATGCCACGCGATATCATTATCCTCGAATGCACCGAGGCCCGTGCCGAAGGAGGCACCCCTTCCCGCTACGTCACCACCCGCAACAAAAAGAGCGTGCGCACGCCCGGCCGTCTTGAGAAGGTGAAATTCAATCCCTTCCTGAAGCGCCGCACCAAACACCGGGAAATCCGCTGATCGGGATCCGCCGTCCAACCTTTTTTTGGAATAACAAGCTATCATGCAACCGAAGACCACGCAGCGCCTCATCAATTTCCGCAAGCATAACAAGCGCATGCCGCGCCGCCGTTATGACATCAAGGTGGAGATGGTGGACTACAAGCAGCCCGAATACCTCGCGAAATTCACCACCGAGACCGGCAAAATCCTTCCCCGCCGCCTCACCGGCATCACCGCCTGGCTCCACCGCAAGCTGACCCGCGAGATCAAGCGCTCCCGGAGCGTGAATCTCATGCGCTAGCCGCCGTTCCGTTCCGGCGGGTCTTTTTGCCCGGCGGACAGACCGGTCAGTGACGGCGGAAGCGTTTTCCTTTTCGAAATCCGGAAACCCGGCCCCGTCACGCGAAACCGCGTTATTCAGTTGGCCACGCCTTGGCCAAAAATCATTTCCGCTCAGGGGCGTATTTTCATGCGCCCCTGATTCGTTTTCCGGAAACGTCTTCCGGATCCACTCCTCCGCCAGCGGCGCGGAAGCCCGGCCCGCCTGAACGGAACCGGAAAACGCGGCGCGCCAGAGCTTTCCGGAACCTTCCGCTGAATCCCTCCAGGAACGCGGTTTTAAAAAATTCCGGCACGGCAAAGGCATCAGGCGGACGGTCCCGTCCCCTCCGGCCCCGGCCCTTTCATGAACCCCCTCGAAGACACTCAAAGCCAGCAGGACACCCGTCAGGTCCCCATCCAGCGCGTGGGCATCCGCGGCTTGAGATACCCCATCACCGTCCTCCGCCCGGGCGGCGCGCCAGTCCCCACCGTGGCCAGCGCCACCCTGCTGGCCAGTCTCGCGGCCACGGAGCGCGGAACCCACATGAGCCGGTTCGCGGTCCTCATGCACACGCACCGGGACCGCATTGATCCCCGGAACCTGCTGGAAATGGCGGAACAACTCCGCGCCAGCCTCCAGGCGGACGCCGCCCAGATCGTGCTGACCTTCCCGTGGTTTGTGGAAAAAGCGGCTCCCGTCACCGGCCAGCCCGGCATGGTGGATTACCAGGTCACCTGGGACGCCACCGTCAGCTCCGCCGGCATCAGATTCCTGACCACGGTGGTCGTGCCCATCGCCACCGTCTGCCCCTGCTCCAAAGCCATCAGCGACCGCGGCGCGCACAACCAGCGGGGCGAACTCACCCTGACCATCGCCAGCGCCACGCCTCCCTGGCCCGACGATGTCATCCGCATCGCCGAAGCCAGCGCCAGCTGCGAGCTTTACAGCGTCCTGAAGCGCCCCGACGAGAAATTCGTCACCGAGCGCGCCTACGATTCCCCGTCCTTTGTCGAGGACGTCGTGCGCCAGGCCGCCCTCGGTCTGCGCGCCCTGCCGGGCATCGAATCCTTCCGCGCCCAGGCCGAAAACTTTGAAAGCATCCACAGCCACAACGCCTTCGCCATGGTGGAGGAAGGCTGGTGAAACCGGGACTTTTATTTTTACCCGGCTGCGTTGCGCCTCTGTAATCCGGCAGAGGGATAACAGCGCCGGTCGTTTTCTTTACGCCAACGGCGTTGAGCCCCTCAGCCTAGGGTTGCCGAGGAAGGAGGCCACCCCAGTTTGGCACCGCAAACCCTTGAACCGCAACGCGGTTCCGGCCTTGATCCAATGTGTCAGCGGGTCTGAATCCGTCACTTCCCGAAGCTGTCCATCACGTTGAGATTTCCGCCGGGAGAGGCGCTGCTGGAAGGGACAACAATGGGGGTGCTGAATCCGGGAGGCCGGAAATCGGAGGCGGGAATCCTCAGCTGTGTTCCCGCGGGCGGCGCCATCGTGGTGTCCGGAACAGACCCGGAGCCCGGCCCGTCCGCCGGAGTCCCGAACGTGTCCGGAAAAGGATTAAGAGTGGTGGATCGGGACTGATCCAGTTTCTCCTGCATCCGGTCCAGCTCCGTCTGCTGCGCGGTTTTGAATCCGGAGGGTCCCGCTTCCCCTGCGCGGGATTCCGCAATCCTGCGCCCTGTTTCCTCCAGACGCTCCCGCTCCTCCGCGGAGAATTGCGGGGAACTGTCCTTGAAAACCGCGCTGAGAAGATGCGCCGCCGCCCAGAGGATCACAAACGCCCAGCGGCCGGAGGGCAGCCAGTCCCTTTTGGATTTCGGCCGGACCGCCGCCTGGGCCTGGCGCACCTGGGCCAGGGTTTGATTCAGAACCGGTTCCGGCACCACCCGCGTGACCAGCGGCCAGCCTTCCCATTCCTGACCGCACCCGGCGATGACGGACTGCAGGGCGGACATGTTTTCCGGGCGGCTCCAGTCCGCCTCCCCGTCGCCGGATTCAAACAACTGGTGCTCCCACACCCGGCGGTGCGGCAGGGAAAATGCGGCAAACACCTTGCCCGCCGCGCTGCGGAGTTCGATTTCCCGGACAATCTGCTCCCGCACGCCGGGGCCGGTCTGACGGTAAAGCTCATCCGCCAGACGGCTGGCGATATGGGGCAGATGAAAGGCCGCCATCTGCGCCGTGAAGTGCATGGCGCGCAGCATCGCGGGATCGTTCGCGATTTTCTGGTCCAGCATCAGATTCGCCAGCTGCGTCAGGCGGTTCAGCAGCGTGATCTCCTCCCGCCAGGTCATCAGAATGCGGGCCGCGCAGCCGCCTTCCCCGTGCCCCATGAGCAGCAGCACATCCTGGGCATGAATCTGCGGCAGCAGCCGGAGACCGCGCTCCGTCTGGAACAGGGCATCCAGAACCACCACCCACGGAGCCGCCAGCGCCGCCGGGTCCTCCCGGACCATGTTGCGCAGCATGTTGAACTCCGGGGATTCCGGAGCCTGGGCCACCCGCCGCAGCCGTTGCCGCAGACGCTCGCAGCCTGACAGAAATTTCTCCGGCAGATCCGGAAAATCCTCCAGCCGCCGGGGCGCGGGGGCGGCTTCGGCCTCGTCCGGCGGTCCCGAAGTTCCGGAATTCGAATTCGATTCCAAATCCCCGTCCGGCCCGGACTCCGTCCCTGCGGAACCGTCGCCCGTTTTTGAAGAATCCGCCGCTTCCGGCACCATCGGCAAAACCGGCGGCTCCACCGTCACCCCGGCCGGCGATGATGGATTTTCCAAATCCTCCCGGACATCCCGCAGCGCCTGATGATAGGCCTCACTCACCCGCTGAAACCCTTCCGGATCCTGATCCGGCCGGTGCCGCTTCAACAGCCGGGCGTAGGCGCGTTTCACCTCGCGCTCGCCGGAGGCGCTCCGGTCCAGCTCCAGCAGTTCCCAGGGATCAGGGGGAAAATTCATAACAGCAGTTCCCGTTGTATCATCCGGCGGAAAACCTGACAACCTTTAACCTGATTCCAAAAACCGGACTTCGGATAAAACGGCTTCCCGGGAGAAACCGGGCCCTTCACTCAAGCGGGCAAGGCCGCTCACCTCCGCTGAATCCGCAGTTGTCCACTGAATCCGTGCCATCCGTTATATCAGTGCCATCCGTGGCCCGTCAGAACCGGTTGTGGCTCAGGCCGTTAATTGCGCGGCTCCTGCTCCGAGCGGAAAAACGGAGCCAGAAACGAATCCAGATCCTCCGCCGTGGCCGCGATGGCTTTGTCATCGTGACATGAAAGCGCGGACTCGAACTGGTCGATAAGCTGATTCAGGCTGGTCCGGATTTCGCCCGTGAGTTCCGCATACAACCGGTTCGCGCGCTCCAGCCGCGCCCGGTGCGGCGGCAGGTCGCGGGGCCGGATTTTCAGGGGCGCGAGACGGCGCATGGCCGCTTCAATCTGCTCCGGCGTCATGCTGCCGGGCCGGTCCTCGAAAATTTTGGACGTCTTTTTCCCCGTGGCCATCACCGTGATCTCCACCTCCAGAATGCCGCTCATGTCATAGGTGAAACGCACTTCCACCACGCCGGGCATCCGCTGCTCAGGCTGATGCTTCATGCCCTTCACCACCAGTTCGCCGACTTTGCGGTTCTCCTTCACCATGCGGCTCTCGCCCTGATAGACCTCAATCCGCAGCTCGTCCTGCTCCGGATGCAGGGTGCTGAAAGTGTCGCTGCGGCTGACGGGCACCGTGGTGTTGCGGTCGATCAGGGGCTCGAAAAATCCGGACTCATGACGGCCCGGCATCAGCGCTTTGGCCACGGCCACGCCGAGGGTGTGCGGGCAGACATCCGTGAGCACCAGATCGCTCACCGCCTCATTGCCCGCGACCAGGGCCTGCTGCACCGCCGCGCCCATGGCCACCACGCGGTCCGGATCCAGATCATTCCGCAGGGTGCAGCCCAGCATTTCCCGGATGCCCTCGCCGACCAGGGGCATCCGCGTGGCTCCGCCGACCAGGAGCACGGAATCCAGATGCTGCGCCGTGATCCCGCCATCGCGCAGACAGCGCCGCACCACCGGCCAGAGACGGGCGGTCAATTCCAGGGTGGCGTTTTTAAAATCCTCCGGGCTCACCCACAACGAGCCTTTTTCCCATGTGAATTCCTGCGGCAGTCCCGCGCTGAGGCCGCGTTTCAAAGTCTCCACCTGCACCCGCAGACGCCCGGTTTTCAACTTGGCGGCGGGCAGTCCCGTTTTTTTCGCCAGCCAGTCCGCCAGCAGATCCGTGTAATCCTCGCCGCCCAGACGGCTTTCGCCGGACGAGGCTTTGACCTCCACCACGCCGTCAAACACCTCCAGCACCGTCACATCAAAGGTCCCGCCGCCGAGGTCAAACACCATCAGCGTGGAGTCGTCGCCCGGCCGCTGAAACCCCCAGGCCAGCGCCGCCGCCGTGGGCTCGTTCACCAGGCGCTCCACTTTCAATCCCGCGATTTTCGCCGCGTCCACCGTGGCCTGGCGCTGAGGGTCGTGAAAATACGCGGGCACCGTGATCACCGCGCTCTCCACCGGTTTGCCAAGGCGCAGTTCCGCGATGCGTTTCATCTCCCGCAGAATCGCCGCCGAGCACTCGATGGGATTCCACTTCCGCCCGCCGAAGGAATACTGGGCGTCGGTTCCCATGTCCCGTTTGAAAAACGCCCGCCCCGCCTCCGGAGCCGCGATCAGCCGGTCCCGCGCCGCCCGGCCGGTCAGAATGGTGCCGTCCTCCGCCACCGCGACCACGCTGGGCGTGAGGGTGTCGCCGAATTCATTCTCCAGAATCTCCGGTCCCTTCTCCCCGAGAACGGAGACAAGGCTGTGCGTGGTTCCCAGATCGATGCCTATCATAACGCCGGATTCTGACGGCGGACCCCGCACGCTGCAAGGGGAGCGGGAAGACAGGGACACCGCGGGAAATCTGGAGCTTGCTCCCGCTTTGGAAAAGGGGGCTTGCCCCCGCCGCGTGAATCGCCGCTCAACCGGCGAATAACATTTCAGGGCGCCGGGCGCGGGGCAAGCCCCGCTGGAGAAAGCGGAGGCAGGCCATCCGCACTCCAAAAAAATCCGGCAGTTGCTCAATAACGTAAACCGGCCATTTCCAGCCGAAGGAGCAATTTCCAAAAATTCCTGTCCGGTCCGCGGGCTCCGGCGGCGATATTCCGGTGAATGCCCGCGCCTGATCCGAATTTCACCCGCTTCGCCGCCACCGGGGACGCCGAAGCGTTCCGCGCCCTTGTGGAGGAGCACCTGCCGATGGTTCAGGCCGTGGCCTGGCGGCGGCTGGGGGAAAATGCGCATCTGGCGGCGGATGTGTCGCAGGCGGTGTTCACGCGGCTGGCAAGGGTGGCGCGCGGGCTGCCTTTGAATTTGATCCTCGCCGCGTGGCTGCACCGTCAGGCGGTGCGCCTGGCCATCGACACTGTGCGCTCGGAAACCCGCCGCCGTCTCCGCGAATCCACCGCCGCCGCCATGCTCCAGTCCTCCCGCGATGACGATCCCGATTCCCCCGCCCCGCCGCCCGCCTGGCAGCGGATCGCGCCGCTGCTCGACGAGGCCATGGACCGTCTGCCGGAAGCCGACCGCGCCGCCCTCGTGCTGCGGTTTCTGGAGGACCGCGATTTCGCCGCCGTCGGCTCGGCCCTGAAAACCTCGCCCGAAGCCGCGCGCAAACGCGTTGCCCGCAGTCTGGAAAAACTCCGCGCGCTCCTCAGCCGTCGCAGCGTCGCCCTGCCCTCCGCCGCCGTCCTCGCCGCCTGTCTTGCCCAGAATCACGCCCAGGCCCAAGCCCATTTCCTGACCGCCGCCGCGGGCACCGCATCCGCATCCGCCGCGAAGCTGTCGGCCGCCGCCATTTCCAAAACCGCCCTTACCGCCGCCACATCCACCACCGGAGCCGCCGCCAGCACCGCTGTCCTCACCACCTTTTTTATGTCCCACCTCACCTCCGCCGGAGTCGGCGCGGCTCTCATACTGATCGCCGCCGGGTTTTTCCATCAGCATCAGGAAGTGGAAATAAACCGCCGCCTTTCCACCGCCGCCGTCCCGGTTTCGCCGCCCGCCCTGTCCGCCGCCTCCCGGAAGGAAGCGCTTCCTGGCCGCCCGGGATCAGGCTTCTCCGGCCAAGCCGCTGAGGAGAACGGTCCCGGAACCCTGGCCGAAATCATCAATGCTCTGGAAACCATCACAACCGGACCCGACGACCCCCTGGCCAGCCTGCGGATCGCCCTCCTTCTGAGAAAGGTTCCCCCCGCGCAGTATCTGGAATTTTACCTCACCGCTGAAAACCGGCTTCCTCCTCCGCGCTGGCGGACTGTCGTCTGGCGCTCCATCAGTGAATGGTCCCCGGTCGATCCCGGGGCTTTGTGCATGGCCCTGTTTGATTCCGACAGCGCCAAAAAAGATCTGCTCCGGGAGAGCAAAGTGCGGTCCTCCCTGGCGCTGAACAGCCTGATCCTCGAGGCCCGCACGGAGGGCGGCATGACGCTGAGAAGGATGTACCCTGAACCCTTCCGGGAATGGTTGAGGCGCGACCTTCCCGCTGCCGTGCGATGGGTGCAAAAGAACGCCGCAACGCCCATGCTCCGGTTCAGAATGGACATGTTCCAAAACAAGGCGCTGTCGGCGGACCTTCTGGAAATGGCCGCCGGGCAGCTTTCTCCGGGAGCCTCCGCCGACACCCTGAGGACTCTGGCTGGCGTGTCCCCGAATCCCGATCTTCACCGCTCCTGGGCCGCTGGCCAGTTGAAGGAAGGCCGGCCTTTCGAGGAAGCCATCACCCAGGCCGGCGGACCGCTGGAGGTCCGCGCCCTGAGCACTCAACTGGCGCTGAAAGATCCTGACGCCCTCCGGTCCTGGGTGCGCGGGGCCCCGGCGGATTCCCCCGCCAAATTTGACGCTGCCCTGGGCCTGGTCGGAGCTCCGGCCCTGGAGAGTGTCAGCGGCAGCAGCATGAGAACCCTGGAAGGCGCTGAATACCGGGACCGCGCGGCTTTCGCGCTGGAGCATTCGGGCGCGGTTCCCAGAAGTGAGGCCTTGAGGGAAATTGCCGGCGCCTGGGTGCGAGCGTCCCCTGAAGGCATGAAGGAACTCCGGGACTGGGTGAACAAATCCGGACCGCCCGGGGAAACGCAAAGCGCCCTGGAGACCGCCGCGCGTCTGCTTTCGCAAAACTGGCGGAAGCTTCCCGAAGCCATGGCCTTTGCCGCCGATGTCGCCGATCCCGCCCGGCGCGATTCCCTGCTGCGCGGGATGTTTCTCCGCTGGCGGGACACTGATCCCACCGCCGCCGCTAAATTTCTGACCACCGCCCCGCCTCCTGCCGCCGCCGTGCTGGAAGCTGTGATCCCCGCCGAACAGCCGTGACCGCCGGCCCGCCCACCCCGTTCGCCGCCGCTGCTCCCGCGCTGGAAGCACGGGCCACTTTTGAAATCCTTATGAACCGATCCTTTCTTGCCGCCACTGCCGGGGCCGCCACCGCCGCGGCGCTGGTCGCCATTCCCCTGATGCTGCAGCAGCGCCGGGCGGCCGCCAGCCTTCGCTTTCCAAGCCGTGGGATTCCTGCCAACGCAACCGCCCCCACGCCGCCGGAAACGGTGCTGTGGCAATGGAAAGCCGTTCAGGAAACCGGCTCCAAAGCAGACGCGGAGCTGCGGGCCGCCGAGTCAGTCCAGCATCTGAGCGCCGCCGAATGCCGCGCCGCCGCTGAGCAAACGCTGGCCGCAGGGGACAAATCTCCGCTGGCCGACCTGCTGGGCCGCTGGGCCTCGCTGGATGGAAAAGAAGCTTTCGCCTGGCTGGCGGAACACCCGGAACTGCTGGACGGAGTCATCGACAACGCCGGTCCCGCGTGGGCGGCATCAGACCCGGCGGGTTACGCCGCCTGGCTGCCCGGCTACCGTGTCGGCCCGGAAGCCAAAAGGTCCGGCCGGGGACGTCTGCCGGAGTTTGGAGCCGATTACATGCGCTACAAATCCTCGCACTGGCTGGCCGCTTACGACCTTCCCGCCGCCATCCGCATCACCATGGAAAAAGTCCATGCCGCCGGCATCTCCCACCTTTATATCAACCGCACGGAGCTTTCCCCTTTCATCCGCACGGCAAAAGACGCGGAAGCTCTTGGAGCGGAGATCGCGGCCCACCCGGAATGGGCGACGGATCTTCCGCGGGAAAAATCGCTGCGGGTGCTCGTGGCCCTGCGGGAGTGCTGGCAGGACCTTGACCCGGATGGCTGGGACCGCTGGGCGGAGGCGCATCCACTTTTTGCCGCCAAAGCGGAAAACGAGCCCGTGAGGCCGGCTCTCACTTTTCTCCGTGCCCGGGACCCGCAGGCCGCCGCTGATAAAATCCTCGCCACCGCCCCGCCGGAAAAACAGGCCGAAACCCTGGACGGTCTGATGCGTCTGTGGACGGAAACCGACCTCAACGCCGCTGGAACCTGGCTCAGCGCACAGCCGGAAAGCCCTGAAAAATGGAATGCCGTCCAGACCTTCGCCCTCGCCGCTGTAAAGGACGACCCCGAGGCCGCCCTGCAATGGGCCGCCAGCATTCCCGACTCCGCGCTGCAGGCCCGCGCCCGGCGCCGCGTCCTTGCCCACTGGGCCGACACCGATCCCGACGCCGCCAGCGCCTGGCTTTCCAGCTCGGGCTGGAGCGGATCACAACTCCAGGCCGCCCGGGACATCCTTGCCGCCGGGAAGCCAGGAGGACCTGAGGAAGCGCCAGTGCGCCATCAATGATACAAGGACCTGAATGGAAAACGCCGGAGGAGTTTCGCCTCTAATCCACATCAATCCGCGCCGGGAATCCGGGGCAAAGCCCGGACTGGACCACTGACTCCGGCGCGCTGAGCGCGGTGAAAAACTCCATGTTTCCCGCCTCGTCGCAGAGCCAGACCTCCTGCGCGCCTTTGGCGTAATAGAGCGTCATTTTCGCCAGCATCTCCTCCCGGCTGTTGGAGGGGGACAGAATCTCCACGCAGATCTCGGGGGCGACGGGCAGGGCGGTGCTGCGTTTGTGCGGTTCCCAGCGCTCCCTCGACATCCAGCCCACATCAGCTACCCGCACCCCTTCGCTGGTACGGACGGGAGCTTCATTGATGATCTTTCCCTGCGGCAGAAGAATGCCCAGCATTTTCCCGATCTCGTATTCATAATTTCCATGCCAGGCGGATGCGGGACTCATGATGATCTGGTTACTCCGGTTGGTTTCGATTTTGTAAGGCAGGTCCTGCAATGAGCGGTCCTCCAGAATGTCCTCCCAAGTCATGGCTTTCATGCGTGACAAATACCGTCATCCGGGGTTTTATGCAAACCGCATCCCCCTCCGCCATGAATGCCGGTTTTCTCCGTTCAGGATTTTCCGCCGCGCTGCTGTGGCTGGCGGGCACTTCCCTTCTCCGCGCGCAGACGCTGACTCCCATTCCTCCCGCCGCGCCGGGCCAGCCGCTGAGGCTGGAGAGTCCGCTTCAATCCGGCAAACTGCTCCAGCTCGACGCCTCGCCGGATCTGTCCGGCTGGACGGAGATCGGCCGCTTCCACGATGCGCTGTTTCCCTATGCCGATGGCGGCGCATCGGGTGCCGGGGCGGCTAGGCGATTTTACCGCCTGCGCTCCTCCGTGCGGGTGGTGGCGGACGACTGGAAAAATCAGCTCCTGTTCCCGGAGGACGTCTTCCGGTCCCCCGAGGGCGACGGCGGGACGGTGCGCTGGGTGAAGTTCGCCCTGCGCCCCGAGGAGCCGTGGCGGGTGTATTTTCAGGACAGCGTGCGCTATCCCTTTCACTACGAATTCGCCACTTCCCGCCTGTCCCCGTTCGCCGGCATGACGCGGCCGCAGTTCGACGCCGTCTCCCTGCGCCGCGCCGGGCAGCGGGTGGTGCTGGGAGCGGTGCTGTTTCCGCCGCGCCCGAGTTTTCGGGAATACGCCGTGCAGTTCGTTGGCCTGGATGCCTACACGCCGGCGGAGGTCGGCGGGTGGTTTGCCTCCGTGAAAAACGCGGTTCACGCGGACAACGGCGGCGCGGGCGCGCTTTACATGCCGGTGTTTGAGCAAAGCGAGACCGCCAGGCGCGATGCGGAGGCCTTGGCCGCGCTGGGCGTCACCGTGGCTTCGGTGGACCGCTGGGTTCTGGGGCACCACATTTATTCGGCGGGCTGGGCGCTGGGACGGCTGAAGTTTTTTCCGTCAGGGGAAATCACCGCCGCCTTCACGGACGGACGGCTGCTGCCCACCGACATTCTCCTCACCGACGGCGTGCCTGCGGAAACCCCGCCGGTCGCGGGCATCATTTCCCTGACGCCCGCCACGCCCAACAGCCACACCGCCATCCTCGCGCAGTCCTTCGGCATTCCCTTCATCCACCTGCCGGATGCCGCCGACCAGACCCGCGTCCGCGCCCTCGACGGACGGAAAGTGATCCTGCGCGCCCAGATTCAATACGAATCCGGAACCGTGAAGCTGATTGATGTTCACGAGACCCTGCCTCCGGCGGTGGAGGCCGAGCTTCTCGCCCTGAAAGCCCCGCAGCCGATTCTTTACACCCCGAAGCAGACACGCGGCGCGATCAGCGCCGACGTCACCAGTCTTCAGCCGGCGGACATCCGCTTCTTCGGAGGAAAAGCGGTGAACTACGGCCTCCTGCGCCGCGCCATTCCCGCGAACTGTCCGCAGGGAGTCGGTTTTACATTCGATCTCTGGGACGCTTTCATGGAGCAGACGCCGCCTGGCTTCAGCCGCCCGCTGCGTCAGGAAATCGCCGCGCGCCTGGCTCCCCATTCCACCTGGCCGCCGCAGATGGCAGCCATGAAATCGGCCTTGGCCGGCGTCCGGGAGCTGATCCGCCGCACCGCCGTTTTCCCGGAGGCGCAGCGTCAGCCGGTTTTTGATGCTCTGGCCAATTTCACGCCCGCCCGGAAAATCCGCTTCCGCAGCTCCACGAATGTCGAGGACGGCGCCACCTTCACCGGCGCGGGCCTCTACGACAGTTACAGCGGCTGCCTTCTGGACGATCTTGATCCCGACAGCGCCGGTCCCTGTCTCTGCGAACCCGGCGAGCCGGAGGAACGCGGTGTTTTCCGCGCCATCCAGCGGGTTTACGCCAGTTTTTACAACGACAACGCCTATCTCGAACGCCTGCGCCACGGCGTCGTGGAGTCCGAGACGGCGATGGGAATTCTGGCGCATCATTCCTTCCCCGATGAGGAGGAACTGGCCAACGGTGTGGCCGCGCTGGAATACCGTTACACCTTTTCCCAGACTGTTTCCGGCCCCATGGTCACGCAGGCCGGGGCGGAATCCGTGACCAATCCGGCGGGCGGCTCACTGCCGGAAATCGTGGATCTCTTCCGCTATGCCGCCACCACCACCCTGACGCCGAAACAGGGTTCCTCGCGGCTGCCCCTGGGCGCGCAGGTGCTGACCTGGCAAAAGGATTACACCGGCTTCTCGGATCTTTTCAAAACGGTGGGCGACGCCTGGCGGCAGCGCACGCCTGACAGAACCACCTTCAGTCTGGATTTTGAATACAAGAAGGATAAAAACCTCGGCCTGATCGTGAAACAGGTCCGCGAAATTCCCGCCGCGCCCGCCGGTTCCACCATTCCCTGGCTGATTGAGGAGCCGGTGATTCTTCAAGTCGCGCAGCGGGAATACGGCAATGTTTTCGCCAATCACCGCCTGAAATCCGTCTGGAATCTGCGCACCGCCAATGGCCGGATCACGCCCGCGTTTCTGGCCGTCGGTCTTTACCGCACCGGCAGTCTGGAGCATGTGGAGAGCAGCGCGCGCCAAACCCTCTCCGGTCCTCTCTCCGTCTGGCCGGGCGCGACACTCTCCCCGGCTGGAACCCTGCATGGTTGGACCACCGGCAGTGGAGCGGGCCTTCGTCGCTGGAGCCTGGACACCGCCGTCACCACCACGGTGACCGGAAAAACGCCTCCGCTTTTCACAGCGTCCGATTTCCCCGTCACCCTCAGCGTCACCCACACCACGCCCCAGCCGCTGACCGAGTATAACGGCAACTTCCTCACCACCACCGAGGACAACGCGGCCCTCGAAACTCCGCGTGCGGTGACCCCCGGCTGCATCCCCGTCGAACGCCTGCTGGAAAACGGCAAAGGCATCAGCGTGCGCACCCGTTTCCTCTGGCCGGACGAGCCGCCCACCGCCGGCGGCTACACCGCGCCCCTGGTGAAATTTGAATCCACCACCATCACCGGCCTAGTTTCGAAACCCATCACCCTGACCAGCTACTGGTCCCAGACCTACCGCCCCGGCCATCACAATTTCACGGAGGACTTCATCTTCGAACCCGCCCTGGAACCGGGCATCGACGCCACGCTGCTGGATGAGCTGCGCGCCGCCAATATCCAGTATCTCCACGTCCGCGCCGGCTTCGGCGTGCCCGACATCAACGCCCTCGGCCTCGACGGCAAGCTGCGGCGGCTGTGAGCTGTTTCCGCAGATGCCGGGCGCTCAGGTCCTGACAGTCCACCTGTTTCATTCGGCCCTCAGTCTTCCCATGCGGTCTCAAAGCGCCGATAGTTCCCCGGTTTTTTTTACAGTTTATCATTTTCTTCGACCTGAAATCTGTCAGCTTCGGCTGGTGAAACTCCGGCCCGCTCCATTCCTTGTTCTGCTCCTGGCGGCAGCCGCCGGAGGGTATTTCACCGGAAAGGCCTGTAACCCTTCTCCTTCCGCCGGTTTGCCCGTTCCAGCTGGGGAGCCTCTGCCCGCCAGGGCTTTACTGCCGGGGCCGGCTTCGGGATTTTATTCACTGGCCAAAACAGGATCCGACGCGGTTCCTGAAATCCTCGCCGCTCTCGATCAGGCCTCCCCGGCCGGACTGCGGCGCATGGCGGAGGAACTGCTCGGCGATCCCCGGAGGCGGCGGGATCAGGGATTGTGGGCTCCCCTGCTGGCGAAGTGGTCGGAGTTGGACGGTGCGGGCCTCGTGGCCTTCGCCCGGGCGCTTCCTCCGGCGGACCGCGGCTGGCTGGAGGGAAAAGCCTGGTATACCTGGGGAGCCTCAAACCCCGCCGCAGCCTCCGCGGCCGGAGGCACCCTGCCAAAAACCTGTCTCCGCGAGCTGATCCAGGGCATGAGCCGCAAGGACCCGCAGGCCGCTCTCGATTTCGCGCTCCGGATGCCGGAGGCCCAGATGAATGTGTGGCTTCTTTCCGATGCCTTGAAAGCGCTGCCACCCGAAAGGCTGGAATCCCTTCTTCCGAGGGCCATTTACGACGGCATGAGAATGCCCCTGCGGGCCGCCCGGGCCGCCGCTCTGGTGGAGACAGATCCCTCCGCCGCCCTCGCGGCCACGTCCCCTCAACTCGGCCACGACGGCGTGCCCGCCACTCTGGCCCTGATCGCCGAAAAGGATCCCGCCAAAGCCCGGGAGCTGCTGTCGGCCATGCCCTCCAGCCGCTCGCGGGCGCTTTCCTCCCTGAGTCTGGCGCGCACCTGGGCGGCTCAGGATTCCGGGGCCGCTCTGACCTGGGCGCGGCGGGATCTTCAGTGCCCCGTGCGTCAGGCCGCGCTGCTGGAAATCGCGGCCGTCTCCGGAGGATCGGCGCCGGCGGAGGCCCTCGCCCTGGTGGAGGAGGCCGGATGGACGGGGCAGGGAAACTTCGGAGCGGTGCGGGGAGGAAATCACATTCCCGTGGAGGCCGCCGGCTTTCCCTCTCCCGTAAAAACCGCCGGACTGCTGCTCCAGCAGCTTCAGTTGCTGGACGCGGAGATGGCGCGGCAATATCTCCGGAACCGGGTGCCGGAGGAATACCGCGCCCAAGTGGCGAAAAAAGCCGGCATGACTTTGGAACCATGAAAACTCTCCCCGCCGCCGTCGCCCTGATTCTTGCCGCCGGAGCCGGGTTTTCCCTCGGCTGGTATCCTGACGGCCGGGGCCACGGACTGACTGCGGAGTCCCCGCGCGCCGCCGCCAGGAGGGAATCGCCTCCACCGCCCGCGCCAGCCCCCGCCTCAAAACTTCCCGGTTTTGCGCTGGAACTGCCTGACCTTCCATCCGCCGATGCCTGCCGCCTGTTTCTGAAGGAGCTGGACACGCGCTACCGGGGCCGGCATCCGCTGCTGCGGGATACCGCCCGGGATTTCGCCCTCCGGCGCTGGCTGGAGCTGGATGCGGAAAGCGCCCTCGCGGAGGCCGAACGCGGTTCCGGCTCCAAGGGCATCGGCAACGACCTCTTCCGCGTCTGGCTGGACCTGAATCCGGAGTCCGCCATCGCCGCCTGGAATCAAACCAGCCCCGCGCTGGCGGCAGCCACCCGGGACTCCTTCCTCTCCACCCTCGCGGAGACTGATGTTGCACGGGCTTTTGCGCTCCTGTCCACGCCCCGGGGAAAATCCGGTTGGGCATTCTCGGATCCGGCCGCAGAGGCCATTCTCCGCCTCTGGGCGCAGCGGGATCCTCTGGCCGCCCTCGCGGCGGCAAAACCCCCGGACGAGGACAGCCCGGAGGGCAGGGCGCGGGTCCAATTTCCACGGGACGTCATCTTCGAGGCTTGGGCCTCCTCCGACCCCGCCGCCCTTTTCGCCTATGCAAAAATAAGCCCGAATTCCGAGAGCTCCTTGGAAAATCTCGCCGGATGGCTGGTGCCGGCGCTTCTGAAATCCGATCCCAAAGCGGCCGCCGAAGTCATCGCCGCCTGTGCGGACTCCACTTACAGTCTGGCCTCCAAATGGGCGGACAACGACCCCCGGTCCGCCCTGGGGTGGGCGGAAACCCAGCCGGTGGACTCGCGGCAGGCCCAGGCCGTGAAACTTCATGCTGCCCGCAAATTGGCCACGGCGGATCCACTGCGCGACATTGCCCTGCTGGGAGATTGCCGCAGTGCCGCCTCCGGAGACCAGGGCTATTGGCTCAACGAGGGATACCGGGAAGCCTTCGCGTCCCTCTCGGCCACGGATCCGGACAAAGCCCGGGAAATGATTGCCGGGAATCCGGACCTGGCCACGTCGGGCGTCAATGGCTACCTGACCCATGCCTTCGCCAAAGATGCGGCGGAGGCCATCGCCCAGGCGCGGAAGTGGCTGGAGGTCCCCGCGCTGGCAGCCACCGTCGTTCCCGCCATCCGCATGGCTTACAGCATGTCCAACGGGGCTCCGGCAAGGGACTTTTCCCCGGTGCTGGCGGCCATGCCGGAACTCGCTTCCCGGGTGGATGCGGAGACGCTGCGGGGCTGGGCCATGGCGGCCCCGGAATCCGCCGCCGAATTCCTCGCCTCGCGGGAGGCTGCGGGAAAGCCGGTGGCCGGAGTGAAGGACGCGGCGGTGCTCACCAGCATCGCCAACGCCCGCCCCGAATGGACCTCCCAATGGCTGAGCGGCCTGCCGGAAGGTTTGCTGCGCCAGGACACGGCGGAAATGCTGAGCGCCAACTGGAGCGCGTATGACCCCGGAGCGGCAAAAGACTGGATCGATTCCCTGCCCCCCGGACCTTCGCGGGAAGCGGCCGTCAAAGCCTGGGATAAACGTCTTGAGGTGCCCAACAATCCATTCCTGCTGGAGGATTGAGCCTCACCGGAATTCAAATCCGCCCCCTGTCTCCGGAGCTTCACGCGAAGCGCATCACCTTGGCCAGAAAGCGGCGGGTGAACTCCTCGCGAGGGTGATTGAAAAGCTCGGCGGGCGGCGAGGTTTCGAGGATTTTTCCGGCGGCGATGAGGGCGACGTGATCGGCCACGGCTTTGGCGAAGCCCATCTCGTGGGTGCTGAGAATGATGTGCTGCCCGGCGGCGGCGAGTTCCTGGATAAGCTCCAGAACCTCGGCGGTCATCTCGGGGTCGAGCGCGGAGGTGGGCTCGTCGAGGAGGAGAATTTCGGGCTTCGCGGAGATGGCCCGCGCCAGGCCGACGCGCTGCTGCTGCCCGCCGGAGAGCTGGGCGGGCAGCTTGTCCGCATGGGAAAGAAGCCCAAAGCGGTCGAGACAGCGGCGGGCGGTTTCGAGCGCGGCGGGTTTCGAATTCTCATGAACTTTCTCCAGCGGCAGGGTGATGTTCTCCAGCGCCGTCAGGTGAGGGAAAAGGTTGAACTGCTGGAAGAGAAACCCATTCCGCCGCCGCCATTGCAGGAGCCGGGCGGGATCGTGAACCAGCGGCGTGTCATTGATTTCCAGCACGCCGGAAGTTGCTTCGTCCAGCCCGCCGCAGAGGCGGAGAAAAGTGCTTTTGCCGCCTCCGGACGGACCGATGAGCACGAGGACCCGGGCCTCCAGGGAAAGCGTCAGGCCGTCCAGGGCATTCACCTTGCCGTAGGTGCGGGTGAGGGATTCGGCGTGCAGCTTCATGTCAGGAGAAAGGGGGCCGTTCCGGGCGCGGGCTGGTGGAATACAGGATCAGGCGGCGGTTTCCGCTTTGAAGCGCCGCTCCAGCCAGTGGGAAAAACCGGCGATCGGCAAAGTGAGCAGCAGATACCCGACCGCCAGAGGCAGGAAGGCCTCCACGCCCAGATAAGTGGCGGCGTAAAACGCGCGGGCCTGGTAGGTGAATTCCTCCACGCCGATGACGCAGAGCAGCGACGAATCCTTCACCAGGGACACAAACTGCCCCGCCACGGACGGCAGCACCCGCCGCAGCGCCTGGGGGAAGATGACATACCGCATGACCTGCCAGCGGTCGAATCCGACGGCCCGCGCGGAGTCGATCTGCGCCTGCGGAATGCTCTCCAGCCCGCCGCGCAGGATTTCTGTCAGGTAAGCCCCCGTGAAAACCGAGAGCAGCAGGATGCCGGCGAACAATTTTCCGCCCAGTCCCACAGCCTCCAGCACATCGCTGATGTGCCGGTTATTCAAAACGACGTAATAACCGATCAGCACCAGGCTGAGCAGCGGCATGCCCCGCACCACCTCGACAAAGCCCCGCGTGAAGCGCCGCACCATCATCAGCCCCGACCGCTGCCCGGTCACCAGCAGGGCGGCCACCAGGCAACTGCCGATCAGCGCGCCGGCGGAAACCTCCAGCGAAGCCAGCCAGCCATCGATCAGGGATTTGCGGAATTTCCAGATCGCGGGCCAGCTTTTCGCGCCGTCCAGCTGCGACAGCACCACCCAGAAAGTCCCGCAGACCAGCGCGGTGAGCAGGATGGCGGCGAGGGTTTCCCAGAGAAGCTGGCGGTTGGTCCGGGGTTTCATAATCACCTCGCTCCGGCCCATGCGCGGTTGCCGGTCCGCAGGAACCGTGGGGGAAATTTCACCTTTGCCGCTGGAGCCTCGCTCATGCCGGGGGACTTACCAGCAGGATGCATTCCGTCAAGCTGCGTTGCTTTGCGCCGGTTTTGCATCCGGCGGATCGGCCGGATCGGCCGGATCGGCCGGATCGGCCGGATCGGCCGGATCGGCCGGATCAGGCCGGGGACTTTTCCCCGGCCAGGCGCACGTGGGTGAAAGTCCCGTCCCTTGTGTCATAAAGCCCGAACGAGGGATCGCCGAAACGCCCCATCAGCTCGCCCGGATTGGCCCACAGGGTGCGGCCTTTCTGATGGTGGTATTGCCGGTGATCGTGCCCGGTGAAAACAGCATCGTAAGCCTGACTCTCGGCCAGTCTCACCCCGATTTCCGGAAAATGATGCAGCGCGATTTTCCGCCCGCCCGCCTCCAGTTCCGCCAAGGGCGCGTGCAGAGTGACATGAGGGTGCCTCGACGCGATGCGGCACAGCAGGAAAATATCGCCGTCGTTGTTCCCGAACACCGCATCCACCGGTCCCGCGAACCCCTCCGCCAGCGCCGCCAAAGTGAAGGGCGCGCAGAAATCCCCCAGATAAAACAGCCGCTCCGCTCCCGATTCCCGCACCAGATCCAAAGCCCGGGCCAGATTTTCCAGATGATCATGACAATCGCTCAGCACCGCTATTTTCATGCCCGCAATGTGCCCTCCCTCCCGCTCCGCGCAACCCGCCGCCCTCTCCCCGCGGAACCGTGGCAGCCGCTCAGCCGGGCCGGCCCTTTGGCATCCAGACGGGCAGTTTGGCGGCGGGAGTCAGGTATTCCCTCCTCCACGGGCAGGCCTCAGGCTTTGAAAAAGGGGCCGGGATTTTTGCCGGTGGCTCTGGAGAACCGCAGCATGAACTGACCGTGTCTGTTAGCTTCGGTTTTCGGACGTTCGCCGGACTCCAGCGTTTTGTATTCCGCGAACACTTTGATAAAGGGCTCCCACCCGGATGCCTGCTGGAGCTGGGCATAAATCATCAGGGCCAGAAAGGGATCGCCTTTCCAAGGCTCCAGTGTGGCTCCCGCCGCCAGATGGGCGGCGGTTTTTTCTTTATTTCCTCCGGGGAGAATCTTTGCGGGCCTTGTCCGGAGGAATGCCGCAGACTTTGTCAAAGACGTGGAGCGTGAGGATGTCACAGGTCACCCCGGTGGTGCCGTCGGGCGTCCAGCCGCTCTCCTGGCGGGTGTGCCCGAGCTCGTGAAAATGCCCGCAGCTGCCGCAGCGCAGAGCCGTGAGGCCCCTCATCAGCGGCACCGCATCCAGACAGGTCATGATCGGATAGCCAATCCCGCGTCCCCTGTGAGTCTGGGGAAATCGATTTTCCTACCGGCGGCGGCGCTTCAGGAGCAGACCGTAAAGACCGAGGGAGGCGAAAACAGCCCCGGAAGGCTCGGGAACCGCGTCGCTGAAAGCGGTGCTCACCTTGAGATTGTCCCAGGAGACATCCGCGCCCGGGGCTGACGCCAGCCGCACCGCTGTGGACCAGTTGGTGCCGGTGTAGGCCAGGGAGACATCGGCCGAGCTGGTCGCGCCGGAATCAAAATCCGCGCCATTGGGATTCACCCAGAGTTTGAGCAGATCATTGTCAAAATCGACCGCCGCCACCAGCGAATAGGTCTGGCCCGCCACAATCGCGATGCTCGACAGCGCGGAGGCGGCCCCGCTGATGCCAATCCCGAAAAAGCGGTCGGTGGTGCCTTGGGAAAGCATTCCAAAGAAAACGCGTTCCGCATCAAAATCGTAGGAACTGAGGCCACCCCACTGACCGGTGCCGCTGGCGAACAGGGAGGACACGGAATAAGTCGTGGAGAAATAAGCCACTCCCGCCCCGCGGAAAGCCCCCTCGCGCTCATTGGTCCCGGCGGCGGAACCGCTGGTGGCCCCGCTGAACTCCCGCTTGGCCGCCGTGCCATTGGTCACCAGCAGACCGCCGGTGACCTGAGGAGCACCGGTCAGGGCGTCCCAGTTGGAGGCGGTCGGCGCCGGAGCTCCGGCTTCATCCGTCCGTTCGTAATTCCAGCCTGTTCCGCCCGTTTGCCCCGCAATCGCTCCATTGGCGTAGGCAAAACCATCAAAGCCCACCACGGCAGCCCCGGCGGAACTCAAAGCGGCGGCGGCAAAACCAAAAATCATAACCCGACTGAGACGGCTGGCGGAAATCTTCATGAAACTATAATTAGATACAAGTTCACGTCTGTCAACAATTATGCCTGATAAAATGAAATCTGTCACGGGCGCGCCGGGTTTCCTGCCCGCCGCCGGCAGGAGCAGCCTACCGCCCGCGCTCCTCCCGTTTCTTTTTCGGGTCAGGCCTCGCGGTGGGGGCCTCGACTTTACGGAATTTGCCTTTGGTTTTGCGGGCGATGGCTTTGAGCATGTCCTCCTCCTCCTTTTTGTCCGCGCCGGTGAGGTAATAAATGGTGTGAATGCGCGGCAGGATTTCCTTCGATTTCGCGGCGGCGGTCAGCTGGGCGAGGAGAGTTTCGGCGGGAATGGCGCTCATGCCGCCGCCGGGCTGACTGGCGGTGGCGTTGCCGTCCGTGAGCATGAAGGCGGTTTCCGGAGCCAGACGCAGGAGTTCCTCAATGGCGTAATCGTGCCGGGTGCCTCCGGGGCGGCCGCCGGTGGGCGGAGCGGTATTGGCATCGATTTCGGTGAGAATGTGCTCCCGCGCCAGGCGCTTGTTCTCATCCGTGGCCCGCACCAGTTCCGGCCGCCAGCCGCGGGCGCTGCCGCTCCAGCGGATGATGCCGAAACGGGTGTCCGGACCGAGGCCTTCAATGAGTTTCAGAGCTTCCCGCCGGATGATGTCAAAGGACTGTTCCGCGCCCACCTTGAGCAGTTTCCGCGACGCGCTGTCGTAGTCGCCCGTGCGGCTGAACATGGACTGGGAGACGTCGATCATGATGACCACACTTTTCGCGGTGTCCCGGATGTCAAAAAACGCCATGCCCGAACCCTTCCCGGTGCCCCCTCCCCCGCTGATTCCCCGCCCCGTTCCGCGCCCGTAACCGGATGCGCCGATCATGCCGGAGATCTGATCGGACACCAGTTCACCGGGATCCAGCGGCAGCATCTGTTTCAAATTCACGTCCGGCATGGCGGGCACGGTGACAGGTCCGGGCGCGGTGGAGGCCATGCGTTTGGAAAAACTCGGACGCGGGGCGGCGGCGTCATGTTTCGCATTGCTCAACGCCTGGGCGCGGATCTGCGCGGGAAGCTGCACGCGCTTCACGGGCGGCGTGAAATCCGGAACTTCGTCAGGCATCAGCGCCTCCCGCACCACCCAGACCACCGCCAGCGCGATGATCACGGCGTGCACCAGAATGCTGATCATCAGCGATCCCATCGCCTTCGGCTCCCCGGCAAGAGAATCCCCAAGCTCCGCCGACGGGCGTTTTCGGAGCCGCTTTCCGCCCTTTGGCCGCTTTGGAGTTCGAATCCCCCCGACTTTTGGCGGTGGCTTCACCGGAGGCCGGGCAGCGGCGGCGGTGGAAAGGGGCGCGGGACTCCGGCCTGGGGATTTCACTGGATTCCCTGCCGGTGGTGGCCGGAACGACGGGGCGCGCGGCCTTGAATCCGGTGCCGGCGGGCCGGAGGGTCTATTCATCGGATTCCGCCTCCTTCACGGATGCGTTTTTTGGAGTTTTTGATTTGGCGCGTGATTTCCGCTTTGGTTTTTCCGGTGGCTGTTCCGGCCCGGCTTCAGGCTTGCCGGTTCCGGCGTTATTCCCGGTTCCGGCTTCCGCCGCTTCCGCTTCTGTCTCCGGTTTGGCGGCGGCCGCAGGCCTGGCGCGCGCGGCGGCGGCGGGCTGTTTGGCCAGCAGAGCGGCGGCGGCGGCGGATTCGGGGGCGACGGGGTAAAGTTCCGTCAGATCCAGAGCCCAGTCCGAAGCATGGGAAACATCGCCCTGAGCCTGCGAAAGCTGCGCCGCCGCCCACAGGCCGCGTGCCGCCAGGTCCTCCTCGGTGCCGTAAAACAGATGAGGAAACAGATAACCGTCCAGCGCCTCGTTCAGCAGACGGTCGTGCCGCGGAACCAGTTCGTCCTCCTCCCTCCAGCGTGGGTGGTCCTTCTCCAGTTGAGCCAGGGCGGCGGCGGCGGTTTCCGCCAGCACGTGGCGCAGATCAATCAGCACGCGGGGATCGCCGCTTTTGGCCAGCAGAGCCTCGGCCATCGGCCGGACCTCCGCCGTGCGGCCCTGGCGCAGCATGATCCGGAGCCGGCCGGCCTGGGCGCGGCCCCGGCGTTCGGCGCTCCAGTCCCCGGCCTCGATCTGCTGGTAAACTTTGAGCGCCCGCTCCAGCCGGTCCGGGCTGGGTTTCCGGGAAAGCAGCTCCGCATAAGTCAGGCCCAGCTCCCCGGCGGTGCAGCGGGGGCGCCCCAGCCATGCCACGCGTCTGGCCCAGAATCCGAGCATTGGTTCCGAATTCCCGTCCTTCACCGCGTCCGCCACGGCTTCGGCCTCGCCGGGCAGCGGGGCCAGCTCCACATAATCCACCTCCGCCAGCGGCACGGCGCGGAATTCGGAGACGGCTCCGGCGGCGCGCCGGAAGGTGATTTTCACCGCGTCCGCCGTGAAATCGAGCACCTGGCAGTCCGCCCGCCGTCCGTTTTTCAAAATCACGGTGTCCTGGGCCTCCGTCCGCGGCAGGCCCGGAAACAGCAGAGCAGCAGCAGCCAGCCAGGCGGTGGAAACACGGATCGCCGGCCGCTGACTTCTGTCCGCTGAGTGTTTTTCTTTCATGGCTGGCTTCCGGTCAGGGTTTTCAGACGCTGGCGCGCCTCCGCCGCCGGGGGCTGGGAGGCGAGTTCCCGTTTGGCGAGCATCTGGCGGAGGACCTCGGCGGCGGCTTCAGGCTTGTGCAGGGACTCCAGAATTTGCCCGCGCTGCAGCCAGGCTTCCGCGGCGATGGCGCGGTAATGCGCGCCGGACAGGCAGCAGCGCTCAAAATGCCCCAGCGCCCGCTCCGGCTGGTTCGCGGCCAGGGCGCAGCGGCCCAGTTCCAGCAGGGCGCGGGCTTTCTGGGCGCTGGTGGACATCCTGCCGCCGGTGACTTTCCGGAGAAGATCCGCGGCATCCGCTGTTTTGCCCTCGCCGCGCAGCAGCACCGCGCGTTCCAGCAGGGCCTCGCCGCCACAGGTGCCGCCGGCGGTTTCCTGGCCGCATTTTTCAAACCAGACCATGGCCTCATCCTTTTTCCCCTCCGCCAGCGACAGCATTCCCAGTCCGTAGGATGACCGCTCCTTCTCCACCGCGCGCGGATGCCATTTCCGCAGGGCCAGGTAAAGGTCGCGGGCGGTGCGCGGCGCGCCGGATTCCCGCCGGGCGTCCGCGCAGTCCGCCAGCAGACGCGGGTGATGCACCGCCGGATCCAGCAGATCCCCCAGCTGCACAAACGCCACCCGGGCCCCGGCCGGTGACGACTCCCGCAGCAGATTTCCCCGCGCCCAGAGCGCCCGCACGGCCAGCGTTTTCCGCCCGGCGGCGCGGGCGGCGCGCTGGAGACCGTCGAGTTTGAAAAGCAGCTCTTTAATACCATCCGCGCCCGGATAAAGCCGCCGCGTGGCCAGCAGCAGATCCTCCACTCCCTCGTTCGCGGGATCCTCGCCCAGCTTTTCCAGCGTGGACCAGTAAAGCGCGCGGGCCTCATCGCCCTGCCCCAGCCGGGCCGCCGCCCGGCCCTGGTAAAGCACGGCCTCCGCCAGCCGGAGGCTGCGCGGGCGCGAGGCGATGAACCGCGCGAAATGATCCCGCTCCTCCCGCGGTTTCCCCAGTTTCCGCAGGCCCTCGCCGATTTTGAACTGGGCCTCCTCAAACAGCCGGTCCTCACTTTCCGGCACCTCCGCGAGAACTTTCAGGCCCGGCTCCATTTCGCCGGACGCCATCAGCGACTCGCCCAGCAGCAGCCCGGCCTCGGCGGAGTGGGAATTGTCCGGAAAATTTTGGCGGAACGTTTTGAATTCAGCGGCGGCGGCTTCGTGAAGCAGCTGATTGTGCAGACACCGGGCGCGCTCGAAGGCCGCGTCCCCGGCGTATTTGCCGTCCGGATATTTTTTCCCCCAGGATGCGAGAAGCTCCCGCGCCCCGGCCCAGTTTTTTTGAAACGTGAGCGCCATGCCCTCCCAGTAAAGCGCGTCCTCCAGCAGCGGCGTTTCCGGGAAAAGATCCGCCATTTTCCGGAACGTGATCACGGCGGCCTCGGGACGGTCCAGCTCCATCTGGCAGATGCCGCCCATGAAAAACGCCCGCGCCGCCAGAGGATTTTCCGGAAAACCGTGAGCCAGCGCCCCATACTGACGCTCCGCCTCCTCCGTGCGGTTCAGGCCGTGCAGGGCCTCGGCGCGGGCCAGCAGCACCGCCGGGCGCTCCGGGTCCTTTCCCCCGGCCGCAAACCGGCTCTGCCAGCGGTCCGCCGCCGCCAGCACTTTGTCCCAGCCGGCGATCTGCCGCCATGACTCCAGTTCGGCGCGCGCGGCCTGTTTCAGGATTTTGTCAGGCTCCAGGGTGCTCACCGCTGTCTCCAGAATGGACGCCGCCTCCCGCCAGCGGCCGAGTCCCATGAACGCCTGCGCCAGGCGCAGCTCCCGCGCGGCGTCGTAACTTTCGATTTTCTCAAACTGCGCCAGCTCCCGGCTGATCCGCGTCAGAATGCCGTCGGTCTGGAACACCAGGGCCTCGCGTTTCGCGCCCTCCTTTTTCAGCAGCTCCCGCCGTGCCCGCCACTCCGCCTGCCGCGCGCGCTGATGCTCCAGCAGCCGGCCGCGCGGCCAGAGGCGGTTGAGACAGGTGATGGCCTCATACCATTTCTCCTCCTCCAGAAACTTCGCGCCCAGCCGCAGGGTCAGCAGCTGGAACGAAACCACCTGGGTCATGCCGTCCAGTTCCGGAAAGGAGGCCCTCACCAGCGCCAGCGCCCCGTCCCCGCGTCCGGCCTCCATCAGACTGTGCAGCAGCAGCACCCGCGCGCGGCCCGCCACCTCCTTCTGGTCCGGGGGAAGTTTGGGGATCTGCTCCGCAAAAAAATCCGCCGCCGCCGGGTAGTCCTCCAGTTGAATATATCCGGTGCCGAAAAGCAGAAAAGCCTCGTACCGCCGTGTGCGGTCATGGGCGGTGTCGGCAAAATAAGCCCCGAACTGCTCCTGGGCCTCCGCCGTTTTTCCGGTGCGCAGCAGGCAGATGCCCTGCCAGAAACTCAGCTCCTCGCGGGCCGGCGCGGGCAGTTTCGGATTTTGAAGGGATTTGGCGATCAGCGCCGACGTCTCCTCAAAAGCGCCCCGTTTCACTTTGCACATGGCCAGCAGCGGCAGACACTCCTCCACCAAAGGAGCCACCTCCGCGTTTTCCCCGTAATCCGCCACCAGCTGATCCAGGAGCTTTTCCGCCTTTGTGAAATCCTGGGCCTCAAAGGCCGCCCGCCCCTGCGTGATCAGCCCGGAGGCCGTCAGGTTTCCCGGAACCCTCTCCTCCTCAGGCTTTTGCGGAGCTGCGGGCGCGGATGCGGCGGGGGTTGGGGAAACCACGGAAAAAACCAGCATCAGCCCGGCCAGGATCCGGCAGGGTATTTCCCCGGACCAAAGCGGTGAAAGGGAGGAGGGTAAGCGTGGAATTTTGAAAGGCATGGAGCCGAATTTACTGCAAACGAATACAGTTACATCGTCTTATAGCCAAGCAATTTTCATCGATTCACCATAAATTATGGGCACGCGCCGCCTGACTCTCCCGCCGGGTCCGGGGGCATCGGCCGCTTCCAGCTCCCCCGGGCATAGGTCCTATAAGGCCTATGGGACCTATAGGGGGCTGTTAACCTTTGAGGAATGTTTGGAAACAGCTTGGAGGGCCGCGTCACGGTTTTTCACTACGGAAGCCGCGCCATTCCCCGCGCGCTTATGCCCCCATTTTTTCTTCTTGAAAGAATCGCCATTTCCCCGAAAGTGCCGGTTTCCGCCGCGCCGCCCGGTTTTGCCCTGGCGGCGTTTTTGTTTTCCGCCCCGCCGCCGCCATGTCCCTGAAATTGTCCACTGACGATGTCCGCATCTCTGAAATCTGGAGCCTGGTCTCCCCGGAGGTCGTCATTCATGACCTGTGCCCCAGCGACCGCGAGGTGTCCTTTGTCTCCAAAGCCCGCACCCAGGCCGATGACATCATCCACCGCCGCGATGACCGCCTGATGGTGGTGGTCGGTCCCTGCTCGATTCATGATGAGAAGGCCGCGCTCGAATACGCCGCCCTGCTGAAGGAGGAATTCCCGAAATACTCCGATGCCCTCTTTCTGGTCATGCGGGTTTATTTTGAAAAACCGCGCACCACGGTCGGCTGGAAAGGCTACATCAACGATCCCGGCCTCGATGAGAGCTACGACATCAACCGCGGCCTGCACCTTGCGCGCAAGCTGCTGCTGCATCTGACCGCGATGCGTATTCCCACCGGCACGGAATTCCTTGATGCCATCAGTCCCCAGTATGTCGCCGACCTCGTCACCTGGGGCGCCATCGGAGCCCGGACGGTGGAAAGCCAGGTTCACCGCGAACTGGCCAGCGGCCTGTCCATGCCGGTCGGTTTCAAAAACGGCACCGGCGGCGGGCTGGGCATCGCCATTGACGCCATCCGCGCCGCCCAGGGCAGCCACCATTTCCTCAGCGTGACCAAGCAGGGTGTCGCCGCGATCGTGAAAACCACCGGCAATCATTCCTGCCACATCATTCTCCGCGGAGGCAAATCCGGCGCGAACTTCGCCGCCCCCCAGGTCGCGGAAGTCACGGGAATGCTGGAAAAAGCGGGCCTTCCGCCGACGATCATGATCGACTGCTCCCACGGCAATTCCAGCAAGGATCACCGCAACCAGCCGAAAGTCGCCGCCGATATCGCCGACCAGATCCGCTCCGGCAACAAAGCCATCACCGGAGTGATGATCGAAAGCAATCTCGTCGAAGGCCGTCAGGATGTGAAGCCGGGCCAGAAGCTCACTTACGGCCAGAGCATCACGGATGCCTGTCTCGCCTGGGAGGACACCAAAGCGGTGCTCGCCAACCTCGCCGAAGCCGTCCGCGAACGCCGCGCCCTCAGTGCCTGAGTGTGGACGTTTTCAGGGATTGAACTCAAAACCGGGCCGGATTTCCACGGAAAGTCCCAAAGCCGTCGCCATTCAAAACCAAAACCTGCTCCCATGCCGGCTGAGACTGGCTGAGGCGCCGTCCCGCGCCGGAATCATTTTCCAGACGCCGGCATAAAAACACCGCCGCCGGCTGGTGAGGCCGGCGGCGGCGGGAATGGTTCTGATGGATCAGAAAGCGGCTGACGGGTATCGGCCCCGCAGCGCTCCTTATTTTTTATCAGCCGTGCCGAGGTTCCAGGCGGCGTGCATCTCCTCAACACTCGGGAGCTTGAGCGGCCGCACCAGCCTCATGCCGAGGAACTGGGCGCTGGTGTGGTACCAGAGGCTTTTGGGAAGCTGGGGATCAATATTTTTCCAGGCCTCACTGGACCCGCGGCGGACGGCGCTGCGGAGATTTTTCGGGAACTCATCATCCCACGAGCCGCCGCGCACCACCCGGGGATAGATGGTCACCGGTTTGTTGAAGGGATTGGAGACCGCTCCGTTCTGAACCTGGGACTGAAGCGTGCCGTAGAAGGTCGGGCTGTACTGGTCCAGCGTCCATTCGACGGCGTTGCCATACATGTCGTAGAGGCCCCACGGATTGGGTTTCTTTTTGCCGACGGGCTGGCTCTTGCCGTCGCTGTTGTCAAAATACCAGGCGTATTCCCCGAGCTTGGATTCATCATCACCGAAGGACCAGGTGGTGGTGGTGCCGGCGCGGGCGGCGTATTCCCACTCGGCCTCGGTGGGCAGACGGTAGAACTGGCCGGTCTGGGCGCTGAGCCATTCGCAGAACTTGTTGGCCGCGTGTTCGGTCATGGAAATGGCCGGGAATCCGTCCTGGCCCATGCCGAAGGTCATGTCCGTGTAGGGCGGGGTCGGGCTGCTGACGGCATCCACCGGCAGATCATCCTTGCCGGGGGTTTTTTTGCTGCCGTCCTTCCAGCGGGCGTCGGAAGTAACCATGAAGGGCATGTAAACATCCCAGGTCACCTCGGTGGCCCCCATCCAGAAAGGATCGATTTTCACCCTCACCTGCGGCCCTTCGTCGGGTTTGCGGTCCTTTTCGGTTTCCGGGCTGCCCATGAGGAATTCGCCGCCCGGAATGGGCACCATGGCGAAATTCTTCGGGCTGGGAGCCTTGGTCATGGTGCCAGTGTAGGGCTTGAAGTCGGCCTCCGCGCCCTCGCCGCTGGTTTTCACGATGAGATCGCGGATCTTTTGCGTCAGCTCAATGGTGTCCGGCGACGGCGCTCGCTCCTCCATCTTGGCTTTGGGCACGAGCACGATGCCCTCCGGCCAGGGAGCGCCCTGTTTCACCCAGAGCTTCAGCTTTTCAATCTGGTCCTTTTTCAGGGGGCCGCCGCTCTTTTTGGTCGGCATCAGCTCATCGTCATCCTCCGCCAGGGTGGTGCGTTTGAAAAGCGGGCTAGCTTCGGGATCATAGGGCACCAGAGCCGTGCCGCCGTCACCGCCGGTGATGTTGAAGGCCAGCGTGGTCATGACCAGTTCCCCTTTGGCTTTCTCAGCGTCGTGACAGGACAGGCAGTTCTGCTCCAGAATCGGCTGGATGTCCTTCACAAACTGCATCCGGGGCATCATGACCAGGGTCAGATCCGCCGGCATTTTGGCTCCGGCGGCGATCCAGGCTTTCAGGTGATCGCTCTGTTCCTTCACCAGCGGCGGCTCCTTCGACGGCGGCATGGCGGCGTCCTTGTCCCTCGGCAGCTGGGTGGTGGTGTAGATTTTGCTCTCCTCCGGCTTGCCCGGCACCAGCCAGGCGCCGTTATCGTTGCCTTTCAGCATGTGGGCCAGGGTATCCAGCCGCCCGTCGCCTTTCTGCTCATCGGCGTTGTGGCAGTGGACGCAGGTCGATTCCAGAATCGGCCGCACAAAGCGCGTGAAATATGCCTCCGAATCCGGAGCCGGATCCGCGGCATGCAGACCGCCGGTGACGGCGGCGAGGCTGGTGAATACGAGGGTGGGAAGGACGCGATGGGACAACATGGGACAAAAACGGATCAGCGGACGGGACTTGTTCAAATCAGCGGTGTCACGCCCGGCTGGGGCATCGGCGTGGGTGTGAAGGATGAATCCCACTTCAGATCGTCCGGTGCAAGGTCGTCTTTGCTGTTGAGGACCTTGTCCCAGGTGACGCGCTTTCCGGTGTAGGCGGCCATGCGGCCCATGATGCCGAGCATGGTGCTGTGGCACATGAATTCGGTGTCGTTGATGGGTTTGCCGGCGCGGATGGACTGGAAAAGCTCCAGATGCTCCTGGCCGTACATGTCATTGTCCTCGCCGTCGAAACGCCATTTTTTCTCGCCGGTGATGACGGGGCGGGAGCCCTTGCCGATGATGCAGGTGCCTTTGGTGCCCTTGATGTAATCGGCGTTTTCGCCATCGCAGTTCACCTGCTGGCGGCTGGCCACGGTGGCGAAGACGCTGCCCGGGAATTCATAAATCACGCTGAAGTGGTCGTAAATATTCGCGCCCTCCATGGCGATCTGGCGGCCGCCGACGCCGATGCAGTTCAGGGGATCCTTGTCGCCAAAGGCCCAGCCGACTTTATCCACGCTGTGCACGGCCTGCTCGACGTAGGTGTCGCCGCTGAGCCAGGAGAAATTCATCCAGTTGCGCAGCTGCCACTGCACATCGCTCCACTCGGCCTTGCGGGCGGAGGGCGGCTGCATGGGTTTCACCGGGCCGGTGTAATAAGTGGCGTAGTAGCTGACAATATCCCCGATGGCGCCGTTCTGAATCTGCTCGAAAGCCGCGCGGCGGGAGGCGCTGCGGCGCCAGCAGAATCCGGGCATGACGGCCAGACCCTTTTCCCGCGCTTTGATTCCGGCGGCCTGAATGCGCTGCACGCCGGGGATGTCCACGCCCATCGGCTTTTCGCAGAAAATGTGTTTTCCGGCCTCGACGGCGGCTTCAAAATGAATCGGACGGAAGCCAGGAGGCGTGGAGAGAATGACCACGTCCACCCCGCTCTCCAGAACTTTGTGATAAGCGTCCATGCCGATGAACTGCCGGGAGGGATCGACCCGGGCGCGGTCACGGAACTGCTCCTCCAGGCTGCGCAGGGAGGTGTCGATGGATTCCTGAAAAACGTCCCCCACCGCGTGCAGCTCGATATTGCTGTCCGACTTCATCGCGTCCTGCGCCGCTCCGGTGCCCCGGCCGCCGCAGCCGATGAGGCCGACTTTCAGGCGCTTGCTGTCCAGCTGGCCGAAAGTGACCGTCGGGAAAGCCAGTCCCGCCGCCACTCCGGCGGCCCCGGTTTTAAGAATGGTGCGGCGGGAAGTGGAATCGGAAAGGGAAGTCATAGTGAGGGAGAGGCTGGGTGGTGGTGATGGGCACCGGTCCGCGCCGGGTGGACAGGCTGACCGATCATAATAAGAGTAGTAAACGTGACCGCCAATCTCCTTCTTGTTCCCTTTTCACGGCACTTTCCATACTTTCACGGGAGAAAACCCTTCCCTTTCCGTCACTTTACCGCCGGAAAATTTTCAGTGGCCGGCTTATCCTCTGTTACCGGCTTATCCTCAACGGCCGGCTGGCTCTCAGCGGCCGGGTTTTCCTCAGGGACCGCATTTTCTTCGGTCACCGGCTTATCCCCGGGGGCCGGATTTTCCTCAGCCGCTGGTTGATTCCCGGAGATCGGATTCTCCTCGGACCCCGCTTTATCCTCGGTCACTGGTTTCTGATCGGAGGGCGGTGAGGTTTCCCCAGGAACCGGAGAAACGGGCTGAGCGGCCTTTTTCGTGCTGTGATCCTTGATCACATCCTGGAAGTTCGGCCCCAGCTCATACCCCAGAATCTCGATTTTGCCGCTCTCAAAATCATAAAACAGATTGAGAGTGATCACCATGTGTCTGCCCAGCATGTAGATGATCTGATGAGTGGGCCGGCGGCCGGCGAAGCTTGCTTCCGGATCCTCGATCACCACCACACGGGGAGGGTTTCCTCCCGCCTTTTTCTTCAACTGCATGAAAGTCAGGGTCAGATCGGGATCAATATCCTCAATTTCCGGAGCCATCCCATTGGCCCATATTTCAGCGGCAATCGCTTTGAGTCCGTTGTTGATGTTTTCAGTGATCCGGATGGTCTGCTTCATTCCTTTGACATAAAACCACAGACCCCCTCCTAAAATGCCGCCGATCACCAGCAGGCCCAGCAGCGACCGGAGCAGTTTGGCGAGGGAAGGCGGATCATCAACCACCACCGCCGGAGTGACGGACGGGGACTGACGGCGGCGGCGGAGGGACCGGGATTTAAGAGGACGGCGGGGCGGAGGAAGGCTCATGGCGGAAAAGGGAACGCACACTCAGATGTACGCCACCCGGCAAGGGTTCGCAAGATTTGTGAAATTCTTCCGGAAGGGTGTCCCTGGCGGACCCGCGGAGGAATGGAAAAGGAAACAGAATTGGAAAATAACGAACAGGAGCCGGGGCTCCGGAATCTGAAACGCCGCCGCCATCCATTCCAGACTGGAAAACCAGGGCTGGCCCTGCATGGATTCGCGTCCCCGCGTCAGCTTTGTCCCTCCCCCCCTCCGCCTTTGAAAGCCCCCGAAAAAGAACTCCGCTTCACCCGCTCCCGCCAGGCTGTGCCCTTCTGGCTGTTGAGTGTGGTCCTCATTTTCGCCGCCGTCGGGCTGGCGGCCATGTGGCGGGAAAATCTCACCCTGTGGCCGCCGTGGTGGCTGGCGCTGATTCCGCTCGCGGGAGCCGCCGGGGCCATCTGGATGGCACTGCGCCTGACCCGTCACGCTTACCTGCTGCTGTCGCCTGTGGGAGTGGAGATTTTCCCGTTTTTCAAACCCTCTGAAAATTACCAGCTCGTCACCTGGGGCAGCATCGCCGGCGCCGAGGTTTCCAGCGACGACCGCTGGCTGACTCTGATCCTGGCGGGTTATGAGGACGCCAAAATCATCCTCACCCTGGATCCCATTGACCTCCGGGCCCGCGCCCTGCTCGTCCGCGCCGTCACCGGCATCATGGAGAAACGCGACGCCCAATCAGCGGGAGGCGGCCTGGACGGCGGGAAGGCGGCGGATCCGGACCGCGGCTGATCCGGTTCCGTTTTTATGTTTAAACTCATTGAACCCCGGTCCCCTTTTTCCGAAAAGAGCGCCGCGCAGAAATTTTCCGAAATGGTTGCCGTCGGTCTGTTTTTATACACGCTGACGTACTTTATCGTGATCAAAAGAGCCCCGGGTGAGATAAGATCTTTCGGTGGCTGCGCGGATCCCGCCGTGCGCCTTCTGCCGTATCCGGACAACATCCGGTCCAAGACCCTGATTCTTTACCGCCCGCTTATTTTTTCTGGACCGGAAAATCAGGCCGGAATACTGGAAGTGGGATGGCCATGAGAAAAGGCCGGAATGGATGAACCACTGGGATGGCCGGGAGGAACTGCCGGAGTGGATGAAATTCTGAGGTCCGTTCGATCTTTTCTCCCTGAATCCCGGGCATTTTTCCTGGCCAAAAACCGGAATGACCGTCAAATCCCCAGATCCTTCATGAAACCCGCGTACATCTGGACATAGCCGCTGGCCAGTTTGAAGATCTGGATGACCGTGAAAAGCATCACCAGGCCGTAAAACGCGCCGGACAGCCAGCGGGAGGCGGATTCCAGGCGCAGGCCGGACTCGCTCATCCAGTGACGGGACTGCTGGAGGGTTTCGGTGTCCAGGGTGCCGGTGAATTCCGCCGCCGCCAGGGCGCTGGACAGTTCCTTGGGAAAAGCGGGCTGCGCGGCCATGGCCGGGCCCATCTCGCCGCCGGCCTCAATGGCGTCCGCCGCCCGGCCGCTGGCGAGGTGCAGGCCCGCGCTTTCCGTGGCCGCGCCCGCCCGGCGCAGCCCGTCGGAAAGCCGCTGGCTGCTGACCACCTGGAAATAAACCACCGCGCTCCACCGCGCCAGCGCCAGCGCCTCCCGCGCCCGGCCGGCCATGGGCAGACGGCGCAGGAAAGTGTCCACCGGCAGGGAAACCGCGCTCTTTTTGAGCAAAAACCGCCACACCGTCACCCCCAGCGCCAGCACGCCCCACAGCATCAGCAGATGGGACCCCACCGCCAGCACGATGCCCGGGGCCTTTTTCTGCGCCAGCACCGCCGTCACCAGCGCGGGCAGCACCACGGCGGCATGCAGCATCACCACCGGATACACCGCCGCCATGCGCATGCGGATGAAAGTCTGGGCCAGAAGATGATAATATTCCTCAAGATGTTTGAAGCCGTTGACCAGCTTCCCCCCGCGCTCGGCGGCGTCCACAATGCTGAACTCCATTTTATTCAGGCTGGGAGCGAGCGCGCCGCTGATGGTCTCCCCCTCCCGCAGGCCCTGTCCGAGGGAGTTCACCGCCGACTTCACGGAATGGTCGCGCCAGCTCTGATCCAGCACCACCGCCGCCCGCGACACGGAAATCCCGGCTCCCGTCAGTCTCGCCAGTTCGTGGAAAAACTGCGACCGCCTCTCCGCCCTGTTGCTGAAAATCATGCCGGCAGCATACGGGACGTTCGCCAGGATTCGAAGCAAAGTTCCGGCACCTGTGTAAAATTTCATATTCCTGACGGAGGTCATGGCGGGGAGGAGGCTGCGGACTCCGACCCGGCAGCCCCGCCGGTGTTCAAAACCGCCTCCCTTTCCTTCCGCAAAAGTCCCAAATTTTTTAAAAACCGTAATGTGAACTGGACCGTTATACTTCCCAAGGCATTGTGCCGGAATCCCTTGCCGCATCCGCCGTGTCTCCCGGAAACCCCATCCCCCCCTCTCCACCCCCTGAATCCATTCCGCCGCCATGCACTGGATTCGGATGCACGGAAAATGGCCCCACTGTGCTGCTGCTGGTGGAGGACAATGCCATCAATGCCCGCGTCTCACAGCTGTTTCTGGATAAATCCGGCTTCCGCGCCGACCACGTGACCAACGGCGCGGAGGCGGTGGAGAAGTTCCGCCGCGGCCATTATCCCGGGGTGCTCATGGACTGCCATATGCCGGTGATGGACGGCTACGAGGCTTCCCGCGCCATCCGCGCGATGGAGGCTTCCCCGGGCTGGGACCGGCCGCGCTGCCGCATCATCGCCATGACCGCCAATGTCCTGAGCGGGGAACGCCAGCGCTGCCTGGACGCCGGAATGGATGATTACGTTCCCAAACCGATCAAGCAGGCGGAGCTGGCGGCGGCATTATCCATGCTTTTTCCGGCCGGGGCCGCCGAGCCGGCCTCCGTGACGGAGGTGGATGAAAGCCTTCATGCCGCGCTGCGGCAGCTGGCGGACGAGCTTGGCGAGGAGAATGTGGTGGATTTGCTGTCGGAGTGGATGGCGGATTTTCCCAACGCCTTCGCGGATCTCACGCGGCTGGCGGGCGGACCGGAGCAGCCCGAGATGCGCCGCGCGGCCCATTCACTGAAAGGCAGCAGCTCGCTCTTCGGCCTGAAGGATATGGAGGATCTCCTGAACCGCCTGGAACAGCTGGCCGCGCAGGACGAAAAGCCGGAGCAGGAGGGCATGGTGCGGGAGCTCGACACCGAATGGCGGCGGGTGAAGCCGCTGCTGGAGGCGGAGATGGCGGCTTTGAGGCTTCAGGCGGAGAACGGCGTATGAGAATTCTTTTTGTCCACGAAAGATTCGGCGCCCTTGGCGGCGCGGAGGCCAATATCATCACCGTGGCCCGGGCTCTCGCGGCGCGCGGTCACACCTTGGGCATTCTGCACGGATCCGACACCGGACGCGGCGGAGCGGACTGGCGGACGGTTTTTCCGGACCGCTTTCCGCTTCCGGAATCCCCCGGGGAAACGGCGGAGGCCACGCGCCGGGCGTTGAACGATTTCGCGCCGGACGCCGTTTATGTTCA
Source organism: Verrucomicrobiota bacterium (assembly GCA_040386695.1). Classification (GTDB taxonomy): domain Bacteria; phylum Verrucomicrobiota; class Verrucomicrobiia; order Verrucomicrobiales; family V1-33; genus CAIZWU01. The sequence goes on from JAZKFB010000009.1 coordinate 97,053, forward strand.
CAAAACAGCGGATTCCGCCGTGATCCTTGCCCTGACAGAAAGCGGTTTGCCTCTGGCAAGGATGGTGCATGATCACGATATTTACTGCATGCGCAGCTATAAATACAACTACTTCACCCGCCGCATCTGCACGCGGCCGGCGACGTTGTACTGCGTTTACGGCTGTCTGGCGTGTGTGGCCAAAGAAACCGGCCCGGACGGAAAAAGACATCTGCGCTGGGTGAGCTACCGCGCCAAAAAGCGGGAAATCCGCCTCAACCGACGGATTCAGCGGATGCTGGTGGCCTCCGAATACATGCGCCAGGAGCTGCTCCGGAACGGATTTGATCCGCGCCGCATTGAAATCCACGCCCCCATCCCGCGCTCCGCCGAAAGCAGCCTGCGGAGCAGTTTTTCGGACCGGAATCTGATTCTGTTCGCGGGCCAGATCATCCGGGGAAAAGGGGTCGATCTGCTGCTGCGGGCACTGGCGGAAATGCGGGAGCCCTTTGAATGCGTGATTCTGGGGGATGGGAATCACCGGGCGGAATGCGAGGAGCTGAGCCGTGCCCTGGGGCTGTCGGACCGGGTGGCGTTCAAGGGGTTTGTCCCGCAGGAGGAGCTGCGGAACTTTTACGGCAACTGCTCGGCGGTGGCTTTCAGCAGCGTGTGGCCGGAGCCGTTCGGCGCGGTGGGGCCGGAGGTGATGCGCTACGCGCTGCCGGTGGTGGCTTTTGACGCCGGCGGGGTCAGCGAATGGCTGATCGACGGGCAGAACGGCTATCTGGTGCCGTGGGGCGATGTCCCGGCTTTCGCGGCGCGGCTGGACGGGCTGATGCGCGACAAGGCCAAGGCGCGGGAGCTGGGGGAGAACGGCTTCCGGTTTGTCACCGGACGCTTCGACTTCGACCGTTACATCAGCGGGCTGGAATCCCTTTTCACCCGCCTCGCCGCCGAAGTGGCGGACTCCCCACCCTCAACCCCCGTTCCGGTCCCCTGATGCTGAGCGATGCGGAATTATCCAACCGGATGGCGGGCCGGATCGCCGGGGCCGGGCATCCGTGGGGACGGCTGCGCCTGCGCGCCTACATGGCCTGGAAGCGGATGGCGTGGCAGCTCACCGTCGGTTCCTCGCGGCTGCTGAAGCGGCTGCTGGATGTGTCGGTGGCGGGCATCATGCTGCTGGCGCTCTCCCCGCTGCTGCTGCTGACCGCCTGGATGGTCCGGCGCGACGGCGGGCCGGTGTTTTTCAAACAGGTGCGCGTGGGCCACGGCGGCCGGGAATTCGGCATGCTGAAATTCCGGAGCATGGTGGTGAACGCGGAGGCGGCGCTGAAGGACCTGCTGGCCCGGAACGAGAAGCAGGATGGCGTGACCTTCAAAATGAAGGACGATCCGCGCATCACCAAAGTCGGGAAAATCATCCGCCGCACCTCCGTGGATGAGCTGCCGCAGCTGATCAATGTCCTGCGCGGGGAAATGTCCCTCGTCGGCCCGCGGCCGCCGCTGCCCCGGGAAGTGGCGCTGTATTCCCAGGAGGACCGCCGGCGGCTGCTGGCGACGCCGGGTCTGACGTGCCTCTGGCAGGTCGGCGAGCGGTCCGGAAAGCTTTTTGAGATCGGCGACCGCAATCAGATTGAATTTCCGGAGCAGGTGGCGCTGGATGTGCGTTACATTGAAAGCCAGTCCGTGATGAAAGATCTGGTGATTCTCCTGAAAACGGTGCCGGCGGTGCTGCTGGGGAAGGGGGGCGCATGACGGTGCCGGCGGCGGAGCGCGTGATCCTCATCTGCCCGGACATCCGTGCCGGGCTGGAGCTGCTGGCGGCCGGCGGTCCGACGGCGCTGGCGGCGTTTCTGGGCAAGCCGCTGCTGGACCATGCGCTGGACGGGCTGGCCCGGCGGGGGGTCCGGGAGGTGCTGCTGCTGGTCAGCGCGGGACCGGAGGAAATCCGCCAGTTCGTGGAGGGCGGGCACGCCTGGGGCCTTTCCCTGCGGGTGGCCACGGAGAGCGCCGAACTTTCCCCGGCAGCGGCGGCGGCGAAACACGCCGGTTTTCAGGCTCAGGAGATTCTGACCCTGGACACATTGCCCCAGGCCCCTGAAGTCCCGCTGCTGTCGGGACCGGAGGCCTGGCACAAAGCCCGGGCGCTGCTGCTGCCCATTCTCGCGCCCACGATGATCGGCACCCGGGAAGTCAGTCCGGGAATCTGGGTCGGTTTGAGAGCTCAGGTGGACCCCACCGCCGTGCTGACCGCGCCCTGCTGGATCGGCCCCGCCGCCCGGGTCAGCCGCCGGGCGAAAGTGCGGGGATTTGTGGAGGAGGGCTCCATCGTGGACCACGACGCCGTGGTGGAGGACAGCACCCTGGGACCGGGCACCTGCCTGGGGGCCATGACCCTGCTGCGGAATTCCCTGGCCATGGGCAGCCATCTGCTGAACTGGCGCACGGGTTCCGCCACGCATCTGACGGATGCTTTTCTGCTCGCGCCGCTGGCGGCCGCCGCTCCCGCTCCGGCTTCCCCGCCCGCCCGGGCGGCGGCGCTGGCGGTGCTGCTGCTCACATGGCCGGTGCTGATCCTGGCCGCCGTGAAAGGCGGACCGCTTTTCAGGACCGCCCTCGCCGCCCGCGGCCGCCGGCTGCACGGTCCGCCGGGGAATCCGGTGAGATACGGTGAAATCGCCGCTTTCACCAGCCTGTGGCGCCGGTGGCCGATGCTCTGGAATATTGTGACCGGGGACTTCGCCTGGACCGGGAATCCGCCGCTGACGCCGGAGGAGGCCGCCGGGCTCAGCGGGGAGTTCGAGCTCCGCTGGCTGACCGCGCCCACGGGAATTTTCACGGCCCCGGAGACGGAAGGCAGCCTGCCGCCCTGGGATGACACCGCCAAAGCCCACGCCGCTCTTTTCGCCGGACGCGCCGATGCCGCGTGGCGGCGGCGGATTCTGCTTCATGGCCTGCAGTCCCTGCTGCGCCGTCCGGCTTCCCCCGGCCCGGAAACCGCCTCCGCCTCTCTTTGATTTTTTATCACCCCGATGTCACCCAATATCATGAAACCACAGGAAAACGCCCTGAATCTCACCGCGCCTCCTGAACTCACCGCGAATGACGCCTCCGCGCTCCGCGACAAGGCGAAGCTCCGGTTCACGGAAAACTTCACGGATATCAATCTCGACTGCTCCCACCTCGGCTTCATTGATTCCAGCGGTCTGGGCGCCCTCATTTCCCTGCAGAAACTCGCGGCCCAGCGGGGCGGGAATCTGCGGCTTCTTCAGCCTCAGGCGGCGGTGATTCAAATCCTGGAACTCACGCGCCTGCACCGTATCTTCGAAATCGTCCCCGGCTGACCCGCGACCCGCATCAAAAACCCATGAGTTCATCCCCAAGGAACGACCCCTCCCTCACCATCACCAACGGAGCGGAGGAGGGAACCGCGTGGCGCTGGAGCGGCGAACCCGCGCTCACGGCCGTGCGCGAGGCCGCTGTCAGCGCGCGGACTTTTCTGAAACGCCAGGGCCTGACGGAGGACGATCTGAACGCCTGGGAACTGGTGCTCACCGAGGCCGCCAACAACGTGGTGCTGCACATGCCGCCGGAGCGCGCGGCGGATTCATGGAATCTCCACCTTTTTGTGACCTCCGGCGAGGTCACGGCCACGCTGACGGACCACTCGCCCGGGTTTGACTGGCCGGACAAGGTGGAGCTGCCGGACGTGGACTCGGAGTCGGGCCGCGGCCTGTTCATCATCAAGGAGATGACCGACTCCCGCTATTATCTGCGCGGCCCCCAGGAGAATGTGCTCACGCTGGTGCGCGGGCGGCAGGCCTCGGGCCGCATCACGGCGGAGGACCATACCGGCGCTTTCACCGAGGAGCAGAAGCAGGAGCTGGAGAGCACTCTGGACCACATGACGGAGGAGCTGGGCGCGGCTTATGAAAGCCTGTCCGCGATTTTCCGGTTCAGCTCCGAAAGCAACCGCATCACCGATCTGTCGGCTTTCACGGCCACCCTGCTGGACCACCTGGCCACCGTCACCCAGTCGGACTGCGGCGTGATCCGCACCGTGGGGGAGGACGGCGGTTTTAAAACGCTGGCCATGAAAGGCTGCGTGTCCTCCCCGGACGCGCCGGACGGCGGCGACTTTGACAGTCTGGAGAAAGCGGCCATCGCCTCCCGCGAGGACCAGTGGATCGATCCGGCGACTTTCAAAGGCGCTTCGGAAATCATGTCCGGGCTGGTGCACCCTTTTTACGAGGGCGACACCCTCATGGGCACGCTCAGCCTCGGGCGCCGGAAGCTGACCGAACCCATGCGGGCGGGGGAGGTGAATGTGGTGCACACCTTCTCGGAATTCCTGGCCCAGCACATCGTCCGCCGCCGGCACGAGGAGCAGGCTCTGAAGGCCAGCGCCGTGAAACGCGAGCTTGAGCTGGCGGCGTCCATCCAGCGCTCGCTGCTGCCGCGCTCCATGCCCACCATTCCCGGGCTGGAGCTTTCCGCCCACTGCGAAAGCGCGATGGATGTGGGCGGTGATTTTTACGGCGTGCTGCCGTGGGGGCAGACGGGCCTGTTTTTCATGATGGCCGATGTCATGGGCAAAGGGGTCGGGGCCTCCATGATGGCGGCGGTCACCCGTTCCGTGCTGCGCTCCGTGCCCCAGTTTTACACGGATCCGGGTTCGGTGCTGACCCAGACCGCGAAGTTCCTTTTCGAGGATCTGGACCAGCTGGAAATGTTCGTCACCGCCGTGGTGGGCACGGTGGACATTCCCTCCGGGGAAGTGCGGCTGGCCAGCGCGGGGCACTGTCCGGTGCTCATCGCCATGCCGGACGGGGAAGTGCATGAGATTCCGGCCAGCGGTCCGCCGCTGGGGCTGATGGAGGTGATTGAATACCCGTCCACCATCATGCCCTTCCCGCCGGGATCGCGGATGCTGGTTTTCACCGACGGCCTCACGGACCCGCGCGACGGGCGCGGCGCGTTCGCCTCGCACACGGAGCTCGCCGACTGGCTGCTGGCGAACGCCGCCGGTTCCGGCACCGCCGCCAATCTGCACCAGGCCCTGCTGCAGCGGCTGCGGCTGCACAGCGCCACCGCGCCGCTGGCCGATGACCAGACTTTCCTCATCCTTCACAGGCTTGACGCCTCCCCTCTTTCCTGACAATTCTTATTTCCCATCATGGCCAGACTGATCATCGCTGAAGACGAAACCCACATGCTGCGGCTGCTGGAGATGACCCTCCGCAAACACGGCCACACGTGGACCGTCTGCCGCAACGGCCAGGAAGCCGTGGACCGCGCCCGGGAACAGCCGGCGGACTGCATCATCATGGATGTGATGATGCCCGTCATGGACGGGCTCACGGCGCTGGCGGAGCTTAAAAAAATGGAATCCGTCCGCGATATTCCCGTGATCATGCTCACGGCGCGCGGCCAGTTCATCGACCGCGAACAGGCCCGGTCCTCGGGCGCGGCGGTTTTCCTGACCAAACCCTACTCGCCCACGGAACTGCTCAATCACATTCAGCGGCTCACCACCCCCGCTGTTCCGGCTCCGGCTCTCCCGCCCGCCGCCGCCGCGTCCGCCGAACAACCCTCATGAAAGACACGCTTCATCTCTTCATCATGATCGACGCCTGCGGGTGGGAGATCCTCCGGGGCCGCCCGTTTCTGAAGGATCTCGCGCCGCACCGGCGGAAGCTGGAGAGCGTCTTCGGCTACAGCTCCACCTGCGTGCCCAGCATTCTGTCGGGCCACTGGCCCGACGAGCACCGGAACTGGTGCTACTTCGTTTACGACCCCGCGAATTCCCCCTTCAAATCCCTGCGCTGGCTGCGCTGGCTGCCCACCGCCATCACCGGCCGCCGGAGGTTCCGCCACCGGCTGTCAAAGTTCGTGAAGGTGAGGCTGAACTTCCGGGGCTACTTCGATTTGTATAACATCCCGTTCAAGTTCATCGATCTTTTCGATTTCTCGGAGAAGAAAACCCCATTGAGGCCCAAGGGCATGAACCGCGGAACGAATATCTTCGACCTCCTGGAGGAGGCCAAGGTGCCGTATTTCACCACGGATGACAGCCGGCCGGAGATCGAAAACCGGGACCGTCTGATCGCGGACCTGGAGGCCCGGCGCATCGATTTCGCTTTCATGTACTGGGCGGGCCTCGATGGCCTGCTGCACATGGTCGGCAATGACTCCCCGAAGATCGCGGACAAGCTGAACCTGTACGAGGAGTGGATCACCAAAACCATGGAGACCGCCCGGCGGAACTACAAAAACGTGAAGCTTCACGTCTTCAGCGACCACGGCATGGCCAACTGCGATGTGCTGGTGGACCTGCGCAAAACCATAGAGGCTCTGCCGCTGGAGTTCGGCGTGGACTATGTCGCCGTTTACGACAGCACCATGGGGCGCTTCTGGTTCCTCACCGACAAGGCCCGTCCGCTTATCGAGCAGGCGCTGGCGGGAGTGAGGGAGGGGCGCGTGATGCCGGAGGAGGAGCTGCGGCATTACCGCGCGTTCTTTGAGGACGGCCATTTCGGCCAGCTGATTTTCCTCATGAGGGAGGGCGTGCTCATCGTGCCCAGCCACATGGGCGAGCGCCCCATCCGCGGCATGCACGGCTATCACCCGACGGATCCGCAGAGCTACGCCACCCTGCTGACCAACTATGAGGAGGTGCCGGACCACATCACGCACATTCCGCACATTCACCGGCTGATGGAGAACGCGCTGCCGGCCAAAGCGACCGCATGAACCGCCGGATCGTCCATGTCCCCCGCCGCTTCACCGCCCAGGACTGGGGCGGGACGGAAACCGTTATTCTCGAAACCGCCAGACGCCAGCAGGCGGAGGGAGCGGATCCCGTGATCCTGACCTCCATGGCCCTGGCGGCGGAAAAGTCGGAGGTCATCGGCGGCATTCCCGTGAAGCGCTTCCGGCACGTCTATCCGTTTTTCGGGCTCAGCGCGGCGGACAAAGCGGCGCTGGATCTGAAGGGCGGCAATCTGCTGTCCCTGCCGCTGTTTTACGGACTCTGGCGCGAGCCTGACGTGCGGCTGTTTCACGCGCACACCCTGAAACGGCTGGGCGGCACCGTGCGCACCGTGGCCCGGCTGCGGAAAAAACCGTATGTCGTCTCCCTGCACGGCGGCGTCTTTGACGTGCCGGCGGCGGAGCGGGGCGACCTGGCGCGGCCGGTGGAGGGCAAATTCGAGTGGGGCCGCCCGTTCGGCGCGCTGCTGGGCGCCCGCAGGGTGCTCCAGGAGGCGGATCATGTGATCTGCGTCGGTCAGAGCGAGGCTGAAAAAGCGGCGGCGGAGCTGAATCACGGACGCGTCAGCTACCTGCCGAACGGCGTGGACTCCGCCCGCTTCACCCAGGGGGACGGCGCAGGATTCCGCCGGGAGAACGGCATTCCGGAAAACGCTTTTCTGCTGCTGGCCATGGGCCGCATCGACGCCCAGAAAAACCAGCTCGGGCTGCTGGAGGCGTTTTTGAAATTCCACGCCAAAGTCCCGGAGGCGCGCCTGCTGATTCTCGGCCCGGTGACGCAGCCGGCTTACGCGGAGAAGCTGCACGAATTCATCCGCGCGAACCATCTGACGGACAGCGCGCGGATTCTGCCCGGCCTGCCGAACCACAGTCCGGCGCTGGTGGACGCGTTTCACGCGGCGGATGTGTTTGTCCTGGCCTCGCGGCACGAGCCCTTCGGCATCGTGGTCCTGGAGGCCTGGTGCGCGGGCTGCGCGGCGGTGGTCAGCCGCGTCGGCGGACTGCGCGCCCTGGTCCGGGAAAATGAGACCGGCCTGATGTTTGACCCCGGCGCCGCCGATGCCGCGGACCAGCTGGCGGCCTGTCTTTTCCGCCTCCACGCCGATCCCGCCGCGCGCCGCGCCCTGGGGGAGGCCGGAAAGGCGGAGGCTCTGGCCCATTATGACTGGTCGCGCATCTCCGCGCGGCTCGAAAACGTTTACCGGCAGGCGGAGGAGAACTGCCGCTCCCGCCTGAAATGAACACTGACGACGTCAAGAAAGCCGCCTGGCGCGGAGCCCTCTACAACTACGGCAGGGTGGTGGTGCGCATCGGCCTCGGGCTGGTGACTTTCCGCCTGCTTTTCCAGGGCCTGACACCGGAGGAGTTCGGCTTCTGGTCGCTGATGTGGAGCGTGTTCGGTTATGGTATTCTCCTCGATTTCGGCTTCGGCTACGCCGCCCAGCGCCGCGTCGCCCAGGGCCTGGCGAACCGTGACTGGCCGGCGCTGAGCCATGCGCTGAGCACCATTTTTTTCTTCTACTTCGGCGCCGCCCTGGTCATCGCCGGGCTGGGCTGGATGCTGGCGGAGCCCATGATGCACTGGTTCGGCGTGCCCGATGAAAGACGCGCCATCTTCAAGCCGGTGACCGTGGTGTTCTTCGCAGGCATGGCCCTGGGATTCCCGCTGGGGGTGTTTCCGGAAGTGCTGCGCGGGCTTCAGAAAAGCGACACCGTCAACCGCATCAACATGTGCGGACTGGTGGCCAACGCCATTCTCGTGGCCCTCGCGCTGCATTTTCGCTGGGGCCTGATGTCCGTGTTTGTCATCGCCCTGGGCTGCGTGCTGATCCCCGACCTCATCGCCGGCCGCGCGGCCTTCAAAGCCATGCCCGAGGTCCGGCTGCGGCCGTCGCTGTTCCGCATGAGCGATCTGCTCTCGACCGGGAAATTCTCGCTCTTCGCGTGGCTGAACATGATCTCCAATCTGCTGCGCAACAAAATGGACCAGGTCATTGTCGGCGGCCTCGTGGGTCTGCCGGCGGTGGCGCTCTACCAGTCGGGCGGCAAAGCCGGCGAGATGTTCGGCATTATCACCCGGCAGATCGCGGACGCCCTCAGTCCCGCCGCCGCCTTCCTCCACGCTGATGCCCGGGTGGAGGCGCTCCGGGAAATGCTGGTGAAGGGCGTGCGCCTGACGGTGCTGGTGGCGGCGCCGTTTTATGTCGGCGGCGCGCTTTATCTGGATCTGATGGTGCGGCTGCTGACGGGCATGAAGGCCCCGGCTTCGGAGACGCTGATTGTGGGGGAAATCCTCCTCTTCTGGTATTTCCACCTGTCGATCACGCACCTCGTTTTCAAAAATATGTTCATGATGTGCGGCCACGAGCGGAAGCTGATGTGGCAGAGCCTCGGCGAGGCGGCGCTGAATATCCTGCTCAGCGTGGGCCTGACCCTGTGGAGCAAAAGCATCATCGGCGTGGCGGCGGGCTCGGTGCTGCCGACGGTTTATTTCGGCTGGTTCATGCTGTGGCGCTGGGCCTCGGTGGAGGCGGCGGTGGGCAAATGGGAGCTGTTCCGGCTCACGGCCCTGCGTCCCATCCTCGGCTGCGTGCCCATGATCCTCACCGGCGTGCTCTTCCGGCTGACCATCGGGCCCCGTTTCGGCCAGCCGGAGTGGCTGCCCTGCCTGATCGGCATGGCCGTCACCGGCGTGGCCGCCGTGCTCGGCCTGTGGTTCATCGCTCTGACTCCGGAGGACCGCAAAGGCCTGGTCTCCCGGCTGCCGGCCCGTTTCCGCCCCGCCTCCCTGCGTTGATTTTGAAAACTGTGATGAATCCGAACAGAAGGTCACAAAGATCACCAAGGCGGGCATCGGCGGGGAAAGCCCTGAGCCAGCGGTCATTTTTATGATCTTTGTGTCCTTCGCGCCCTTCTGTTCAAACCTTTTTTCCCTGCCCCCTTTTAACCACCATGAGTGTTCCCCTGATCAGCATCATCATGCGCTCCTACAACGAGGCCTGGGCGCTGCGCGAAACCCTGCCCGCGCTGCGGGCGCAGGAATACCGGAACTGGGAGCTGATCGTCATCGACAGCGGCTCCACCGACGGATCGCCGGACCTGATCCGCGCGGCCTCGCCGGCGCATTTCATCGAAATCGCCTCAAAGGACTACAACCCCAGCCGGGTCATGAACCACGGCATGAGGCTGGCCAAAGCCGATCGCTGCCTGTTCCTGAACGCCGACGCCACGCCGCAGGGACCCAACTGGCTGCGGCCCCTGGCGGAGGCTCTGCTGGACCCGAAAGTGGCCGCTGTCTTCAGCCGCCAGATTCCCCGGCCGGACTGTCAGGCGGTGTTCGCCGCCGACTACGACCGGTGCTTCGGCCCCAACCGCGACTCCGTGAACTGGGACCACTTTTTCAGCATGGTCAGCAGCGGCCTGCGGCGGGACGTCTGGGAAAAACGCGGTTTCCGCGAGGACCTGCAATACGCCGAGGACGACGAATACACCCGCTGGTGCCGCCAGCAGGGTTACGAGGTCAAATACGTCCCGGAATCCGTGGCCATGCACAGCCACAACTACACCCCCGCGCAGTTTTACAAACGCTGCCTCGGCGACGCCCGGTCCATGGCCACGACCTATCCGGGCAAGGAATCGGACTTCACCTGGCCGCGCATGGTCCTGCTTCCCTGGATTCTCGACGTCCGCCGCGACGCCGTCTGGTGCGCGAAACACGGCCGGCTCTCCGAACTCCCCCACGCCGCCCGCCTCCGCTGGTCCCAGCGCCGCGGCAAACTCGCCGGCTTCCGCCAGGGCTGGAAGGACTACCGCACCGGCAAGGTGTGGGAAAAGCCGCCCGCCTAGCCTTCCTCCGCCCCGGAAACCTGGTCCGCGTGTCCCGGAGCTTGAAGGTCCGGCCCGGGACGGCTACTGGAGGCGGATGATTTTCCGCTTTCCGCTCCGCACCGCCGTTTTCCTCCTTGTGACCGCCGCCACGGCCACCGCGGAGGTGAAGGTGGATAATTTCAAACCGCAGGATCTGGTGCGGCATTCCGTGGTTCTGATCCGCGGTGAGGTGGAGGCCGGGGCGGAGAAGCTGACCCTGCGCACGGCCAAAGGCACGGCCAGGCCGGTGGAAAGCTCCGGCCTGGTGCAGGACGGGAAATTCAAGGCTCTGCTGGAACTGGCTCCGGGCGACAACACCATCGAGCTGAAAACCGAGAAATCGGCTTTGCCCGCGAAGCTGCGGATCACCTACAAGCCGATGACCAATCCGCATTACGTGCGGCTCATCTGGCTGGCGGATTCGACGGGGAAAACGGACTACGCAACCCCCGAGGACGACTTCCCGCAGAACTACGAGGCCCGCATGGCCACCGCCGCGCTGCTGCTCCAGTGCTTCACGGCGGAGCGCATGCAGGAACTCGGCTACGGCCGGCGCACGTTCCGGCTGGAGACCGACCGCGCGGGCAGGGTGGTGGTGCACACCATCAAGGCACCCCAGCCGGTGGAGCATTATCTGGAGATGGGGGACGGCCAGCGGATCTGGGGGGAGCTGAATCATTTCATCAACTCCCGCTATTCCGACAAATACGCCAAGAACCTCGCGCTGATGTCCTTCACCCGCAAAGACCCGGAGACCGGCCGCATGCTGGCGCACACGGCGCTGGGCGGGGGCAATCTCGGACTGTTCGGCAGCGCCTCGATTTTCTCCTGGCCGGACAGCGTGGAATCCGTGCAGAAGGCGTTTCTGGACGAGCGGAAATACGACGTGTCCCGGGTTCACGACGACAGCGTGGGGCGCGGCACTTACTGGGGCCTGGCCTCCACGACCCTGGGAGCGACGCTTCATGAAATGAGCCACGCCTTCGGCCTGCCCCACTGCAAGGACAGTCGCTGCATCATGACGCGCGGCTTTGACCGGCTGAACCGTTTCTTCACGCTCAATGAGAAACTTCCCGGCCAGGAGGTGAAAAAATTCGCCGCCGACTCCGAGGCCTGGTTCGCCCCGGTCAGCGCCTCGCGGCTGCGCTGGAGCCCGTGGTTCCAGCCGGAGGATCCCCGCCTGCGCCCGGATCCGAAACCGGAGATCACTTTCGACGCCAAAAAAAACGCCGTCACCATCGAGGCCCGCGCCGGACTCCGGGTGCTGGGCTTCTGGGACGGATCGGACATCCGGGGATTTCAGGAATACCGCGACAAGGCTCCCCGGAAAGTCACCCTGACCCTGGAGGAGATCGCGGCGGCCAACGAGGGCAAAACGCCCGGTAAAATCACGGCTGTGGACGAAAACGGCCGCGACGGGGAGCTGGATCTGAAGAAGTGAAACGGAGGATCAGGCGGCGGGCGGGAAGTGCAGGACCGCTTCGAGGTCGTCCATTCTCAGGCGGCGGCAGATCACGTCGTCACAGCCCGCCGGGTGCCGGGCACCGCATTCCATCAGGAGCGCGATGAGGCGGACCGGGTGGTCCGCGCCGGCGGCTTCACGGAGAGCGGCGGGGCTGGCGGCCCCCCACCCTTCGATCTGCGCGGTGTCGAGGAGCACGGCCCGGCAGCCGGTGGAGGCCAAAAATCCGCACGCGGCATCAAGGCCGGAACAATGCTCCAGCGGCAGCTCCATCCGTTTGAAAATAACACTGGAAAGCTGAACGAGCATGCGGTCGGGGCTGACCAGCAGGACCGGACGGGTATCACTCCCCGCTCCGGTCACGGCGGACGCGGACGGGAGGACCGGTCTTCCGGGAAACTCCCGGGCGGCTTTGGAGGCTGAAACCGGGCCCGCCCCCGCGGAAACCGGCAGCGTTTTTTCGGATTCGGAATCCGGGGGCGGAGTTACGGGAACGCAGCGTATATAAAAGGTGAATTCGCTGCCCTGGCGGAGTTCGGAGCGCACGGTGATCTCCCCGCCCATGGCATGGCAGAGCCGCCGGCTGATGGCCAGGCCCAGTCCGGTGCCGCCATAATGCCGGGTGGTGGTGGAATCCCCCTGGGAAAAGGGCTGGAAGATTTTTTCCCGCTGGTCCGGCCGGATGCCGATGCCGGTGTCCCGGATGGTGAAAATCAGCCGCGCCTCCCGGCCGGGGCCTGCGGTCTCATGACTCACCGTAACGCGCACCCCGCCCCTGGAGGTGAATTTCACGGCGTTGCCCGTCAGGTGCATCAGGACCTGACGCAGGTGCGCGGGATCACTTTCAAACCAGAGCGGACATCCCTCCTCCTCCGTGACCTCAAACGTCAGTCCTTTCCGGACCGCCAGGGGGGTGAACCAGTCGATCACCTCCCGCAGGCAGCTTTTCAGGTTCACGGCGGCGCGGGTGATTTCGAGGGACCCGGACTCGATTCCGGACCAGTCGAGAATGTCATCAATGATCAGCTGGAGCAGGTCCCCGCTGCGGTGAATGGTGTCCGCCTGTTCCCGCTGGCGGGCGTTGAGGGGCGTCTGCCCCAGCAGTTCCACCATGCCGAGAATGCCGTTGAGGGGCGTGCGGAGCTCATGGCTCACGGTGGCCAGAAATTCGCTTTTGGCGCGTTCCCCGGCGCGGGCCTGATGCATGGCGCTGACGAGGCTGGTGACTGTTTTCTGGAGCCGCCGATGGTAATTTTTAACGATGAAGCCCGCGAGGCAGGAAAGAACCGCCGCCCCCGTGACCCCGCTCAGGCCGACCTGCCGGAGATTGGCGATTCTGGCGTTGTAAGCCGTCAGCTCCAGATCCACGCCGGCCACGGCGATCACTTTTCCGGCGGCATCGCGGATGGGGGCGTATCCGCTGAGGGCGCTGCCCCAGGTGTCCACCACCGGATCCTCGTCCACATCCGCCACTCCGGTGTCAAACACCCGCCGCAGCCGGGGATTGGCCTCGGCGTAAAAATCCCCGATATGCGATTTATCCTCCACGCCGTCGCCGTCGGCATCCCCCTCCGGCGTCGGATCCAGCACAAAATAGACACCTTCCGGCTTCCGGATGCAGGTATAGACAAACCGATAGGCGGCGCCTGTGTTCAATGCCCGGCGCACGGCCTCCATGCGCGCGGTGGCCTGAATATATTCCATGGAATTCTCCTGCTCCGGATTGGTCAGCGCGCGGTGGATCTCGGGATCAATGGCGGTGGCCAGCATACTCGCTCCCGCGCGCAGGCCGTCACGCAGGTTTTCCTTTAATAAACGCCGGGCATTCTCATAAAAAATGCCCAGAGCCACGGCGGCGGTGGCGAAGCAGATGAGAGCCGCAAAAACCGCGACCCGTCCCGGCGGCAAAGCCAGCCAGCGGGAAGTCAGACGTCCCTCCGGCGGTTTGATGGCTGGAATGGTTTCCCTCGCGGTGAGTGTGGGTGACCGGGGCATCGGACGGATAAGGCAGGGCGACGGCGGATATTTTATGATGTATGCGGAAAATAATCTGTCGTTTTAATCGGAATTTGTGAAAGTCAGCACGCTGTTTACGATCCCAATGAATATTCCGATAATACTTTCCTCATCTTTCCAATGCCTGTCCGCAGCGCTGTATTTTCGTGTATATCTCGTTGAACTTGTTGCATTTATGTGAATTGCTCCTTCCCTCCGGTGTTCGGGTCCCCGATGATCGGCTGAAATCCCATGTCCGCACCGAATTTTTTCACAACGGATGGCTCGTCTGAACTGGAGGAGCGTCTGGCGGGGGTGTGCCGTGCCGCCGGTGAGGGCGCGCGGGCCATTGTTCCCGGTGACCGTCTCCAGGCCATGCTGCTGGGCGGCGGTTACGGCCGGGGGGAAGGCGGCGTGCTGCGGCATGCGGGAGCGGACCAGCCCTACAATGACCTGGAGTTTTTTGTCTTCCTCAGCGGTCCCGTGCCATTGAGCGACCGGCGGTTCCGGGGCGCTTTCCATGATCTGGGGCACCGGCTGGAAAAGGAAATCGGCATTGAGGTGGAATTCAAGATTTACTCCCTGGAGCGCCTGCGGGCGGGGGAGACGACCATGTTCCACTATGATCTGGCCAGCGGTCACCGCGTGGTGGCGGACTGCGGCTCGGCTGCCCGGGAGGAGATTCTGGCGGCCTGCGCGCCGCATCTGGACGCGGCCCGGATTCCCCCGCACGAGGCCACCCGGCTGATAATGAACCGCTGCACCGGCCTGCTTTACGCCGCCCGGCGGCTGGAGGCGGAATCCTTCGGCCCGGAGGATGCGGATTTCACGGCCCGGAATCTGGCCAAACTGCAGCTGGCGATGGGCGATGCCATTCTGTCGGCGCGGCAGCGGTATCACTGGAGCTGCCGGGAACGGCACCGGAGATTGGTGGAGGAGGAGGTTTTCCCGGAAGGCGCGGCCCCGGCGGGACTTTCCGTGTCCCGGCTGCGCGCCTGGCATGAGGAAGCGGTGGCCTTCAAGCTGCATCCGCGGCATTCCCATGAGAGCCGGGAGGAACTGGCGGCGCGGCACCGGGAGCTGAAAGCCGGCGCCTGGGCGGTGTGGCAGTGGCTGGAAACCCGGCGTCTCGGTCACGATGCCGTTTCTCCGGCCCGTTACGCGGCGGACCGCGCTCCGAAATGTCCGGAGACGAATCCGCTTAAAAACGCCGCCGTGCGGCTGCGGACCTTCGGCCCGGCGGCATGTCTGAAGGACGCGGTGAAAGGCCGGGCGCTGCGTTATCCGCGCGAGGCCCTGCTGCGGACGCTGCCCCTGCTGCTCTGGAATGAGGGCCCGCTGTCCCCGGCGGATCTGGCTTTGTGCGGATCCCTTCTGCATGCCCCGGTGTCCGGGTGGTCCGGGGCCGTGGCCGCCTACGAACGCCTGTGGAGGCAATTCAACTGATCCGCCCGGCTTATGGCCCTGCCCTGATTTTCCTTTTCCGTCCCTTTTCCGCCGTTCCGAGTCCGCTCCTCATGACCCTGCTGTTTGTTTTTCCCTACGTTCCCTGGCCTCTTGACCGCGGCACTTTTCAGCGCACCTATCATCTCCTGCGGGAAATGGCGCGCACCCACACCATCGACTTCGTGGCTCTGGATGAAAATGGGGAAAGCACCCCGCACCTTCCTCTTTTCGAGGCCTTCTGCCGGGAGGTGGAGTTCATTCCGTTTGTCCATCCGCCCTGGAGCCGGCTGTTTCCGGACCGTCTGCTGGAGCCTCTGCCCGCCAATGTCACCCACTGGCGCTCCCCGGCGCTGGCGGCGGCCATCGACCGCCGGGTGGCGGAAAAAACCTACGATCTCATTCATATCACGGACATTGTGATGGCTCCCTATGTCCTGAAGCACCGGGATAAAGTTCCCTTCGTGATGGACCGCAGCCGGGTGGACCTGCAGTTCCAGCTCATGGAGCACCGGACGCTGAAATTCCCGTGGCGCACCCGGATTCTGCGCTGCGAGGCTTATCTGAAACTGTGGCTTTTTGAGCGCAAAGTGGCGCGCCGGACCGCTCTGGAGATCGTCTGCGGCCCCGACGACGAGACGTTTCTCCGCCGCCATGTTTCCGCCGCCATGCCCATCGCCGTGATGGTGAACGGCGTGAATCTGGAGTATTTCCGGCCGGAGGCCGTGCCCGACCCCCACGATGAGAAGCCGACCGTGATTTTCTGCGGGGCCATGGACTACAATCCCAACATTGACGCCCTGGACTGGTATTTCCGGGAAATTCATGCCCTCGTGCTGGCCGGGGTGCCGGAGCTGCGGGTGCTCATTGTCGGGAAAAATCCCGTGCCCGCCGTGCAGGCCTGCGCTTCCCTGCCCGGGGTCACCGTCACCGGCAGCGTGCCGGATGTGCGCCCCTGTTACCGCCGCGCGTGGGTGCAGATGGTGCCTCTGCGCATCGGCGGCGGCACCCGGCTGAAAATCGTGGAGAGCCTGGCCATGGACATCCCCGTGGTCTCCACCACCATCGGGGCCCAGGGTCTGGATCTGGTTCATGATGAGAACATTCTGCTGGCGGACAGCCCGGCGGATTTCGCGGCGCAGCTGATCCGGGGGCTGACGGACCCCGCTTTGCGTGAACGCCTGCGCGCCGCCGGACAGACCACGGTTCATGCCCGTTTCGGATGGCCCGCCATCGTTCAGCCCCTGGCCCGCCGGTATGAGGACCTTCCCCGCCGTGCGGGGAGCCCCGCGTCTTTATGAAAGCGCTGAAAATCGTCATCACGGGCATCACCAGTTTCCGGAACCGGGGAGTCGAGGCGCTGGTCGGCTGCACCATCCGGGCACTGCGCGGAAAATTGCCCGGCGCCTCCTACACGGTGCTGGACCGGGCTCCGGAGTTTGACGCGCCGCGTCTGCCCGGCAAGGATGTGAAATTCATGCGGGACGGCACCCTCCGCGGGCTGCATTCGGGAAAGCTGCGGCGTCTGGCGGTGGCCTTGGCTCCCGCCCTGGATCATGAAACGCGGCGGGCGCGCCGGGAAATCGCCGGAGCGGACGCCGTGGTGGCCAGCGGCGGGGACGTGTTCTGCTCGGAATACGGGCACCGGTCCCTGCTGGGGCACCTGGAGCCCCTGAGGATCGCCAGACGCCACCAGGTGCCGTTTTTCCTCCACGCCCAGTCCATCGGTCCCTTCGGCTCCGCCGCCGATCTCCGGGCTTTTGTGGAAACCGCGCGCCATGCCTCCGGCATCAGTGTGCGTGAGCGGGCCTCGCTGGAATACGTCACCGGGATCCTGGAACTTCCTCCGGGGAAAATCACGCATGTGGCCGATCCGGCGTTCCTTCTGAGCCCCGGAGGACCGGAGGGGGAGCAGCTTTTCAGCCATCTCCGCGCGCGGCCGGACCGGCCCACCGTCGCGCTCTCCATCAGTCAGGCCATCTGTCAGTGGATGGGGAAGGATGCGGACCGGCATGTGGACACCTGGCTGGAGATCATTGGCTGGCTGCGGAGGGAACTGGACGCCAACGTGATCCTGATTCCCCATGTGCAGGAGACCGCCGACGGGAACAACGACGGGGTGCTGGCCACCGCCATTCTGCGGCGCAACGGCTGGGATCCGCGTGTCCGGCTGGCGGAGGGCGACCTTTCCGCCGTGGATTTCAAAGCGGTGCTGTCCCGCTGTGATTTCATCATTGCGGAGCGCATGCACGCCGGCATCGCCGGACTGTCCTCCGGAGTGCCGGTGCTGGTCATCGGCTACTCCGTCAAGGCGGAGGGCATTCTGACCGACCTGCTGGGGGCGGATCTCACGCGGTCCCGCGCGCTGATCAGCATTGACGAATTCCTCCGTCCCGGCGCGGCCCCCGCCCGCGTGCGCGACGCCTGGCACAGCCGCGGGGAGCTGCGCGCCGCCCTGAGTCCCTCCCTGCCGGCGGCCCGGGAACGGGCCAGCGGAGCCTGCGACGCCATCTCCGCCCTCCTTTCAAAAAAATCATAGCCAGAGCATGACCGAGCCTTTTTCAAATCCCCGCCGGGCCGCGCCCCACGACGGCCCCGCCCCGCCGCCGCCGCCGCCGTCCGGCGGAAAGGGACCACTCCGCGCGCTGCTGCGGAAATTTCCGGCGCGTTTTCCCGGAATGCTCCGGGCGGCCCTCATCACTTGCGGCGTTCTTGGAGTGATCCTGCTTCTGGGACCCGCCTGGGTTCCCCTTCCGGGCAGCATTCTCAGCCTGACGGTCACCATCTGCGCCTTCCGCTATGGCATCGGCGGCGGCCTGGTCAGCGCGCTGATCAGCTGCCTTTACATCGGGCTTTTTTTTAAAATGCCCTACAGCACTCCGGGGAGCCTGCATGACCAAATCAGCCATAACCTGCTCTGGCTCATCTGTCTTCCGGCCGCCGGGGTCATGGTCGGCATTCTGAACAAACGCGCGGCCCGCACCGCCCGCATGGAGGCCGAGGCCAAAGCCCGTCTGAACAGTCTGGATCAGCAGCACAAGGCCACCACCGTGCTCAAGTCGGAGATGGCGCGGCGGAAACAGGAAATGAAGGAGCGCGAGCACCGTTACCATTTCCTGGCCAACGCCATGCCCCAGATCGTGTGGACGGGCCAGGAGAGCGGGAAACCGGATTTTTTCAATCAGAGCTGGTCCGAATACACCGGGCTGTCCGCCGGGGAATCGCTGGAGAACGGGTGGCACCGGATTATCCACCCGGATGATCTGCCGCATTTTCTGGAAAAGTGGCAAAGCGCCGCCGGGGAGAACGGGAGTTTTGAGGCGGAATTCCGCCTGCGCCGCGCCGCCGACGGGGCCGACCGCTGGCATGCGGCCCGCGCCATTCCCCTGAGAAATTCCCACGGCAGCGTGGTTCAGTGGGTGGGCACCTGCATGGACATCCACGATCAGAAGGTCTTTCAGGAAAACTTGGAGCAGAGCATCGCCGAGCGCACCTCCGCCCTCCGGGAGGCCAATGCCGATCTCGCCCAGCAGATCGCCGAGCGCGAGGACGCGGAGCAGGCCGTGGAGCAGATTCTCTCCTACTCCGTGGATGTCATCTGCACCATTGATGACAACAGCCTCTTCACCCGCATCAGCAAATCCTGCATCAACCTCTGGGGCTACACCCGCCAGGAGCTGGAGGGACGGAATTTCTACGATCTGCTCCACCCCGATGACGTGGGCCGCACCGAGCGCGCCGTCGCCGTGATTGTGAGCGGCACCCCCATCAGCGATTTTGAAAACCGCTTCATCCGCAGGGACGGCTCCATCGTGAGCCTCACCTGGAGCGCCAACTGGTCCAACACCCGCAAAACCATGTTCTGCGTGGCCCGGGACATCTCCGAGCGCAAACTCGTGGAGCAGGAAATCGAGAACGCCCGCCAGGCCGCCGAGACCGCGAACCGGTCGAAAAGCGAATTCCTCGCCAACATGAGCCACGAGATCCGCACCCCGCTCAATGGCGTCATGGGCATGGCCGGCATGCTGGCCGACACCCGGCTGGACCGGGAACAGCGTGACTACGTGGACACCATCCGCCAGAGCGGCGACCTTCTGCTGACGGTCATCAACGACATTCTCGACTTCTCCAAAATCGACGCCGGCAAGCTGACCTTTGAAATGCTCGACTTCGACCTGCGGGATGTGGTGGAGACCACCCTCGAAATGCAGGCCGAAAAAGCCCAGAGCGCCTCCCTGGAGCTGATCGGAAACATTCATCCCGACGTTTTCACGCTCCTGCGCGGCGACCCCGGCAGGCTGCGGCAGGTCCTCGCCAATCTGATCAGCAATGCCATCAAATTCACGGAGCGCGGCGAAATTGTGCTCCAGGTGACCGCCGAACGCCCGTCAAACGGCAGCATCCTCATCCGTTTTGAAGTGCTGGACACCGGCATCGGCATCAGCCGGGAGGCCCAGGCCCGGCTTTTCCAGCCCTTCATGCAGGCGGACGCCTCCACCACCCGCAAATATGGCGGCACCGGCCTGGGACTGGCCATTTCCCATCAGCTGGTTAACATGATGGGCGGGCGCATGGGCGTGATCAGCGAATCCGGCCAGGGCTCGACTTTCTGGTTCACCGCGAATTTTGAAATCCAGCCGGAGGCGCCGGAAGTGCTCCACCGGGGCCAGCTCAGCGGCCTGCACGCGCTCATCGTGGACGACAACGCCACCAACCGCCACATCCTGCGCCTTCAGCTCGGAAGCTGGCGCATGCGCTGCCGTCAGGCGGAGGGCGGGGAGGCGGCCCTGGAGATGATGCGGGCCGCCGCCGCCGCCAATGATGGTTTTGACCTTGTGCTCCTGGACATGCAGATGCCGGCCATGGACGGGCTCACCCTGGCCCGGCTGATCAAAAAGGATCCCGTCCTCGCCCCGGCCCGCCTCATCATTCTCAGTTCCATCGGCAGCCATGCCTTCGCCGAGGATTTCAAGCAGGCGGGCATTGAGGAATACCTCGTCAAACCCGTGCGCCAGTCCTCCCTTTACGACTGTATTTCCGCCGTCATGACCAAAGGCCCGGCCACCCGCCCGGTGTTCAGCGCCGAATTCCACCCGTCCTCCCCGCCCCCGGCCGGATCCCGCATCCGCATCCTCATCGCGGAGGACAATGCCATCAATCAGAAGGTCGCCATCCGCCAGCTCCAGAAACTGGGCTACACCGCCGACACCGCCGGCGATGGCGCGGAGGTGCTGGAGGCCCTGCACCGCATTCCCTACGATATCATTTTCATGGACTGCCAGATGCCGGTGATGGACGGCTACGAGGCCACCCGCCGCATCCGCCGGGACTACCCGGCGCCCGTCCACATCATCGCCATGACCGCCAACGCCATGACCGGCGACCGGGAAAAATGCATCGCCGTGGGCATGGACGACTACCTCACCAAACCCGTGCGCATGACCGCCCTCCAGGACACCCTGAACCGGTGGATTCTGACCTCCGGCCGCGAGTCCCCGGTGGATCTGGAGCGGCTGCGGGAAATCAGCGACGGCGATGCCGAGGCCACGGCCGATCTCGTGGCCGAATATCTGGTCCAGGCCGGCGGTCTGCTGGAGAAAATCGACCAGGCCATCCTCAACGGGCAGGCGGCGGAACTGGGACAGCTCACCCACACTCTCAGCGGCATGAGCGCCAACTGCGGCATGACCGCCCTCATGACCGGACTGGCGCGCCTCCAGGAGGCCGCGCGGACCCGCGACCTCCAGGGCACTTCCGCCGTCCACCACGCCCTCACCCTCAGCCTGGAGCGCATCCGCCAGTTTCCCATAACATCCAGGGCGTAATTCCTCCCCCGCGGCCGCAACCAGCGCACGGATGCAATGCAAATGCGGTTTTATTCACCTCGCCAATTATCGGTCAAGATATTTAAATCATTCAAAATGAACGAGTTAAATCAAAAATAAAGACTTGGCATCAACTCTGCATTAATATTTCCCATCGAAACCAATTTCCAAAACAAAAACAAAATGAACAAGCTTGCCGCTCTCCTCGCTCCTCTGGTCCTTGGACTCGCCATCTCCGCCCCCGCCGCTGTCTCCTACGCCTCCCTCGGGGTCGCCGGAAACACCAACGCCTTCATCTTCGGCAGCGTGACCACCAGTAATGGCGGCCATGCCGATGGCTCCATCGTGGTCGGCGGCAACTGGTCCGGGTCCCGATATGAGGCCCGTAAAAAAGGAAACGACGCCAAGAACGCGCCGATGCCCGGCGATCCCCTCCCGGCCAACCTCGCCGTTTACATCGCCGGCGACGCCAACATCAAGGGCGACAAAGGCTCCAACTTCCTCCGCACTTTCGGAGGCGACGTTTACATCGGCGGAAAATACAGCGCCCAGAACGTGGACACCCAGAAAAAGGGCATCGTTTACGCCAAAGGAGGCTTCGACCTCGCGCCCACGGAGAAAAACCTCCTGCAGCTCTCCTCGACTCTCTCCAAGATGGACAGCGCCAAGCTCACCATCAACGACCCCAACAACGTCAAGGTCGATGTCACCGCCAACAAGGCGAACGGCAATCTCAAGGTCTACACCATCGACGGTTCCCTGCTGGGCGGCGGCAAAACCCTGGATTTCCTCAAAGCCACAGGCGACGAAACCATCGTCATCAACGTAACCGGCGACAATATCAACTGGGGCTGGAGCGTCAATGTCGGCGACGAGACCAACAAAGGTAACAAAAACCCGCTGCAGTACGAGGACATCCTCTGGAACTTTGTGGACGCCAAAACCATCAACATCAGGGACAGACAGTTCAGCGGCACCATTCTCGCCCCCAACGCCACCGTCAATCAGAGCCAGAACATCCACGGCACCCTGATCGCCGCCACCTGGAATGTCACCCAGAACTCCAGCCTGACCTCCCACACCTTCGTGGGCAAAATCCCCCTCGTCTCCGCCCCTGAACCCGCCGGGGTGATGACCATGGGCGGCTTCCTCGCCCTGGCCCTCTTCTCCCGCCGCCGCCAGGCCGTCCGCCTGTCCTGAGGCCCGTTCCGGCGGAACCCGCGCCGCTCCCCATTGCCCACGGGAGAGAAAAATTCAGAATCTTAAACATCAAAACCAGGCTGTCTCCGGACAGCCTGGTTTTCTTTTTTTGGGGCCGGCGCCGCCACCAGCAGACCGGCTGCGGGGGACTTTCACGGACCGTTCCCTCCTCTCCGAAAAAGTAGCGCGGATGCGCGGACGGATGGCCACGGACCATTTCGGACAACTTGGATTTCCCATCCGGTGACGCCTGTTTTTTTCGGAATGCCCGGCGGCAAATCCTCCACAACAGCTTCCGAATCCTCAAAAATCACCGCACAGGCGTTTCAAATGCAATGCAAATGTGAATGCCGGAAACCGTCAGGCCGGGGGATAAATTCACATAAATCATTGGTATTGAACGACTTAATTGAAAAATTCCCAATTGGCTCCGGATTTGCATTATCAATCCCCGTAAAACAAATTTTCCAGTCCGCCTCCATGAAAAAACTTGCCGCTCTTCTCGCACTCAGCCTTGGGATCGCCCTTCCTGCCCGCGCCGCCGTCACCTACGCCTCGCTTGGCGCGGCCGGCAACACCAACGCCTTCATCTTCGGCAATGTGAACACCAACGGCGGCCATGCCGACGGCTCCATCGTGGTCAACGGCAACTGGAGCGGGAACTACTACGAGGTGCGCCAGCACAACAACACCCCTCTGCCGACCGCGCCCTTCGCGAACAACACCGCCCTCTACATCGGCGGCAGCAATAACGTCAGCAATTACATCCGCACCCTGAGCGGCGACGCCTACATCGCCGGCGACAAAAACCCCATTCAGAACAACGGCGGCGGCCACACCTACACCGCCAGCTACGATCTCGCCCCCACCATCGCCAATCTGAAGAAGCTTTCCACGGACCTTTCCCTCCTGAGCAGCACCCAGATGGTCATCAACGACCCCAACAACGTCAAGGTCAACACCGCCAGCATCGCCGGAAACCTTAAAGTTTACACCATCGACGGTTCTCTTCTGGGCGGCGGCAAAACCCTGGATTTCCTCAACTCCTCCAGCAGCGACACCATCGTGGTCAACGTCACCGGCGCCAGCGTGAACTGGGGCTGGAGCAACAACTACGACGCCAGCCGCATCCTCTGGAACTTCGTGGACGCCACCAGCATCAGCATCAATGACCGTGAATTCCGCGGAACCATCCTCGCCCCCAAAGCGACCGTCAATCAGGGCAACGCCAACATCAACGGCACCCTGATCGCCCAGAACTGGAACAACACCGGCTCCAACGAACTGCACTCCCACACCTTCACAGGCACCGTTCCCCTTCCTTCCCCCGCGCCTCCCGTCATTCCTGTCGCGGCTCCTGAACCCGCCGGGATGATGACCATGGGCGGCTTCCTGGCCCTCGCCCTCTGCTCCCGCCGCCGCCAGACCGTCCGCCTCTGAGGCGCCCCCCCGGTCCCGGGAGGAGACCTCCCCCGCCGGTCAAAAAAGTCCGCGGAAGCACCAGGATCCCAAAAGCCAGGCCGGCCCTCCGCCGCCTGGCTTTTTGCTTTTATTCAATCACCGTCGAACCCATCAGCCTCCGGTCCCCCAGCCATCCCCCCCTTTTTCCCATTCTCCGGACTCCCGGAGGTTGCCGCTTCCCCCTCCTACTTCGACTTTATTAGTTCCCCAGTGGTGCAGGCTTCCAGCCTGCGCGGCCATCGGGCTTCCAGCCCGGTGATTTCCTCCATTTCTTTCATTTAACAAAGTCGAACTACTTATCCTCCTCGCCGAACATCTCCCACAGATAAGTGATGCTCTCATGCGCGATGGTGTCCGCGTCCGGCGTGTAGTCAAAGACCTCCACGCTCACCCAGCGGTCGTATCCGGTCTCACGCAGAGCCTCGACGATGGGCTCATAAGCCACCAGTCCCTGGCCGGGACCGCGCAGATTGGGATCATTGGCGTGGAAATGCACGGTGTCGGCGGCGCAGGCGCGGATGATGTCCGGGATCGGCGTGGCCTCATCGCTCATGGCCTTCACATCCAGATGCAGGCGGCAGGCGGGGTGATCCACCATCCGCAGCAGGCGCACGGTTTCCTCGGCGGTGGTCAGAAAATTTGTCTCCTTCCGCGCCAGCGGCTCCATGGCCAGCGTGACGCCCAGGGGGCCGGCGGTCTCGCTGATTTTCCGCAGCACCTCCGCCGCCCGGGCCGCCGTCTCCTCCCAGGACACATTTTCATCAAGATGGCGCTGTTTGGGACTGCCCCAGATCATCGTGGTCCCTCCCATGGCCGCGCAGATCCGGGCCAGATGACAGCCAAATTCGGCCGTGCGGTCCCGGATGAACTTGTCGGCGGTGGTCAGATTCATCCCCGGCGGCTGCACCAGCAGCCAGTGCAGGCCAACCACTTCCAGACCGTGACGGCGCGTGATGTTCCCGATTTCCTCCGCATCCGCCTCCGTGATCAGGGACGGATCCGGATTCAGGGTGAACGGAGCGATCTCCACGCCGTCGTAGCCGTGGGCGGCGATGCGTTCACAGACCAGATCGTAGGTCCACTCGGGTCCCTGCCAGGTTTCATTGCAGATCGAAAATTTCATGCTTGGGACGGAGCGGAGAGCACCGGGGTTCTTTCGCTTGCGTTCCGGCACCTGTCCGGGAGTTTCAAGGCCCCATTTTTCCGCCAACATGTCCGACACTCCGCGCCAACTCAAACTCGGCCTGCCCAGCGGCAGCCTCCAGGAACCCACGCTCGCGCTGCTTGCCCGCGCCGGCTTCACCATTTCCGGAGCCTCCCGCAGCTACCGCCCGGCGTCGGATGATGCGGAACTCGAAATCCGCCTGCTCCGCGCCCAGGAGATCGGCCGCTATGTCGATCACGGTTTCCTCGACGCCGGCATCACCGGCCGCGACTGGATCATTGAAAACGGCGCGGTGGTCGAAACCATCTGCGAGCTGCCCTACAGCCGCTCCACCCCGCGCCCCACGCGCTGGGTGCTGGTCGTTCCCGAGGATTCCCCGATCAAAACCGTCCACGACCTCCAGGGCAAACGCATCGCCGCCGAGGCCGTGGGCCTGACCAAACGTTACCTTGAGGAAAAAGGCGTGCAGGCCGAGGTCGAATTCTCCTGGGGCGCCACGGAAGTGAAGGTCCCGGAACTCGTGGACGCCATCGTGGACATCACGGAAACCGGCTCCAGCCTCCGCGCCAACCGTCTGCGCATCGTGGACACGCTGCTCGAAAGCTACCCGCAGTTCATCGCCAGCCCCGCCGCCATGCGGGATCCCTGGAAAGCGGGAAAAATCTCCCGCATTGCCCTGCTGCTCAAAGGCGCGCTCGACGCCCGGGGCAAAGTCGGCCTGAAGATGAATCTCCCCAGCGGCCAGGTGAAAACACTCGTGGCCACCCTCCCCAGCCTGCGCCGCCCGACCATTTCCCCGCTTTATGACAGCGACTGGGTCAGTGTGGAGACCGTGATCGACGAAAGCGTGGTCCGCGAAATCATCCCCCAGCTGAAGGAGCTCGGCGCCGAGGGCATCATCGAATACACGCTGAACAAGCTGGTGCACTGAGCCCGGCGGGCATACGGGCGTCCCGGCCTCCCGTGAAAACCCCGCCGCGCCCCCTGCGGAAGGCCGGCGAATCTTTTTTTCCGTTTCCAGCGTTCCCACAGGACCGGGAAGGGCTTGTGGCCGTCCCGGCAAGCCCGTGCAAAAATGCGGGCGGCACTGGTAATCTTCCCCGGAGCCTGTTATCGTCGGCAAAATTCCCCTCTCTCCTCCCCGCCATGACCTCCCGCCCCGCTCCCCGTGTCCTCACCGTCTTATTGACTGTTTTCGCGTTTGAAGCGCTGCACGCGCAGTCCCCGAAGCCGGCTCCGGCCAAACCCGCCGCCCAGCCCGCTCCCGCGGAATCCCCGCTGCTGCCGCCCGACAAAGTCATCCAGGACAAGGGCGCGGGGGAGCTGGACCTGACCCAGTTCCCCGGTCAGGTCATCGGCGAGGTCATCGTTCCCGTGCCCAGTGAGATTTTCACGGTGCTCGACAAATTGGGCGATCCGGACTGGAAAGCGGAACTGGGCACTTCCCCGAAAGTGACCTTCAGCGAGCGCACGGACGTGGCCCTGCTGCTGGGCTCCATCGTCGCCGACGGATTCATCGCCGTGCAGGCCGAGGACAGAAAATCCGTGGAGAATGTCGGCCGCTCCGTGCTCAGCCTCTCCAAATCCCTCGGCGTGGAGAATGACGTCATCCGCCACTGCCAGGCCATCACCGACGCCGCCGACAAAGCGAACTGGGACGGCGTGCGGCAGGAGCTCGACGCCACCCAGGCCACCGTGCGCGCCCGGATGGCCGAAATGCAGGACGGGGCCGCCGCCGAGTGCATCTCCGTCGGCGGCTGGCTGCGCGGCACCCAGGTCATCACCAACGTCATCGGCAAAAGCTACTCCGCCGAGCGCGCCGAGCTGCTGTTCCAGCCGGACCTCGCCGATTATTTCAACGACGCCCTGGAGGAGATGCTCAGCAAAGCGAAAAATCCTGACAAATTGAAGGAAATCGCCAACGGTCTTGCCCGCCTGCGCGAGCTGATGGACAACGGCGGGGAGAATATCACCCCCGCCGCCGTGAGGGAAATGCACACCCTCACCGCCGCGCTGGTCAAAAAAATCATCACCAAAGGCTGAACCGGGCCCCGAGCCACGCGTTTTTCAAAAACCTCCGACTCCGCAACGCCATGTCCCCTTTTCCCCTCCTCCGTTTTCCCCGCCCGGCGCGCGCCCTCATGCTCGTCGCCTCGCTGACCCTGGCCGCCCTCTCCACGTCCGCCCGGGCGGTGGTCGATGACTCCCACAGCGCCGCCATGGAGGCCGCCGTGCCCGCCGTGAAGCTCGGCTTCAAAATCCGCCAGGAATACTGGAAGGGCACGATGAAAAGCGGCGAGCAGAAAGCCGTCAGACAGCAGCTCTTCAAAGGCAACGAATACTGGTTCTTCCTCGGCACCGACGCCGACGGGGCCACGCTGAAAGTGGATGTTTACGACAGCAAGGGCACCAAAATCAACGTCGAGACCAAAACCTCCGAAAACAGCGCCGCCGTGCGTGTCGTCGCCCCCGCCACCGGCTCCTGCACCGTCGTCTTCACCATCACCACCAAGGACAAGGAGGAAATCCCCTGGGCCCTCGCCTACGGCTACCGCTAGGCGGTGCCGGGCAAGGAGTTTGAACAGAAGGAAGCGAAGACCGCAAAGGGCGGAGAGGGGAAGAGGGGAGACGCCTGTTTCAGCGCGCCCTTCTCCACCTTCCTTAAATCATTCATCCCTTCCTCCTCCTTCGCTTTCTTTGCTTCCTTCTGTTCAAATTCCGCCATGCCCGCCGTCACTCTCGAATACGAAACGCCGCATTTTCTCCAGAGCCTGCTGGCGCATGATCTTTCCCTGCTCAAGGAGCTGGGGACCACCCTGGACCTCAAAGTCACCTCCCGCGACGGCTGGGTGAAGCTGGAGGGCAGCGAGGCCGCCATCACCGCCGGGCAGCGCGTGTTCATCCAGCTCGAAAAAGCGCGGCGCGGCGGCGCGGAGATCAACGCCCATTTTTTCCGATTCGCTTTGGACAACGAAAAATCCGCCCTGGCCTCCGATCCGTCTTTGCAAAGCACGGAAACACTTGAGGATCTGACGTCCATCAAACTCACGGGCAGCCCGCGCAAACCGCCCGTCATCGCCCGCACGCGCACGCAACTGGCTTATCTTCAGGCCATCGGCAGCCACGATGTCGTCTTCGGCGTCGGCCCCGCCGGCACCGGGAAAACCTACCTCGCCATGGCCGCCGCCGTCCACGCCCTGAAAACCGGAGCCGTGAACCGCATCGTCCTCACCCGCCCCGCCGTGGAGGCCGGCGAGGCTCTGGGTTTTCTGCCGGGCGACATGAACGACAAAATCCTGCCCTACCTCCGCCCGCTCTACGACGCCCTCAACGACATGCTGGAGCCCGACGAGGTCGAGCGTCTCATTGAGCGCGGCCAGATCGAAATCGCCCCTCTCGCCTTCATGCGCGGCCGCACTCTGAGCCGCAGCTTCATCATTCTCGACGAGGCCCAGAACACCACCCAGGCCCAGATGTTCATGTTCCTCACGCGGCTTGGCGAAAACTCCCGCGCCGTCATCACCGGCGACCCCAGCCAGATCGACCTCAAGGACCCGCGCTGGAGCGGCCTCCGCGAGGCCATCCAGGTCCTCGGCGAGGTGGACAGCGTGCGCTTCGTGAAATTCGACGGCCGCGACGTCGTCCGCCACCGCGTCGTCCGCCGCATCATCGAAGCCTACGAGCACCACCGCAACGCCAGCACCCCGGAAATCTACCGCCCCGGCGCCAATTCCCGCCCCTGACCCCGCCCCTGACCCCGCCCCGCCGTCGGAGCATTTGCCGCCGCCGGGTAGAACAGGCGTCCCTCCCTGGGAAGCTGCGGCCCAGCGCAGCCGTGCTTCCTCATTTAACCCTCAACCCAAATCCGTCCCGCCACCCGCCACCTGCCGCTCCCTTCCATCAACTATCAACCCTCAACCCTCAACCATCAACCATCAACTCCCCCCTCCCCTCCTCCCCCCTCAAGGCGTCACCGTCAGCGTCGGGGCCTCCGGACCATCACTTTCTCCCGGGCCGCCCGGCAGGATGTTCAGATCCTGGCCACTGTTGGCTCCCGGCCGGCAGAAGCGGAAGCATCGGGGGGAATTACGGCTCCGCGTGTTGAAGGCGGCGACGAAATTGACCTTCAACCTTCGGAAACCGAGGGCGGGGCGGAACCTGAAAGGGAAATCCGCCATCGCGCGGGCGAGGGGCGCTTGCGGGCCTTGCGGACAGCGCGGGCGGAGTGGAGTTTCGGCTTTCGGCAGGGGCTTTCCTCCCCATGGTTCCGGTTACTGGATTTCTTCCTTGCCCCGTGCCTGATTTCTCACCTGAAGCTCTGGCCGCTCTGGAGCGGCATTTTGGACACCGTCGTTTTCTGGATGGCCAGAGCGCCATTGTCAGCGCGCTGCTGGAGGGGCGTGATGTGCTGGCGGTGCTGCCGACCGGCGGGGGGAAATCGCTGTGTTATCAGCTTCCTGCGCTGATCCGCGACGGGGTCACGGTGGTGGTCAGTCCGCTCATCGCGCTGATGAAGGATCAGGTGGATGGTCTGGAGCGGCGGGGGATTCCCGCGACTTTGATCAACAGCACCATGACCTCCGCCGAGCAGCAGCGGCGCATCGCGGAACTGCGGGCCGGACGCTGGAAACTGGTTTACGTCGCCCCCGAGCGGTTCCGCCAGAACTCTTTTGTGGAGGCCCTGCGCGGTGCCGGCATCGGCCTGCTGGCGGTGGATGAGGCGCATTGTATTTCGCAGTGGGGGCACGATTTCCGGCCCGACTACCAAAGACTTGGGGAAGCCGTGGAGCGCCTCGGACACCCGCAGCTCGCGGCCTTCACGGCCACGGCCACACCGACGGTCCGCAGCGATATTCTGCGCCAGCTGCGGCTGCGCGATCCCTTCGAATGCGTGCGCGGATTCTCCCGCCCCAATCTCAGCCTCAACGCCACGCCCTGCCCGAAGGTCCGCGATAAATACGAGCGCCTGAAAGCCGTCGTGGAGCAGCACCGCACCGGCATCATCTACTGCGCCACCCGCAGCAAGGTCGAGGAGGTCCACGAACAGCTGCGCGAATGGCACATCGCCGCCGGCTTTTATCACGGCGGCATGTCCGAGGATGCGCGCACCGAGGCCCAGGAGAGGTTCATCACCAAACGCGATTCCGTGGTCGTCGCCACCAACGCCTTCGGCATGGGCATCGACCGGCCGGACGTGCGGTTTGTGGTCCACTTTGAAGTCCCCGGCAGTCTGGAGGCCTACTATCAGGAAGCCGGCCGCGCGGGCCGGGACGGCGCGCCGGGCTGGTGCGAGGTCCTGTTTAACTACGCCGACACCCGCACCCAGGAGTTTTTCATCGACGGCAACAATCCCGGTTTTCCGGTCATCGCCGACATTTATGAAACCCTGCGCTCCCGCGCCGGGGCCGAGAACCGCGTGCTGCTGTCCATCGAGCAGATCGCCGAGGCCGCCGGGGTGAAAAACAGCATGGCCGTGGGCTCCGCTCTGGCCACGCTCAGCCGGTCCGGCTATATCGACCGCCACGATGTTCCCGGCCAGCGCATCCGGGGCACGACGCTGCTGAGGCCGGAAATCCGCAGCCATCAGCTCGAACTCAACCGCGGAGCCATGGAGGAAAAGGAGCGCCGCGACCGCGACAAACTCGCCCGCGTGGTGTCGTGGTGCTACGACACCGGCTGCCGCCAGAAGTTTATCCTGAACTACTTCGGCGAGGCCGGCGGCCGCGCCTGCGGCACCTGCGACCGCTGCCGCGGCCAGCAGGGATTCAGCGGCCTGAGGGAGGCCACCGCCGAGGAACTCACGCTGGTCCGCAAAGCCCTCAGCGGCGTCGCCCGCTGCTCCCGCAAAGACTCCGGCGGCGGCTGGGAGGGCCGTTTCGGCCGCGCGAAAATCATCGGCATGCTCACCGGCAGCCGCGCCAAGGAAATCATCGCCGCCGGCCTGGACCAGCTCAGCACCTACGGCCTGCTCCAGTCCCAGGGCGCGCCATGGCTCCAGTCCCTGCTGCGCGAACTGGAAAGCGCCGGCCTGCTCGCCGTGAGCACCGGCGAATTCCCCATGATCGCTCTGACTCCCTCCGGCGAGGTGATGATGAAACAGGGCGGCAGCCTGCGCCTGAACTGGCAGACGCTTGAAAACGGAACTCCCGGCGCCGGCACGGTCAGTGGCCACACCCGCCCCGCGGGCTTCGCTCCTCCGGCCAAAACAAAATCAAAATCAAAGCCGGCATCGCCGCCGCCATCCGCCGCCGTCTCTGTATCAGCGTCAAACGTCAAATCCTCCGCCCGGACCGGGCGGGCCGCGTCAGGCGGACGGGCAGCCCCCGCCGCCGGCTCCGTGCCGGAATCCGGAACCGGCAGAAGCCGGGACATGGGCATCGGCATGGCCTCCGCCAGGAAACCCCGCAACCGGCCGCCAGCTTTTGAAACACCCGGTTTCCGCGCCTCCTCCTCCCCTCCCGCCGGGCCGCTGTCCGTTTCCCTTGAGTGCGAAGTCCCCGAACCGGGGTTTGATGAGACGCTTTACGCCAAACTGCGCGAACTCCGCAGCACGCTCGCCAACCGCGACGGCGTCCCGCCCTTCGCCATCTTCAACAACCAGACCCTGGAATTCCTCACCCGCCTGCGTCCCGTCACCCCCGCCGCCGGCCGCCGCATCCGGGGCATCAGCGACATCAAAGCGGCGCGCTACCTCCAGCATTTTCTGGACGTGATCAGCGCCCACCCGGGTTGATTCCTACAGATGGCCACTTTGAAGGCGATTTTTAAGGAAAACCTGCAAAATCATTGCTCATTTTGCTTTTTCATACACTTTAAAGGCATGTTGCTGCAATTTACTGTCTCCAATTTCCGTGCTTTTCGGGAACGGCAAACTTTGAATCTGGCCGCCAGCAACTACGATAAAACGCTTCCGGCAAACTGCATTTCCTGCGGATTGCCCGGATTGAAAGGGCAGCGTTGGCTGAAAGGGGGCGCACTTTATGGCCCCAACGCGGGAGGGAAGACCACACTCCTCCGGGCCTTGGAGGCATTGGCGGTTCTGGTGAGGGAATCCGCCTCAACAACCGATCCCAGGGATCCGATTTCTCAGGTGGAACCTTTTGGCCTGGCCCCCGGCGAACCTGTGGAGCCCACTGCCTTCGGAGTGACCTTCGTCAGCGATGGAATCCGTTATGAATACCGGGTGGCGGCGACCACGCGGCAGGTGCTGCATGAGTCCGTGCGCGCTTTTCCAAACGGCAAGGAACAGCTGTGGTTCAGTCGCGACTGGCTTTCAGCGCAAGAGTCTTATTCCTGGTCCCCTGAACGAACCCCGCATTACAGACGGGACAGTAAAAAGGAGGAATACACTCTGCCCAATGTCCTCTTTCTCTCCAAAGCCATCAGTCTGGGCGATACCGCCCTGGAGCCTCTGTTCCGCTGGTTCAAGGATCAGCTTCATTTCTTTGACCTGAGCGCCGGAGGGAGAACTTTAGGGAAGAGCTTTTCGGCGCAGCAGTTCGTGGATAAAACTCCGCTGAGTCCCCGGATTCTGGATTTGCTCCAGCACGCGGATCTGGGTGTCGAAACGGCCAGTGTGGAACTTACCGATGCCAGCTCCAAGAAGGATGAGGCTTTGCTGGATTTTTTTGGACAGCAATTGGCCAGGATGCGGAGGGAAATCCAGGAAATGAAAATCACTCAGCAGGGCCTGAACTATGGGCTGGTCCCGGAAGTCACTCTCTCCCACCGCAGCCGTGCCCACGGCCCGGTCGCGTTGCCGTGGGACTCGGAATCCGCAGGCACGCAGCGTCTCTTTGCCCTGGCGGGGCGCTGGCTGGATATCCTGGACAGGGGTTACACGGTCTGTATGGATGAGCTGGAGACGAGCATGCATCCCGTGCTGGTCATGGCCCTGCTCCGGCTTCTTTTCAGTGAGGACACCAATCCCACAGGAGCCCAGATTATTTTCACGACCCACAATCCTCTGCTCCTTGACCCCACGCTTCTCAGGCGGGATCAGGTTTGGTTCGCGGACAAGGATGACCACGGCGAAGCGCATCTCTACCCCCTCACCGACTACGCTCCACGAAAAGGCGAATCGCTGGGGCGCGGTTACCTCTCAGGCCGCTACGGAGCAGTTCCCTTCATCCCCGAAGGGCTTCTTGGAACCGGATATAAATCAGCCCCGGAACTGCCATGAGCCGGGACGCATGGTGGAAAGCGGAAACTCCTCAAAGGCTTGCCCGCGCATCAGGGCCAGCGGGGGGAGTCTGGGGCGTGAAGGCCGGGGATTCCTTTCTCATCGTCACCGAAGGCACTGTGACGGAGCCCACTTATCTGAAATTTTTGAGACGGGATCTGCAGTTGTCCACGGTCTCCATCAAAATCATTTCCGGGAAAACCTCCGACCCATTCCACGTTATCAACTCGGCTTCCAGAGCGGCCAAGGATCAACTTCAAAAGGCGAAAAGGGGGGACCTCGGAAACACTGAGCCCATTAAGTTCGACCACGTCTGGGCGGTGATCGACACGGATGTCGCGGTCAGGAATTCCTGCTGGGACAAAGTGGAAACCCTGGCCAAATCCTGCAAAGTGAAACTTGCTTACTCTTCTCCCTGTTTTGAATACTGGCTGCTGCTGCATTTTGAATACACCACTAAATCCCTGAAAGACGGCCATGCCGCGAAAACAGCGTTGAAGCATAAACTTGACGGGGAATATTCAACGAAAGAGAAGGACGCCACAAAAGCCATGGAGCAACTGATTCCCAATTGGCCCCAGGCGGTGATCAATGGAGAACGGGTGCGCAAACATCATCAGAAAGTTTTGACTCCGATGCCTGCCAACCCCTCCACGGAAGTCTGCACCCTCGCACGGGCATTAAACGAAAGTGCGCCCGCTCATCTGAGGAAACCGCTGCCGCCCCCGATTACTCATGATCTACCTTGATAATAATGCCACCACGCCGGTGGACCCGGCGGTGCTGGAGGTCATGCTGCCGTTTTTGCGCGGGGAGTACGGCAATGCCTCCAGCGCCTCGACGTTCGCGAAGCCGGTGAAAAAAGCCCTGGCCCTGGCGCGGGAGCAGGCGGCGGCCCTGATTGACTGCGAACCGGAGGAGATTCTCTTCACCAGCGGCGGCACGGAGTCGCTGAACACGGCGCTTTTTTCGGCCACACAGCTTCATCCCGGCCGGCGGCATCTGATCATCGGCTCCACAGAGCACGAGGCGGTGCTGAATGCGGCGGCCTGGCTGGAACGGGCGCAGGGTTATGAAATCACGCGCCTTGCCGTGGATCCCCTGGGCCGCACGGACCTGGGGGAACTCGCCGCCGCCATCCGCCCGGACCGGACGGCGGCCATCGCCCTGATGTGGGCCAATAACGAAACCGGCGTGCTCGCTCCCATCCCGGAGGCGGCGGCCATCGCGGAGGCGCACGGCATTCCCTTCATCGCCGACGCGGTGCAGGCGGCGGGGAAAATCCCGCTGTCCGTGCAGGGACTGGGCATTCACAGCCTGGCGCTTTCCGGGCATAAATTTCACGCCCCCAAAGGAACGGGGGTGCTTTATGTGAACCGGCGTTTCCCCTTCCAGCCATGGGTTCTCGGCGGCGGGCAGGAGAACAACCGCCGCGCGGGCACCGAAAACACCGCCGGCATCGCGGGCCTCGGCGCGGCGGCGGAACTGGCCCGGCGGCACCTTCAGGCTCATCCGGATGGAACGGGGAATCCGGTCCGGCAGCTGCGCGGCCATTTTGAATCCGAAGCCCTGCGCCGCATTCCCGGCACCCGCCTGAATGGCGATCCCGCCCGCCGCACCCCCAACACCAGCAGCCTGCGCTTTGACGGCACCCAGGCGGAAGGGCTGATTCTGCTGCTGGACCAGCGGGGCATTTATGTCAGCGCCGGCAGCGCCTGCACCACCGGCAGCCCGCATCCGTCGCATGTGCTCACCGCCATGGGACTGGACCCGGCCGCCGCCCGGAGCACGGTGCGTTTCAGCTTTTCCCGGTTCAATAATGCGGCTGAAATTGAGCAGGCACTGGATATTTTGGAAAAATCAGTGCTGAAATTCCGGTCCCTTTTCCCTCTATAATTTCGTAATGAATAAAAAATGAACGGGTTACGTGTTTTTTCTTTCCGACTTGCGCAGTTTTGGCTTTCAGGGCTATAAATCCTCTCTTTCCGCCATGCCTGATGAAATCGAACGCTGGGAACGTGTGCAGGAGTCCGCAAAACACCGTCAGCCGTTTCAGGCCCGGAGTTCCACCGACTCCCGCCACGCTGACGCGCATCGCCGACGCAACCTCGACAAGGAGGAGGCGGCGCGCGACCGGCTCATTTTCCGCTGGGTGCTGCTGGTGGTGAGCATTGCCGCTGTGCTGGGAGCATTGATCCTGATGGCCAGGAACATGGGCACCCACTGACAGCCCGCGATGGCTTCCCTGCGGCCGTTTTCTCCGACTTCTCCGCTTATTTTTCTTCAACCGGGTTCTGAAAGCGGGCTGCGGACTTCCATCGCCTGAAGTCCGGTTAAAATCCGGGTGGTTCCCGTCATACAGCTTCCCGCGGCATCACTGCACCATGATCAGCATACTGTAGATGGTGTCGCAGGTGTATTTGAAGGCGGATTTGTATTTTCCGGCATCCAGCCCCTCGGAAAGCCCGGCCATCAGGAATCCCGGTTTGCCCAGAGTCACGGAAACAATCACTTTGTTTGATGACAGGCCCAGATCGTGCATTCTGGCGTGGATAAGTTCCCCATCAGTGATATTTTCCCGGAAAAGCATGCGGATCCTGTGCTCCGTCAGCCATGCAGTAATCGGCTTGTAAGCCTCCGCCGGAAAATCCTCGCCCCGCGCATTCCACAGACTCCGGACATTCAGCCCGTAAGCCTGGCCGAAATAGCGCATGCTGTCGTGGGAACTGATGAGAAACCGGGCATGGGGAGCGATCTCCTTGAATTTGGCCTGCATGTTCCGGTGCATGGCCTGCAGCTCCGAAGCGTATTCGTGGGCGCGGTCCTTAAAATAATTCGCCGCCGGAGGACCCGCCTCCGCCAGCACCTCCGCTGCTTTTTCCGCCGCCCGGGCCCACAGCGAGGCATTCATCCAGAAATGGGGATCGGGGGGCTCCGTGGGTTCGCCGGGGTGAATGAGATCCGCCTCCGTCAGAACATCCGACAGCACCGCGACGGCCAGGCCCGTCTTCCGCAGCGTATCCGGATCCTCCTTGAATTTCGCCTCCAGCCCCAGCCCGCTGATGACAAAGACGTCCGCTGTCTGCACCGTCGAAAGATCAGCCGCCGTCGGCTGCCAGAGATGGGGATTCATCATCGGCGGAATCAGGCTTTTCACCGTGACCGCCTCCCCGCCCACCTCGCTCAGCAGATCCGCCGCCTGCACGGTTGTGGTGACCACCGAAATGGGGCGCTGGGGCAGAATAAAACGCGGCGGCGGCTCAGGGCCCTCACAGGCCCCCAGCACTCCGGCCGCAGCCGGCAAAGTTCGCAAAAATTGTCGGCGGGTGATCATGCGGATGGCGGTGGCGGGAGACTGGCGGGTTGCACGGAATAACCGGTCAAACTCTCACCTGGAGAAACCGGAAAAACCAGCACTTTCGGCAGATCATCAGACACTTTTAATCACAGCAGGCCATCGCCGGCGAGCAGGCCCGGGAATCATCGGCGGACGGCGCGGCCATGGACGGATTCGGCTCCTGGGCGCTGAGCCCCAGATCGCGCAGCAGCTTCTGATCCTCGGCCACGGCGGGGTTGGCGGCGGTGAGGAGCTTGTCGCCGTAGAAAATGGAGTTCGCGCCCGCGAACATGGCCAGGGCCTGGGCCTCGCGGGACAGCCGCGTGCGGCCGGCGGAGAGGCGGACTTTGGCTTTGGGAATGGCGATGCGGGTCACCGCGATCATGCGCACCAGATCAAAAACCTCCACCCCGCCGTTTTCCGCCAAAGGCGTGCCGGGCATGGGCATGAGGCTGTTGATGGGCACGCTCTCGGGCTGCGGATTGAAGTTGCTGAGAATCTCCAGCATTTTCAGCCGGTCCTCCACCGTTTCGCCAAGGCCCAGAATGCCGCCGCTGCACACGCTCATGCCCGCGTCCTGGGCATTGCGGATGGTGCGCAGGCGATCCTCGAAGGTGTGGGTGGTCACGATCTTCGTGTAATGCTCGGGCGAGGTGTCGATGTTGTGATTGTAAGCGGTGACCCCGGCCTCCTTCAGAGCGGCGGCCTCCTGCGGGCCGAGTTCGCCGAGCGTCACGCAGACCTCCATGCCCAGCTGGCTCACGTCCTGCACGATGTCGATCACTTTCTCAAAACGGTCCGTGCCCATGCGCACCCCGCGCCAGGCCGCGCCCATGCAGAACCGGGTGCTGCCGCTGTCCCGCGCCGCCCGGGCCCGGGCCATGATGTCGTCCTTCTCCATCAGGCGCTCGGCTTTCACGCCGCTGGAGTAGCGGGCGCTCTGCGCGCAGTAGGAGCAGTCCTCGCTGCAGCCGCCGGTCTTGATGCTCAGCAGCGTGCAGAGCTGCACCTCGCGCTCCGGCCAGTGCGCCTGATGCACGGCGCGGGACTGCTGGATGAGATCGAAAAAAGGCAGGTGGTAAAGGCGGTGAAGTTCGGCGTAATGCATGATTGGGGAAGGTGGGGAATGGGCGCGGCGGGGAGCGCCGGGGCGGGGTTATTGGATATTAGTTATTGAAAAGTGACGGCAGGGACAGGAGGCAGGAAGCCTTTTTCATTCCACCCAGCGCCCGCTGACCGTCGGCAGGGAAAGGCCGTCGGAAATGGCGCTGTAATCGGTTTTCCCTGAAAGGAGATTTCCTGAGGCATCAACGAGGACATTTCCTGAGGCATCCAGGACTTTAGCAGCGCCGATCATGGCATGACCCGTCTCGTTTTTCCAGACGCGGCTCATATAATCGCCGGTGTTGCAGCCCCAGCTTTTCACCTGCGCATTCCGGACAAAAATGCCATGCCGGAGCTTTTTCAGGTCCAGGCTGTGCAGGTAGGAGGACGAAACTCCGAGGATGTCATTGCTGTAGTCGAAGAGGAACGCGAACATGTTCGAGTGACCGAAATATTCAAAGCCCGCCAGTTTCCCTCCGGAGTGCTGGTTGAGATATTGGATCACCTTGTCGGAATCGTCGAACCAGACCAGGCGCGTCCCGCGTGATGCCGCCAGCGAGGTGATTTCCTCCGTACTGCAAAGATCCGGCGGGCGCCTCACGGCATCCTCGCGCTGACGCGTCTCGTAGCCTGGCCGGTAAACCATCCAGGTGATGGGAAAGTCCTGGCCTTCGGTGTGCCGCAGCTGATCAATGCGGATGCGGGCGGATTTGATGAAATTCCCCCAATACCGGTCATGCTGATCTTTTGGAATCCGATAGTTCTCCCAGGTCCGCAGCGCCGGGCCGCCGCTGAGAATCACGTAATCCTTCCGACCGGCGCATCCGCTGAACACCAGCACCCAAGCCAGCAGCAGTTGTGATAAGCATTTCGGGGAGATCATGAGCGGGCGGCACTGAATTGCCGTTCAAGGGAATCGGTTGCCGGTTATAAATTAATGGGAAGCGGGAGGCGGGAACGGTGGACTTTCCAAGCCTGCGATCCAACCGTCAATTTCCTGGCATTCCAAAGCCGTTTCGCGGGCGGTCCGGAGACAATCGGCAGCCGCCTGGCGCTGACCGCGCGCCAGATGAATTTTGGCCATGAGGGGGTTTGCTGCGGAGGAGCCGGGATTTTTCCTGAGCAGCCGGATCACGGTTTCAGTGGCCTGGTCGAGATCGCCATTCAGAAAAGCGGCCGAGGCAGTGTAATAAGTTTGCTCCTTTGGCTGACCGGCGGTTTCCCGCAGAGGGTTCACCACCAGCAGGCGCGCCGCCGCCAGGCAGATCAGTCCGGCGGCCGTGTAAACCGCCGCCGGGAGAAAATGGACCCGGAACCAGCCTTTCCGTTCCCGGTTTTCCCGCCAGACAGCCGTTTTCAGATCCGCCAGCGCCCGGTTCGCCGCATACTTCTCGCGAAGAGTCAAAGAAGGC
Source organism: Verrucomicrobiota bacterium (assembly GCA_040386695.1). GTDB lineage: Bacteria > Verrucomicrobiota > Verrucomicrobiia > Verrucomicrobiales > V1-33 > CAIZWU01. The sequence goes on from JAZKFB010000009.1 coordinate 136,259, forward strand.
TCAGGCTGAGGCTCAATCATCGGGCTGCACGGGGGAAAAACAAAAGATCAGCATCCGCCTCCACTACTGCGCCCAGCGTCCGTTCACCGTGGGCAGGGTCACGTTGTCCTTGATGGCCGAGAAATCCGTCTTGCCGCAGGCCCCGATCATGGGGTGCCCGGTGCTCTGTTTCCAGATGCGGCTCATGAATTCCCCGGTGTGGCAGCCATAACTCTGCACGGTGGCGTCCCGGGTGAAAAGCCCCCGGTGCAGGCGCTTCAGATCCAGGCTGTGCAGATAGCACGAGGACGCGCCGAGCACGTCGTTGCTGTAGTCGAAAAGAAAACAATACTTGTTGGAGTGGCCGTAGAATTCAAAGCCGCTCATTTTGCGCCCGCCCCGGTTGTTGAGATAGTTGATGACAAAATCCTTGGAGTTGAACCACACCAGCTTCACCTTCCGCTCCGCCGCCAGCTGGGAGATCTCCGCCGTGGTGCAGAGATACTCGGGACGGCGCACCGCGTCCTCGCGCTGGCGGGTTTCATACCCCGGCCGGTAAACGAGCCAGGTGATCTGCATGGCGTCGCCATGAATGCGGCGGAGCTGATCAATGCGGATGCGGGCGGAACGGATGAAATTTCCCCAGTAACGGTCGTGCCGATCCGCCGCCAGGCGGTAGTCCTCCCAGCCGCGCAGAGCCGGACCGCCGCTGAGAATCACATACTCCTCCCGGGCGTAATCCCGCTGCTGGGCGGAGGCGGTGCCCGCGCCTGTGGCGAGCATGACACAAAGCAGGAGAAGGGACCGGAGAAAGGCGCGCGGGGTCATGGCTCGGTGCGGGTGATTCAGGAGAATGCGGGGAATACGACGGATTCCGCGAATTTATACTCGGGCCATCGCCGGGATGCAAGGAGGGCGGCGCGGCCCCCGGCGCGGAGGTCCGGACCGCGGACAATCCGGGCATTTTCCGCCAGCCACCGCCAGCCACCGCCAGCCACCGCCAGCTCTCCCCGGCTTGTCCCGCACTCTCAACGATCAGCCGGCAGCCATCCACTCCACCGGATCACGCTTTCAGCGCGGCGGCCAGTTTGGCTTTGTCTCCGCGCAGGAGCGCTTTGGTGTCCAGCACCAAACCCGGAAAAACGGCGCTGGAGTGCAGACCGCCCCTGGCTTTTTTCTCAACGTAATCATCCTCCTCCAGCTGGAACCAGCGCAGCGTGTTTTCCCCGGTGAGCCAGACGAGATATTCCCTCACCCCGTGGCGGCGGTAAGCCTGAAATTTGGCGTGAAGATCAATGGAGGCGCTGCTGGCGGCGATTTCACAGATAAATTCCGGCGCGCCGCGCAGATACCCCTTTTCATCCAGCCACACGCTGCCGCCCGCCCGGGGCTGGGAGCAGAGAATGGCGTCCGGCTGAAAGGCGTTGTCCGCATCCAGAATGAGGGTGGCGTTGGGGTAAACCTTCAATTCCGGATGCCCGATGGAGTAAAGACCCAGCCAAAGCTGGATCAGACCATCGGGTTCAGCGTGGGCATCGGCGCGGACGGGAGAGGGCATAAAAACTTTTCCATCAATCAATTGAGCCTTCCGGAGGCCGGGCATGGCCTCATAACGCCGCATGAATTCATGGGCCGTCAGCCGGTCCCCGTTTTCCAGAACCGCCGGGCGGACGGCCTTGGAGACCCGTCGGCGGGGAGAGGGGGCCTGCACGGCTTTCGTCGGAGCTGTCACTTGAGCCATGCGGGAACCTGCCTCCATTTCCCCGCCGCCGCAAACCGGAAAACCCGCTTCCCGGCATCGTTCCGGAGCTGGCTTGAGAAAGGAAAAGCCGGCTGACGGAAACCGCCGGCCAACCAGCGCGGGCGGCGGACATTTGCTCTTGCGTGGGGTGGGGTGACTCAGAAGGTCCCGTTCAAAACCACGCATGAAGATTTACCGCATCCGCCCCGCCACGAGGGTGAAACTCACCGACTTTGATCCCAATGGTGAAACCGAGCTCGCCGGCGACAAGGAGCGCGGCCTCGCTCAGTTGGACCGCCTGAAAATCGACCTGCAGCAGCTCCAGCGCATGCTTTACGCGGAGCGCCGCCACCGCCTGCTCATCGTCCTCCAAGGCATGGACGGCAGCGGCAAGGACGGCACGGTGCGCAATATCTTCAGCGGTATCGACCCTCACGGATTCCGCGTCATTTCCTTCAAATCCCCGACCGCGCAGGAGCTGGACCACGACTTCCTCTGGCGCGTCCACCGCGAGGCCCCGGCTAAAGGCGAGATTGTCGTTTTCAACCGCAGCCACTACGAGGATGTGGTGGCCGTGAACGTCAAAAACCTCGCGCCCAGAGCGGTGTGGGAAAAACGTTACGAGCACATCGTGAACTTCGAGAAAATGCTCAGCGATGAGGGCACGACCATTCTCAAATTCTTCCTGCACATCTCCCGCGACGAGCAGCGCCGCCGCCTCCAGTCCCGCCTGCAGAGCCCGGAGAAGCACTGGAAATTCAACCCCGAGGACATCGCCGACCGCCGCCTCTGGCCACAGTTCAGCGCCGCCTACGAGGAGGTCCTCAGCCGCACCAGCACGGCGGAGGCCCCATGGTTTGTCGTCCCCGCGAACCGTAAATATTACCGCAACGCCGTCATCGCCGGCATCGTCCGCGAAACCTTGGCCAAACTGGAGCTGAAATACCCGGCACCGACCTGGGACCTGTCGAAGGTGACGGTGGAATAGGCCGCTGCCCGCACCGCAATACCACAAGCCGGTCAAATCCGATTCCCAATCCGTCATTACCCATTGATGGCCGCCCCAACTTTCAGCCCGATGTCATACGAAACGATTGTGGCGAATTGGGACACGCCTCAGGCTGTGGACTGGGGTCTGGTATACCGGACGCTTGGCAGGTATCTGCGCGAAGTGATCGCCACATTCAGTCGGCAGAATCCTGCAGCCGTTGTTTATGGCATGGTGATTGTGCACGGGCAGAATTGGGAACTGTCCGTCCACCTGAATACTGAAGAGGGATACGGGAGCATGCCTGCACGCTTCCGAACCCAATCGAACTGGCCTGCCAGGACCGACGCGGAGCTTTTGGATGCCTTGGGACGCTGGTATTACGACGCGTGGGAGTTTGGTCTTTACGAGTTTGAATGCCAGCCGGAGGTGAATGCGGTCAATAATGTTCATTACAAACTGTTTGACCGTTTGAGCACGCATCCTGCCGCGAGCGGGGAAGTGGACTTACCCGATCATTTTCTGCATGCCTGCGCGCTGGCCGTCGCCATTCTGGAGAGCAGTCCTGAGCTTCGCAAAATCCGGCGGACGGCGGACTTTGAAATTCGATTTTTCGATGCCAACCGCCATGAGTGGGACACAGCCTTCCTCATGGAAGCAGCGCGGCGGCAAGCTGCCGGGGAAGGGCCATAAAACCGCGATTTCCCCGCTCTTTTTCAGTCAAAAAGCACCAGCTGCGGCTGCACCGCGTCCGGTCCATGGATGGCCGCGGCGGAGCGGCGTGCCCGCCGAGGCTTGGCGGGAGCCGGGGCGGATGCGCTTTCACCGGTGCCGGCGGGCTCAGTGTCCGGCGCTGAGGCGTTGGCCTCCAGAGTGGTCAGGATCGCCTTGGCGCGGTCGAGAATTTCCTTCGGCAGGCCGGCGAGACGAGCGACCTGGATGCCGTAACTTTTATCGGCGGCGCCGGGGACGATTTTGCGCAGGAAGATGATGCGGTCGTTCCACTCGCGCACGGCGACGCTGCAGTTTTTCACGCCGGCCCGGCGCGCCGCCAGGCCGGTGAGTTCGTGATAGTGGGTGGCGAAAATCGTCCGGCAGGCCAGCACGTCGTGCAGATGCTCGGCCACGCTCCAGGCGATGGACAGGCCGTCGAAGGTGGCGGTGCCGCGGCCGATTTCATCCAGAATCACCAAACTGCGGTCGGTGGCGTTATTCAGAATCGCCGCCGTCTCGTGCATCTCCACCATGAACGTGGACTGCCCGCGCGACAGGTCGTCGCTTGCCCCCACCCGCGTGAAAATCCGGTCCACCAGCCCAATCTCGGCCGCCGCCGCCGGGATAAAACTGCCGGTCTGCGCCATCAGCGTGAGCAGCGCCACCTGGCGGATGTAGGTGCTTTTGCCCGCCATGTTCGGCCCTGTCAGGATAAGCAGCCGGTTTTCCGCCGGCTCCAGCAGGACGTCGTTGGGGACAAACTTTTCGCCATTCAGATTCCCGTCCAGCACCGGGTGCCGGCCGTCTTTGATGTAAAGGGTGCGTGACTCATTCAGCACCGGGCGGCAGTAGTGGTGCAGCCGCGCGGACTCCGCCATGCTGCCCAGCACATCCAGCACCGCCAGAGCGTCCGCCGTGTCCTGGATGTCCGCCATGTGCTGGAGCACCTGCGAGCGCAGGGCCAGGAATTCCTCATGCTCCAAGCGCTTGGCGCGCTCGTCGGCACCGAGGATTTTGTCCTCCATTTCCTTGAGGCCGGGCGTGATGAAACGCTCGGCGTTCACCGTGGTCTGCTTGCGCTGATAATCCGGCGGCACGCTGTCGAGATTCGACTTCGTGATCTCGATGAAATAACCAAAGACGGCATTGAACTTCACCTTCAGCGACTTGATGCCCGTGCGCTCAATTTCGGCGGTCTGGAGGTCGGCGATCCACTGCTTGCCCTTGGTGGAGGCCGCGCGCAGCTCGTCGAGCAGCGGATGATGACCATCGCGGAAAATTCCGCCCTCCTTCAGCAAAGCCGGCGGCTCGTCCACCAGCGCCTCGCGGACCAGTTCCGTCAGCTCCGGAAACGCCCGCAGCCGGGGATGCAGCGCCGCCGCCAGAGCCGGGGCCGGATCCAGCGATTCCAGGTGTTCGCGCAACGTCGGCACCTCCTCCAAAGACGACGCCAGAGTCTGCAAATCGCGGGGATTTCCCGAAGCCTGCCCCAGCCGCGCCAGGGTGCGCTCGATGTCCCGGATGCCTTTGAAGCTTTCCCGGATTTTTGTCAGGATAAACGGCGCGCCGATCAGCGATTCCACCAGATCCTGCCGCGCGCGCAGTGTTTCCAAATCGCGCAAAGGCTGCAGAATCCAGTCACGCAGCCGCCGCGCGCCCATCGGCGTGGCCGTGCGGTCCATCGCCCCTAACAGCGTATGCTCCGCGCCGCCGCGTGAGAAAACAAGATCCAGATTCGCCCGGCTGGCGGCGTCAATGATCACCGTGCTCCCGTCCGGACGCGTCTGCAGGCGGTTCACGTGATCCAGGCTCCGGCGCAGCACCTCGCGCAGATAATACAGCGCCCCGCCCGCCGCGCCGATGGCCGCCCGCATGCCCGCGCAGCCGAACCCGTCCAGCGAGTGCACCTTGAAATGCCCCAGCAGACTGTGCAGCGCCTGGTCAAACAGAAACGGCCACGCCTCCAGCGGCATCGCGCCTTTCAGGCCGCCAAACACCGCCAGCTGCTCCTCGCTGATCAGCAGCTCCGCCGGCTGGATGCGGCCCAGCTCATCCGAAACCGCCGCCACATCCGCATATTCCGCCACCCGGAATTCACCGGTGGTATGGTCCAGATAAGCCAGCCCGCAGCGCCCCTTGTCCTGCCACACGGCGGCCACAAAATTGTTCCGCCCGCTGTCGAGCATGTTCAGATCCATCACCGTACCGGCGGTGATGATCTGGGAAATCTCCCGCTCCACCAGCTTCCCCGGCACCGGCTCGCTGGTCTGCTCCGCGATGGCCACGCGCTTCCCCTCGCGGATCAGCCGCTGCAGGTAACCCTCCACGGAATGATAGGGAACGCCGCACATGGGAATGGCGTTCCGCTTGGTCAGCGTGAGATTCAGAATGCCCGCCGCGATCCTCGCGTCCTCGAAGAACATCTCGTAAAAATCGCCCAGCCGGTACATCAGCAGCACATCATCCGGCAGGGAGCGCCGCATGGTCTGGTATTGCCGCATCATCGGCGTCAGTCCGTCATCCGCCATAAGTTCGTGTGAGTGAGGGGCGAGGATAAAGCGCTGAGGCGGCGGCGCAAGGCGGGGGTGGACCGGCTTTGTCCGGAAATCCTGATTGGCCGGGAGAATTTGGAGAGCGCGGGACTTGTCCCCGTTTTTGGATAGACGGCGTGCGCCGTTGCGTGATCCGGCGCTCAGGGTAAGAGCGCGAATCACCCTTTGCGGCGTCCGGCGCGGGACAAGTCCAGCTGGCCAAAGCGGCGACAAGTCGCCGCAGTCCAAAATCCTGCGGATCGGGCTTTGGAATTCCTGCGGAACTGGCGGCGGATGGTTATGGTTTCACCACGATGTTCACCAGCTTTTTCGGAACCACGATGACTTTGGCGATGGTGCCGGTGGCGGTGTGCTCCTGAATTTTCGGAGAGGCCAAGGCGGCGGTTTTGATCTCCTCCTCGGTGGCGGCGGTGGCGACCGTGATTTTGTCGCGGAGCTTGCCGTTCACCTGGATGACGATTTCGATCTCATCGACCACCAGCGCGGCCTCGTCCCACTGCGGCCAGGGCTGCTGGCAGAGCTGGCGGGCGTCGAGCTGCGGGAAGGCGGCGCGGAGACGGGCGTAGATCTCCTCGCTGACGTGCGGCGCGAAGGGATTCAGACACAGCAGCAGCTGGTGGAACTCGGTCAGCGGGACAGTGGCGGCGCTCGTGAAGGCGTTGGTCAGGACCATCATCTGGGAGATCGCGGTGTTGAAGCTGAGGGCCTCGACATCCCCGGTCACTTTCTGGATCGTCTGGTGGACCACACGGCGCAGCGCTTTGTCCGTGCAGGGATCGGTGGTGATTTTGGAATTCAGCACCCATTCGCCGGCCTGATTCTCCTCGCAGGCCACGCGCCACACGCGGGCGAGGAAGCGGCTCACGCCCTCCACGCCCTTCATGCTCCAGGGCTTCACCTGCTCCAGCGGGCCCATGAACATCTCGTAAAGCCGCAGGGAGTCCGCGCCATACTCTTTGATGACGTCGTCGGGATTGACCACATTGCCGACGGACTTCGACATTTTCTGACCGTCCTCGCCTAGAATCAGCCCCTGGTTCACCAGCTTCTGGAAAGGCTCGGTGGTGGACAGGTGGCCGAGGTCGAAGAGGACCTTGTGCCAGAAGCGGGCGTAGAGCAGGTGCAGCACGGCGTGCTCGGTGCCGCCGACGTAGAGATCGACCGCGCCGGGTTTGCCGTTGCCGCCGAGCCAGTAGGCCTCGGCTTCTTTGGAGATGAAGCGCTCGGTGTTTTTCGGATCGCAGTAACGCAGGTAATACCAGCAGGAGCCGGCCCATTGCGGCATGGTGTTGGTCTCGCGCTGGGCGGTTTCGCTGTATTTGATCCAGTCCGTGGCCTTGATCAGCGGCCCGCGCGGGTCGCCCGTCGGTTTGAAATCCTCCAGCTCCGGCTGCAGCAGGGGCAGTTCGGAATCCGGGATGGCGGCGTGGTTGCCGTTTTCCCAGACGATCGGGAAAGGCTCGCCCCAGTAACGCTGGCGCGAGAACAGCCAGTCGCGCAGCTTGAACTGCACGCGGCGCTTGCCAAGACCTTTGGCTTCGAGCCAGTCGATCATTTTGGCTTTGGCCTTCGCAGTGGGCAAGCCGTCGAGGAAACCGGAGTTCACGGCGAAGCCGTGCTCACAAAATGGGAGCACGGGCGTCTCGCCTGTGCGATTCCCGCCAAAGTTATCGATCAGCACAAACGATTCCTCCCGCAGTCCCGCCTTCTCAGGATTGTTCCGGATATAATTCACCACCGCGCCAAAGTGCCGTTCATTCCGAATCAGACGGTCGTACGATTCCACCTGCCACAGCCGTCCCTCTCCTCCCAGCTTCGTATTTATCTGTTTGGAGGTGAAACTTTTCCAACTTTGCAGGATATCCGAAATCTGATTTTCACCCAACAGCTGGAAAAGAACATGGACATGATTCGGCATTACCACCGCCGCATAAAGGTGATAACGGTCGCCATCGAAATGCTTCAGTGCGGAAGCCACGATGGCCGAAATAGCTGCCTCTTTCAGCACACACGAGCCAGAGCCCGCATCCAGCCATTCGTCGATACGGTCATTGAAGAGAGTATGGCGCTCCAGTTCTTCCTCTTTCGACCAAGGTTCCGGGTGCGCCGCCTCCCACGCCAGCCGCTCCGCCCGCAGTTCGGCCAGTTTTTCGGCGGGGATACTGTCAGCGAGCCGCCATGTGACGAAACAGGCGGTATGACCCTGCTGCCAATGAGGAAGGAAGCGGCTGGTGACGTGTTTGGGGGCTTCGTTGTGGTAAGTTTCGAGGCTTATTGCGGAACGCACAGGCGAGACGCCTGTGCTCCCAAGGACTGGCCTGATCGGCAGCTCGAACTTCCTCGCAAACTCGAAATCCCGCTCATCGTGCGCGGGCACGGCCATGATGGCTCCGGTGCCGTAGCCCATCATGACGTAGTCGGCGATCCAGACGGGGATCTTTTCCCGGTTCACGGGGTTCACCGCGAAGGCGCCGGTGAAGACGCCGGACTTGTCCTTGTTCAGGTCGCCGCGGTCCATGTCGGACTTGCTGGCGCAGGCCTGGACGTAGGCTTCAACCGCCGCTTTCTGATCTGGCGTGGTCATTTGAGCCACCAATGGGTGCTCCGGTGCCAAGACCATGTAGGTCGCTCCGAACAGGGTATCGGGACGGGTGGTGAAAATGGTGAAGAAGTTTTCAGTGGGACAGTTTTCAGTTTTCAGTGGGACCGCACCGCCGGCACCCGCTTCTTCTCCGGCAGCCTCTGAAAACTGGGAACTGAAAACTGAAAACTGCACCTCCGCCCCCTCGCTCCGCCCGATCCAGTTTTTCTGGAGCAGTTTGATGCCCTCCGGCCAGTCCAGGGGCTCCAGTTCGTCAATCAGGCGCTGGGCGTAGCTGGTGATGCGCAGCATCCACTGGCGCAGCGGGCGGCGCTCCACTTTGTGGCCTTTGGCTTTCCATTCCTCGATTTCCTCATTCGCCAGCACCGTGCCCAGATCCGGCGACCAGTTCACGGGGGCCTCGTGGACGAAAGCCAAGCGCACGGCGTCGATCTGTTCGCGGCTCCAGCCTTTGGCTTCCAACTCGCTGACGGGACGGGCTTTGCGGGTTTCCTCACAAAAATACGAATGATAGAGCTGGAGGAAGATCCACTGTGTCCAGCGCACGTAGCCGGGATCCGTGGTGTTCACCTCGCGGTCCCAGTCGTAGGAAAAACCAATCGCTTTCAGCTGCCGGCGGAAGTTGTCGATGTTCGCCTCCGTGGTCACACGCGGATGCTGGCCGGTCCTGATGGCATACTGCTCGGCCGGCAGGCCAAAAGCGTCCCAGCCCATGGGATGCAGCACGTTGTGGCCCTGCATGCGCTTGGTGCGGGCCAGAATGTCCGTGGCTGTGTAGCCCTCCGGGTGGCCGACATGCAGGCCCGAGCCGCTGGGATAAGGGAACATGTCCAGCACGAAGAACTTCGGCTTCGACCCGTCAAAATCAGCATCCCCCGGACCGGCGGTGCGGAAGGTTTTCTCCGTGTCCCAGAGCTGCTGCCAGCGGGGCTCGAATTCATCGAAGGGGAAAGGCTTGCGGCGTTCGCTGCTCATGGATCGGTCAATCGGTCGGGGGATGAAAGGAAACGGGGGAGAAAGGAAAAGGCGGCTAAAAAGCCGGGATCGGGGCGGAGCTGTCAGGAGGAAAAATCGGAGGGCCGGGAATCTGGCGCGCTTTTCCAAAAAAGAAACCCCTGACTCCGCCCCCCGCCTGTGCCACCCTGCCCCCATGCCCGTCGTGCCCCCAAGCGCTGTGACCGATGCCTGGAATGAGCTGAACACCGAGGACGATGACCGTCTCACCGACCACGTCGCCCTCTTCCGGCAGGAACAGCCGATCCTCGCCGGCTACCTCCAGGCCGCCGAAGAGGCCATTTCCTCCCGCGATGACCGCGGACTGATTTTTTTCTATGGCCTCTGGGCCTGGCTCGCTTTCAAAAAATGCGGTGGAGCCACCCACGAGGTCACCGAGGAGCGGATTGAAGCCGCCTGGGACGAAAATGAAAGGCAAATGGAGATCCTCGGAGCCGCCAGCGAACTCCAATGGATGCGCGGCGCGCGCCACCTGACCCGTGATTACCCCCAGATGGCGCTCCTTGGCGCCGTCACGGAGTCCGTCATGGACCCCGGCCTCACGGACACCCCCCGCACCGACGACCTCTCAGGCGTCATTCTCCTGCACGTGAAAACGGCCATCGATTCCCTGAATGACTGACAGAAGCCGCGCCCGGGCAGGCATGGCTACTTGCTGAAGCGCCGGACGGGAATGGACTGCGCCTTTTTCGCTTTCAGGGCCAACAGACGGGTCTGAAGCAATTCCTTGTGCTTCGGTTCAGCGCCGGGATGAACACTCATCCACCAGAGAGGAAGCACCTGCACCGCCGGAAGGTCATCGGGAAGCGACGCCCGATTTTCCATTAAAAATTTCTCAATGCTCGCCGCGCACCACGCCGGATCCTCCGCATTCGTAAAAACAGTGGAAAGCGCCCCATTGCTTCCACCACTGCTCACATTGAGCGCCACATGGCCCTCCAGCCCCTGAACCCAGGACTTGATGATCAGTCTGGCCATTCTGGCGTTATCCCCTTCCCGCCGCTCGGAAAGCTCGTGGCATTCCTTGCCGAACGTGTGGAGGGAAACTCCCGCCTCCGCGTGATTGCGTCCCATAGCCAGTCCCGCCACCACCAGGAGGAGGAGAAGCCGGGGAGTCCGCAAAGAGCTCCGGGAAAATTCGACAACCAACGAAGCGGGAGAAGCGTGGCGTTTGTTCATGTCGGCTCTGGCGTGGAGATTTGAGAATCTCTTTTCCTGAACGCAAACTGAGGGCCATCGCCAAAAAATGTTGCAACGCGTTCAAAATGAACGACTTGTAAATTAAATAAATCCGCCGCCACAATGGGAAATTTCGCATATGCATTGCATTCGCGTTCCATTTGCGGAATGTTTTGTTTTTGCCTGTTCTCTCCGGATTCCCCGGGATTTCCGGAAAGTGTTTTCCCCATCGAAAAACACCCCGTTTGATTCAAAGGCTCATCACCTCTCCAACAGCCACCAGAATGCTGACGCCTACTCCCAAATCCCCCGGAACTGATATGCCGGCAGGGCTGGATTGACCGGATGGAGCGGGTGAAGGGAATCGAACCCTCGTATCAAGCTTGGGAAGCTCGTGTTCTGCCATTGAACTACACCCGCGAAGATCAGTCCGGGACCGGCCATGTCTTTAGCAGGATGATGGCGGAGTGCAAAGGGATTCGCGTCCTTCAGGTCAGGTTTTGAGAAAAGCACCTTCAGAAGCAGGAGAAGGGCGGAGTCCCTCCGCTTCCGCCGGAGAATGGAAAACTCCACTTTCCGGACTTCCGGGAAAGTTGTTCCCCACCTCTTGAATAAGAGAATTCATTTCTAAAATAAAACTCAGTCTTAATAAGGGCGGTGAATAACTGTAATAACCGTGTTCCTCCCTTTAAAATCAAGCGTTCCACAGCCTTCTGCCCGGTGAACAAGTGGCGCATAACCCTGTGAATCAGCAATGATTCTCACAATCCGGGAAGTTACCAGCAATGATTCACAAGTTATTCACCGGGTTATTCACAGCCTCTGAACCGCCCCGGCGGGGAGACTTGGACGGGCTGGAAAAATGAGATTGTTTCCGGATCCCGGATTCAATTATCAATTCCTGGAATCGAGCCGCATATTTGATAGCTGAGTCCCGGGGAAGAAAGGGCATGAGACTCCGCTTTCTTCGCTTATGGGCCCGAATCTCAGGCTGATGGAGAGGACGCGCTCCTCAGGGCGGCCACGGCGGGTCCTTCCAGGGCGGCCTGGGCGGCGGCTGTCTCGGCTTCCTTTTTGCTGGCTCCGCCGCCGGTGCCGAGGGTCTGGCCGTTCCAGTCCACGCGGGCTCCGAAGGATTTCCGGTGATCCGGCCCCTCCTCGCTGACGATGATGTAGCGGGGGCTGCCGAGCGTGAAGGACTGGAGGAACTCCTGGAGCTGTCCTTTGGGATTCACCTCCGTGGGGCGTTCCATGACCTGAGTGAGCTCCGCGCCGCAAAGACGCAGGATCACGGTTCTGGCCGTATCCAGACCTCCGTCCAGATAAACAGCGGCAACCAGGGCCTCCACGGCATCGGCCAGAGCACTGTCCCTCTGGCGGCCGCCGCTGGCCTCCTCGCCGCGTCCCATGAGCAGGTGAGGCCCCAGTTCCAGCCGGCGTCCGTAGGCCGCGAGGGCCGGGCGGGACACCAGCCGCGACCGCAGTTTGGTCAGGGATCCCTCCGCCGAGCCGGGGAAGGCGTCGTAAAGGTGATGCGAGAGCACCAGCTGGAGGACAGCATCGCCAAGATATTCCAGCCGCTGATTGTCCGGATGCTCCCGCTGGGTCTCATAGGCCAGACTGGGGTGTGTGAGAGCCACCCGCAGAAGATCGGGGTTTTGGAAGGTGTGGCCGATCAGGGCTTCCAGTGACTCCATGTGGGACGGGGTGCGGTCCGCCGCCGGACAGCGGCCGGAGGAAAGAAAAAATGGGGTGACCGACGGGATTCGAACCCGCGACAACCAGAATCACAATCTGGCGCTCTACCGCTGAACTACGGTCACCATACTGCCAAGGCAGAACCCGCAGTAAACGGTGGACCGGGGAAAACGCCAGCGGAAATTTTAAAGGAAATCCACTTGGCCAACCGGCGGCTGCGGCTGAGCATGGTCTCCCACCCGGTTCTGTCCCTCCCCCATGCCTCCCTCTCCGCATTCCGCCGTTGATCCCGCTTTGCCGGATTCATCCTCTCCAACCGCCAGCGGTTTCAAGGAATGGTCGCTGGTCTGCGCGGCGCTGGGAGCCGGAGCCCAGAGTCTGATTCTGCGGAAAGGCGGCATTCATGAGGGCCGGGGCGGTTTCTGGTGGCGGCATGACCGGTTTTTTCTCTTTCCCACGCATTTTCACGAGCAGGACGGGCAGTTTCCCTGGACTCCTCCGGCGGACATGGCGGAGACGGTTGCCGAACCCGCCGACGGCTTTCATACCGTGCGGTTCCTGGCGACGGTGGATTTCAAGCATCAGATCACCTCCCGGGAAACCGCCGCGCGGCTGCGGCCTTTCCATTTCTGGACGGAGGAGACGGTGCGGGCGCGGTTTGATTATTCAGAGGAAACGGGAATCAGCCTTGCCTTCCTGAGAATTCACCGCCTGGCCAGCCCCTGGACATTTCCGGATCAGCGCCATTTCGGCGGCTGCCGGTCCTGGCTGGATTTGCCCGCGCCGCCTGAGGATATACGCTGGACGCCTGTTGTTGACGATAGCACTCATGAGGGACGCCGTGCGGCGGTCCGGGAAATTCTGGGAATCAGCGGGCCATTCTGAGTGTTTCGGGTGCGGCGGCAGGGTGCGGTTTGATATTGCCGCCCGCCGCCGCGTAAGGAGCCAAACCGTTGACCGGGGGAACGGGCAGCGGGGTTGCCGCGATGGGAGTTTTGAGAATGATTTTCCTGCGGAAGGCGGCGGAAATCACTCTTCAGAAATATTTTTAATATTCTTGACGGATAGCGCGACGATCTTAATCATACTCCCATGACGCTGAAAAATATTCTTCCGACCCTTCTCCTGCCCCTGTTTGTCACCACCGCCGGTGCCGCGGTGATAGTGAGCGACAATTTCAACAACGGCGACTTCGCCACCGCTGGTGCCGGAAATACCGGAAGCGGTTCCACCGTTTATAATAATGGCACCAAGTCCGCGAGCGAGACGGTCGCCGCCAACGCCAAATGGATTCCGGGAACCACGGCTGACGCATGGCAGCGCACCGAGCTGCACAGCAATGATGAGATCTCGGTGGGCCAGTTGCTTTCCACCACTGCCAGCTCGGTCCAGTATTCCTGGACAATCGGCGGGGTTTCCACCGTCCGCACCAGTGGCACGGATGCGGAATACCGTATTCAGCTGGGCATCCTTCCCAACACCGTGACTCAGGGCCAGGGTGCGGAAATGTATGTTAACACCCAGGGGGGCATCTGGTTCGACATGAATATTCTCGGCACGGCGACCGGTCAGGCAACGGCCAGTCTTTTCGACGGGAACACCACCAAAACCGTGAATGGTGACGGCACCAACCGCGGAAATGTGACCGTGGCCGGCTGGAACTGGGCGAACACCTCCCGGACTTTCACCCTGACATTGACCGGTTCAGGGTACTCCTGGTCGGACAGCTCCGGAGCCAACTACGGCGGCACAACCTATGCCACCGCCGGTTTCAGCCAGGCGCTGATGGCCACTCCTTTCTTCGGTTTCATCATGGGGCAGGACCGTGACGTTCAGGGCAAAGGCGGCCACACCCTCTCGAATTTCTCCGTGGTCGCCGTTCCTGAGGCCGGGTCCACCGCTCTCCTCGGGCTTGCCGGGGCCGGAGCGCTCCTGCGCCGCCGCCGCCGCGTGGCCTGAGTTCTTACCGGGGAAAGGAAATTCCCCGTTTTCCGGAATATCCGGAAGAAGAGGCTTCCAAAACTGCTGATTTACAAAAGACCGGAGGTTTGTTTCCTCCGGTCTTTTGCGTCGGCGGAACAAAGATTTTCATTGCCGTCCATTGCGGGGGGCAGCGGTGAATGGCGGTTTCCATATTCCCGGTTCTTGCGTCGGGGAGGGAGTTCCGCTTTTCTGCCTGGATGAAAATCCCGTCGCTCCCGGTGCCGCTGCTGTTTCTGACCATCAGTCTGGCCTGCGGGGCGGATCCCGGGCTGGCGCCGCCGGCAGTGCTGGTGCCGGGATGGGAAATGACGCTGTTCGCGGCGGATCCGGAGATTGTGACTCCCATCGGTATCGCGGTGGACAAAGCGGGGCGGGTGTTTGTGACCGAGAGCCACACTCATCTGGTGAAGCCTGACTACCAGGGGCCGAAGACGGACCGCATCCGGATTTTCGAGGACACGGACGGGGATGGACGGGCGGACAAAAGCCGGATTTTCGCCGAAGGCTTCACGGCGGCGATGAATCTGCAGTTCGATCCCGACGGAGTGCTGCATGTGGTTCACCGCAATGGAGTAGTGCGTCTGGAGGACACGGATGGCGACGGGATCTGTGACCGGCAGGCGCCGCTTCTGACACTGGAAACGACAGCGGTGTATCCCCACAATGGCCTGAGCAGCCTGGTGTTCACGCCGGACGGGTATATTTATGTGGGCAGCGGCGAGAATTTTGGAGCGGTTTACACGGCGAAAGGCACGGACGGCTCCCGTTTCACCTACACGCCGGGCGGGGCGAATATTTTCCGGATCCGCCGCGACGGCTCGAAACTGGAACGGTATGCCACGGGGCTGTGGAATGCTTTCGCGCTCACGGCGGATGGCGCGGGACGGCTGATCGTGGGGGACAATGATCCGGATTCCCGGCCGCCCAGCCGCCTGCTGCACATCGTGGAGGGTGGTGATTATGGTTATCATTTTCAATACGGCCGGAGCGGGCTGCATCCGTTTGTGTGCTGGAACGGAGAACTGCCGGGCACGCTGCCGATGATCACGGGGACGGGAGAAGCCCCGACAAGTCTGCTGGACGCGCGTCTGGCCAGCCTGGGACCGGAGCGGGGCGATGGGTTTCTGCTTACGGAGTGGGGGGACAGCACGCTGTCGTGGTTCCGCCTGCAGCCGCGCGGGGCCTCTTTTTCGGGAACCCGGGAGGTGGTGATCCGGGGGGACGCCGGTTTCCGTCCGGCCTGTCTGGCCGCCGCGCCGGACGGGAGTGTGTATCTGACCGACTGGGCCGACCGCGAATATTCCGTTCATGGAAAAGGGCGCGTCTGGCGTCTCAAATCCAAATCACCGGAAAAAACACCGCGCGGACACAGCACGCTGCCGGTGACGGAGCCGGAACGGCGCCGGGCCCGTCTCGCCGGGCTGACGGAAATCAGCGCCTGGCCGGAACTGAAAACCGCGCTGACCGACAGGGATCCGTGGATTTCCGCCGCCGCGCTGACGGCGCTGAGCCGGCCGGTTTTCCGGGATTCCCTGCCGGGGGAAGCCGGGAGTCCGGACCCGGCCCTGCGGCTGGGCGTGCTGCTGGCGCTGCGGCGGGCGGATTATCCCGAGGCGGAGCCGCTGCTGCGCGCGGCGCTTGAGGACAGGGACGCCGGGGTGCGCCGTCTGGCCATGCGCTGGGCGGCGGATCTGCGGCTGAAATCCCTGCGCCCGCTGGTCGAAAAAGCGCTTCATGGCGGAGGGGAGCAGCCGATCACGGGTGAGGATTTCGCGTTGTGGCTGGCGGCTCTGGATCTGATTTCGCGGGACGCCCCGCCGACCGCCGCCACGGCGGTGGCCTCCAATGATGAGCTGCTCCAGCGCCTGCTGGCGGATCCGGCGGTGACCCCGGCGGTCAAGGCGGCGACCATTCCCCGGCTTACCAATTTCAAGGCTCCGGCCATGATCCGCACTTTGATCAAACTGAGCGCGGAGGGGGATCCGGGAGTGAGACAGGAGGCCATCCGCAGCCTTGGTTTTGTGGGAGTGAAAGCGGTGATCGCGCCTCTGCTGCGCATTGCCCTCGACGGGAATGCGCCGGTGCCGCTCCGGCTGGACGCGCTGGGGGCTCTGGGTTCGCGGGATGACGCGGCGGTGCTGCCGTTGCTGCCTCTGCTCAATGAGGAGAATGCCGACGTGGCTCTGGAAACCGCGCGGGCACTGCGGACTCATGTTTCGCAGCCGGAGGTCCGCGCCGCGCTGGCCGCCGCCGCGGAAAAAGCCGGCGCTTCCGGGGACCTGAAATCGCAGGCGGCCCTCGCTCTGGGAACTCCGCCGCCTTCGCCGCGGCCGCAGTCCGATGCGGAGTGGGTTTCCGTGCTGATGGATGCCTCCGCTCCCGCCGATGCCGGGCGCGGGAGGAATGTTTTTTTCAGCGCGGCGGCCCAGTGCTCCACCTGTCATGTGGTGGAGGGCCGGGGGACCTCCGTGGGGCCGGATCTGGGCAATATCGCCCGCGCGGCGGACCGCGCGAAACTGATCCAGTCCCTGCTGGAGCCCAGCCGTGAGGTCGGCCCGCTGTATGTGACCAAAGCCGTGACCCTCAGGGATGGCACGGTGCTCAGCGGAGTTCCGGCACCAAAGGACGGCGGGGGAAATCTCACGCTTCTTCAGGCCGGCGGTTTGTCACAGTCCGCTCCGGCGGATAAAATCGCCCGGGTGGAGGACACCCCGGTTTCCCTGATGCCGGAGGCGCTGGAGGCCACGCTGACGGTGCAGGATTTCCGCGATCTGCTGGCCTGGCTGCTGACGCTGAAATGAGGCCTGCCGGGAAATGGGAGCAGAGAAATTGAAACAGAAGGGAGCAAAGGACGCAAAGGAAATTCAGGAACGGGAAGGCGCCGGCAGGATGGAATGATGGGGCCTTCCCTGCTTTCCGGAGCCTTCGCGCCTCTTCGCGTCCTTCTGTTGATGATTTCCGCGCTATGGCCCGGCGATCCGGCCGGTGCCGGCGGCGGTTTCGTAAACCTGGAGCACTTTTTCCGCCGTGCGGGCCCAGTCGAAGCGGGCGGCGTTGGCCAGGCCGGCGGCGCGCAGGCGGCCGACGGTGACGGAGTCGGTGGCCAGTTGAGTCAGGGCGGCGGCCATGGCCTCCGGATTTTCCGGATCAATGGTCAGGGCGGCGTCCGCGACGACTTCCTCCAGGGCGCCCCGTGTGGAGCTGATGACCGGCGTGCCGCAGGCCATGGCCTCGACGGGCGGCAGGCCGAAACCTTCAAAAAGCGACGGATAAACCATGGCCCGGGCGGCGCGGTAAAGCCTGGGCAGAGACTCGTCGGCCACAAAGCCGGCGAAGATGATGTCCCGGGAAAACGGGGAGGAGGCGGCGGCGGCGCGGATGGTTTCCGCGCCATGCCAGTCACTGCCGCCGAGGGCGAGCTGCCACGGGAGGCCGGTGGTCTGTTTGAAGCGGGTGAAGGCCCCGATGAGCCGCACATGGTTTTTGCCGGGATGCTCCAGCCGGGAGACGTAGAGGAAAAACGGCTGGTCCAGTCCCAGCTTCTCCGCCGCCCAGGCGCGGTCCGCCTCCACGTTGCCGGGCTGGAAGCGGGTGTGGTCGATGCCGTTGTGGATGATGTGCTGGCGGTCCTGCGGGATGCCGAAAAATTTCTCAATGTCCCGCGCGGTGCTGCGGCTGATGGCGATGAGCCCGTTCTGGCTGCGGGCCATGCGCCGCACGACCACCCGGCCGTAGAACATGCGGGCGGCGTCGTATTTTTTCCGGACATGGAACGGGGCCAAATCGTGAATGGTCCCCACACGGGCGCAGGGCGCGGACAGGATCAGCCGCCGGTAACTGGGCGCGTGCAGGACATCAAGCTTCAGCCGGGCGGCCTCTTTGGGCAGTTTCAGCTGATGCCACAGGATATTCCGCACCGGCGGCCGCTCCTGTTCCGGCACGGGAATGAGACGGCATTGTCCGCCCGTGAAATTGAAAAGCGGAATGTCCCGCTCCAGCACAAACAGCGTGAGATCCACGCGCCCGGTCTTCAGAAGTTCCCGCACCAGGGAAAAGACATACTGGCCCACGCCGGACTTGCCGCCCTGGATCATGGTGGTGGTCAGGCCGGCTTTGATCATGCGGACACCTCCGCCTCACGGGTGAGCAGATAACTTTCCACGCGCAGCAGGCTCAGCACCCGGCGGACGGCCTCGGAGGCTTTCACAAAGGAAAGATCCACGTGCCGCTGGCGGGCGCGGCGCTGCAGCCGGAGCATGAGACCCACGGCGGCGCTGTCGATGAAACGCACCTCCCCCAGGTCAATGGTCAGGAAGCTGCCGCCCGGCAGGTTTTCCAGAACCTCGAAGGCCTCGACGTCGAGCGTGCCGAGGTTGACGGCGGTGACGGTGTCCCGCCAGACGAGGGTGCGGCGGACGGTGATGCTGCCGGCGGGCACGAGCGTCAGAGCCTCCTCCACGGAGCCGGCGATCACGAAAAACTCCTTCAACCGCATCAGCGCCAGGGTCTGGAGCACCAGGGAGCCCGGCGCGGCCAGAATGCATTGCCCTCCACGCTCGCGGCAGCCGCGGGCGAAGCGCACCAGCTTGCCCGTGCCGGTGCTGTCGATGAACTGGGTGTCCGAGGCGTCGGCGATGATCCAGGCGTGAGGCGTGTTTTCGGCCACGGTCCACAGCTCGGTGTCGCGTGCGGAAAGCGCGTCCAGACGTTCCGGCAGGTGCAGCATCTCCACAGGAAGCCCCGGGTTTTCCTGGGAGAGGCCCGCCGCCCCGCCCAAAGATTTCTCCGCCGCCCGGGCACCCGCCTGACGCCGCTGGAAAAACCCCCGTCCCCGCATCTGCCAGAGCTGGCGCAGCATGCCGGGAGCCACGATATGGATGTCCCGCCAGTAGCGGCCGGCAAGGCGGCGGGGTTCCTGAATAATGCGGAAAATCCATTCCAGCCCCGATTTCCGCATCCACACCGGGGCGCGTTTGACGGTGCCGGCGATAAAATCAATCGACGCCCCCACGCCCACGCTCACCGGGATATTGGCGGTGTGGAGGTGCATGGCGATCCATTTTTCCTGTTTGGGGCAGCCAAAGGAAACGAGGAGGATGTCCGGGGAGGCCTCTTTCAGGCGGCGGAGGATTTCCGTGTGATCCATTTTCTCCAAAGGCGAGAACGGCGGCGACCAGGCTCCGGCGATTTTCAAAGCCGGCCAGCGGTCGCGGATGATCCCCAGGCCGGTTTTCATCACCTCCTCCTGGCCGCCGAGAAAATAAACCCCGTAGCCTTTCTCCGAGGCCAGCGTCAGCAGCAGCGGGACCATGTCCGATCCCGCGACGCGTTCCGGCAGGGGATCGCCCAGCCAGCGGGAAAGCCACACCAGCGGCGTTCCGTCGCAGACCACGAGGTCCGTGTTCAGAAGGATTTCCCGCAGCGGCGCGTCCAGCTGGGCCTGCGCGAGGAAATCGACATTCGCCGTGGCCAGCATGTGAGGGCGGCGGGAGGCGATCATTTCCTCAATCAGCCCCAGAGCCTGCGGAGTCGTGACCTGATCGAAGGGAACTCCCATCATCACCACCGGCGGTGGAAGGTCGCGTGCCCATTCGCGGGGTGAGGCTGTCGGGCGGAGAGAAGCGGGGGAGGAAGTGGTGGCAACCATGGGAGGCGGGGGAAGATAAGCACAATTCGATGGAAGTGAATGGCTTAATGCGCATACTTTTACAGAAAATTCCCCCCTTCCTGTGCCGACTCTCGACTGGATCAAGCTGGCCTTCATCCTGCCCGTGTTCTTTGGAATCGGGCCGCTGATCGGCATGGCCGTGAAGGGCAAGCCCAAAGCGCAGCGCTGGCTGTTCGGGATTATGTGCTTCATGACCATCAACGGCCTCCTGGATGCCGGGAACTGGGGGCTGACGCTGGATTCCGTGGAGAAATACCGGGGGCACGCCAAAGGCTACCACTTCTATTTCAACCACATCCTTGCCGTGGCCCTGATGACGGCCCGATGGCTGGAGGATCGGAAAAGCTTCCGCTGGGTGCCGCCGGGCATGCTGATTTACGGGCTTTTCATCGTCACCGCCTCGCTCTCCATCATCAACGCCCCGCGCGTGGATTATGCGCTGATGGCGGTTCACAAGATGAGCTTTTTCGCGCTGATGGGGCTGGCGGCGTTCAACTGTCTGCGCACGGTGGACGACATCCGGTTTTTCATGGTCGTCATGGGCGGGACCATGGTCTGGGAGGGGATGGTGGTGCTGAAGCTGAAATATCTTCAGGGGCAGTACCAGGTGCACGGCACGTTCGAGCACCAGAACTCCCTGTCGATGTACACCATTCTCATCGCCATGCCTCTGCTGGCGGTGGCCCTGGGGCCGAAGTTCCGGGGTCAGAAACTGTGTGTCTGGGGATTTCTGATGAGCGCGGTGATCATTCAGGGCGCTTTATCGCGGGCCTCGCTGCTGATGTTTGCCGCCGGAGTGGCGGGAGTGTCCGTGCTCAGCCTGGTCGAAAAACCCACCGTGCGCCGTTTCACCGTGCTGGCCGTGATGAGCGCGGTGGCCGCTCTGGGGCTCAGCTTCACCCTCGACACCATCATCAGCCGTTTTCATGATCAGGGCAACGACGCCAGCGCCGAGCTGCGGGAGGTTCTGAATGAGGCGGCGCGGCAGATGGAGGCTGCCCATCCGCTGGGGATCGGATGGAATAATTACGCTCACGTCATCAATGCGCCGTTTCCTTACGCGGAGGTGGTTTACGACTGGATCCGGGGGCGGAATATGAAGGTGGTGGAGGATTTGCCCAACGCCCCGGTGGAAAGCCATTATTACCTCCTTTTTTCGGAAAACGGTTACCCGGGCCTGATTGCCTGGTATCTGGTCATGGCGGCGGGGATTTTCCGCAATCTCCGGGGATTTCTGAGCTTCCGGCACAGTTTCGAGCGCTGCCTGTGCCTCGGAATCCTGACCGGCACCAGCCTGAATTACATCCAGAGCACGCTGGAGCGGACCCTGACCCAGCCGCGCAATCTCATGCTCTGGCTGCTGCTTTACGGCATCACCGGGCGGCTGGACGTCCTGCGCCGCAACCGGCGGAAGGGAGAGCCGGTGGAGCCGGTGACTCCGGGGGAAGCCGGGGTCTCCCCCTCCAGCGCTCCCCTGCCCGCCGGCAAACCGTCGTCGCTCCCGTCCCCGCCGTCCGCGGCGCCGGAGCCGGTGCCTGGCCCGGAAAAGCGCTGGCCTTCCCCGGCGGGCTGGCGGGCGGCGCGGGCGCTGTCGGCCGGTTCCGGGGCCGCGTCCGGCGCGGCGGCGGCATCCGCCCTGCCCCTGCCGCCGTTCCGGAATCAGTCTCCGGCCGGTGGCGGGCAGGACTCTTCAAATCGTTCAGGCCATTGATATTGAATTTCCTGTAAAAACCCGTACAGACGATCCTGCCCACTTTCACCGATCCCCGCATGACGCCTGTTTCCCCCTCCGCCGCTTTCCCCTCTCCGGACCCGTCCGGCGGGGCGGTGGCCGTGAAGGTGAAATCCCTGCTGCCTTTTGACATTCTGCGGGTCGGTCTGAAACTGGCCGAAGGCTGGCGGGGCGTGATCCTCATCGCCATTCTGGGCAGCGCCGCCGGCTGCGGGGCCGGCTGGTTCCTGCTCCGCAATAAATACACCGTGCAGGTGCAGCTGGTGCGGCGGGAAATGCCGAACACGTTCCAGGCCAGCGAGATCGGAGAATCCTTCCGCCCCCGCCAGTTCACCTCCGCCACCGTCATGTCCCTGATGGTCGCCTCCAGCATGGCGGAAAAAACCGGTTCCGAAATGACGCCTCCGGTGGATGCCGCGGAACTGCTCCGCCGCATTGAGCTGCGGCCTGATAAAAACACGGAGCTGATCACCGTCGCCTACACCTCACGGGACTCCCCCCAGCGGGCGGCCGCGGAGCTGAATCTGTACGCGGGCAATGTCGTGAAGCTTCTGGAGGACCTCCAGGCGCAGGAGGCGCGGGAGCTTCTCGCTTTCCTCAGCGACCAGGCGACCCGCACCCAGACCTCCCTGAACCAGGCGCTGCTGGATCTGCAGTCCTTTTCCAGGGAAACCGGGCTGACGGACCCCGCCCGGGAGACCGACAGCCTGCTGCGGCAGGTCGGGGAGCTGGATCTGAAAATCGAAATGGCCGGCATCAGCCGCGAGACCACCGCCTTCCGCATCCAGCAGACGGAGAAGGAGCTCGCCCGCCAGGATCCCGCCATGCAGCGGCTGCAGGAGGCCAAAAATCAGCTGGCGGAACTGATGGTGCAGTATACGGCGCAGAATCCGTTCGTCATTGACCAGCAGGCCAAAGTGCGGGCTTTGGAGGAAAAGGCGGGAAAACCCGGCGCGGCCGACAGCTTTCAGTCCACCGGCAATGCCGTGGCCAACAGTCTGTATCTGGACCTGATCCATCTGCGGGCGGAGCAGGACACGGCCATCACCGAGCAGCAGAAACTCCAGGCTTTCCGCGATGGACTGAGGCAGCGGCTGGACACCATTCCGGACAAATCGATTCTGAACGCGCGGCTGCGCGGGGTGGTGACCTCGCTGGAAACCACCCGTGATCTGCTGGCGGGCCGTCAGCGCGAGGCGCAGCTTTTTGCGGAAAAAGCGCTGGGGTATTACCGCATCTTTTCACCGGCGACCCCGGAGAGCATGGAAAAAGCGGGACGCAGCCGGAAAATTATCCTCCTGGGAATGGCCGGAGGCATTCTGGCGGCCGGATTTCTGCTGGCGGTGAGAGCGCTGCGGGCGGCGATGAATGACGCCCTGGTTTCGCCTTCGGACCTGCGGCGGGTGGTGGGCGTGCGCATCGCGGCCATGCTGCCGCCGGAAAACACCCTGACCCCGGAGGAACTGGGCCGGTGGCGGTTTTCCGCCTGGGCGGAAATCGTGAAGCTGGCCGCTCCTCCCCCCGAAGGCGCCCTGATCGCCGGGTTTATCGCCGCCACCGCCGGTGAGGGAAAAACCACCTGGCTGCGCCATCTTTCCACCGCCGCCCTGGAACGCGGTCTGAAAGTTCTGATCATTTTCTGCGAGATTCCGGTTTTCCCCGGCCCTGTGGAGGAACTCCCTCCGGAAGCCGGCCCCGTGACCGGGGAGTCCCCGCAGGCCGGAATCTCCCCTGCCCTCCCCGCCGAAGAGCCCGCTCTGGAGCACGGGCCCGTGTTCCCGCTTCAGGAGGCCCTGCGGAATCCCGGAAAAATCCTGGAAATCCTGCGCTCCCCGCAGTCGCCGGCTCTCAGCATCGGACCCGATGCCGGTTTTGTCTGGACGCCGGAATGGCGCGCGCTCTGGCGGGCGGCGCTGGAAATCTGGAGCCGCGAGCCCGCGCTGGCGGTGCTGGTGGAGCTGCCGCCGGCGTCCCGCATGGACAGTCTGCTGCTGGCCGAGACCCTGCCCGCGCTTTTCTGGCTCAGCGGCAGCGGTCAGCTCCGCCGCCGGGACATCACTCCGGCCCTCGACACCATCCGCGGCAGTGGCCTGCCCCTCACGGCCTCGCTGCTCAACCGCGTCCCGCCCGTGTTTTTGAAACTTCCCGATCTTGCCAAATTCGGCCTGTGCCTGACGGCGGGCTTCCTGATGCTCACGGACCACGCCGCCGCCCAGACGGTGGCCCCCGTTCAGAAAGGGCCCGCCGCTGCTCCTCAAACTCCGGCACCGGGGGAAAATCCGGCCAGCACTCCCGATTCCCTGATTCCGGCGAATCCTCCGGCCGTTTCCCTTTCCCCGGCGGACGGGGTGCCGGTTTCCCCGGATGACGCCGCCGCCGGGCCCGGGGACCGCCTGCCTCAGACCCGGACGCCGCTTTCCACCGAGGAGCCGCCCTCCCTGGACACCCTGCCGGACGGCACCGCGCCCATGGATGCCCAAAATCCCCCGGCTTCCGCAGTCGCTCCCCCGCCGGTGCTCCCGCCTGCCGCCGCGCGCCCGCGGCCGCCCGCGCCGCCGCCCGCCCGGCCGGTGCTCGCGCCCTGGCAGCAGCAGCTCACCCTGGGGCCGGGGGACAGCGTGAATCTGCACGTTTACGGCCAGAAACAACACACCCGCACGGATGTTCCCATCGGCCCGGACGGCAGACTCACTTACCTTCAGGTCATTGGGTTCCCGGCCGGCGGGCTGACCATTGATCAGCTCCGGGACGGCCTGACCAAAGCCCTGGGCGCTTATATTCAGAATGCGCGGGTCATTGTCACTCCCGGCGCGTGGCGCAGTAAAAAATATTACATGCTGGGCACCGTGGTCGACCGGGGCGTCTTCACCCTGGACCGCCCCATGACCCTGATGGAGGCCGCCGCCCGCGCCCGGGGCATGGAGACGGGGTATGTGGATGAGACCACAGTGGAGATTTCGGATATGAAACGCGCTTTCCTCGTCCGCGACGGAAAACGCCTGCCGGTCGATTTCGCCGGACTGTTCTACGATGGCGACATGTCGCAGAACATCCAGCTGCAGCCGGGGGATTACATTTATTTCCCGTCCAGCACCGTCAACGAGGTCTATGTCCTGGGCTCCGTGGGCAGCCCCGGCACCACCGGCGTCACCCAGAACCTCTCGGTCATCGCGGCCATCACCATCCGCGGGGGCTTCGCCCGCACCGCCTGGAAAAAGAAGGTGCTCATTGTGCGCGGCTCGCTGGAGAAACCGCAGGTGATCGTGGTCGATGCCGCCGCCATTCTCAGCGGGAAACAGCGCGATGTCCTGCTGGAGCCGCTGGACCTTGTTTATGTCACCGACAAACCCTGGAAATATGCCGCCGAGATTCTGGACACGGCGCTGAAAACATTCGTGCAAAGCGCGGCCAGCAGTTGGGCCGGAGATCAAATCCAGCCGTTCATCGGCAACTCCACCCCTAATTGACCTCCGTGATTCCCAAGCTGAAGGGCATTCTGCCCGCCGCCGCCGCCATTGTCCTTGCCCCCGCCCTGCTTTTCCTGACGGGCTGCGGCACCTCCTCCGGGCCTGTTTTCAAGGAGACGGCCGCCGCGGGGAACCCGGCCATCGCGGAGAACGCGGCCGCCCCCGGGCAGGACGCCGTGGCTCCCGGCATGACGAGGCCGGGTCCGCCCGCCGCCCTGGACCCGGCTTTGCTGAAACCTCCCGCGGATCCCTACCGGGTCGGCCCCGGGGATATTCTGGAAATTGAACTCATCGGCGGCCCCGACGGCCCGCAGAACACGTTTGTGGGGCCGGACGGGAAAATTTACTTCAACCTTCTCTCCGGCCTTCAGGTCTGGGGATACACTCTCGACGAGACCCGCCGCGCCCTGGAGCACGGGCTGTCGGAGTTCCTCCAGAATCCCCAGGTCAGCCTCACCCTGCGCGGGGTCCACAGCCGCCGCGTGCAGGTGGTGGGCCGCGTGAACACGCCCGGACTTTACGAACTCAGCCAGCCCATGACCGTGCTGGAGGCCATCAGCCAGGCGCGGGGAATCGCCACCTCCCGCCTGTCCGGCGCCACCGAGGAGATAGCGGACCTGCAGCACAGTTTTCTGATGCGTCAGGGAAAGATGATCCCCGTCGATTTTGAGCGCCTCATCCGCCAGGGTGACACCTCGCAGAATGTGTATCTGCAGGCGGATGACATGATTTTCCTGCCCTCCACCATGGGCAGCCAGATTTACGTGCTGGGAGCGGTCAATCAGCCGCGTTCGGTGCCATTCAAAGGCCGGCCCACCCTGATCACCGCCCTCGCCGCCTGCCGGGGCCTGACGCCGGACGCCAAGGCCAAACATGTCGCCATCGTGCGCGGTTCCCTGCGGAATCCCTCCGTCGCCATCATCGACGCCAACGCCATTCTCCGGGGCAAAAAACCGGATATTCTCCTGAGCGCGCGCGATATCGTTTACGTGCCCGCCCGCCCGCCGGCGTCCCTGCGCACCTACATCGATCTTGTCGTCACCACCTTCGCCCGCAGTCTCGCCGCCAGCGAGGCCGCCGCCGTCACCGGCAGCGACCAGCCCGTCGGTCTCAGCCTGGGGATTCCCTGATTCCGGCGGATTCTTCCCCGCTCCTTCCCTGAGGCCGCTGGAAAGATGCCGCCTTCCGGACGCGCGCACGGGCCGTGAAAGCGCGCGGGTCTTTGCCCGCTGACTGCCGGAACGTTTTTATTTTGCGGCGATGGCCCCGAGGTTCCAGGCGTCGTGCATCTCCTCCAGGGAAGGCAGCCTGAGGGGACGCACCAGCCTCATTCCCAGAAACTGGGCGCTCGTATGGAACCAGCGGCTTTTGGGCAGTTGGGGATCCATGCCTTTCCAAACATCGCTGGATCCCCGGCGGCAGGCGCTGCGGAGGCGGTCCGTCTCGTCATCCCACGATCCGCCGCGCACCACCCGGGGATAGAGGGTCACGGGTTTGTTGAAGGGATTGGAGACGGGGACGCTCCGCGGAAGAACCGTGAGTTTCGAATAGAAGTCGGGACTGTACTGATCAAGCACCCACTCCACGACATTGCCGTGCATGTCGTAAAGCCCCCAGGGATTCGGTTTTTTGGTGCCGACCGGGTGGCTGGTGAGGTCGCTGTTGTCAAAATACCAGGCATATTCCCCCAGCTTTGATTCGTCATCGCCGAAGGACCACGTGGTGGTGGTCCCGGCGCGGGCGGCGTATTCCCACTCCGCCTCCGTGGGAAGCCGGTAAAACTGGCCGCTCTGGGCGCTGAGCCATTGGCAGAATTTGCTGGCGGCGTGCTCCGTCATGCAGATGGCCGGATATCCGGCTTTCCCCATGCCGAAGGTCATGTCCGTGTAGGGCGGGGTGGGGCTGCTGACCGCGTCCACCGGCAGATCGTCAGGGGAGGGTTTCTTTTTGCTGCCATCCTTCCAGCGGGGATGCGGATTGGTCATGAAGGGCGTGTAGAGATCCCAGGTCACCTCCATGGCCCCCATCCAGAAGGCATCGATTTTCACCTTCACCTGGGGTCCCTCGTCAGGGTGGCGTTGGGCTTCCGTGCCGGGGCTGCCCATGAGAAATTCCCCGGCCGGAATGGGCACCATGGCGAACTTTCTGGGCTCCGGGCCTTCGGTCATCCAGCCGGAGTAAGGCTGAAACCCTGTCTCCGGGCGGTCGGCGGCGGCCTTCACAATGAGATCGCGGATTTTCCGGGTCAGCTCGATGGTGTCCGGAGAATCCGGATTCACTCCCGTCCCCCGCTTCTGAGCGGCGGCACCGCTTTGGAAAACGCAGAGGCCCGCAGCCACGCCGGCAAGCA
This sequence comes from Verrucomicrobiota bacterium, assembly GCA_040386695.1. Taxonomy (GTDB): domain Bacteria; phylum Verrucomicrobiota; class Verrucomicrobiia; order Verrucomicrobiales; family V1-33; genus CAIZWU01. The sequence continues at coordinate 163,926 of JAZKFB010000009.1, forward strand.
CTGGAAGGCGGAAAAAACGGAGCTGGGACATAATGTGCAAACGCCCGCGGAAACTCCGCTCTTCCATGCCGGAACCGGCACCCGGAAAATCCATCCGCTGAATATTGCCTGTCAGCGCCTTATCCTTCGGAAAACCTCCGGTCCGGCCGCCGTATTGGAGGGCCATGCGTGGTTTTCCGGCTCTTCCAGCTCTCACTTTGGCTCTTATTTTTTCCCGGGCGGAGGCAGGGACGGCTCCGGCAGGGGCACCACCACCACCAACTCCTCCTCCGGCGGTCCGTTATCAGGTGGAGATTCTGGCGGAGGGCATGCCGCAGCCGATGGAGCTGGAGCTGGCACCGGACGGGCGGGTCTTTTTCATCGAAATCGGCGGCAAACTCCGCCTTTGGAAACCGGACACCGGAGCTGTCGTGGACGCCGGGCAGGTCAAGGTTTTCACCGCTTTGGAAAATGGGCTGCTGGGCTTCGCGCTGGATCCGCATTTTTCCGAAAACCACTGGATCTACCTGCTTTATTCGCCGGCTGATTTTGAGGGCCAGCATCTCAGCCGCTTTGTCATGAACGGCGACACTCTGGACCTCGCCAGTGAAAAAGTCATCCTGACCTACCCCGAGCAGCGCCGCGAATGCTGCCATCACGCGGGCAGCGTGGAGTTCGCGCCGGACGGCTGTCTGATCTTCTCCACCGGCGACAACACCCATCCCGCGGGGGACTCCGACGGCTACGCGCCCATCGACGACCGCCAGGGCAGGGAGCCCTGGGACGCCCAGAAATCCGCCGCCAATCCCAATGACCTGCGCGGCAAGATCATCCGCATCCGGCCCAAAGCCGACGGCACTTATGAGATTCCGCCCGGCAATCTCTTCCCACCCGGCACGGCCGGCACGCGGCCCGAAATTTACTGCATGGGCTGCCGCAATCCCTGGCGCATGAGCGTCGATTCCGCGACCGGCATCGTTTACTGGGGCGAGGTCGGGCCCGACGCGGGCGGCGACAATCCGCGCGGCCCGCGCGGCTACGATGAGATCAATCAGGCCAAAAAAGCCGGCAACCACGGCTGGCCGTTTTTCATCGGCAACAATTTTCCCTACGCCCGCTTCGACCACGCCACCAGCACCACCGGGACCATCCATGATCCCGCGCGCCCCGTGAACAGCGGCGTGAACAACACCGGCCGCCCGGACCTGCCGCCCGCCGTGCCGGCCATGATTTATTATCCCTACGGCGCGTCGAAGGAATTTCCGGAAATGGGCCAGGGCGGCCGCACCGCCTGCGCCGGACCGGTTTTTCACTATCAGCCGGGCTTTGAGAAAACCGGCGGTTTTCCCGCCTGCTATGACAACTGCCTGCTCTGGTGGGACTGGGAGCGGCGCGTGATCAAGTGGGCGCGTCTGGACAAGGACGCCAATTTCCAGGGCATCGAGCCCTTTGTGGCCGAACTGCCCTGCAAACGCATGCTCGACGCCGTCTTCGCGCCGGACGGACAGCTTTACTGCCTCGACTACGGCGAAACGTGGGGCGCGAATCCGGACTCGAAGCTGATGCGCGTGTCCTTCAATCACGGCAACCTTCCGCCCCGGGCCGCCGTCTCCGCCAGCGTCACCAGCGGTCCGGTGCCGCTGAAAGTGAAGTTTTCCGCCGCCGGTTCCACCGACCCGGATGGCGACGCCACCGCGCTGAAATACGAATGGCGCAAAGCCGGCTCGCCGGAAATTCTCTCCACCGAAGCCAGTCCTGAAATCGAATTCAAAGAGCCCGGGGATGTCATCATCGAACTCCGCGCCCGCGATGCGGCGGGAGGCGCGGGCGTGACCACCGCGGCCGTGACCGCCGGGAACACGCCGCCGGTGGTGAAGCTGGAATCGCCGGTCAGCGGCGACTTCTTCAGCCCCGGAAAACCCGTCGCCTGGCGCGCCAGCGTGAGCGATGCCGAGGAGGGCAACTCCACGGATTCGCCGGATTCCTTCTCACCCAGGCTGCTGATCAGCGCGCTGCCCGACCGGGGCGGCGAAACCGCCCCCGGCCTGGCGCTGATGAAATCCGCCGACTGCTTCAATTGCCATGCCGTGGACCAGAAAGTCGTCGGCCCCGCGCTCCTCGACATCGCCGCCAAATACCGCAGCGTGGCCGGTGCCCTCGAAGCCAGCACCGACCGCGTGCAGAAAGGCTCCACCGGCGTCTGGGGTCCGCTGCCCATGCTGCCGCACGGCCATCACAGCCGGGATCAGATCCGCCAGATGGTCTCCTGGGTTTTCGGGCTCCAGCCGGGCAGCGAAAAACCGCAGCTTCTGCGCGGCCTCACCGGCGAGGTCACTCCGCCGGAAGGCGGAGGCGCGGGCAGGGCGAAAGGTTTTGTGATCGATGCCACCTTCTCCGACGCCGGCAACGCCCCCGCCGGTCCGCTCAGCGGCAAGGCCGGCGTGACTCTCCGCAACCGCCGCGTTGAGGCCGAGGACCATGACGGCCTGAATGGCTCCCGCGTGCTCGGCGGCGGCAGCGCCGGCGGCGGGAAATTCGTCGGAGCCACCGACGACGGCCACACCCTGCGCCTCGCCGCGCTGAATCTGGAGCATTCCTCCAAAATCACCTGCCGCACCGCCTCCGCCGGGCAGGGCGGCTGGATCGAACTCCACGCCGCCAGTCCCGGCGGCCCGCTCCTCGCCAAAGTGGAGGTTCCCGTCACCGGCGGCTGGGAAACCTGGCAGGAGGGATCGGCTCCGCTGACCATTCCCGGTCCCGCGCGGGGCGATGTTTTTCTTGTTTTTAAAAACCCCGGCAAAGGTGGCCTGATGAATCTCGACTGGATCCGCTTTGATCCGTAACGCCTCAACCTCCGGGCACCGGGTGCCCGTGACTCCGCACCGCTCATGCCGTCGATTTTTGACGCCAAAAGGCTTCAGTTCCGGGAAGGCGCGCCGATCTGAACCGGGATCCCCACGCTCACCGCAGCCTGGAGCGCGGGGTCCGCGCGGATCACGCCGGTGAGCCGGCGGGCCACAACGTCCGCGTCCTCCTTGTCCGAGAAAGTCAACAGCACCTCCACTTCCCACGGCCCCGCGCCGCCGTCATGCCCCCCTGAAGCCGCGCCGCCGGGAGGATGCAGCGCCAGCAGATCCGTGGGCCGGAGCTGTGGCCGGATGGTGCGCAGCAAATGCCCGGACTGCGTGGCCGCCGCTTCCGGCGCCAGCCGCAGCATGACGGAACTGGAGACCGCCCCCTGCTCACGATGGGCGGCGGCGGCATCCATGGCGGCACGGCGCAGGACTTCGGGAGCCACCACCGGCGGACCGTCCGCCGCCTCCGTGCCGGTGCCCTTGAGGCGGTGGAGTTTCATGAACAGCGCGGCCCAGCGGCAGATCATCTGAATCAGGGAGAAGGTCCGCCAGTTCACCGAACCCGCGTGCATGCGGTGGATCAGCACCACGGCGGAGCTGTGGAATCCGTCCGTCGGCCACGGCATGGCGGCCAGCCACGGGCTGTCCTGCGCGGGCACTGTGGCCCAGACTTGACGGCAGGTCACGAACGACTGCCGGGTCACGGCCAGGTGCGCGATCTCCGCTCCGGCGAGCGGCAGCGTTTTCGGCAGCATGCCGCCCGACCCCTGAAGCGCGGCCCGGTGGAGCCGGGAACCGTCGATCTGATAAACCGCCGCATCCGCCACTCCCGCCACGTCCGCCAGCAACGTCAGCAGATTTGAAAAAATGGCCCCGGAGCCCGGATCGAAAAGCGCCCGGAGCCGTGCCTCCAGCGGGGGGGCGCCGGCATCGGCCCCGGCATGCGGTGACGGCGGCATTTCCGGCAGCTGTCCTGACGGCTCTGATTCATCCGGAACCAGCGTATCGGCGGCGGTGTCCGCGTCCGGTGCTTCCGGCGGCTCCGTGGTGTGTATCCGCCGCACGCCGTTCCGGCCCGGCAGCCTGCGGAAGGGCGGCGGGGTGCGGGCAATCATGGATTCCGGCGGCGGCTTCCGGTCAGCCAGCAGGACGTTCAGGGCATGAAGCTGCTCCCCGGTCCTCCGGAGCGCGGTCTCGCGGTCAGCCAGGCGGGCGGTCAGAAGTCCATGCTCCTCGCCCAATGATTTCAGAAGCCGGTCACGCTCCTCCAGCCGGGCCGCCAGCTCATCACGCCCGGCGGTTATTTCCCGGAGACTGTCCAGACAGACCGCCAGCCGGTTCTCAAATTTATCGCTCCGCGCACGCGGAGCTTCAGCGTCCGTCTCCTCCTCCTCCGCTGCGGCGGTCACCGCCTTCTCCTCCCTCGCTTCCTCCTCCGCTGCGGCCGCCACAGCTTCCTCCTGCCGCGCCAGCGCGAGCCGCAGCGACTGGATGGTCTCATCCTTTCCGGAAAGCCGCGCGCCAAGCGTTTCCATCTGTTCGGTCAGGCGGGCATGGTGAAGTGCCCGCTGCTCAAGCTGGCCGCTCAGTTGCTCAAGCTGATCCGTCAGCCCGCGCCGGTCGGCGGTCAGGAGGCGGATGGTTTCGCCGGCTTCGGCGATGCGGGCCGTCAGGGCTTCCCGTTCGCTGTCGTGCTGGTGAAGCATCCGGTCCGTTTCCTCAGCCCGCCGCGTCTGATTTCCGTCGGCCTCCAAAAGCCGGTTTTGCGCCGCCAGCTCCTGTTCCGCCAGCCGGGCCAGCAGATGATCGCGTTGAGCGGTGAGCGTTTTCAGGATTTCCGCGTGCTCCGCCAGGGGCGCGGCGGGCGTCTCCTGTTCCGCTGTCAGAATCCCCGCAGGCCTGGATGGCGGCTCCATTTCCTTCTCCGGCGCGCGTTCCTCCGGCGGGCGGCAGGCACCGCCCGCCGCCAGTCCCGCCGCCGGGAGCGACAGGAAAAAAATCAGATTCGCCGCCGCCGCGCCGGGGTGCAGAACCCAAAGCACGCTGAAAACCGCCAGCGAAGCGGCGGTGCCGAACAGAAATCCCCAGCGGAACCCGTGCCGCAGCCCCGTCAGCACCGGCAGCAGCAGCCACGGCGACGGGTTCAGCGAAAGCCAGCCGGGATCCCGCGGAGCCGTGATGAGGTTGGCGGCGATCAGCAGTCCGCCGACGGCCGCCGCCTCCAGCCACGGACGGGCCCGTGAATGGGGTCGGCGGGGAAGGGGTTCTGAATCGGACATCCGGCTTCTTCAAACCTGATGAGCCTGTTGAAGGAAAGCGGGAATTCACCCGTGCCATCCGCCAAATCCGTGCCAGGATGCCCGCTCCCCGCGCCGCGTCCTCCGCCTGGCGCGCCTGATTTTTTTGTTTTCATCATGAGTGCCTCCTCCATCCAGAGTCTTCCCGGCTTCCGAGAATTCCTCCCGGAAACCTGCGCCCTGCGCAATTACCTTTTCGAAACCTGGCGCGCCGCCGCCCGCCGCTACGGCTTTGTGGAATACGAGGGCCCGGTGCTGGAACCGACCGAACTTTACCGCCGGAAGAGCGGCGATGAAATTGTGAAGCAGCTCTTCCACTTCACTGACGCCGGCGGCCGCGAGGTCGCCATGCGGCCGGAGACGACGCCCACCCTGGCCCGCATGGCCGCCGCCTCCCACAAGGGCCGGCGCAAGCCCATCAAGTGGTTTCAGATCGGATCCTGCTTCCGTTATGAGCGCCAGCAGAAGGGACGCGGCCGCGAGTTCTATCAGTTCAACTGCGACATCCTCGGCGAGCCTTCAGTCGCGGCGGATGCGGACCTCATTGCCCTGAGCATCGACGTCATGCGCGGCCTCGGCTTCCGCGAAGGCGATTTTGTGGTGCGCCTCAGCGACCGCAATGTCTGGCCCGACTTCCTGGCCAAAGCGGGCGTGGCGGCGGAAAATCTGCCCGCTTTCCTCCAGATCATCGACAAGATGGAGCGCGAAAAGCCAGCGGTCACCGCCGAGCGTCTCGAAGCCCTCGGCACCAGCCGCGAGGCTGTCGATGCCTTCATCGCCGGCAAAGGCGCAGACTGGGCGCCGCTTCAGACGCTGCTGGCGGACCTGACGGCGCGCGGATTGTCCGGCTTTGTTTCCGTGGATCTCGGCATCGTGCGGGGCCTGGCTTATTACACCGGCGCGGTGTTTGAGATTTTCGATATCCGCAAAGGCATGAGAGCCGTCGCCGGCGGAGGCCGTTACGACAATCTCTGCCAGCTCATCGGCGGCAGCGACCTGCCCGCCTGCGGCTTCGCCATGGGCGACATGGTCATCGGCGACTTCCTCCATGAGACCCCGCACGCCAGGGCGCAATACGAAACCTGGCTTGCCGGTTATAACAAAATCGACGCCTTCGTGGTCATCGCCGACGAAACCCGCCGCGCCGACGCCCTCGCCACCGTGCAGATGCTCCGCGGCGCCGGTCTGGCCACGGACTACGCCTACGTTCCGGCCGGGGTGGGCAAACAATTCCAGACCGCCGAAGCCCTTGGAGCGCGCCTCGCCGTCACCATCGGCGCCGAGTTCCCCGAGGTGCGCCTCAAAGACCTAGCCAAACGCGCCGAGCAGGCCCTCGACATCAGCGCCCTCGCCGAATCCGCCAAATCGCTGCTGGCTCAAGGTTGACCGGGCAGAAGGTCCAGCCTGGGGTTGGCTCCGCAGTTTCAGACCGTTTTGGTGCGGCGGCGGGGTTTCGGCTCGGGGGCGAGCGTCATCTGCGGCGTGACGCGGATGCCCATGCGTTTGTAGTAATCGAGCATTTTGGCGGTGGAGACGCGGCCGGCCTCCAGCACCATTTCCGCCATCGCCGAGAGTTTGGGGACTTCTGTTTCCATAAGAGAAAGGCCTTGGAGAATTTGTGAAACCTGGGCCGGAGAATGAGAGCCGCTTTCAGCGACAGCCCGTGGAGGCGGAGCGAAATTATCCCACACGCCCCATTCATCGGCAAGAGGCAGGTAGTCCTCAAGAAAGTGCCGCATGCTGCGGGTAAAACGCCGGGTGACATCCTCGTCCGGCACGTGGTGGCCGCCGATCAAAACACGGAGCCTCACGCGTTCCACCGCCTGAGCCGCCGAGCCGATGACCACGTAATGCAGCACAAACCGGTAGCCGCGCGACTTCGCCAGCCGCAGCAGGGGCACCCAGTTCTTGCCGCTCAATGTGGATTCCAGAGCGAAACTTGAACCCGCCTTCACCAATGCCCGCGTCTCCTCAATCACCAGCCGCCCCGCCTTGAAAGCCGTCAGGGTCGGGTCCAGCGGCGACAGCCCGCGCGCGATTTCGTCCGCGTTCAGAAAACGCATCAACCCCATGCGCGGCAGAAGCTCGCGGGCCAGGGTGGTTTTGCCGGCACCGTTGCAGCCGCCGATGATACAGATTGTGGGAGGCATGAGGAGGGAATGTTCATTTACACACGCAAATTTCCCCGCGCCAGCGGATTCCAAGGCCGGGAAATACATGATGCCCGCTGAAGCCAGGCTGGCTTTGATGGGACGGCCTCGCGCAAACAAACTGGAAGCCCCGAGGCCTCCAGCCCGTTCCGGTGGGATGCGGATTTCTCCAATTTGGTTCCCCTGTCTCGTGGCAGCGATGGCGCTGTTTTTCCCCCACCGGCTGCCCGCCGCGCCGATGGTGGTGGCCTATGTGCCGAACTGGGTGGACCTGAAGACGTTTGCCGAAACTATTGAGTATGAAAAGCTCACGCACATCAATGTGGCTTTCGAGAATCCCGTGAATGAGGCCGGCGACCTCTCCTTCAGCAGCCGGAATGACGTGCTGATCGCCAAAGCGCGCGAAAAAGGCGTGAAGGTGCTCATCTCCATCGGAGGCGGCGCGGCTTCTGGGAATAAAAAACTGCAGGCGCGGTATTTTGACCTGCTGACCGAAGCCAAACGCGCGGGGTTTGCCGCGAAACTGGCGGATTATGTCGCCGCTCATCAGTTCGACGGGCTGGATGTGGACATTGAAGGTCCGTCGATCAACAAGGACTACGGCGCTTTCATTGAGGAGCTGGCGAAAGTGATGAAGCCCAAAGGTCAGTTGCTGACAGCGGCGCTTTCGCAGGGTTACGGCGGCGGCAACGTGCCCGATTCCGTGTTCGCGCGGTTCGATTTCATCAACATCATGGCCTACGACGGAGCCGGCTACTGGAGTCCGGACGCGCCGGGCCAGCATTCCTCCCTGGAGATGGCCAGGGAAAGCACCGCTTACTGGCTGAAGCGCGGGCTTCCCCGGGAGAAAGCGGTGCTGGGAGTGCCGTTTTACGGTTACGGATTCGGCACCGCCTTTAAAAAGCGCGATTATCCTTACAAAACCATTCTGGCCGAACACCCCGGCGCGGAAACCGTGGACCGGATTGGAGACACCATCTGGTGTAACGGCATCCCGACCATTGAGGCCAAGACGCGGTATGTGCTCGATGAAAAACTCGCCGGGGTCATGATCTGGTCCCTCGATTCCGACGTGAAGGGCGAAAAATCCCTGCTGAACGCCATTCACCGGACCCTGCATTCCACGCCCGTTCCGGCCGCCGTGGAACCAAAAGCACCGTAAGCGGGCGCCAGTCCGGCGGTCATGCTCCGGCTGAGCGGGGAGGGTCACCGGCTGTTGTGCGGACCCGGCCCATGCGCTCCCTTTGCCGGGGGACCGGAGCCCCGTGTTTCCCTGATCAGCGGCCGCCCCAGATTTCGCCGACAGCCTGCGGATGACCGGCAAGGTGGTCGCGGACGGACATGCGGCGGGAGCCGGGGAGCTGAATTTCGTGAATGCGCAGCGTGCCCTGGCCGGTGGCGAAAAGCAGGTGATCGGGTCCGGCCGCGAGGAGAGTGCCGGGCAAAGGGCATCCGCCGGATTCATCGCTGTGGCTGACGGGCGGGAAGATTTTGACCGCGGTGCCGTCGGGCAGGGTGCTGCTGGTGCCCGGCCAGGGGTGGAAGGCGCGGATGCGGCGCTCAAGGGCGGCGGCGGATTGGGACCAGTCGAGAATCCCGTGGGAGCGGTCGAGTTTGCCGATGTGCGTGGCCAGAGCGGGATTCTGCACGGTGACGGCGGGGTTCCCGGACAAAATTCCAGGCAAAGCTTTGGCCAGAGCGGCGGGAGCGAGAGCGGCGAGTTTGTCATGCAGGCTGCCGCCGGTTTCGTCAGGAGCGGGAATCAGGATTTCGTGCAGGAGCATGGGCCCGCTGTCGAGACCGGCCTCCACGGCCATGACGGTGATGCCGGTTTCCGCGTCGCCCTCCAGAATCGCCGCCTGGATGGGAGCCGCTCCCCGGTGCCGGGGCAGCAGGGAGGCGTGAAGATTCCAGCAGCCCAGCGGCGGCAGATCGAGAATGGCCTGCGGAATGATCTGGCCGTAAGCCATGACCACGATCAGGTCCGGCCGCAGACCGGCGACCAGTTCCACATGATGCCGCAGACGGTCCGGCTGGAAAACCGGAACGCCGCGCTGAACGGCGAGGAGCTTGGTGGCGGGAGGCGTCAGGACTTGTTTGCGGCCCACCGGCTTGTCCGGCTGGCAGACCACCCCGATGACGGCCACGGCGTCGCTTTGCAGGAGAAAATCGAGAGCCGGCACCGCGATATCGCCGGTGCCGAGAAAGAGAGTCCGGGGAGCTGAGGCCATGAGGAAAGTGAGGGAGAGTGCGTGGGGCCGGGTGATGGCTTCGGAAAGGGAAGGTCGTCCCGGCGGCTTGGCAAGTCAGGATCGCCGGGCGCGCGGCAGCGGAAACGCGGCGCCCGGAATCCGTGATTTTCCGTGGCTTTGGACTTTCGGCGGGACGGACCACGTTTCTATCATGGCGGCATGATCCGTCTTTTCCTCCGTGCGGCTGCCCGTCTTCCTGTCCTGCTGACTGTGGCGGGAGCTTTGATTTCATTGACCCTCGCGGCGGAGGGGAAGCCGAACATCGTGGTCTTTCTCTCGGATGATCACACGGCGGCGGACAGTTCGGTGTATGGCTCCAAGGACGTGGTCACGCCATCGATGGAGCGGGTGGCGCGGGACGGGCTGGTTTTTGACCGGGCGTTTGTGGCCTCGCCAAGCTGTGCGCCCAGCCGCGCGGCGCTGCTGACGGGACTGATGCCGGCGCGGAACGGAGCGGAGGCGAATCACGCCCGGCCGGACGCCAATATCAAAAAACTGCCGGCTTATCTGCAGGAGCTGGGTTACGAGGTGGTGGCCATCGGGAAGGTGGGGCATTACAAGCAGACGGCGGAGTATGGCTTCGATTACACGGCCCACATGGGCTACCACGAGGACGTGGCGGTGCCGGCGGCGCTGGACTGGCTGCGGGCGCGGAAGAGCGGCAAGCCTCTGGCGCTTTTTGTGGGCACCAACTGGCCGCATGTGCCCTGGCCGGAACCGGAGGCCGGCAAAGCCGCTTCGGAGGTGGTCGTGCCGCCCACCCAGGTGGACACTCCGGCCACACGGGAGGCGCGGCTGCGGTATTATGCCGGAATCGCGCGCATGGATGCGGAGCTGGGGCAGGTCTATGATCTGGCGCGCGAAAAGCTGGGCGAGGACACGTTTTTCATCCACACCAGCGACCACGGGGCGCAGTTTCCCTTCAGCAAGTGGACCTGTTATGAATCCGGAATCCGCTCCCCGCTGATCGTGGTCTGGCCGGGCGTGGTCAAGCCCGGCACGCGCACCAACGCGATGGTGAGCTGGGTGGACATCCTGCCGACGCTCCTCGAAGCGGCGGGCGGCACGGCTCCGGCGGATCTGGACGGACGCTCTTTTCTCCCGGTGCTGCGCGGTCAGAGCGACTCCCGCCGCGAAAAGATTTTTGTGACCCACAGCGGGGACGGGAATATGAACGTCTATCCCACCCGGGCGGTCCGGGACCGGCGCTGGAAGCTGATTCTGAATCTGCACCCGGAGTTCCAGTTCAACACCCACGTCAACAAAGGCCGGGCCAGGGAGGAGTTTTATTACTGGGGATCATGGACCGCCAAAGCGGAGAGCGACCCGGCGGCCGCGGCCGCGGTGAAGCGTTATCATCAGCACCCGGCGCTGGAGCTTTACGATCTGGAGAGCGATCCGGCGGAATTGAAAAATCTCGCCGCTGAGCCCGCGCAGGCCCCGCGGGTGAAAGCGATGCGCGCCGAGCTGGAGGCCTGGATGCGCGTCCAAGGCGATGAAGGCCGCGTTTATGGGAATCCCACGCTCTTGCCGGTTCGTTGAAGGCGGTGGAGGACCGGAGACTGTCCCGTTCTTCCTTTTACCGAATTTTACCGGCTCGACTGAATTATGAAATCCCTCGTTCTCGCCTTCGCGGCGCTGGTGGTCTGTCTGTCCCGCTTGGAAGCGGCGGCGGCGGCGCGGCCGAATATCGTCATGGTGCTCATTGATGACATGGGCTGGGGGGATTTTTCCTGTTTTGGAAACAAGGAGGCCAAAACGCCGAACATCGACCGCATGGCCGGGGAGGGGCTCAGGTTCACGCAGTTTTATGTGAACGCGCCGATCTGCTCGCCCTCCCGCTGCGCTTTGATGACGGGGCAGTATCCCCAGCGCTGGCGGATCACCTCGTTTCTGAATAACCGCGCGGAGAACGGGCGGCGCGGCATGGCGCAGTGGCTGGATCCGAAGGCGCTGACTGTGGCGCGGGTGCTTCAGCAGAATGGTTATGCCACCGGGCATTTCGGGAAGTGGCACCTCGGCGGGCAGCGGGATGTGGCGGACGCGCCGCCGATCACGGCGTATGGTTTTGACGAGTCGCTGACGAATTTCGAGGGCATGGGGCCGAAGCTGCTGCCGCTGACCTTGAAGCCGGGCGGCACCGAGCCGGGGAGGATCTGGGGTGATGCCGAGCGTCTGGGGAAACCGGTGACCTGGATGCAGCGTTCGAAAATCACGGGCGGTTACATCGACGCCGCGATTCCGTTTCTGGACAAGGCGGCGGCGGCCGGGAAGCCGTTTTATGTCAACCTCTGGCCGGACGATGTGCACAGCCCTTTCTGGCCGCCGGTGGACCAGTGGAAGGACGGAAAACGCGGGATGTATCTCGCGGTGCTGCAGGAGATGGACCGTCAGCTGGGCAAGCTCTTCAATCATCTCCGCGACACCCCGTCGCTGCGGGACAACACCCTCGTGCTGATCTGCTCCGACAACGGCCCGGAGCCGGGCGCGGGATCGGCGGGACCGTTCCGGGGCGCGAAGGGCACGCTTTTTGAAGGCGGCATCCGCTCGCCGCTGATCGCCTGGGGGCCGGGATTGCTGGAAAAATCGAAGGCGGGTTCGCGGAATGAGTCTTCGGTTTTCGCGGCCATGGATCTGGCTCCGTCGATGCTGGCGGTGGCGAAGGTTCCCGCTCCGGAGGCGGCGTTTGATGGTGAGAATCTGTCCGCGGTCCTGCTGGGGCAAAGCGCGGCGGCACGCAAGGCCCCGATTTTCTGGCGGCGTCCGCCCGACCGTCCGATGAGCGGGGGCGCAAATCCCCGGCCTTTGCCGGACCTGGCGGTCCGGGAGGGGGAATGGAAACTGCTGTGTGATTACGACGGCAAACGCCCGCGCCTTTTCCATGTGACGGACGATGCGGGCGAGAAGACAGAGCGTTCCGTGGAGCAGCCGGAGCTTGTCACCCGCCTGACCGCCGCCGTGCTGGCCTGGCACCAATCCCTGCCTGCTGACAATGGCCCCGCGTTAGGGAAAAAGACGGCGGCAGCCAGGCCGGAGCCAGCGCCCGCAAGTCCACCTGCGCCCGGAGTGGAGTCGGAATAACTTTTTCCAGTCCCTTGGATTTTCCCGGATTTTTACAGCGTCCCAACCCTGCCGAATTTATGAAACGCCTCGTTCTCTGCGCCCTGCTTCTCGCCTTTCCCTGCGGCCTCCGTGCCGCCGCTCCCGGCAAGCCCAACATCATTGTCATTCTCGCGGATGACATGGGGTATTCGGACATCGGCTGTTACGGCGGGGAGATCGCCACGCCGAATCTGGACGGGCTGGCGGCAAAGGGCCTGCGCTTCACCCAGTTTTACAACACCGCCCGCTGCTGCCCCACGCGGGCCTCACTGCTCACGGGGCTGTATCCGCACCAGGCGGGCATCGGGCACATGACGGCGGACACGGGCAGCGACGGCTACCGGGGCGAGCTGAACCGGAAGTGTGTGACCATCGCCGAAGCCCTCCGCCCGGCGGGGTATGCGACTTACATGACCGGCAAGTGGCATGTCACGCGGGCGCTGGAGGCCAAGACCGACGCGGACAGAAACAACTGGCCGCTGCAGCGCGGGTTTGACCGTTTTTACGGCACGCTCATCGGCGGCGGGAGCTTTTGGGATCCGGCGTTTCTGACGCGGGACAATGCGCAGTTCTCCGCCTTCGCTGATCCGGAATACAAGCCGGAGGGCCCGTATTATTACACGGACGCCATCAGCGGGCACGCGGAGCGGTTTGTGAGGGAACATCACGCGGCCAAAGCGGAGCAGCCTTTTTTCATGTACGTGGCCTACACGGCGGCGCACTGGCCGATGCACGCCAAGGAGAGCGACATCGCGAAATACAAGGGCCGCTACGCCGCCGGTTACGACGCCATCCGCAAGGCGCGGTATGAGCGCATGGTGTCGCAGGGCCTTGTGAAAAAGGACGCCACCACGGTGACGCCGGTGCCGGGCGGGCTGATGGACACGAAGGACTGGGACTGGGATCAGCGGAACATGGAGGTTTACGCGGCGATGGTGGACTGCATGGACCAGGGCATCGGCCGCCTGGTGCAGGCCCTGCGCGAGACCGGGCAGCTGGACAACACCCTGCTTTGCTACCTGCAGGACAACGGCGGCTGCGCCGAGGGCATCGGGCGCGGCGGAGAAGGAGTGGCGCGGGCGGAAAAACCGACGCTGCCGCCGCAGGATTTGACGGAAGTGCGCACGCAACTAACGCCGAAGCAGACCCGCGACGGTTATCCCGTGCGTCAGGGAAAAGGCGTGATGGCGGGCCCGGCGGACACTTATATCGCCTACGGCCAGGCCTGGGCCTCAGTGTCGAACACGCCTTTCCGGGAATACAAACACTGGGTCCACGAGGGCGGCATCAGCACCCCTCTCATTGTTCACTGGCCGGCGGCGGTGGCGGCGGAGAAGGGCGGGCAGCTTCGCCAGGATCCCGCGCATCTCATCGACATCATGGCCACCTGTCTGGATGTGGCGGGCGCGCCCTATCCGAAGGAATTCGCGGGCCAGGTCCTCAAGCCGCTTCAGGGCGTGAGCCTGCGTCCGGCCTTCTCAGGCGAGCCGTTGAAGCGCGCCGAGCCACTTTTCTGGGAGCACGAGGGCAACCGCGCGGTCCGCGATGGGGACTGGAAACTGGTGGCCAAGGAGGACGAGCCCTGGGAGCTTTACGATCTTTCCGCTGACCGCAGCGAGCAGAAGAATCTGGCGGCGCAGCATCCGGACAAAGTAAAGGATCTGGCGGCGAAATGGGACGCTTACGCCGCGCGGGCGGATGTCCTGCCGCTTGGTGGATGGAAGGGAAAAAAGATCCCGAAAGCCGCCGCCAACGGCAAGGCCGGCGCGGCGGAGCAGCGGCGGTTTGAATTGTCCGCGGGCGCGGCCCTGGCCAAAGGAAAAGCCCCGAATATTGAGGCGCGGCCTTTTGAGATTGAGGCCGCCATCACCGTCCCGGCCGCTGCGGCGGGAGTGATCATCGCCCAGGGAGGCGCGGCGCATGGCTATGTCCTGTATGCGGCGGACGGGAAGCTGAATTTCACCCTGCGCCGCAAAAATGCAGCCACTACCGTGAGCCGTCCGCTGGTGGAGGGCGAACACACCGCCTTTGCCGCGCTGGATGCCGAAGGCCGCCTGAGCCTGAAGATTGACGACAAAGGAGAACCCGTGAAATCCGAACCCGGCCCCCTCCTGCGCCAGCCCGCCGACGGCCTGCAGGTTGGTCGCGATGAGGGCGGGCTCGTCGGCGACTACAAGGACACGTTTCCCTTCAACGGCGGGATCGGGAAGGTGGTGCTGACTCTGGGAGAGGAGAAGTGACACGCCCTGTCCAGGAGCAACAGGCTTTCAGGGCTTTTTCAGGCGGAAGAAGAAGCGGGGACCCTGGTTCAGGGACCAGGCGGCGGATCCGGCGGCGGTGATGTCCTGAAGGAAGGCCCAGTTGGTGAGGTCGTTGGAATACTGGAGGGTGTAGCCGGCGGCTTCGGCGGGCCAAGCGAGCTGCACGTTGAAGGCGTCGAGGCGGGTGAGGGTCAGTCCAGGACCGTCGCCAGCGGCGGGAATGACGGCGGCGTCCGCCCAGAAGCCGCCCTGAACGACGAAAGCGCCGGCGGTGGCAGTGATGGGCGAGGCGTCGGGCTGGCCGAGGGTGCCGGTGATGGTCCAGGCACCGGCGCTGGATTTTCCGCCGCCGCTGTCGATGGTGAAGGCGCTGAGTTTCCAGGGGCCGCCGGTCTGGACCTGAGCCAGAGACCGGGAGGACGTGGCTGCCGCCGTGGCGGCGGCGAGGACCAGTGGAAGCAGGGAGGGGAAACGGGAGGAAAGGGGCTTCATGGCTTTTTGAGAGTGACGGGACCGCTGCGGGTGGCGCGGAGGACCATGGGTTTCGACAGGGTGGTGGCGTTGTAGGTGCCGGGGCGCAGCATGAGGATGTCGGCTCCGGCGGCGCTGGCCGTGGTCACGGCGGTGGAGAGGAGTTTGATGGGAGCGGCGCTGGTGCCGGTGCCGGAGCTGCCGACGGAAGCGTCCACAAAACGCATGGTGCCGGTGACGGTGGCAAAGCGCGGCGCTTTGTTGGCCCAGTCCGCCCATTTGTCCATCTGCTGCTCGGTGAAGACGAAGCGGGTGCCGCCGAATCTTTCGGCGTCGCTGACGACCTTGCCGGTGGGCGGATTGTCGTAAAAGAGCTGGTGATAACCCATGGCGTTGTTGGCCGAGTTGTCCACGAGCACCTTCTGCGCGGCGGTGAGGGCGGCGTAGTTTTTCGCGTAATTGAGCTGGGCGATATCGTTCCGCGTGGCCGTCTCGTCGCGGGCGGCGGCATCGGTGGGCGAGGGCTGGTCGAGGGCGGTGTCGCCAATGCCGTCGTCATTGGCGGCGGTGCCGAGGCCGCCGTGGGTGTGATAGAGTTCGAAGGAATGGGCCAGTTCGTGGAGCAGGTTGCCGGCGATTTTATAACTTTCGCTCCAGAACTGACCGGCGGGGGGATCGTATTGGAGCAGGGTGTAGCCGGTGACGACCACGTCGCGGTTTTTGGAGGGGAAGCTGGCGCTGGACCAGCCCCCGTTGTTCATATAAATATTGATGGCGCTGTCGTTCCAGGCGAAGGCGGTTTTGCTGGCTTTGGCGGCGGCTTCGAAGCTGGCGTTGTCGGCGGTGTCGCCCTTCAGGTTGGTCGAATACCATTTGCCGGGACCGGTGGTGTCGTTCTTCGCGCCGATGCGGCGGAAGTTCTGACTGGCGTCGAGATCGACCAGCTGGAGGCGGTAGCCGCGCCAGGTCACCGCCAGCCAGCGGTTCATGGCGTCAAAGCTCTCGCGGACCAGGGCGTCGCTCATGGTGCTGGGCACGGCTCCGGTCGCGGGATCGACCACGACTTTGAGCGAGACCCGGACGTGGATAAAACCATCCGGCTTCTGAGCGGAGGCGGGCATTGCCAACATCAGCAGCGGGAGGAGGAAAGCGGCGAAAAACAGAAAAGGTGTTTTCATGGCGGTGATGGGCGGGGCCGCTTACTGCAGGGTGACGAGGACGAGGACCAGGCCGGTGCCTTCGTCGAGCTTCGACATCGCTTTGCCAAGGATGGCGCCCTGGGAGGCGGCGTGATCCGTCACTTTCATGGCGTGGCCGGGTTTTTCGGAAGTCGTCAGCAGGTCGCCGGGCCGGATGCCGCCGGTGGAGGCGTCGGCTTTGACATACACACGGCCGCTGAGGGCGACGTGGTGGTCGCCCTCCATGACGCCCTCCTGATGCAGACGCAGGCCGGGCTTCACGCCGCCGGCGCCGCTGATGATGCCGGCGACGCGGGTGTCGCGGGCTTCGGTGCTGAGTCTGAGTTTGCCGGGATTGTTCTCGTCGATGACCACCACGCTGCCGGGCTCCATTTCTCCGGGACCGGTCATGTCGAAAGGTTCAGCGACATCAGCTCCGCCACGGATGGTGAGAACGGTGGTGGACAGGCCACCGACGAGATACATATCGCCGTTGGGCGAGAGCGAGGCCACGTCACCGCTGGTGTCGCTGTAGAAAGCGAGCTGGTCGGTGGGGCCTGAGTTCCGGGAATACATCACCCAGCGCTTGCTCTGGTCGCCGCGGTTTTTGACGACGAATCCGGCATTGGTCCCCTGGGTGGTGACTTCATTCTGAAAGGTGGTGCTGCCGCTTACATGGAGTTTGCCGTTGAAGTAACCGGCGTAACCCGTGTCGCTGACGCCATACACGGCGTAACCAAGATTTCCGTTGGCGACGAATTTCCCGCCGTAACCGCCGTCAGCCCCCTGGCCGAAAACGCCGAATCCCTTATCGCTCCCGCTGATTCCGTAAACCCCGGCACCGGTCCCGGTGGAAGTAAAATGAATGCCGGAAATCGCGTAATCATTGGGAGCATCGATGCTGCCGGTGATTTTACCGGTGGTGACGCTGGCCGTGGAAACCCCGCCGGTGACGGACAGGTTGCCGGCCTGGGAAACCGTGACCCGGTCGCCGGCGGCGCTGCTCCAGATGCGGAAGGAGTCGGCGGTGCCCGCGCCATCGGAGTAAGTGGCCCAGGTGTTGGCGGGGTTGGCGCGGTTTTTCTGGTAAAATCCGGAAGCGGTGCCGGCCACGATGAGGGATCCGCCGCCGGTGAGGCGCATGGTCTCACTGCCGTTGGTGCCGGCAGCGTTCTGGACATCGCTGTGGGCGCCGCCTTTGAACCAGGAGAAGTCGCTGTTGGAGCGCTGATAAAGCGTGGCCGCCTGCACGCCGATCCCGTAGTCGGTGCCCCAGAGATTGATCATCTGCCGCGTGGCGCTGCCGAAGCTGAGGGCGGTGCCGGCGTTGGGAAGACTCAGGCTGGTGGTGATGGGGCCGCTGACGGTGCCGGCGGTGGCGGCGTGCATGGCGAGCGGGGTGTAGGTGACCGGCTGGCGCGGGGTGAGGACGGTGTAGGCCTGATTGGGCTGACTGACGGAAATTTCCAGCCAGCGGGCTCCTCCCGCAAAATCACCCGGCAGAAAAACGGTCGGAGTCACCGTGAAAATGCCGCCGGTCACGGTCACCCCGAGGATGGACTGCCTCCGCAGCCGTATTCCGCCGGTGGCGGCATCATAAAGATCCAGCTGAATATCCGCATTGCCCGTGTAGGGCGCACCGCCGTTCTCCAGTTTTCCCTGGTAGGTGAAAGGCGTCTGGCCATGCACGGCGGCGGGGAGCAGCAGGCTGCCCGGGAGAGCCGCCAGAGCAAGGAAAATCAGGGAGTTCAGTTTCATGGGAACAGGAGAGGAGGGGTTTGCCGCGGGCGGACATGAGCCGCCTGCGCATTTGTTTTTAGGTTTTTCCGGCTCCGGATTTCAGAAAATTTTCACCCAACCCCAGTGAAATTCACCGCCCACGGGGAACGGGAGAGGGAATTCCCCGCCTTTCGGACCGCCGAACCCTTAAAATAAACGGCATGGGCCGGACTCCGCTGCTCTGGGGACGTCAGGAGGATCCTCATTTCCGTGACAAATCGGGCTTTGCAGGGACGTGGCTTTCCTTACGCTGCGGACTTGCGGAATCCCTGCGGTTCCGATTGTCTGTCCGCGCCGTCTCCGATTCCCGTTTCCTCCCGTTGTTCAATCCCCATCCACCCCCTTCTTTTTCCCATGACCCCCGCTGAAAAGCTCGACGACCACCTCCGCGCGATGATCCAATGGCACTTCAGCCCGGAAACGGGTTGCCCTTTCTGGCTGGACTGGGCCGCGAAACAGAGCTGGGATCCGCGCACCGAGATCCAATCCTTCGCGGACATCAACAAATTCCCGCATTTCGAGGACGAGTGGCTGCGCGACGAGCAAAACGAGCGTTTTGCTCCCAAGGGCTTTGGCGACCGGCCGTTCAATATTTTTGAAACCGGCGGCACCACCGGCCTGCCGAAGCAGCGGATCGGCTGGGACGACTATAAAGTGGATTACGAGGAATTTGGCGACAACCTCGACGACCAGTATTTCCCTCGCGGCGCCAAGTGGCTCATGGTCGGCCCCACCGGCCCCCGTCGCCTGCGTCTGGCCATTGAACACCTCGCGAATTACCGGGGCGGCGCGTGTTATTTTGTCGATCTCGACCCGCGGTATGTGAAAAAGCTGATCCTCCGCAAGAAATTCGAGGAAGTGGAACATTACATGAAACACGTCATCGACCAGGCCGTGGAAATCGTGAAGCACCGGGGCGTCTCCTGCCTTTTCACCACCCCCCGCCTGCTGGAGGCCCTCGCCGAGCGCGTGTCCCTGCCCAGTTTTGGCATCAAAGGCGTCTTCTGTGGCGGCACCAGCATGACTCCGCAGATGGTGCGCTTCCTCAGCGAGGAGGTTCTGGAGAACAAAGCGCAGTTCGTCCCCACTTACGGCAATACCCTCATGGGCCTCGCCTGCAGCCTCCCCGCCACCCTCAAGGACAACGGCTACAGCGTCACCTACTACTCGCCCCAGCCCCGCGCCGTCCTGCGCATCGTGGACGGCAACCACACCGACCGTGTCATGAATTACGGAGAATACGGCCGCGTGGAGCTGACCACGCTCACGAAGGAATTTTTCATGCCCCGCTTCCTCGAACGCGACGAGGCCATCCGCCGCCAGCCCTGCGAAAAATATCCCTGGGACGGCGTCGGCGACGTCCGCCCCTTCGGCGCCATGGAGAAAAAGGTGATTGAGGGGGTTTATTAAGACACAGCTTCAGGGGCCTTCGTTTTAAAACGGCACCGGGGACTGCTGGCGGAGCTTTTTGCTGAACGGTGGGAGCCTGACCCGCGCTGGTCCTTCCTTGCCGCAACTCTGCGGGATCTACGTTTCAGCAGGCCGGCTGTCCTCCTCGGAGGCCTCCAGCCCTGAGGTCGCGAATTCGATTTCCGAGGGGTCGCGGTCATAGACGGACAGACATTGCCGGAGCATTTCCAAA
Source organism: Verrucomicrobiota bacterium (assembly GCA_040386695.1). Lineage (GTDB taxonomy): Bacteria > Verrucomicrobiota > Verrucomicrobiia > Verrucomicrobiales > V1-33 > CAIZWU01. The sequence continues at coordinate 183,892 of JAZKFB010000009.1, forward strand.
CCGGCTTCACGCTCGTCATGGATGATGCTCCGGGGCGAAACCTCGCGCAGTTGCTCCACTTCCGAGGGAAACCGCGCCCGGCACAGAGTGGCAATGCCCGGATTCCGCTCCTTGGCGATGGTGATGGCGGTCCGCGCCAGTTCCACATGCGGGAAAGTGATCACGATGATGCTCGCCCGCTCCACTCCCGCGAGTTCCAAGGTGTCCGCCTGGGAAATATCGGCAAACAGCACCGCGTGACCTTCTTTTAACAGGCGGCGGACCGTCTGAGCGTTCAGTTCCACGATGATCACGGGAATTTCCAGCCGCACGAGGGCCTCGTGGACCATGTGCCCCACCGTGCCGTAACCGCAGAGAATGGCATGCTGCTGGAATTCACGGATGCGTTTTCCAAACTGACCATGACCCGGTCCTGAAGCATGGTCCGCCACTTGACCGACAGCCGAGCTGCGGGCTTCCTTCCTGGCGGCTTTCAGCGATTTTCCGGGACGCGTTTTATCCCAGCGCCGGGTCAGCGGAATGGCAATGCGCATCAGCAGCGGGGAAAGTCCAAGCGTCAGCACCGTCTCGATCAGCAGGATTTGAATCATCTCGCGGCTGATCAGCCCCGCATCCGCAGCCTTGTTGCCTACCACGATCGCAAATTCCCCCACGCCCGCCAAAGCCACCCCCGCCAGCAGCGACCCGCGCCAGCTCACACCGCCCCATTTTCCTGCAAAAGTAAGCGCTGTCGCTTTCAGAAGCAAAATTCCCAAAGCCCCCGCCAGCAGCGCCGGCCAGTGGGCCATGAAAAACGGGATATCCACAAAAGCCCCCACCGAGACAAAAAAGATGGTCAGGAAAAAATCGCGGAAAGTCACCGCGTCCGCCATAATCCGATGACTGTAAACGGATCCACTCACCGCCAGCCCCGCCGCAAAAGCCCCCAGCGCGGCATTCAGCCCCAGCAGATTCCCCAGTGACGCAATCCCCGCGCACAGCGCGAGCACCGAGAGGGTGAACATTTCCCGGCTGCGGCTATGGCTGACCACCCGCAGCATTTTCGGAATGCCATACCGGCTCAACAGGGCGGCGCAGGTCAGAAAAACCAGACTTTTCCCCACCAGCCCGGCTGTCTCCACCGCCGTCGCTTTCAAATCCAGCCCTTTCGTCAGCCCTGGAAGCAGCACCAGCAGCAGAATCACCGCCATATCCTGCAGCAGCGCCACCCCCAAAGTCAGCCGTGCGCCCGGATGATGCCCCATTCCGAAATCCTGGAACAGCTTCAGCCCCACCGCCGTCGAGGAAAGTGCCGTCAGAAACGCCAAAAGCCCCAGTGCCGTCCCGGAAACCCCGAAACAGGCCAGAATTCCCGCCGCCAAAGCGGTTGTGAATCCCAGTTGCCCCAGGCCCGCCGTCAGTCCGGTTTTCCGGAGCTGCATCAGCTCATGCAGGGACGATTCCAGCCCGATGGTGAACATCAGGAGAATAATCCCCACATTTCCCATCTGCGACAGAAGCGTGGAAGCGGGTGAACCCGGCTGGAGATTCACATACCCCGAAACCGCCAGAAGCACCCCACAGATGAAATACCCCGGCAGCGGAGGCAGCCGCAGCTTGCCTAATAAGAGGGAGAACGCCACCGCCAGCAGCAGAGCCAAGGTCAGAATCAGCAAAAAACGGTCCTCGGCACCACCGCCACCAGCCGCCAGAAAAGGGGAAATCATCACCATTCCGCCAACAAAGCGGAGTCAGTACCACCCCGCCACAAATTCCTGCCTTATATAAAGGCAGGAAGCGCTTTTTTGGCTCTCCAGCCGACGCGGCCATTCTGGCTGCTCCGCCAAGCATCCTGCCGGGTCCCGCAGTCCTGATTTTCGGGGCAGCGGGCCCATTTTCCGCAAATTACGCCGCCGCAGGTCCGCCTGCGGCGGCTTTTTCGTGTCCTGCGGGCCGGATGGACGGTAAATGCGGGCCGGAACAGGGCTCCGCGCCTGGCCTGGAGCTGTGAACCCGGCGCGGTTTCAGGGCAAAAGGGGCAGGGGAGGGCGGAGACGGCTCCTCTGATGCGGGTTTTTGCCGTTTTTGGCGTCGGGATTCCGGGGCTCGGCGGTTTTTTGCGGCGGGTTTGTCGGGAAACGGGCGGGGAAATGGGGAAAAACTTCAAAAAGAAACAAAAAGGAGCTTGCGGAAT
>JAZKFB010000010.1:0-20033 GCA_040386695.1 Verrucomicrobiota bacterium
TCCTGAGCGCGGCACCATCCATGCCGAACACTCTTGGCTGGAAGCCTGCACCACCGGGGAATTAACAAAGTCGAATTAAAATCAGGCCATTTCTTTACGCCAACGGCGTTGCGTCCTTAAGCCTGGGGTTGCCGACGGCAGGAGGCTACCCCAGGTCCGTTCCCGCAATATTTCTGAACCACAACGTGGTTCCGGCCTTCTTGGCAATCGAACGCCCCTATGGGTTCCGGTGATTCGGAGGCGGGAAGGCCGGAACCGCGCTGCGGTTCAGGGATTTGCGGCAGAAAACCTGGGGTGGCCTCCTGCGTCGGCAACCCCAGGCTGAGGGCGCAACGCCGTTGGCGTAAAGGCGGGGTCCCGGACATGCTCATGCGCTCCGGATTTCCCTCTTTGCCGGGGAAAACAGTATAAAGCCGCCGGTTTCAGACCTGCGCCCGGGGATTGAGACCTGTGCCCAAGGGCGGCTTCCAGGGATCCCCGCCTGTGGCTTCCGCCGCCGGTCAGGCCACGGCGTAGCCGGCGAAGGCGATGGAGTCGAGGACATCGCGGATGATGGCGTCGGGTTTGATGCCCTCGGCCTCCCCCTCGAAGGAAAGAATCAGACGGTGACGCAGCGCGGAGGTGGCCACGGCGTTGATGTCCTCGCGGGAGACGTGGTAGCGGCCATCAAGGAGGGCGCGGGCGCGGGAGGCGGAAAGGATGGCCTGGGCGGCGCGGGGGCTGGCTCCGTGGCGGACGTAGTTCTTCACGGACTGCGGGGCACCGGCTTCCGCGGGGTGGGTGTGGCGGACGACTTTGACGAGGTATTCCTGCATTTCCCGGGCGATGGGAACCTCGCGGAGGGTCGCGCCCATTTGCCGGATGTCGTCGCCGGTGGCCACGGCGTTGATGACGGGCACGGCGTTTCCGCCGGTGCGGTTCAGGATTTCCATGAAATCATCGTGACTGGGAAGCTCGACGGCCAGCTTGAAGAAAAAGCGGTCCAGCTGGGCTTCGGGCAGAGGATAAGTGCCGTCGTTCTCGATGGGATTCTGGGTCGCCAGCACAAAGAACGGCAGGTCCAGTTTGTGGGTGGTGTTGGCCACGGTGACGGATTTCTCCTGCATGGTCTCCAGCAGGGCGGACTGCGTTTTGGGGGTGGCGCGGTTGATCTCGTCGGCGAGGAGGACGTTGCAGAAGACTGGTCCGGGCTGGAAATCGAAGACCTTGTGGCCGTCCCGGTCGATCAGAATCTGCGTGCCCACGATGTCCGCCGGCAGCAGGTCGGGAGTGAACTGGATGCGCTGGAACTTCAGATGCAGGGCCTTGGCGATGGTGTTGACCAGAGCCGTTTTTCCCAGACCGGGCACGCCCTCCAGCAGCACGTGACCGCCGCAGACGATGGCGATGAGCACCTGCTCAATGATGTCGGCCTGACCCACGATGAATTTTCCGATCTCGGTGCGGACGTTGCTGAAAGTGTCGCGGAAATGCTGGGCGGAGGCTTCGGGGGACATGCGTGGCGGGTGGGAAGGATTGGGAAGGAAAGAAATGGAAGAGAAGGAAAAAGGCGGACGGGCGCGGCGGCGGGCGGCGGATTATTTGGCCGGAGCGGCTTCGGGCTGGGGCGCGGATTCGGCCGCGGGCTCGCTCTCGTGGATGGATTCGAAATACTGCTTCACGCCCTGCTTCATGCCCTCAGGCACATCCTCGCGGGTGACGAAGGATTCATACTGCTTGCGGAACGCGCGGTCGCGGGCCTCGCCCCTGCGGTGGCTGACACCGGTGCCGTCATCGGCGGCCTCAATCTGGGTGAGGCTGGGGCCGGTGCCTTTGATGCCTTTGATCTGGGTGAGCTGGCCGTTGTCGGAAAACTCCTCCCCGCCCTCTCGGCGGCTGTCGATGGTGCCGTCGCCCGGTTTTTTGCCGCCGGCACCGGCGAAGGGGGAAGGCGTCCGGCCGGAGAGCAGTCCCTGTCCTTTCCCGGCGCTGCGGGCCATGCCCTGAAGCTTGCGGGCGGCGCCTTTTTTGGCTCCGAGCTGCTTCAGGCGGCTGCCGAGTTCACCGAGTTTATCCCCGAGCTGGTTCCGGCGTTTTTCCGCCTCGCTGAGTTTGGAGGGGTCGATTTTGCCGAGCTTTTCCTGCTCCCCGGCGTCCTTCAGGGATTCGTCGTATTCCCCGGCCTGTTTTTCCAGATCGCTGAGCTGATCCTCCAGCGGTTTCTCGTCCGGCTTGCTGGAAACCGGTGATTCCCGGTCCTGACCGGCGGCGTTTTTGTTTTTGGAGGACTGGCTGCGGGCGGCGGCGGCCATGCGCCGGGCGGCGGCTTTGAGTTTGGCCAGCTCCTTCCGCTTTTCGGAAATCTTTTTGCCGGCCTCGTCCTTGGGCTTCATGGCCTCCAGGTTTTTGGCGGCTTCCCGGAACTGCTCGTTTTTCAGATTTTTGGCCAGCTCGCGGGCGGCGGGGTCCTCCTCCTTCTCCAGCTCCTCGGCGGCCTGCTTCAGGAGCTGCTCCTCGCGTTTCCGGGCGAGGGCTTTGGCGGCGCGGTCCAGTTTGCGCTCCAGTTCGGCCATCTGGCGCATGGCCTCATCAATATTTTTCGTGCTCTTCAGCTCGGCGACCCATTTTTTCAGTTCATCAGCCTGAAGCAGCTCCCGCTCGTCGGGATCTTCCGTGCTTTTCTCCAGCTCTTTGATCATCTCCTCCATCTCGCGGCGGAGTTTTTCGGAACGCTCCTCCGTGAGCTGTTCCTGATTTTCCCGGGCAATGACGGCGGGGGAGGTGGCTTTGAAAGCGGTCAGACTGGCTCCCAGCACCAGCAGCCCGCAGACGGCGGCCAGCCGGCGCGGCAGGGAGAGGGGGATGCGCGAGGCTTTCAGTCCCTGCACCGCCTGTTGAGTGGCGGCCGACTGCATTTCGTAAAACCCGCCGGTCCGGGCCTCGCGGGCGAACCGGCGGTGGCTGGTGACGCTGTCCTTCAGCCCGAACCAGGCGTCGGCCGCGTGGCTGGCCTCGTCGAGGCTGGCGCGGTGCAGAAAAACACCGGTGACGGCTCCGGCGAGGGTGAGTCCGCCCATGACGGGATACCAGATTTTCGGCACCGCATACCCCTGCCAAAAATAAACGCCGGCGACAATCAGCAGGGCTGCGGCTCCGCCGGTGAGGGACCAGAGCGTGATGCGCAGGATGCGGCGGGCATTCAGACGGCGGCGGACAGCGGAGAGAAAGGCGTCAATCGGCAGCATGTCAGGTCACGGGGTCGCGAATCGCGGGATCATAACACGCCTGCGGGCGCGTTGCGGAAAAATTTTCGGGCAGGGATGAAGAAGGTTTAAAGGGTTCAGGAGTCAGGGTTCAGGAGTCAGGAAGGAAGGCGCCAGGGGTTCGGATTTCTGCACGAACTCTTTAATCTGAACCCTGAACCCTTTAACCTGAAACCTCTATCCCGGTGATCCGGCCGGTGGAGAAGTCGTAGGCGGTCATTTCCAGTTTCACCCGGGTTTGCGCCGGCAGGCCGTCGAGGGCGGCGGCGCGTTTGAAGGGGACATGGGCAAGGATTTCCTTTCCGTTCGGCAGAGCGGTGCGGTAAACCCGGGGCCCGGCGGCTTCCAGAATAGTGCCGATGGTGTGGATGGGATTCGGAGCGGGCATGAAAACTAGAATTTGAACAGCGGCAGGCGAATAAGGCCACTGATTGGTTCAAAAATCCGATACACCCCAACAGGCCCCTCTACTGACCACCAAAATACGATGCCGAACAGGGATCAAGGGCAAGTGAAAGTCGTGCCGGTCATCCTCATAGAGACGGACGGAACGCCAGTGCGCCAAACGCGGCTGATGCTGGAGGAGTCTCCGTAAGGGGACACGGGCCCGGCAGACAGATTGTTCCTGAATGGCAGCCTGCAGGGAAAAATTAACTGCCGAGGCGCTGCGCCAAGTGTCCATGCGGATCATGGACCTCCAGATAGTCGGTAGATGGCGGCCCAAGGCGGTCGGAGAATACCACGAGATTCCTGCCGCCGGGATGTTTGGCGGAGCCGTATTTGATGCCCGCGATGCGCCGGGAATCATAGGCTGCCTGGGCAAGCTCCTGTGTCGGAGGATTGGCTGCCCTGGCCCATGCTCCTGTCATTTCCTGCTGGTTGGTTCCCAGCGCCTTCAGAATTGAGGCATTGGTCAGATCAAGCACGTTGCTCACGATTCCATCCACCGTTACCAGAGCCCATGGCGCGGTTCGCAACGGAACAAGTCCTCCGGAAATCACCACCAGGGCCTGCACCTCGAGCAGGGCCGTGACCGGCTCTTCCGCAAGATACACCGAATCAAATCCTCCCTGGGGCGTAAACCGGGCTCCCCTGATCTTCGCCGCACCACCCCAAAGCGGCTGCGGCGCGCCTTTCCCTCCTCCGGGAGCCAACAACAGGTGACGGAATCCGACAATGCGTGACCATGGGCCATGCACCGCTATGAGACTGACCTTGGAGAGAGCGGTCCTGAGTTTGGCTCCGTGCACCATCAGACCGGAACTCCATTCCACGCGTTTTCGAGGATCATCCCCACCGCATCGGCCTTGCCTTCGAGGATTGTCTCCAGCGCGGTGGCTCCATCAAGATCAGGATGCGGCGTGTTCAGCCAGGCGCGGATGGATTCGGGCGGTCCGAAGAACCCGTGGAGCAGCTCCAGCGGACGCTTCACCAGACGAAGAGCTTTTTGAAAGCTGGGGGCCGAAGGACTGCGGTGCACCGCCTTGTAGTTCAGCCCAAGGCTTTCCGAGAGCGGTTTGAGCGCCACGCCCATGAATTCGGCCACTTTTTGGGCATTGATGCGGCCGGTCCTCCCGTCATGGAGTTCAGCCAGTGCCACCTTGGGAATATCCGCGACGTGCAAATTTTCGAGTTCCTTCTGCAGCTCCTTGATCCGGGAGCGAATTTTGACCGCTTTGGCCAACCTCCCTGAATCCATGGCATCCTCTTTCGAAGGCATGGTTTTACGCTGAAACTTCCTGCCGCCTGCTGTGGCCCCGGGCTTTTCGATAGTCGCTGGCATGTGGAGACATCTACAGAAAATCCACACCATTTCCACCTGATTTCACGATTTTTCCAATACCCTCCCAGTTGTTGAGTCCCCGATTCTTCGACCCGAAGTTTTCCGGAATAAACATCCCCGTCCTGGCTTGAGGCAGCGCAGCGGGGTCCAAGGAGGAGGAGAGCACGGATGACCGTTTCCCCGCCAAGTGGGGGTCCTCAGGGAAAACGGAATAAATCGTATGCTGAGAGGCTGCTGAGCAGCCACGAAGTAATTTCCCAAGGCGGGCCACCGGGGCGGTGATTCACTCCTGCGGGACGGCGTCAGGCGCGGGGGTGGGCGGCGTCGTAGACCTGTTTCATCCGGGTGGTGGAGACGTGGGTGTAGATCTGGGTGGTGGAGAGGTTGGCGTGGCCGAGGAGCTCCTGGACGCTGCGGAGGTCGGCGCCGTTGTTGAGGAGGTGGGTGGCGAAGCTGTGGCGCAGTTTGTGGGGGCTGACCTTGAGCTGGATGGAGGAGCGGCTCAGGTATTTCTGAAGGAGGTCGTTGACCGCGCGGCCGGTGATGCGGCGGCGGAGTTTGCTGAGGAACAGCGGGCCGCTGTGCACATTGGCTCCGTGGCGGTAGTGCTGGATGGCGCGCAGGGCGGGGGCGCCGACGGGGCAGAGGCGGTCCTTGCGGCCTTTGCCGGTGACGCGGAGGGTGCCGTTGACGGTGTCGATGTGCTCCACATCGAGCTGCACCAGCTCACTCAGCCGCAGGCCGGTGCTGTAGAAGAGTTCGAGAATCGCGGCATCGCGCACGGCGGCCCAGGAGGCGGAGCGCTGCGGGCCCTCCGGCGGCAGGGTGAGGGGCAGGGTGAGCAGTTCCTCGATCTGGGTCAGGGTGAGGACGACGGGCAGGGGGCGCTGCGTTTTGGGAAGCTGCACCTCCAGCAGCGGATTGGCCGTCAGCCCATGGCGGCGGACGAGGTATTTGTAAAAACTGCGCAGGGCGGCGAAGTGCAGGCGGATGGTGGCGCGCTGGAGCCCGCCTTTCATCATGGTGAACAGCCAGCCGCGGAAGTCATCGGCGGTGACATCGGTCCAGTCGGTGAAGCCGCTCCGGCCGGTGCGGAATTCCCGCAGGGCGTGAGCGTAATTAATAAGGGTGAGCGGGGACGCGTTGCGCTCGACCTCCATGAACTGGAGAAAGGCGGTCTCCCCGGGCGCGGGGTGGTCGGGAGGTTTGGCGGCGGAGGTGGATGGGGATGGGTGGGAATTGGCGGGGATGGACTGCGCTCCGGGGCGCGCGCTAGGGGAACGTTTTGGTCTTTTGGATCCCTGGCGTCCTTGAGGTCCTTGGCGTTCTTTGGGTTCCTGTCCTTTGCGTTCCTGTTCTTTTGGGGAATGGGCACGGCCGGTTTCGCCGGGGGAGGATTTGGCGGTCGGGGAGGAGGATTTGCGGGGAGCGGCGGGCACGGGTGAAGGATGGGAGGTGATGACGGTTTTTGCAAATATCGCCGGGCGGGGAAATTCCGGGGGCGGGACCTTCGGGACGGAGGCTGGTCTTTGGGGAGGCTTGGCGGAAGGATCGTTTGGTTTCGAGATTGCCCGCTGTGGAAAGAGGGGGTTAATTCCGGGCTCCCGCCTTTTTTGACCGCGCTTTGATGATTCCTTCCCTGAACCTGCCTGGCTACACGCTGGATTTCCGCATCGGGCGCGGCGCGTTCGGGACTGTTTACCGGGCGCGGTGGGAAGAGAATTACCCCTGCGCGGTGAAGGTGCTGGAGGGGGGGGCGCTGCACAGGCCTTATCTGGGCACGGTGCTGGAAAAACTGCGGGAGCTGCCGGAGCATCCGGGGCTCCTGGGGGTTCATGCGTTTGATCTCGCCGGGGCGGTGCCGTATGTGAGCATGGCGCTGCTGCCGGAGAATGCGGCGACTTTTGATGAACTGCCGGGGCGGGTGACGGAGGAGGAGGCCTGGGGGCTGCTGCGGCAGCTTTCGGACACGCTGGCCTGGATGCACGGGCATGGGATTGTCCACGCGGGAGTGACCGGAGGAAATGTGTATGTGGTGGACGATGGGAAGGGCATCCCCCACACGGTGCTGGCGGATGCCGGGCAGGCATGGCTGGGGGACGGGGCCATGGAGCGGCTTCACGATCAGGCTCCGTGCGTGCCGCCGGAGCGCTGGCGGGATCCGGGCCGGGTGCTGAAGGACGGTCATGCGGAAACCTGGGATGTTTATGCCTTCGGAGTGCTGGCCTGGCGGCTGCTGACAGGCGAGTGGCCGCGGGCGACGCGGCTTTTTGAAACCGTGCTGGCCTCGCGGTCGGAAGGTTTGAGCATTGATCCGCCGGCGTTTGCGGAGTGGCTGACGCGGGAACCGGTTCCGGACTGGCCGACACGGGGGATTCACGAATGGGAAAAACCGTGCCGGGCGATGGTGCGGCGCTGTCTGGAGACCGATCCGGAAAACCGCCCGGAATCCATGATGGAGGTGGCGGTGGCCTTGAGAAAATGTCCGGCCCTGCGCGTGCCGCTGGGAACGGCGCCGCCCTCCTCCGTGGCCTCCCGGAAGCCGTCGGGCCCGGTGGCCGGGAGCGGTTTTGGGGCAAGGGACGGAAGGGACAGAAAGGACCGGATGGACGAAAGGGACCGGAGGGCTGAGGTGGAAAGATTTGAAGCGGAGAGGCGGGTGGTGAAACCGGAAGCCGCTTTCCCAATCCCGGTCCCGGCTGCGCCTCCACCGGTTCCTGCCGCCATGCGGGAAATTCCCCCTGCGGCGGCGGCACCGGCGGTCATCGCGCCAGTGGCCTCCCCTTCGGCGGCTTCGCCTCAAATGGCCGCGCCTTCCGGGGCCTCCGCGCTTCCTTCCCCCTCCGCTTCCGCTCCCCGCGCCGCGCGCGGCTGGCCGGTGGAGGCCATGGCCGCCGTGCTCATGGTGGGAGCGGCGGTTTACGCTTTTTCCCTGAAAAATGCCGGGGACCGCAGCCGCGCGGAACTGGGAAAAGCGGGCGAGGCCGCCCGGGAGGCGGAGAAACGCGCTGCCAATTCCGCCGCCCAGGCGGTGATTCTGAAAAAACGGATGGAGGAGCAGCGCATCCGCGAAATGGCCGCGCTGCGGGACAGCTCGGCGGTGACGGTGGGGAAAATGCTGGAATCCACCCCGTCCGATCCCGGGGAGCGCGTTGCCTGGCAGGCGGCGGCGGCTCCGGTCGCGGATCAGCTGAAAAAAGCGCTGGCGGCCTGCGATGAGGTCCCGGCCCTGACGGCTTCCAGCATGGACGCCCGGTGGCAGCTGGCGAATCTTTACTCCGCCCTGGGGAAACCGGATTCCGCCCTGCCGCTGCTGGAGCAGCTCACGCGGGATTTCCAGGCCGTGACCCCGGCGGACGCGGCGCAGGAGGACCAGTGGCGGCTGCTGAAGGCGCGCACCATGGCCCGGCGCGGAGCGATGCTGGAGGATCAGCGCAAGACGATGGAGGCGGTGCCGCTGCTGCGGGAGGCCTCGGTGATTTTCGAGCAATGGCTGGCGCAGCACCCGGGCCGGCAGGATGTGGCGCGGGATTTTGCGGGAAATTCCCTGCTGGAGGGCCAGGCGCTGAGGGACCGGAATCAGACGGACGACGCGGCTCTGGCCCTGGCCCGGGTGGCCATTCTGCTGCCGAAGCCGGACGCCGCGGATTTTCTGCCGGAGGACACGTTTCTGCTGGGGGATTCCATGGCCGCCCTGGCCGGGATTTCGGAAACCCGGGGGCAGCTTCAGCAGTCCATCGGACAGCGCACGCAGCTGCTGCAGCTGCTTCTGGCCTACGACGCCACGCATCAGAAATCCGTGCCCTGCCGCACCCGGCTGACGGAGGCGTTTCTCAGCCTGGGGCAGACGCTGGCGGTTTTCGGCGCGCCCAAGGACGCCATCCACGCCTTTCAGCAGGCCGTGAAAATGCTGTCGGAGCTGACCACGGAATCCCCGGGGAATGTCGGCTACAGCCTGCAGCTGGCCCGGGCGTATGACGAGGTGGCGCAGCTCATTCAAACCGCGAACCCCACTCCCGCCGGGGCGCGGGAGGCCATGGAGTACGGTCAGGGATCGGTGACGATTCTGCGCCGTCTCTGCGAGGCCCGTCCGCAGGACAACACCCTGCGCCTGCGGCTGGCCTCGGCGCTGGTGCTGGAGGGGGAGCTGCGGGCGGCGGCGGGCGATGCCCCGGAGGCGCTGCTGCCGCTGCTTCAGGAAAGCGTGACTCTGGCCGGTGACCTGAGCGGCGAGGCCACCCTGGAGGACGCTCAGCGCCGGGAATGCCGCAAGCTCATCGCCCGCTCGTGGTCGGTCATCGGCGGGATGCAGGAGCGCACGGGCCAGAAGGCGGAGGCGGTGGCCAGTTTCAACAAGGCGCTGGACGCCTGGTCCGGTTTCGGGACCTCGGATCCGGCGGCCCAGCGGATGGTGGCGGCCACGCGGGAACGGTTGAAAAAACTTCAGCCGGGCGGCTGAAGCCGGGTATTTTTCCAGGCATGAGAACCGCGATTTACCCCGGAAGTTTTGATCCCGTCACCAATGGCCACCTGGATGTCATCCGGCGCGCCGCCCTTTTGTTCGACCGTCTGGTGATCGCCGTGGCCGACAACAGCGAGAAGCGGCCGCTCTTCGCCACTGAGGCCCGGGTGCGCCTGATCCGCGGGAGTCTGGCGGATCTGCCGCAGGTGGAGGTGACGTCCTTCCGGGGGCTGCTCGTGGATTTTGCCCACGAGCGCGGCGCGGTGGCCATCGTCAGGGGGCTGCGGGCGGTGACGGATTTCGAATACGAATTCCAGATGGCCCTGATGAACCGCACCCTGCGGGCGGATGTGGAGACGGTGTTTGTGGCGGCGCGGGAGGAATACACGTATCTCAGTTCGCGGATCATCAAGGAAGTCGCCCGGCTGGGCGGCGATATCGCCCGGTTTGTGCCGCCGCCGGTGGAGACGGCGCTGCTGCAGGCGCTGAAAGGGGCCTGAGGCTTGAGCTTGCCACCGTTCAATTTCACGCTTATTTTTTCCTCTTTCTTATGCGCCGGATTTTTCTCACATCACTTCTGGGGGCGGCTCTGGCCCCATTTCCGGCCAGCGGTCAGTATGGCCCGCCGCCCCCGCGTCTGGAGCGCGTGGCGGAACCGCTTCCTCCGCGCGCGGAGCCGGTGGATGAACCGGAGCCGGAAGCCGAGGAATCCTCCGCGCCGAGAGCGTTGCCTGTCGATGAGCCGGAACCGCCGGAAACAGCGCCGGGTCTGAATCCGGCACCGCCGAAGGCCCTGATTGTGCCGGATGACGAGGACGGGGAGCCGGGGAATGAGTCCCGGAAAGGGAAACCGAAACCCCGGGACAAGGATGAGGCCGAGCCCATTGATGTGCGGGCCGTGTCCTCCGACGAGGCTCCGGCCATTGATGTGAAACCGGCGGCACCGGGGGCTCCGGTTCAGGATTCCGCCGTCAAACGCCCGGAGAAACCGAAGATCGCCGTCAATCTGAACACGGACACCAACGCCCGCCCGCTTTCCCTGCGGGTGCCGGCTCCCCGGGGACAGATCGTGGACCGCCGGGGCGAGCCGCTGGCGCAGAACCGGATCGGGTATTACCTCGGCGTGCAGCTGCCCATGGAGGATAAAATGCCGGACGCGGCGGTGATCAACAACGCGCGGGTGGCCGTGGACTGGGTGAAGGGCACGCTGCCCGGCGGCTGGAACATGCCGGACGCCAAAATCATCGAGCATTATCACGAGCGCCGCTGGGTGCCGCTGCTCTCCGACACCCTGGTGCCGGACGATCTGGTGGCCAGGATGAGGGATCATCTGCCCACCAATGTGGTGCTGCGGCCGTTTTACCTGCGCAGCTATCCGGAGGAGACCATGGCCTCCCATGTTCTGGGCTACATGCAGAAAAACGGCAAAATGGGGGCGGGCGACCTTGTTTCGGAGGAACTGCTGTGGACGCCGACCATCGGAAGCGCGGGGCTGGAGAAGGAATTTGATGCCGAACTCACCGGCAAGCCCGGCCTTTACAGCGTGCTTTACAATTCCGGTGGCGAGAAAATCACGGAGGAATGGGTGGAGCGCCCCACCGCCGGAAACACCGTCGTGACGTCCATCGATGCCCGGTTTCAGCGGATCGTGGAGAGGGAGATGCAGGCGGACAAGGTGAAGGGCGCTTTTGTGATCATGGACGTGAAAACCGGGGATGTCGTCACCATCTGCTCCAATCCCGGATTCAACCCCAATGACCGGGTTTACGGCATCAGTGACGAGAAGCTGGCCGCTTTGAACAACGATCCGGACATCCCCCTGCTGCCCCGCGCCCTTCAGGGGCTGTATCCGCCGGCCTCCACCTTCAAAGTCGTCACCGCCCTGGCGGCCCTGGAATCCGGGAAAGTGACGGAGGACACGTATTTCAGCTGCCCCAACGGCATGAGGTTCAGCAACATCTGGATGCGGAACCACAACAAGAACAGCGAGGGCGACATGGACGTGGTGCGGGCCATCAAGCGCTCCTGCAACACCTGGTTCTTCCAGGCGGCGATGGCCACCGGGGGCAATAATCTGGCGGCCATGGGCACGCGGCTCGGATTCGGGGAGAAAACGGGCATTTGCCTGCCCTCCATGGAGGTGAAGGGGCGCATGCCCACGCCGGAATATTATCAGGCGCTGCGCCGGGGCCGGATGACGGGGGGCGTGCTGGCGAATGTGTCCATCGGCCAGGGGGATGTGGAGGCCACGCCCCTGCAGGTGGCCCAGATGATGGCCGCCGTGGCCCGCGGGGACGCGATTCCCCGGCCCCGGCTGGTGCGGCAGATTCAGGATGTGAAGGGCAACATCATCCAGAATTTCCCGCCCAGTGTGCGCTCGACCCTGACTTTGAAAAAGGAATCCCTCGACGCCGTGCGCCGGGGCATGAGGGCGGTGGTGGCGGATCCCGACGGCACCGGCAAGGAGGCGTCGAACAACTACGTCGCCATTTCCGGCAAGACCGGCACCGGGGAATGGAAGGAGAGCCCCAAGAAAAATGTGGCTTGGTTCGCCGGCTTCATCCCCTCCAAAAACCCGGAATACGCCTTCGCCGCCCTGTATGAGGGTGCGGCCGGGGAAACCGTTTCCGGCGGCCGGACCGTGGCTCCGCTGGTGGGCAACGTCTTCAATAAAATCTACAAGCTGAAGAAGGAGGGCAACGAGATGCCCGATGAAAAAGCGAAGGACAAGGAAGGGGACGATGAGGACAAGGAGAACGACAACGCCGTGGCCTCGTCCGGCAAAAAACGCAAATCCGCCCCCCAGACCGCGTCCCGGCAACCTGAGCAGGTCTCCGCCCCGGCTCCGCCCCCCGTGCTGGCGCAACCCCCGAGGGTTGGCGGCATCCGGGGTTTTTTCCAGCGCTTCCGCAGGCAGTGATATGAAGCCCGCGCCCCGGACTGTGGGAGGTCCCGGTGATTTGCTCGCCCAACATCCAGCACACCGTGGATCTTCGACACGATATCACAGAGGCCATCAAGGGCCGGAAGGACATTGATTTCACTTTCGTTCGCCTCAATCGATATGAGGCCATTCTTGATCGATTTGCCGAGAGGTTTTTGATTCGAGGGCGGCAGGACCTGGAGTTGTTTTGGCTCTGGACATCACTTCGGCACGAGGTTTCGCTTGACCAGCCTGAGGATGTTCCTGCCACTTTACGTCAGAAATTGGGTCCGATGGAGCGATACTGGTTCATCGCCGGTGACGAGCACTCGAAGTATTGGGTGGCGGAGGCATCCGGTTCCGGCATTATCAAGACTGTCAGCGAGATGTATTGCTTCGAGTATTACATCATTGATCCTGCCATGACATGGATGTTATGCGAGAACCATCACGGGATGCTGATCGCGGCGTCCGCGGATTCACCTCAGCTCGCATGACCTCCAGCAGGATCACGAAGAGGCGAGCAGGATCAGATGAGAAGACGGAGGCGCGCGGTCTGCTGACAAATATTCGGGATTGTCCGCTGACAACTGTTGAGGATGAGGCACATTCGGGCGGCGCGGGCTGAAGCCGGGCGCTGGTTTCCGCTTTCCTCCCTGTCATGTCCGATCCCTCCTCCCGACGACCTTTGAAAAGCCGCGGCAGCGCGTGGGCGGGAGCCTGTTCCCGGCTGCTGCTGCGCTGGAAATTCACGCCGAACACGGTTTCGGTCCTCAGTGTGGTGTTCGCGGCGCTGGGGGCGGTCTGCCTCTATTTCGCGCCCCGGGAGGCGTGCGCGGGATGTCAGGTGGTTTTATGGCTGGGGGCGGTTCTGGGAATTCAGATGCGGCTGGTCTGCAATCTGATGGACGGCCTGCTGGCGGTGGAGGGCGGGCTGAAATCGGCGGTGGGCGATCTTTACAACGAAGTGCCCGACCGCATCGCCGACGTCCTGCTTTTCACCGCCGCCGGGTATGGCGCGGCCAACTGGCATTCCTGGGCGGTGGACGCGGGCTGGGCGGCGGCGGCGGGGTCGGTGGGCACGGCTTACGCGCGGGCACTGGGGGCCGGTCTGACGGGAAAACAGGATTTCCGGGGCCCGTTCGCCAAGCAGCACCGCATGGCCGCGCTGACTCTGGCCTGCGTGGCGGGCGCGGCGGAATATGCGCTGAACGGCAGCGGGCACACCCTGCCGGTCGTGCTGGCGGTGGTGGCGGTGGGAACTCTGATCACTTCCGCCCGCCGGCTGCTGGGCACGGCGGCGGTTCTCCGGTCCCGCGCCTCATGAAAACCACGGTCACTCAATTCCTGGTGGCGGGGACCGTGAAAGTGATCACGGGCATCCGCGCGGTCTGGCATGGCTGCCCGCCGGCGGGGGCGCGGCCGCGGGTTTATTTCGCGAATCACGGCAGCCATCTCGATTTTGTGGCCCTCTGGGCGGCGCTGGACACCCCGCAGCGGCTGCGCACGCGCCCGGTGGCGGCGCGGGATTTCTGGAACGCGGCTGGAATCCGCCGCTGGATCGCGTGCTCGGTTTTCCGCGCTTTGCTCATCAACCGCACCAAAGCCACGCGGGAGGACAATCCGCTGCACGACATGCGCGCCGTGCTCGCCGGCGGGGAATCCCTCATCCTGTTTCCGGAGGGCACGCGCACCCTGACAGGCGAGACGGCGGATTTCAAAGCCGGGCTCTACCATCTCGCCAAAGCCGCGCCGGAAGCGGAGTTTGTGCCGGTTTTCCTCGAAAATCTGAACCGCATCCTCCCCAAAGGCGAGATGCTGCCCATCCCGCTGCTGACCACGGTGGTGTTCGGCACGCCACTTTCCCTCCAGCCGCTGGAGGCGCGTGACGCCTATCTCGCCCGGGCCCGCGACGCGGTGCTGGGCCTGCGGCACTGGCACCGGGCACCTGAAGTTTCCGCTGACTCTCCTTGAAATTCCCGGTATTCCCCATGCATCTGACCGAACAGACACAGCATCTTTTTCTGGGCATCCTCGCGGTGCTGATCGTGGCCAGCGGGGCCGGCTGGCTGCTGAAACGCCGCGCGGTCACGCGTCCGGGGCTGGGGCCGGTGGTGGAGAATCTGGTGACCCGGGTGAATGCCTGGTGGGTGATGGCGGCGCTGCTGGCGGCGACGCTGGCGCTGGGATTCCATGCCACCGTGATCGTGTTCGGGCTGATCTCGTTTTTCGCCCTGAGGGAATTTGTCACCGCCACCCCGACGGCGGCGGCGGACCACCGGGCGCTGTTCTGGTCGTTTTTCGTGATTCTGCCGGCGCAGTATTTTCTGGTGTGGATTCAGTGGTACGGACTCTTCTCCATTTTCATTCCGGTCTATGCCTTCATTTTCATCCCGATCCGCCTGACTCTGGCCGGGGAATACAAGGATTTTCTCGAACGCACCGCCCGGCTTCAATGGGGGCTGATGGTCTGCGTGTTTTTCATCAGCCATCTGCCCATGATGCTGACCCTGCACATCCCGGGCTTTGAGGGCCGCAGCGCGCAACTGCTTCTCTTTCTGATCCTGGTCGTTCAGAGCAGTGATGTCCTTCAATACATCTGGGGCAAACTGCTGGGCCGGCGGAAAGTCGCGCCAGTGCTCAGTCCGTCCAAAACCTGGGAGGGGCTGGTGGGCGGGGTGCTCAGCGCCAGCCTGCTGGGGCTGGCGCTGACGGGTTTCACGCCCTTCCGCTGGTGGCAGGCGTTTGGTCTGGCGCTGCTGGCCACCCTGCTGGGCTTCTTCGGGGGACTGGTCATGTCCGCCATCAAGCGCGACCGGGGCCTGAAGGACTGGGGACACATGATCAAAGGCCACGGCGGCATGCTCGACCGCATCGATTCCCTCTGTTTCTCCGCACCGCTCTTTTTCCACTTCGTGCGGAACTGGTGGACCTGACGGGGCGGAAGAATGGAGCTCCCGGGAAAAGGGGAGCTTCAGCGGACGGGCGGCGAGGAGAACGTGCCCTCCACCTCCACCAGCAGGCTGGCGCGGCAGATGTCGGCGTGCAGATAGATCGTGGTCGCCTGGTCCTGCGGGTAGGCGGTGGTGAAGGCTTTTTCACAGGCCGCCAGGTCCCGCGGATGGCGGAGGAACACTTTCCAGCGGGCTGAGGCACCGTCGGGAACGCCCATGTGGCGGCGCATGAGGCGGACATTGTCCAGCGTCAGGCGCATCTGGGTGTCGAAGGAGCCGCCCAGCGTCTCGTGGCCCTTGATGCTGGCGGTGCCGGACAAAAACCACTCGCGCCCGCCGTCCCGGTAAACCACACGGGTGCCCCGGGCGAAGGTCGGGGGCAGGCGGCCGTACTGCGGCGGATATTCGCAGGCGGGCACCTGCTCGGGGTTCTCAAAATTCTCCGGAACATCGCCGCCGGCGGCAAAAAGCACCGCCATGCGGTCGCCCCGGATTCCCAGGGCGGAGGCGGCGGGAAGATGCGGGCGGAGACCTTCGGCACCAAAATGACCGGTGAAAGCGGCGTGGCGTCCGGCATTGAACGCCCGGTAATTCTCCTCGCCGCCGACGGCGTCGTTGATGCCCGGCACCCAGTTCCAGACGCGGTGAAGATGCAGCCCGGCGGTTTCCCTGAGCAGGGCCGTGTAAAGCCGGTGCGCGGCGGCCTGGGGGGGCTCGCCCGGTTCGCCGAGAGCAATGCCGTAACATCCGCCCGGCCTCTCCAGCAGGTGAAATTCCCCGCTTTTGCGCCCGCCGGAACTTTCGCCAATCCACTCGGTTTCAGGACCGCCGAGATGCGGCATGGGCAGGTTCAGGGTCAGAATGCCGGGGGTGGCGCTGGTGCTGGTGCTGGCGCTGGTGCTGGCGCTGATTTCCAGTTGGTCCGCTCCGGTGCGGACCTGGAGTCCCTGAATTCCGGCGGAGGCGGGCAGGGAGTCCGGAGCGGGGGATGGCGGAAGTTCAGGATGGCGGACCTCGGGAAGCAGGGACATTTCAGAAGAGGGGACAGGTATCCGTCATGGGTGGCGGGTAACGCCGCGGCAGGGCAGGATGGACGCACCGCAGGACCACGCTCCGGCACGCGGCGTCTTCAGCGCAGGGTGGTTGCGGCTTTGAAATTTCATGCGGGCAGTATGGACCACGCCGGACCGGCTGGCAAGGTTGGCTGTCATTCCGGCGGGGCATTCCCCCCGCCCGGCGGCCGCAAAACTCCCGCTGAATCCGTGTGTGCCGGTTATATCCGTGGAATCCGCGGACGTCTTTCCGGAATTCACAGCCATGGAGTCCGGAAGGATGAAGAGGAATTCATAAGCCATCACCGAAGCCGCCGCCCCGGGTTATTTGGCCAGGGCTCCCCGGGATTTTCCTCCCGCCGCCACCCAGGCCAGAAGGAGCAGGCCGCCGATGGAGGAGAGGTTTTTCAGAAAATGCAGCAGCTGGGCGTGAAACTCCGGTCCGCTGAAATTCCAGAACGGATGCGAAGCCGCCGCGTCCACCGCCAGGAAAATGGCCATGATCCACGACAGCAGCTCCACCTGCCGTCCGAAAGCGATGAGCAGGCCGGCGGTCAGCTCAAAAAGGGAAAATCCCACCGCCGCCGCCGACACCGGAGCCCCGGTCTGAAAAAGTCCGGCGGCCATGAGCAGTCGCTCCGCCCCCAGGCCGATAAAGACGCAGGGAATAAGAATCCGGGCGGCAAGAAGAAGCTTTTTACTGGGCATTTCCACGCAATCCGTGCCCGGTGAACGGGCAGTTGGCGAGGAAAATTAATTGAATTTAAATTTATTCCGCTGCCAGCGCCTCCCGCAGATAGGCGGCGGGCTGGAAGTTCTCGATGAGAATCTCGTGCTGATCGCCGCGTTTCATACGCACCTGGCGGATGTTGAAATTCGGCGTTTTGTGCGGAGCGAACAGGATGTCGTCGTGGGTGGCGTTGCGCTTCTCCTTGAAAAGATCGGGCGTGAGATGGCCGCCGAGATGGTCATCGCGGCCGGTGGCCATGTGGCAGGTGCCGAGCACTTTCTCATCCTGAATGTCGGCTCCGGAAACCGGCAGCACCTGGGTGCCGAAACCCAGTTCGCCGAGCACGCCGGTCATGGGATCGGCGGTCAGCTTGGCGTTGTGGGCGGCGATGGTTTCGGGATTTCCTTCAATAATGTCCGACCGGATGATGCGGCCGCCGGTCACCGTGAGACGGCCCAGAGTGCCGTCCTCGTATTTCATGGGAAAATGCCCCTCGGCTCCGGCGGGGACAAAATAGACCTCACCGGCGGGAAGATTGGCGATGTCCGGCGCGGTGCCCCGGCAGAGTCCGTGACTTTTCTGCGCCTCCTGGCCTTCGAGGAAAAGTTTGGCGGTCAGGATCTCGCCGGTCTCCAGGGCGAAGTCGATTTCGATCTCATCGGCTTTCGTCAGCGCCAGACGCAGCTTTTCGGCGTCGCGGCTGACCTCGTTGTAGTCCACCGCCAGACCGGTGCTGAGAATGATCTCGTTCACCCCGTGCAGCGTGGCTCCGCGGAAGTTGTATTTTTTGGCCATGGCCGTCAGCGGTGCGGTGGCGCTGAAGGTGGAGATGCAGAGAATGAGGTCGTAATCCGGATAAATATCCGTCTCCAAACTGAGAATATTCCCGTCGGCATCCCGGCATTCATCCTCAAGGTCGAGATTGCTGCCGTAGGTCATGGCAAAAGCGAACATTTCCCCGCCGTGCAGACCGAGGGCCTCCATGACGCCGTTTTTCAGCTCCTGCTGGAAGTTTTCGTAAGCCCGGCGCTGGATGGCGAACTGCGGGTCCTTCAGGAACGCGTAATCCCTCATCAGCGAAAGATCGGGCAGATCGATGAGCACACAGACTTTCCGCCCTTCCGTGGGATCGAACACGGTGCGCAGCAGGCGCTCCAGGCTGAAGGGGGGAAAAGTGCGCTGGGCAGCTTCGGTGGTGGTGGGGCTGGGACTGGCGGTGTTCGTCATGGTGGTTACGAAAAACGTTGGGACGGAGGAAACGGATGTTTGATGGGCATCGAATATACCGGATTTAATGAGGCTGTTTCACCCAGCGGGCGGCCTGGATGAGCTTGCCCTCGCCCAGCCACTGCTGTTCAAAATCCGTGACCGGATAAAATTCCGCGTCATCCAGCCAGGGCAGTCGGGAGAAAAGCGGGGATTCGTCCACGGCGGCGGTGGCTTCGTCGAAATACTCGGGGTGATCCGTCTTGAAAAGAAACTGGCCTTTTTCCGCCAGCGCGCGGTGGATGGCGGTGAGGTTCTCCGGATGCACAAAACGATGCCGGGCATGCCGTTTTTTCGGCCATGGATCCGGGAAAAGCAGATGCAGCCGCGTGGCGCAGGCATGGGGCAGCAGCCAGCCGAGCGCGTAGGAGCTTTCCAGACTGAGCACCCGGACATTGGCCAAACCCAGACGCGCGGCCCGGCGGCAGATTTTTTTGACCCGGCCACCCAGCCGCTCAAGGCCCAAAAAATCGCGCTCCGGAAACCGCGCCGCCATTTCCAGCAGAAACGTGCCGTCCCCGCAGCCGACATCCAGTTCCAGCGGCCGGGAGGCGTCAGGAAAAATCTCCTCCCGCGTCAGCCCGCGGAAATAATCGGCGGGCACCAGCTCCACCGTTTCGGGGGTGAGGCTCGTCATTTCTTCGGGTCAGCGGGCTTGGTCTCGGCTTTCGGCGCGGCGGGTTTGCCTTCGGAGGCGGGCGCTGGAGCCGGAGCTGCGGCCGCGGCGGCGGGTTTGCCGGGCTTGGCGCTTTCGAGATTTCTTTTGGGAGCGGCGGGTTTTTCCTTGGAGAAAGTCACGCTCAGATGCACAAAAGCCGGCGCGTCGGCGTACTGCGTCTGGATCACGGTCATGAGTTTGTCCTTGGATTCGGCGGCGGCGTCGATGACCAGCGGGATGGGCTCCTCCAGCGGCAGTTCCTCAAAACTCTGCTCCTTCACCCAGCTTTGAATGGGCTGTTTGCCCACGATTTTGGCGAAGGGATTAGTTTCACGGTAAAAGAAGCCGGTCCCGCCGAATTTCACATCCATCTCCAGCAGATCCTTCAGCTTTTTGGCGTTGGAGCCGCCGGTGAGCATCTGCATTTTCCCGTAATCCTTGCGGGTGAAGAGAATGGACAAATCCTGGACGGGCTCCACGGTGCTGTGTTTCAGCTGGTTCACCAGCTCGTCGCCGGGCTGGCGCCAGCTCAGGGTCAGGGTGGCGTAAACGGGCTCCGCGAATTTGGCCGTGAATTTCTTCATGTCCATGCCCAGCACGGAGGCCAGCTCCTCCGCCGAGACCGGCGCGCGTTCAACGCTGCCCGCGCGGAGCGGAGCGGCTCCGGTCAGCAGAGCGGAAACAAAAATAGGGAAAACCAGGGAACGCGGGAGGGATTTCATGGGCGCGCAGCCTAAAACGTCTCCCCGCGCCCCGCGAGGGAAAATCGCCGGGCGGCGGGGCGATGAGGGGAAGTGCCGGGAAACCAGGGGAGCACGGGGTTCCGACCCGCAAGTATCCCATTCCACAGTCATTATGACCGGTGACATCCATGCCATCGCCGGCTGGACACACGGGCCGGAGCCCAGGAGTGTTCGGCATGGATGGTGCTGCGCTCAGGAAACCGTTTTTAACCAGGCCCGT
>JAZKFB010000011.1:0-29291 GCA_040386695.1 Verrucomicrobiota bacterium
AACGGTTTCCTGAGCGCAGCACCATCCATGCCGGACACTCTTGGCTGGAAGCCCGATGGCCGCGCAGACTGGAAGCCTGCACCACCGGGGAGCTAACAAAGTCGAACTGAAGATGGGGGCGGAGGCTGATCCCGTCACGGGGAAAGGAGGCTCAGGGAATTTTGACGGGCGGCGGGCGCAGGTCCGGCGGCGGCCAGGAATGCGGCAGGGTGTCCGGAGTGATGCGCACGCCGGTGGTGAATTTCCACGGGGCTTTGCCGCCGGTCGGGAAGGTCAGCTCCACGAACGAGGCCGTCCAGCCTTTGGCGGGCGTGGCGGCTTTCACGAGGTATTCGCCGGGTTTGGCGGGGTCGGCGGAAACCGGGACGCTTTGCCATTCCGGGCCCAGGCTTTCCATGCGGAAATCGCGCGCGTCCGGATTGTTGGCGGTCCAGACCAGCACCTTTTCAGGCGGCGTGGCGCAGGTGACGCGCACCGAGCCGTCGGTCTCGTCCTTCCATTGGAACTTTGGAAACTCCGCGCCGCGCAGGATGCCGTCGTAACAGGCCAGGAGGGTGGCGAAGGCGTCCGAGCCTTTCAGACTGTGGTCCGCGTTGGGCACGTAGCGCAGGTATTTCACGCCGGGCAGGCCGTCGAAATAAAAGCGGGAGGAGTCCGGCAGGAAAAACTGGTCTCCGGCGGCGTTGATGAGGAACTTCGGCATGGTGAAACGCGCCCGGTATTCCCACGGATCCTCAATCTTCATCAGGGCGGCGAACTGCGGCGTGCGGTGCCAGTCCATGAGCCGGATGCTGGTGTAGTCATCCACGGCGGGAGCCCAGAATCCGTAAGCCTGCCAGTGATGCTCCAGATTTTCCGCCACGTTGAGCACGTCGATGACAATGGGGGCGATGGCGACGACCCGCGGGTCCACCGCCGCCGTGGTCCACGTGGTCCAGCCGCGTTTGGACGCGCCGCTGACAAAAAATTTCCCGACCTTCGCGGAACCGCCGGCGTCCGTGGCGCAGTGCGCGGTGACGGCGTCCATGGCGCGCATGGCCGCTTTGGTCATGGGCAGCCGCGCGGGCCAGCGCTCGTCGCCGGTGCGGAGAAAGCGGTCCCAGGTCAGCGAGACGATCTCGTCCTCCACCCGCTTTTTTCCGTCATTATTGAAGACCAGGGGCTGGCTGGGCACGCCCTTCAGTTCGGCCACCACGGATTTCGTGGCCAGGGCGATGGCCGCGAGATTCCCGTCCGGTTTGTCCGGCGCGGGTTTGTCGTTGGATCCTCCGCCGATGAACAGCATTGCCGTGTCATGCTCGATTTTGGCCGGCCGCACCACGTTCAGCCAGTGCTTCCACACGGGCTTGTCCACTTCCTTTTCCGTGAGCCAGGTCTGTGAGGTTAGCTCAATCACGTCGAACACCGCGCCGTCCTTCAGCGGGGTGGAGCTGACGAGTTTCCATGCGAAAGTATCATCGGGAGCCGCGACATAGCGGTCCAGGGCGGTTTGTTCCCTGAAGACTGGAAGGACGGATTCCGCCCTCGTCACGGCGGCCGGAGGACAGAGGACGGCGGCCGCAAGGGCCACCGTGGGGAGGCATCGGCCGGAAAGGGTGAATTTCATAATCGCGGCACCGTGGAGGATTCAGGAAATATTGGCCAGAGGATTCTCCGCCGGTTTCTCCTTTTAAAAGGCGGCCGGGCTGCCCGGGGGGCGGACTCCGCTTATTTCACCTGTCAGGTCCCCCGTCTGTTGCCGAACAGCTCAATGTGCAGGCGGTGGCAGAAGCGGTGGCCGTGGTCCTTGCAGACCTCAAGGAGCCAGGCGGAGCGCGCGCGGAGCTCCTCCATGGTGCGGCCTTCGGGCATGAGAAGGATGTGGTCGGCGGCCAGCGGATGGTTGATTTTGGCGATGAGTTCACGGGCTTCCGTGAAGTCCTCCGGGGAGGAGATGACAAACTTCAGCTGCGTCTCCCCCGCGCCCTCCATCCAGCCGCGGATGATGTCCGGCTGAAAACGGGTTTGCTCATGCCGCTGGATCCAGCCGGGTCCGATTTCCCCCTCCAGCGGCGTGGAGTTGGCCAGTTTGGGGCTGATGCTGGCCAGGTCGCAGCCTTCGGCGGGCAGGGAAATGGTGCCGGCGGTTTCGATGGTCAGGTGATATCCGGCGGTGCGGATCATGCCGATCAGACGGGCCGCGTCCTTGGCGATCATGGGCTCGCCGCCCGTGAGCACGACGTGGCGCGCGGCGGGCCAGGCTTGGATTTGAGCCAGAACCGCCTCCGGGCTGAGATTCTCTCCCTCGGGTTTCCATGAAGCGTAGGGCGTGTCGCACCAGCGGCAGCGCAGGTTGCAGCCGGACGTCCGGACGAACACGCTGGGCACTCCGGTCAGGATGCCCTCGCCCTGGACGGAGTAGAAGATTTCGGAAATGAGCATGGCGGGTCCCGCTGTCAGTCGGACGGCGGAGGGAAGGTGAGTCAGGAGGAGGAAAGCGGGGCTTGAGGAAGAGGGGGAGTCGCCAGATAGACTGTGGGATCCGCGACGCCGGCGAGGAGGAAAGCTTCACGCCGTTCCACACAGGTGCCGCAGGTGCCGCAGTGAACCGCCCCGCCTTTATAGCAGGACCAGGTTTGCGAAAAGTCGATGCCCAGCGCCCCGCCGATGCTGGCGATGCCCGCTTTGTCGGTGTGGATGAAGGGCCGCAGCACCGCGATTTCCGCATACGTTCCCAAGCGGATGGTGTCGGACATGGCCCGCATGAAGGGTTCACGGCAGTCGGGATAAACCGCGTGATCCCCGCTGTGCGCGGCAATGACCAGAGCCTCCGCCCCCCGGCTTTCCGCGAAACCGGCGGCGATGGACAGCATGATGCCGTTGCGGAAGGGAACCACGGTGCGCTTCATGTTCTCCTCCGCGTAATGACCGTCCGGAATGTCGCCTCCGCTCTGGAGGAGATCGGAGGCGAAATGCTGGTTGATGAAGGGCAGGGCGATGACGGTGTGCTCCGCGCCGATTTGCTCCGCGTGCCAGGCGGCGAAAGGAATTTCCCGCGCATTGTGCTTCGAACCGTAATCAAAGGAAACCGCGGACACCACCTCGTGCTCCCGGGCGGCGTGGTGCAGGGCGGTGACGCTGTCCATGCCGCCGGAGAGGAGAACGCAGACTTTCATGGGGGGAGTTGATGGTTGAAAGTTGATGGTTGATAGGAGGGGCCGGCTGGAAAGGAATTCCGGAATGAAGGGAGAGCGGATGCTTTTTCCCTGATAAAACTTAGGGCTGATGACAAGTTGTCAGTAACCGCCGGTGCCGGGTGTCAGGGCTTTCAAAGACCGAAGGGATTTTCCACGATACCGGGAGGAAGGCTGGCCTGGGCGGTGAGGCGGATACCGCCGCGGGGGGAGAAATCGCCGCGCACGATCATTTGTTTTGGGGAGCAGGCGGCGCTGAGTTCGTCCAGCAGGCGGTTGACAATGTCCTCGTTGAAAGCGGCGGTGTTTCTCCAGGAGGCCAGATAATATTTCAGGGATTTGGTTTCCAGGCAGAGCTGGTCCGGCACATAGCAGATGCGCAGCCGGGAGGAGTCGGGCTGGCCGGTCACCGGGCAGAGGGAGCTGAATTCCGGGTAATCGAGGTGAATCCAGAACGGGCGTCCGGGCGTGCGGTTGGGGAAACATTCCAGCCGGGCCTCCTCCGGCGACTGCGGCAGGCGAGCGGAGGATCCCAGCAAAGTAATAGGGGTGGAGCTTTCCATGAGTGATGCGGTTTTCGGTTCCGGCGCGCCGGTGGGTCTGAAAAGGGATACCGCTGCGCGCGGCCGCCGCAACGCCACAATCCGCCCGGAATGCCGGCGCGCGGCGGAAAGAGGGAAATGGTGACCGGATTTCTTCAGTATTAGGAATTGCCAGGAAGCCGCCCGGGGCTTCATCCTTAGGAAGTTCCTCAGCCACCATCTTGTTATGCAAATGCGTCCACTGATTCCTCTCCTGATTCCGCTTCTTCTCACCGCCGCCACCGGCCACTCCGCCACGCGGCGCTGGACCCCGGAGGAGGCCTGGGACTGGTATAAAAAAGAACCGTGGCTGGTGGGGGCGAATTACCTGCCGTCCAGCGCCATCAATCAGCTCGAAATGTGGCAGGCGGACACTTTTGATCCCAAAACCATCGACCGTGAACTGGGCTGGGCGCACGGCATCGGGATGAATGTGATGCGTGTGTTCCTGCACGACATCGCCTGGAAAGAGGATCCGGAGGGTTTCTTCAAACGCGTGGACGAATACCTCGCCATCTCGGACAAACACGGCGTCGGCACCTGTATTGTGATTTTTGACAGTGTCTGGGATCCGGAGCCCAAAGCCGGCAAGCAGCCTGATCCGAAGCCTGGCCTGCACAACAGCGGCTGGGTGCAGAGCCCGGGCTCCGCCATTCTCGGCGATCCCGCCCGGCACGACAGCCTGAAGCCTTATGTTCAGGCTGTGGTGAAGCGTTACGGGAAGGACAAACGCGTGGTGATGTGGGATCTGATGAACGAGGCCGAAAATCCCAACGGCAGCTCCTACGCCGCGAAAGAGCCGAAGGACAAACAAAAACACGCTCTGGCGCTGCTGGAGAAAACCTTCGCCTGGGCGCGGGAAATGGACCCGCAGCAGCCACTGTCGGCCTGTGTCTGGGGCGATTTTCTGAAAAACCGGCCGATTGACCGGTTCATGCTGGATCACTCGGACGTGGTGAATTTCCACACCTATGATGACCTGCCGAAAGTCCGGGAGCAGCTCGCCCTGCTGAAAAAGGAGGGCCGCCCGCTGATCTGCACGGAATACATGGCCCGTCCCCAGAAGAACACCTTTGAAATCATCCTTCCCCTCTTCCAGGAGGAAAATGTCGCGGCCATCAACTGGGGTTTTGTGAACGGCAAAAGCCAGACCATTTATCCGTGGGATTCCTGGAAGAAAGCCTACACCAAAGAACCCGATGTCTGGTTCCACGATGTTTTCCAGACCGACGGCCGCCCCTACCGCGAGCCGGAGACCACGCTTATTAAGAAGCTGACCTCGGAAAAGAACCGCAAGTGATGCGGCCACGGGGTTTTCTCCCTGGGAAAACTATTTATAAAACAAAGCCCGGGAGCAGGCAAACCTGCTCCCGGGCCGGAAATATCGCACGGGTTCCGTGCCGCCCAGGTCAGTCGGTCACCGGCTGATAGCTCAGGGAAATGGACTCCTTGTCGCCGGTCTTGACCGTCAGACTGCCGCCGGCGCGCTTGACGGTGAGGCCTTTATAGGATTCACCGGCGACGGGATCGAGCTTGAAGAGCAGCTCGGTGCCGATCAGTTTCTCGTAGGTCACCTCCTTGGCCTTGGGATTGTCCAGGAAGTAGGTCTGGGCGGAATAAGTGATCTGCTGGAGATTGTTTTTAATGGCTTTGGTGGAGGCCCCGCCGGGGGTTGGGGCAGGAGCGGGATCGGAACTCTCCTCCGTTTTTTCCACCTCATCCTTCTTCATTTCTGTTTCGGCCTGATGACGCTGAGCCCCTTTGATGACTCCCTGATAAGCGCCCACGCCTCCGGCGATCATGATGGCCGGGAAAACGGCGCCCACGGCCACGACTGAATTCTTGAAATTGTTGGACTCATTGGACAGGAAAAGCATGCCGTCCGGCAGATTGGCGCGCACCGCGGCCATGGCGGACGCGGGCAGGGGGGAGAATTCCTGAAGGGCGCGCATGACCTCCTCCATGAGTTCCTTGGGCGGGCCGCCGGCGGAGTTGGGGGCGCTCTTCATGGCCATCTTCACGAAATCCAGCACGGCCACGGCCACTTTCGGCGTGACGTAGGAGAAGCTGTTGCCCTCTTTTGGCAGGCCTTCGGTGGCTTTGAGATAGGTGGGATCGCCGGTCAGGGGTTTGGCTCCGGTGAGAGCCGCGCGGAGGTAGTCGAGGTGCGAGGCGATCAGAATCCGTTTGGTTTTCAGGTCATGATAGACCACCGGCTGGAAGTAGCTGAAATCCCCGGGCAGGGGCTGGGCCGGGCGGATCAGTTCAAAACCGTCGCCTTTTTCGACTTTCGATTGTCCGGCCTGTTCCGCGAATTGGAGCAGCGGCTCAAAGAGGAAGTCAATGTTGTCAAAGCTGAGGACCGCCTTGAAGGCCGGGAATTTATCCTTGCTGTTGGGGATCGGAATGCTCTTCCCGTCCACCAGCTCGCCGAAAACGATGATTTTGGTGTCCAGCTTGCTGATGAGGTCGCCCACCGTCATCGGCAGACCGGGCACGGGAAATCCGAGCGAGCCTTTATATTGCTGCATGAGGCGTTCATCCCCAATGCTTTTCACCACGGATTCCGCAATTTCGAGGAGGGCGCTCAGATTCAGATCGGTTTCGCCCACGAGGTCCGAGCCGGCGGGCGCGAGGGAGGGTGAGGCCAGCGGCGCAGCCTTGCCGCCAAGGAGTTTGAAAAGACCGACGGGACCGGCGGGAGCATAAACAATGGCCCGGTTGTGATACATGCCGCCGCTCAGGGTCCGGCTGCTGCCGCCCAGGGCTTTCACGGTCGTCAGACCGAGAGCATCAAGGATTTTCGAGGCTTTCAGCTCCTTGGGAAGGTCCGCCGCGCCCTGCTTGCGGGCGGCGTCCAGGAGACGGTCCCCGATCTTCCCCAGCTTGGCCAGATCGCCGTCCACATCCACAAACCCGTAAAAGAGGCCGCCCAGCTCCAGATGCTTGGCGGTTTCCGCGAAATTGGCCGAAGCGCTGGCGGCGGGCACGGAGGTCACCTGGGCGCGGGCCGGCATCGTGAGGGACAGGGCGGCGGTGCAGGACAGCAGGCCGGTGGGGAGTAAACGTTTAATATTCATACAGTTCTGGATATGGGTGGGAATATGCGGAGTGCTGGCAACATAGCGCCCCCCGGTGGCTTGCAAGGAATTTCAGTCCGGAGGGCGGGGCGGCCGGCGGTCCTGACAATCCACAGGCGCCGGCTTCCGGCGATTATAATATGGCCAGGCATTTCGAATACGGTGCCGGCGGTTTTCGCGGACGCCGGGAACTCCTCCCGGGAGCGGGTGCCCGTGCGGAGCCTGCGGAACCCCGCTTCAGCCGGGGGTTGCCGATTGACTCCCGCCGGTGGCCGTATTAGCTGCCGTCTTCCCGGAGCGTAAACCCAACGCTGGTGTTGCTGCACGGTCCGGTAAACTCCCATCCGCATCTCGCATTATCACACCATGATCAAAATCGGCATCAACGGCTTCGGACGCATCGGGCGTCTCGTCTTCCGCGCTATCTGTGACCAGGGCCTCCTCGGCAAGGAAATCGAAGTCGTCGCCGTGAACGACCTCGTCCCCGCCGACAACCTCGCCTACCTGGTCAAATACGACTCCACCCAGGGCAAAGCGAAGGAAACCGTTTCCAGCAAAAAATCCGATCCCTCCCTCGCCGCCGATGACATTCTCGTCGTCGATGGCCACGAGATCAAATGCCTCGCCGTCCGCGAGGGCCCGACCGCTCTTCCCTGGGCCGAACTGGGCGTGGATGTCGTCATCGAGTCCACCGGTCTCTTCACCGAGCGCGCCAAAGCCGCCGGTCACCTCACCGCCGGGGCCAAAAAGGTCATCATTTCCGCTCCCGGCAAGGACGAGGACATCACCGTGGTCATGGGCGTGAACCACGAGAAATATGATGCCGCGAACCACCACATCATTTCCAACGCCTCCTGCACCACCAACTGTCTGGCTCCCATCGTCCACGTCCTTCTCACCGAAGGATTCGGCGTTGATGAAGGCCTCATGACCACGGTCCACAGCTACACCGCCACTCAGAAAACGGTGGACGGCCCCAGCGCCAAGGACTGGAAAGGTGGCCGTTCCGCCGCCATCAACATCATTCCCTCCGGCACCGGCGCCGCCCGCGCCGTGGGTCTGGCCATTCCCGAAGTGAAAGGCAAGCTCACCGGCATGTCCTTCCGCGTGCCCACTCCGACCGTTTCCGTGGTGGACCTCACCGTCAAAACCGTCAAGGAAACCTCCTACAAGGAAATCTGCGCGGCCATGAAGAAGGCCAGCGAGACCTATATGAAGGGCATCCTTGCCTACACCGAGGACGAAGTGGTCTCCAGCGACTTCATCCACGACACCCACAGCTCCATCTTTGACGCCGGCAGCGGCATCGAGCTGAACAGCAAGTTCTTCAAGCTCATCAGCTGGTATGACAACGAGTGGGGCTACAGCAACCGCGTGGTCGATCTCGTGAAATACATCTCCACGAAGTAATTCGTTCATTCATTCCCGGTTTCCGGCTCCGGCTGGAATCCAAAAGCAAAAACCGCCCGGTGCTGAAAAGCTCCGGGCGGTTTTTTGGTTTTATCGGATAATCGTGGACGGACTTAGGATGGTCGTGGAGGCCCGTTCACTACAACCAGGGTCAAAGGCCGAAAGGCCTTGCACATTCAGTGAATTCAAAGCCCGGGCGGTATTGGTGATCAGGTCCGGAATTTATGGGATATTCCCGGGGAATGGACTACGCCGGCTTTTTGGCGGCGAGAGCCTCGTCGATGGCTTTGGCGATTTCCGGAGCGTCCGGGGTGGTTTTCGGTTCAAAGCGGGCGAGAGGCTTGCCGTCCTTGCCGATGAGGAATTTGCCGAAATTCCACTTCACCTCGCCGGGGAAGGCGCTGTCCTTGCCGGTCAGGGATTTGTAAAGGGCGTGCTGTTCCTCCCCTTTGACATGCAGCTTGTCAAAAATAGGAAAGGTGACGTGGTAGCGGTTGGTGCAGAAAGTTTTAATCTCCTCCATGGAACCGGGCTCCTGGGCGCCGAAGTCGTTGCAGGGGAAGGCCAGAACCGTGAATCCCTTGTCCTTGTATTTGTCCTGAAGCTCCTGAAGAGCCTTGTACTGAGGGGTCAGGCCGCATTTGGAGGCCACGTTGACCACCAGCAGAACTTTGCCCTCGTAGGCTTTGAGGGAGGTGTCCTTGCCGTCGATATCCTTAAGAGGAATGCTTTGAAGATCGGAAGCCATGGCCATGCGGGTAAGGAGGGCGAGAACAAGCAGCGTGAGACGTTTCATAGAAGTTTTCGGGGGAACCGGTTAAAGTTACCTGGAAAATACGCGGCATACAGTCCGCCTTCGTCATTTTATTTGAAAGCCCCGGGCCGGCGGCGGCCGTCTCCTGTCCGTTCCGTTCACGGCGTCCGTGCGGTTCCTTCTTTCAACCACATGCTGCGTCAGGCAAGTGATGGTGGAGGCCGCTCTCCGCACTTCATAACTTGACGCGGCGCGGGCGGGCGGGGATTCTTGCGCCCATATGAAATCCCAGACCGCCACTGCTTTCCGTTGGATGTCCGCCGCGCTGCTGATGCTGCCCGCTGTGCTGCCCGCCGCCCCCACAGTTGCGGCCTCGGCCGCCGACTGGCCTTTTTACCGCGGCCCGAACGGCGACGGGGAAACCAAGGCCGGGGTCGGCAAGCCCTGGGACAGCGCCGGGCCGAAGGAGGTCTGGAAAGTGGGTGCCAGCGCCGGCTTCAGCTCGCTGACCGTTTCCGGCGGTCTCGCCACCACGCTGGTGACCCGCGATTTTGAGGGTTCCCCCACCGAATACTGCGTGGCGCTGGATGCCGCGACCGGCAAGGAGCGGTGGTCCGCTCCCCTGAAAATCGCCAAATACCAGGGCGGCGGCGACTCCGGCGCCAACGACAACGGCGGAGGCGATGGTCCCCGCAGCACGCCCACCCTCGCCGAGGGGAAGGTGTATGTTTATGGATCCAATCTCGATCTTTACTGCTTTGACGCCAAAACCGGCAAGCCTGACTGGACGGTGGATGTGCTGAAGGAATACAAAGGCAAAAACATCGCCTGGTCGAACGCCACCTCGCCCGTGGTGGAGGGCGATCTGGTGATTGTGGCCGGCGGTGGAAAAGGCTCCACTTTCCTCGCCTTCAACAAGCGCTCCGGCGCGCTGAAATGGAAAACCGGTGATGATGTCATCACTCACGCGACGCCGACTCCGGCAGTGATTCACGGCGAGCCGCAGCTCATTTTCTTCATGAAATCAGGCCTCGTGTCCCTGTCCCCGAAGAACGGGAAGGAACTCTGGAAGCAGGATTTCCCCTTCAAGGTCTCCACCGCCGCGTCCCCCGTGGTGTCCGAGGATGTGGTTTACTGCTCAGCGGGTTATGGCGTGGGCTGCGCGTCCTATGAGGTGAAAAAAGCGGGTTTGAGCTACGAAACCCACGAGCTTTGGCGCAAGGAGGGGGACGAGCTGGCCAATCACTGGAGCACCCCGATCTGCCGGGAGGGTTTTCTTTATGGCGTGTTCGGATTCAAGAAATACGGCAGCGCCCCGGTCAAGTGCGTGAACATCCGCACGGGCGAGGTGAAGTGGAGCAAAGACGGCTTCGGCCCCGGCAATGTGATCCTCGCCAGCGATAAACTGCTGGCCCTGAGCGACAAAGGGGAACTGGTTCTTATTGACGCCAAACCCGATGACTATAAGGAACTGGCCCGCGCTGATGTCCTGGACGGTAAATGCTGGTCCACCCCGACGCTCGCCGGAGGCTTCATCTTCGCCCGCAGCACCAAGCAGGCCGCGTGTTTTGCGGTCGCGCCGTGATGGATGGGGCGGGGCGTTGAACAAAAGGACGCAACGGGAGCGAAGGCGGAGGAGGGAGTTGGGAATGGGATATTTGACCGCGCGTTTGCGGAGGGAAATTTAACTTGTGCCCAATGGCGGGAACGGGGCAGATACGGCGCATGATCCTGTCCCGCCGCCAGCTTTGTTTTGCCGCCGTCACCGCCGCTCTTTTCACTGGCCGCGCCGCGGCGGAAAATCCGTCGGCCGCCGTGACGGCGAAGCTGGACGAGGCCAAAAAAACGGTGCGGGTGGAAATCGGGGGATCGCTTTTCACGGAACTGATCTACGCGGGACAGCCCAAGCCGGTGCTGTTCCCGGTGATCGGGCCGGGCGGTTTCATCATGACGCGGCAGTGGCCCATTCTGCCCAAGGCTCCCGGCGAGGAGACGGACCATCCGCACCATCGCGGTCTCTGGTTTGCCCACGGCGCGGTGAACGGGGTGGATTTCTGGTCGGAGGTCAAGGGAGCGGGGAAAATCGTGGTTCAGGGACTGCCCGAAATCGTGCCCGGCGGCCCCGGCGGCAGTGTCACCATCAAAACCAGGGAAGCCTGGGAAAAAACACCGGGAGTGCCGGTCATGCATTCCTCCACGGTGATTCAACTGGGAGCGGACGGCGGCGACCGGTATCTGGATTATACAATCACCATGAGCGCCGGTCTGGAGGACATTCTCCTGGGCGACACCAAGGAGGGCACCATGGCCATCCGGGTGAATCCTCTGCTGAATCTGAAAGGGGAGGTCGCCAAAGGCTCCGCCGTGAACAGCGCGGGCAACGAGGGCCTGACCGCCTGGGGCAAGCACGCCCAGTGGGTGGATTACTCGGCTCCAGGGCCGAACGGCGTGATTGGTCTGGCCTGTTTTGATTCCCCCTCCAATCTCCGCGCTCCAACCACTTGGCATGCAAGGGATTACGGCCTCATCGCCGCCAATCCCTTCGGTCTTCACGACTTTGAGAAAGCTCCCAAGGGTGCGGGTGATTACACGATCAAAAAAGGCGGATCCCTCACTCTCCGCTACCGCTGGCTCTTCCACACCGGCGACGCCAAAACCGCCAGAATCGCGGAGCGCTGGAAAACCTGGTCTGAATCGAAATAACGTTCCATCCGGAAATCACCGCCCAAGGTAAACCAGGGTGCCATATTCAATCGTCACCCGGCCGTCAACCCGGTGTCTGGCGAACAGCTGCTCAAGCTCCCGGATCATGGCGGGGAAAGCGGGGTGGCTTTCCTGCGGGATGTAGGAGCAGGAGAGCAGGCGGCCTTTGAGGTCCTCGAAACCGCAGATCTGGTGGTTAGGCAGGGAATATTGGGCGCATTGGCCGTCTTTGAAAAACTGGAGGAGTTCCGGGCCATGGACGTTTTCGTGGCGGATGGTGGCGTAGTCGGTGCCGTAGGTGAGCAGAAGGTTTTCGTAATCCCGGAGGAAAGGCGTGCTGTCGGGACGGCGGACATTCCAGATGAGCGCCACGCGGCCGCCGGGTTTCAGAATGCGGTCGAATTCGGCGCGGGTGGCTGGACCTTTGAACCAGTGAAAAGCCTGAAAAGCAGTCACGAGATCGATGGTATGGGCGGGCAGACCGGTGTTTTCAGCGGTGCCGTCGATGCTGACAAAACCCCTGCGCCCGGCCAGCAGGCGTTCAGCGGCTTCACGCATTCCGCGGTTGGGCTCCACCGCGAAAACCGTGCTGCCGGTATCCAGGAGGACGGCGGTGGAAATCCCGGTGCCGGACCCGATATCCGCCACTGCGGATGCAGGGGAAAGTCCGGTTTCGCGTTGAAGAAGCGCGGCGATTCCGGAGGGATAACCGGGGCGGAATCTGATGTAATTTTCCACGCGGCCGGAGAACCGGCTTTCAGGAGTCAGAATGGTTGGTTCCATGCCCTGAATCTTCCCGCGGTCCGCCACTCCGCCAAGGGAGCATTCTTCGGAGTGGAGGCGGAATTCCCTTCATGCAATGTGATATGGCGTGCCTTCCATCAGGATAGAACCGTGGCCGCTGATCCCTGCGGGCGGATGATGATAACTGGCAAATGGTTTCTTATCAGGGAGCGCCAACGCCGCCATCATGAAATCGGCTTCGTTTATTCATCATTATTTAATGATTAATTTATGAGAGTTAATTGCGACAGCCGGTCCGCGGACGGCGTCAAGGCTCCTTCTCCCCAACAGCGCCCCCACCATGAAATCCCTGCCCCATTGTTTTCCTTTCCCGCAGCTTCCCCTGGCGGCCGTTCTGCTGGCTCCGTCACTCGCTTTTCTACAGCCGCAAACCGCGTTTTCCGCGAATATCGCGGGGGACGGGCTCGGGATTTTCGGTTTGAACAATGCGGCGGACGGGGATGCCGGCCAGGAGACCACCCATGCGGGGCAATCCCCGACCGCCGTCAATGACAACAGCCTGACCACCCGGGTGGACGGCTGGATGAACGGCAGCGATGGCGGGCAGGATTTTGCTTATGTGGGCGTGCAGTGGTCCGCGCCGCGCACGGACACGGTGACGGCGCTCACCCTGACCCTGGCGACTTTCAGTGACGGCGGATGGTTTGGCCCCGCCCGCTCGGCTCCTCCGGCCGGAGGCACCCTGACGGCGGCTTATCTCACGGCGCCGGTGGTGCAGGTCACCAAGGATGGCGGCACCACCTGGACGACGGTGCCTTCCGCTTCGGATTACCTGACGGCGATGACGGGCCATCAGATTGGCGGCGGCAGCAATCCGGTCAATCCCTCGTCCAAGGCCGTCACCTTCATTCTCACAGGCGGGCAGACCGCTATCGACGGCATCCGCATCATCGGGATGAATGGCGGGGTTTCAGACGGCGGATTTCTCGGTGTTTTCGAACTCCAGATCGAATCCTTCGACGCGGACAGTGACCACGACGGCATGGATGATGTGTGGGAGGCGGACCATGGATTGAGTGTGGGGACGAACGATGCCGCCCTGGATGCCGACGGCGACGGGCTGACCAATCTGCTGGAATATCAGCGCCAGACCGATCCGCAGGACAAGGACACGGATGATGACGGGCTGGAGGACGGACCGGAGGTGAACACTCATCTGACCAATCCCAAGGTGCCGGACACCGACGCCGACGGGCTGAGCGACGGGCTGGAGGTGAACACCCATCACACCAATCCCAAACTGGCGGACACGGACGCGGAAGGACTGACGGACGGGCAGGAAGTGAACACTTACCGCACCGATCCGCTGCTGCCGGACACGGATGGCGACGGCTACACCGACGCGGCGGAGGTCCGGCTCTTCAGCAATCCGCTGGTGCTGGCCAGTGTCCCGGCGAATATCGCGCCCTCAGGCACGGCGATCATGGGCACCAGCACCGCCATTGAGGGCGGGACGGATACCTCTTATTCCCAGCAGAATGCGGCAGCGCTGATCAACGACGCCGTGACCAGCACGCGGGTGGACACTTTTAATGGAGGCCAGCCGCATGCGGGCAATCCCGTGAGTTATGTGGGTATCATCTGGCCGGTGGCCCGCGCGGTGGCGGTGAACCGGCTGGAACTGGTGCATGCGCTGTTCCGGGATGGCGGATGGTTTGGTCCGAACAATGCCGGGCCTCTCCCGGCAGGGGTGCTGAGCGCCGAGGATCTCATCGCGCCAACCGTGCAGGTGACCACGGACGGGACCACCTGGACCACAGTGGCCAGTTCCTCGAATTATGTGGCCATGACCGAGGGCGTGACCATTCCCGACGCCGGCGCCATTCCCAAAGTGCGCTCCGCTTTCCAGCTGAACACCCCTCAGGCCAATATCCGGGGAATCCGGCTGATCGGACTGGAGGGCGGATACGCCAGCGCCGGTTTCCTCGGAGTGTGGGAACTGGGGGTCGGTGATGTCAGCACGGCGGGGAATCCCGATATCGCGCTCTACGGCACCGCCATCATGGGCACCAGCACGGAGCTGACGGGAGGAGTGGACACGGCTTATTCCCAGCAGGACATGGCGGAACTCCTCAATGACGGCCAGTACGGGGCCTATGTTGACACCTTCAACGGGGGCAGGCCCAACGCCGCCGATACCGTGAGTTACGCGGGCGTGATCTGGCCCGCGCCGCGCACGGCCCCCGTGGACAGTGTGCGGGTCACTTTCAATATTTTCGGGGACGGCGGCTGGTTCGGCGTCAATGGCACTGATGGAGCCACTTTGACCTCGCCGGAAACCTTGCTCGAACCGCAGCTGCAGGTGACCACGGATGGCGGAGTCACCTGGACGGTCGAGCCTCACAATTCCAATTACCTCACCGCCCTGAATGGATTTTTGCAGGCCGGCGGCATCACACCCTCGGTGATCTTCGCGCTGAACACCCCGCGCGCCGGCATCAACGGCATCCGGCTGATTGGTCAGGAGGGAGGCAGCGGCAGCGGCGGATTCATCGGGCTCAGGGAATTGGTGGTCCGGGAAGTCCCGGCCTCCCCGCCGGCCAATGTGGCCCTGACCGCCACCGGCTTCCTGGGCACCAATGACGCCATCGACGGCGATTCCGGCCGTCCCTACAACGCCTCCGGTCTCGGAGGGAACATCAACGACGGCGACGCGGGCACCCGGGTGGACACCTTCGACGGGACGGGGGGCGATCCTGACAGCTACGCCACCCTGATCTGGCCCTCCGGCCGGCCCGTGAATCTTCAGAGCCTTTCCCTGACGCTGGCCACGTTCACGGACGGCGGCTGGTTTGGCCCCGCCGGCGTGGATCCCGGGCCTGGCGGCGTTCTGGCCGCTCCGGCTTATCTTTTGGAACCCACCGTTCAGGTTCTCGACAACTCGGGAGTCTGGATCACCGTCCCGGCGACCTCCGATTACCTGACCGTCATGAACGGCCACGGCATTGGCGGCGGAGCCAATCCCAATCCCTCCTCAAAAACAGCCGTTTTCACCCTGACTCCCGCCCGTTCCAATGTGACCGGAGTCCGCCTCATCGGGGAGGCGGGGGGCACGGCCAGCGGCGGATTCCTCGGCGTTTTCGAGTTGTCGGCGGCCGGCGGCGCGGCTCCTCCGGCGGTGGACACCGACGGCGATGGCCAGTCCGACGCGGAGGAGGCGGTGGCGGGAACCAATCCCAACGACCCGAAAAGCGTGCTGGCCGTGACCAGTGTGGTCAAAACCGGGAATTCGGTGGCTGTGACCTGGAGCAGCGTGCCCGGCAAAACCTATCAGGTGCAGACCACCACCGATGTCGGTGCCGGTCCCTGGATCAATGCGGGCGGCACCGTGCCCGCAGCCGCCAGCCCGGCAGTCACGACCTCCAGCACGGTGACTCCTGCGGCCCCGGCTCCTTCGAGACTGTTCATTCAGGTGAAGGTGGTGCCCTGAACTTCCTTGTGCTCACCCCGGTCCTTCCCGAACAAGGAGAGGCCGGGGTTCTGCATTTTGACAGCCAAATTCCGCAGGAGATTGGCATAATCGGACAGTTATCACTGGCTTCGGGCGGAAAGTGAAGGCTCCACAGCGCCTGATAAAACGGCATAAGGTGGCCCGATGGGATCAAACTGATTAAGAAGTGTGAAACTTCCACGTTGCCTATTCTTTCAGAACTGGTAATCTGACAGGACGTTCCGATGCTGCCCGGCTGATACCGGAAACTTCCGGGCGGTTCCGCTTATTTCAGCCCCATCATGTCCGCCCGCCGTCCGCGCCGTCCCCAGAATGAAGTCACCACGACGGAGCGTCATCCTTTTTCGGACGTGAAGGCACTGCTGATGATGGGAATGGGGACGTTGCTTTTTCTGGCGCTGTACTCCTATACAGCCGACGATCTGCCGCCCAGTGTCAGTTTCTCCAGCCGCGGAGCGCCCAACGATCCGGTGCAGAACGCCATCGGGCCTTACGGGGCTATTCTGGCGGGCTACACCATTTTTCTCTTCGGGGCGGCCTCCTTTCTCATTCCCCCCTGTCTGTTGTGGCTGGGGCTGTCGCGGATTCTGATGCCGGTCCGGCCGATGATGCGGCCCACAGCGGGATTTCTGCTGACGGTGGTGAGCGCGGCGGTCATTCTCGGCCTGCAGACGACTCTTTTTCAGTCGTGGTGGCGGGATTTCAACATCCTTGGCGCGGGCGGCGGCACCGGTTTTGTGGCCAATCTGGTGGCGCAGAAAACCATCGGGGTGATCGGAGGCCTCATTCTGGCCATGATGGGTTACGCATCGGGACTGATTCTGATGATGGGTCTGCGGCTGCACTCCCTGATCGCCGCCGCGAACCGCGCCTGGAATGAGCTGCGCACACTGACCAGCGGAAGGCGCGAGGCCGCCGTGGCCCGCGAGGCCTCGCAGGAGGCGGAGCGCCTGCTGCAGGAGCACCAGCGCACGGAACGCGAGCGCCGGCGGCTGGAGCGGGAGCTGCGCACCAAAGTCCTTCCTCCCGCCGAACTGCTGACCGACACCTCGTCGGTTTACCCATCGGAGTTCGCGTCGCCGGCCGACGGTCCGCCGGATGAGACCGCCATACCCGCTTCCGACAAGCCGGAGCCGCGCATTATTGACGGTTCCGCCCGCCGGGCGGACACCGGCGAGAAGAAAATTTCCCTCTCCGAATGGCGCCGCCAGCAGCAGGAAAAATCCCGTCCGGCCGGAGATCCCGCAGGCGGTCCTCTGGCGACCGGGGATTTCGCCAACTATGTGCTTCCGCCGCTGGAGCTGCTGCACTGGGATGAAACCGCCACCGCCGCCCCGGCCGACATTTCCTATCTGCGCTCGACGCAGAACAACATCGTGCGCACCCTGGCGACATTCGGGATTTCCGTGGCTCCGGGCGATATCACCCGCGGTCCGACGATCACCCGTTATGAGATTTATCCCAGCGAAGGGCTGCGGGTGAACCGCATTTCAGCGCTGGAGGCCGATCTGGCCCGCGCCACCCGTGCGGAGCGCATCAATATTCTGGCTCCGATTCCCGGCAAGGACACCGTCGGAATCGAAATCGCCAACAAGGACAAAGTCGCCGTGCCGCTCCGCGAACTGCTGGAGGACCCGGCCTTCAGCAACGGCAAGTCGCGCCTGCCGCTGGCTCTGGGCAAGGACGTTTACGGGGAAACCATTGTGGCCGACCTCGCCGGGATGCCGCACCTTCTGGTGGCCGGGGCCACGGGTTCCGGGAAGTCGGTATGCATCAACAGCATTATCGGCAGCCTGCTGTTCCAGTTCACGCCGGAGCAGCTGCGCTTCATCATGATCGACCCGAAAGTGGTTGAAATGCAGATTTACAATGACCTGCCGCACCTCGTGGTGCCGGTGGTCACGGATCCCAAAAAGGTGATCATGGCCCTGCGGTGGGTGGTGAACGAGATGGAGAACCGCTACCGCATGTTCGCCAGCGAGGGCGTGCGGAATTTCGACACCTTCAATGCCCGGAAAAAGAAAGCCGAGGCCGCTGCCGCCGCGGCGAAAGCTCTTTCCGCGAAAAATGCCGCCGAGGCGGCGGCGCTGCTTCCGGCTCCGGATTTTGCTTCTCCAGAGGAGGATATGGAGGAAAAAGTTCCCGCCGGTGGCGGGGCTGGGGCCAATGCGGACTTCAGCCCGGGCAGGAGTGTGGCCAAACCGGTCCTGATGAAAAAACCGGCCGCCGCGCCGATCGCGGAATTTGAACTGCCCGAGGAACTGACCTCCGGGGAGGCCCTGGACGATTTTGGCCC
Organism: Verrucomicrobiota bacterium; assembly: GCA_040386695.1. Lineage (GTDB taxonomy): Bacteria > Verrucomicrobiota > Verrucomicrobiia > Verrucomicrobiales > V1-33 > CAIZWU01. The sequence continues at coordinate 18,253 of JAZKFB010000011.1, forward strand.
CGGCTTCGGTGGCGGGGACGACGACGGGGAGGAAGCCGAGGGTGAACTGGCAATGGCCGGTCCTCCCGTCCGCAAAGCACCGCTTTCCAAACATGAGGTCCGGCTGCAGGAGGCTTACGAGGAGCAGCAGTCGGTGCGCAATGCTCCGGACATCTGGGAGGACAACGAGCTGGTGGATGAGGACGATCCGGAGCCTGATCCGGATGTGGTGCCGGACTCCATTCCTTACATTGTCGTGATTATTGACGAGTTGGCCGACCTCATGCAGACCGCTCCGGCGGATATGGAGGGCCTCATCGCGCGCATCGCCCAGAAAGCCCGCGCCGCCGGCATTCATCTCATCGTGGCCACGCAGACGCCCCGCGCGGATGTCGTCACCGGGATTATTAAAGCGAACATTCCCTGCCGTATCGCCTTCCAGGTCAGCAGCGCGCTGGATTCCCGCGTGATTCTGGACGTCAAGGGCGCGGAAAAGCTCGTCGGCAAAGGCGACATGCTCTACGTTCCGCCGGGCACCGCCAAAATGGTCCGCGCGCAGGGGGCATTTGTCACGGATGATGAGATTTCCGCCCTTGTGCAGCACTGCAAAGCCCAGGGCGGCGGCCCGAAAGTCGAGAAATCCGTGGATGAGGCCATCAACGGCCCGGGCAAGGGAGTGGAGAAGCTTTCACCGGAGGAGGAGGACACGCTCCAGAACTGCATTGAGGTGATCATGCAGGAGCGCAAGGCCAGCACCTCCCTGCTGCAGCGCCGCCTGAGACTGGGCTACGGAAGGGCCGCACGCATGATGGACTTGATGGAACAACGTGGTATCATCGGCCCCAGCGATGGTCCAACCAAACCCCGCGAAATCCTGATCGAACTCGATGGAGACGATGACTAATCCCCCGCTTTCCCGCCTCGCCCGCCCCGCAGTCCCGACCCGCCCGGTTTTCCCCCGGCAGTCCGCCGCGCCGGAGGAACTTCTGCTGCCCGCCGCCGCCGCCGTCGACAATCTTTCGCCCTCCTCGCAGATTCAATCCCTGTTCGATGCTCCCGCGCCGCCGCGCCGCCGCCAGACGCGGGCATCGTTCAGTCCCACACTCTCCGTCGGTCAGCAGTTTCTCCATGCGCGGCTGGCGCATGGCTGGACCATTGAGGATGTGGCTTTCCAGACCCACATTCCCCACACGCTGCTGCGGGAGATGGAGAATGACGATCTTTCGAACTTCGCGAATCTGACCTACGCCAAGGGATTCCTGAAACTCTACAGCCGGCACCTGGAAATCGATCTCAGTGATTATCTGGAGCAGTTCGACACCAGCGCCATTTCCGATGTCACCGGCCACGAGTATATCCAGACGGCCAGTCTGGTCCGCAGCCTCAGCGCCCCGGCCATCGCCCCCGACGCCGTCGGCAATCCCCGTATCCGCCTGCTGGGCATTGGAATCCTGACCGGGGTCGCCGCCATTCTGCTGTTTGTTTTCCTGAAATTCAGCCACAGCACCCCTGATCCTTCACCTTCCCGCAGTGACAGAGGTCCCGCTGGGGGCCCGGCGGTTTCCGAATCCGTGACCCGCCCCCGGGCCATCGTCGCCGACGCTGGAGGGAAAAACGTTTCCGGAGACGGCAGCTCCCCCGGTGCCCTGCGGCGCGGCGTGCCGTCCCGCCAGGCCGTCACCATCCCGCCGGCCTTGAAAGCTCCTCCCCGGGCGGAAATCATCCCTGATCAGAGCGCTTCCGTCCCGATGGCCGCGAGTTCACGGCTTTAGGGCTTTATTCCAGTTTCCTTCCGAGGGGATGGATCTTTCCAATCCCTCGCCGCTGCCGGTCGCGGTGGACGGGCTGCGGATCACCGTCCGGCGGGGCCTTGTCCTCAGGAATTCAGACTGAAATATGACGGAACCGCCGGGCGTTCCCTGCGGCGTCCCACCGTATGCATCCCGCCCGCCTGCTTCCCGTTTTTGCCGCCGCCCTGAGTCTCACCCGCCTTCAGGCGCAGACACAGACACAGACACAGACACAGACACAGACGCAGACGCAGACGCAGACGCAGACGCAGACGCAGACGCAGGCACCCGCGCCGCCGCCGGAGCCGCAGCCGGTGGTCATCAATATCAAAACCCCGCCGGGCCAGATGAAGTATGACCGGCCCGTGATTTCAGCCACGCCGGGGGCGAAACTGCGGCTGGTTTTTGAGAATCAGGACGAGATGCCGCACAATCTGGTGCTGTGCCGGCCGCTGGAGGGAAAAGCCTCCGACAAAGGCCTCGAAGTGGCCCAGCTCGCCTGGGCGATGGGCGTGGAGGGCATGAATAAAGGCTGGATTCCGGACAGCCCGCGCGTGCTGGCCCACACCGGCATGGTGCCCGCGCATCAGAAGGAGGAACTGTTTCTGACAGTGCCGATGGAGCCGGGGATTTACCCTTATGTCTGCACTTTCCCCGGCCATGCCATGGTCATGAACGGTGAGCTGCGGGTGCTCACGGAGGGGCCGAAGCTGACGGATCTCAATTTCAAGCTTTACCTCGGCGACTGGAAAAAACTGCCGGACTACTCCACGCTCACGCCACACCGCAGCGGTCCGATTCCCGATAAATTGGTCGATATTAAACTGGAGGGCATGACCGAGCATTTCGGCGTGCGTTACGAGGGAACTTTCGAAGTGCCGCAGGATGGGCGGTATGAGTTTTTCCTCTCCTCCGACGACGGCTCCCGGCTGTCGATTGATGACCGGGCGGTTCTGGACAATGACGGCATTCACCCCGCCGGCACCGTGAAATCCCGCAGTCTGCGCCTGGCCAAAGGGCCGCACAGACTGATGCTGGATTACTTCGAGAACGCCGGTGAGGAAAAGCTCTACCTCGGCTGGTCCGGCAAGCAGTTTTCCGAAACGCCGCTGTCGAAATGGGTGCATCCCTCGCGTCAGGACGGCGGCGGGGCCGAGGCTCCGGAGGACCGGAGCACGGGCATTCCCCTCGGACCGGTAAATGGCGAGGCCGTCATTTACCGGAATTTCATCGCCGGCAGCAGCCCTCGCGGGATTGCGGTCGGGTATCCCAACGGGACCAATCTCTGCTTTGACGCCGACCAGATGGTCCCGGCGCTCTTCTGGCGCGGAGCCTTCATGGACGCCAAACGCCACTGGACCGACCGCGGCTCAGGAGCGCAGCCGCCTCTGGGCTATGATGTGTTTTCCCCGACCCCGGACGCGCCCTGCCTGGCCATTCTGACGGACGCCAATGCCGCCTGGCCCGCGAAAAAGCCGCGCGCCGAGGGCATCCGTTTCCGGGGTTACACTCTGGACGCCAGGCGCCGGCCGACTTTCAAATACGACCTCGGCTGTGTGTCCGTGGAGGATTTTTACGAACCGGTGGGCGACACCAAAAACAACGACGGCGCCATCATCCGGCATCTGACCTTCACCTGTCCCAAAGCTCCGGACGGGCTGTATCTCCGCGCCGCCTCCGGCAACCTTCAGCCCCGCAGTGGCGGAGTATGGGCCGGGCAGGGGTTTCAGATGAAAGTGGTGAAGGGGGACGCCGTCCTCCGCGACGCCAATGGTCCCGAACTGCTGGTGCCGGTGAAATTTGAAAACAACCGCGCCACTCTGGAACTCCTTTACCGCTGGAATTCCTAACTTTTCAAATCCATGCGCTTTTCCCGCTTCCCCTCCCGCTTTTGTCCCCGGTTCATTCCCGTGCTGACCACCGGGGCCGCGTTCGCCGCCGCGGCCTCCGCGTTCGCCGCCGACCCGAAGGAATCCGATTATTATCAGATCCAGCCCATCCCGAATCCTGACAAACTCGTCCTGGAGATCGGCGCTCTGGAGCACACGCCCGACGGCCGTATTTTCGCCACCACCCGGCGGGGGGATGTTTTCATGGTCACGGACGCTTTGGACAAGGATGTCTCCAAAGCCGGGCTCAAGCTCTTCGCCGGCGGTCTGCACGAGGTGCTGGGCGCGGCCTGGAATGAGAAAAATCAGTCGCTTTACATCACCCAGCGCCCTGAGCTGACGCGCCTGCGCGACGATGACGGCGACGGGCGCGCGGACACGTTTGAGACGGTCAGTGACGGCTGGGGCATCAGCGGTGATTATCACGAATACGCGTTCGGCTCCAAGTTTGACCGCGACGGCAATATGTGGGTGACGCTCTGCCTCACCGGCTCCTTCACCAGCGACATCGACTACCGCGGCTGGGCCCTGCGCATCACGCCCGATGGCCGGATGCTGCCCACCGTCTGCGGCGTGCGCAGTCCGGGCGGCATCGGCTTCAATGCGGCGGGCGACGCTTTTTACACGGACAATCAGGGACCGTGGAACGGCTCCAGTTCCCTGAAATGGCTGAAACCCGGCTCCTTCGCGGGGAATCCCATGGGCAACAAGTGGTTCAATATCACCACGGAAATCGGTCCGCGTCCGCCGGAGCCGCACGACAAAAGCCGCATGGTCATCGAGCGCGAACGCGTGCCCACCCTGGTCCCGCCCGCCGTGATGCTGCCGCACGCCCGTGTCGGCCAAAGCCCCACGGCCATCATCTGCGACACCACCGGCGGAAAATTCGGGCCGTTCCAGGACCAGCTTTTTGTCGCCGAACAGACCTTTTCCAACATCGCCCGCGTCAGTCTGGAGAAAGTGAACGGCGTTTATCAGGGAGTGGCCATTCCTTTCCTTGAAGGCTTCGGCAGCGGTCTCATTGGTATGACGTTGAGCGGCAACGGCTATCTTTTCGCCGGCGGCTCCGACCGGGGCTGGGGATCGCGCGGCGGCAAGCCCTACAGCTTTGACCGTGTCGCCTGGACCGGCAAAACGCCCTTCGAGATCCTGACCATGACCGCCGAGCCCGACGGGTTCAGCATCACGTTCACCAGCCCCGCCGACAAGGAAACCGCCGCCAGTCCCGCCAGCTACTCCATGCAGGCCTGGACGTGGGCTTACCGCGAGGAATATGGCGGCTCTGAAGTGGATCAGGTCACGCCAGTGATCAGCGCGGTCACCGTTTCCCCGGACGGACTGAAAGCCAGGATCAAAGCCTCGCCGCTGACCAAAGGCCACGTCCACTACCTGCAATCGCCCGGCGTCCGCTCCGCGGAAGGCGCGCCACTGCTCCACAAGGACGCCTACTACACCCTGAACGAAATTCCGGCGGGCGGTTAGATCCCGCAGCGGGATGTGGTTGGAAATACCGGATTCATCCGTCTTCCTCCCGGAAGTCACACGGGAACGGAAGGGTTGTCCTCAGCGCGGCTGGTTCATTTTCTGAAGAATCTGCGCGCGCTCGGCTTCGGTCAACGCGGGATTGCTGTCCAGCCAGGGCTGCACCGCCACCGGGGCTTTGGGGCCGAGCTGCTGGATGATGTGCTGGATGGCCTCCATGCGTTTACCGGAATCCGACATGCTGCCGGCCCAGAGCAGGCCGGCCTCGGGATCCCGCACATCGGCCCAGCGGACAAAGGCGGAGATGGCGCTGTCGCGGATTTCGCCGGCGGGCTGGCGGGACATCCATTCGCTGGCCTGTTCGGGATGGTGCTGGGTCCAGACGGACATGACGCGTGAACTGGCCTCCGCGCGGTCGGGACCGTCCGGCTGATTCTCCACCAGGCGGGCCATTTCCGGCATCCGTTCCGGCTGGGTTTTGCCGAGGAGGACGGACAAACCGGCGGTTTTGGAATCCGGCGGCAGGCTGCTGACGGCTCCCAGCGCGGCTTCAAAATCCCGTCCGGCCCAGTCCTTGAGGGCTCCGTTAAGCCCCTTCTGCCGCATGGCTCCCGTTTGCGCCGCCGCCCAGGCGAGGGCTTCGGCCGGGCTGGATTTGGCCAGAGAGGAAGCAATCACTTCCGCCAGATTCCCGGCGTTCAGTCCGAGATTGCGGCTGTTCAATTCCGGGATGTCCTTCAATTCCACCAGCTTTTCCGCCGCCGCCCGCGGATCGGACGCCGCCATTTCCCCCAGCGCCGCCGAGGCCGCCGCCGCCCTTTCTTTGGCGGGAAGCGTTGCCGCCCACTCCAGCACGCCGGTCTGGCCGTTGCGGGTCATCGCGCGGGCCATGAACTCCGCCGAATCCTCCAGACCGGGAGCGGATTTCCCCGAAGTCAGCCGGGCCGTGAGAAAAGCGCGGGCCGCCGCCGGATCCTGCTCCGCCCATTTTTGCATGACAAACACCCGCGTCACCGACTCGCCGTCGTTGTTGCGCTCCCCTTCGGAATTCTGGATGGCCATGAACCCCACCGGATCCACCGCCGCCACTGCGCCAAAAAGCCCGTTCAGCAGGTCATAGCGCTCCGCCATGGCGGCGAGGTCGCCTTTTCCGTCATCCCGGTTATCATTGGCGAACAGGCTGTCCACCCACCCCTTCCACTGCTCCAGCGGCATTGCCGCAAGGCACTGGCGGATGGCGTCCTGCCGCGCGGCAGGGGTTTTGAGTTCCCGGAGAATCCGGCGGGTTTCCGCAGGGGACAGTCCGGACAGCTTGGGGACGGCAGCAGGAAAGTTCCCGGCGGCGGCGGAATTCCCCGTCATCGTTTCCCCGGCCGCCGTTCCGGTGCCGCTGTCAGCGGAGGCGGGGAAATGGTGACCGGCCACTGTGCCTCCGACCGGAAGGTTTTTGCCGATCCATATTCCCAGAACCAGGACTGCCGGCAAAGGAATCAGGAGGCGGAAAAGCGGGGAAACAGTCATGGTGGAGAAATTTGAAGCCATGGGATGTAATGCAAGGTAGCGTGCGAATCAAATTGTCTGTTCCGGAAAGATGAAAATTTTCCGTCACAGGCGGCGGACCGCACATTCCGGGGTGTCAATGGGCGCTTGCGGGGGGGCGGGGGCTGCGGCAGAGAGGGCGCGTGTCTGAAGAAATTATTGATGAGCCGGGGGATCAGCCGGCAGATGTGCCGGTGACGTTTGCGGATTTGGGCTTGTCCGAAGCTGTTCTCGCCGGAGTGCGCAAAGCGGGCTACGAACGCCCCACGGGCATTCAGGCTCAGGCGATTCCCGTGATTCTGGAGGGGCGCGACGTGATCGGCTCCTCCCAGACCGGGAGCGGCAAGACAGCGGCGTTCGCGTTGCCGGTGCTTTCCAAACTGGGCAGCCATGGCAAGCTCCGGGTGCTCATTCTCGAACCCGTGCGCGAGCTCGCCGCCCAGGTCGAGGAGCAGTTTTTAAAATACGGTGGAGAGGCCGGCATCCGCAGCCTGCTGATCCACGGCGGCGTCGGCTACGGCAAGCAGCGCGAGGGCCTGGAGTCCGGCGTCGATGTGCTGATCGCCACTCCTGGCCGCCTCCTCGATCTCATGCAGCAGCGGGCCATCGATCTGCGTGATCTGGAAGTGCTGATCCTGGATGAGGTGGACCGCATGCTGGACATGGGTTTCCTCCCGGACGTGCGCCGCATTGTCCAGAAATGTCCCGAAAAGCGCCAAACCCTGTTTTTCTCCGCCACCATCCCGGCGGAAATCGCCTCCCTCGCGGCGTTCGCGCTGAAGGATCCCTTTAAAATCGAGGTTGGCCGCCCGCGCGGAGCCGCCACCACGGTGAGCCATTATTTTTACCCCGTGAACCGCCTCCAGCGGGAGGAGCTGTTCCTCGCCCTGCTGAAGGAGACCGAGTTTAAAAGCGTGATGGTTTTCACACGCACGAAATCCGACGCCGACCTCCTCGCCGCCCGGGTGAAATCCCAGGGTGCCTATAAAGTGGCTCTGATGCACGGCGACATCGCCCAGAAGGACCGGGCCAAGGCGCTGTCGGGTTTCCGCACCGGGGAATTCGACGTCATCATCGCCACCGACGTCGCCGCCCGCGGCCTTGACGTCTCCGGCGTGACGCACGTGATCAATTACTCCGTCCCGGAAAATCCCGAGGATTACGTCCACCGCATCGGCCGCACGGGCCGGGCGGAGAAGGAAGGCGACGCCTTCACCATCGTCTCCGCCGACGAGCTGCAGAACGCCCAGGCCGTGGAGCGCTTCATCGGCCAGACCGTGGAACGCCGCCGCCTGCCGAATTTCGAATATCAGTACACCACCATGCTCGACGACAGCCGCGCCGCGCAGAATTCCCTCAAAGAGGCACTCGGACGCGGCCGTCTGCGCGTGGGCAAGAAGCGGCGCTGAATCTTACAAAGGCAAAGACGGCCCACGGATGGCACGGATATAACGGATACACACAAATTTAAATGAGGTTTATCGGCTTCATCCGCCGCTAGGACTCCGTTTTTTCAGAAATCCGTGGTTATCCGTTTCATCCGTGAAATCCGTGGCCCGTCTTTCCATCGCTCAGGTTAAAACCGGAATTCCGCTTCCCGTTCCCGTGATCTCCCACCCGCCGGGCATGCTGCCGCCGCCGAACACCGGCGGGCCGCCCCGGGTTCTGGCGATTGATCCGGCGCTGCGCAACACCGGCTGGGCCATTCTGGAGCGGCAAGGGCGGAAAAACGTGGCTTTGGCCTGGGGGGTGATCCGCAACAAACCCAAACTGCTGCAGAGCTCGTGTCTGGCGGAAATCTGCCGCTGTTTCCGGGAGATCATCACCGAGCACCGGCCGAACGTCTGCGCCATCGAGGCCACGATTTACGTGCAGAATTTCCAGACCGCCATTACCCTCGGCGCGGCCCGGGGCGCGGCGCTGGTGGCGGCGGCGGAGAGCGGGCTGGAGATTTACGAATACCCGCCGCGCCGGGTGAAACAGGCCGTGGTGGGCCGCGGATCAGCGGACAAAACGCAGGTGGCCTTCATGGTCCGCGCCCTGCTGGGACTGGCCGAAACGCCCCCTCACGACGCCGCTGACGCCTTGGCCATCGGCATCACCCATCTTGAAGGCAGCGATCCCCGCGGCGGTTTGGCGAAGGAGAAGATGCGCTGTTAAAGGCGGATGCCCGCACCGAAAGGCGGATGCCGCACCGGAAATCGGAAGGGCAGGCCGTGGATCCGACGGATCAGACAAATCAGACGGATTTATAAAGGAAGAGTCCAGTCATGGGAGGGGTTCGAATTTTTCCCCCATCTGTGCCATCCGCCTGATCCGTGCCATCCGTGGCCCGTCTTTTCCAGGAACAGGTTCAGCCCCCGCCGCGCCGCACGGAGCCGCATTTTCCGCCGGTGTTTCCTGTGTTGACGGGGCGGAGGGGCGGGAGCAAGGCTGGAGGTTCCTTATTTTCCGCATTTCCCCATGGGTTGGTTCAGTCTCCGTCAGCATTCCCCGTTCCGCTTCCTGGGTGGATTGACAGACCGGATCAAAAAAGTGCCCTGGCTCGGCACCCTGCTGGCGCTGGCCGGGGCGGCGCTCTGGACAGGGTTGACGGTGAGGGATCTGCTGGCGCTCACGGATGACGCCCATACCGCCATTCAGGTGAATGCCGTCATTCATCCGCAGGAGGCGTTCGATCTGGCGTATTCGTTCTTTGCGGTTCACTGGCTGAAGCTGATGGCCTGCATGGCCCCGGCGCTGGCCGTGGCGGTGCTGAAACTGCGCCGGCTGGAGCTTCTCCTGCCCATCACGCTGGTCTGCGGCTGGCTTTTCCTGTGGTGGCTGGGATCGGATCTTCATCAGAATCTGGCGGGAGCTCTCAGCAATCCCCTGGGACTGGTGGCCACGCCCGCCGCTTATTTTGTGAAGCTGGGGCTGGTGGCGTTCCTCATTCTGAGCGTGCCGCTGCTGTGGTGGCTTTATTACCGCGCCACCCTCATGGACCAGTATCTGGTGCGGAATTTCGTGTTCCCGTTCCTGCTCTGCATCTGCGGCATCTCCGGGATCATGATCACCATGGATCTTCTGAACAACGCCCGGGATTTCGTGGACGCGAAATTCGGGTTCGGGAGGATCGTGCTGTATTATCTGGTCGTCCTTCCCAAGATCCTGGTGACCATCACCGAGGCCGCCCTGCTGCTGGCGACGCTTTATTCCCTGGGGCGGATGTCGCGCTACAACGAAGTCACGTCCATGATGTCCGCCGGCCGCAGTGTGACCCGCGTGATCGCGCCGGTGCTGATTTTCGGCGCCTGGTGCGCCCTGGCGGTCGCGGCATTGAACTACCAGCTGGCGCCCAAGGCCGACCGCGAGTCCGAGGAGATGCGCAGCGAGGACAAAAAGGCGGGCCGGAAAGCCATCAGCGCGGAATACAACGTTCCTTACCGCAACCGCGAGGACAGACGGACGTGGCTGATTTACAAGCTGCCCTACGATCTTTCCGAGAAAAACTCCATCAGCGAGGTCTGGGTCATCCAGCAGGATGAGAACGGCAATCCCAAACAGGTGATCATGGCCAAAAAAGCGTCCTGGGATCCCGTGAAGCGGCTGTGGACCTTTTACCAGGCGCAGGTCACGGTGCTGGGGCCCGATATGAAATGGGTTCAGCTGCGGGCGGAGGAGCGGCTGCCCATTCTGGAGAACTGGAAGGAGACACCCGGCAGCATTCTCAGCGACCGCCTGAGTCCCGAGTTCCTCGGCGTGCCCGAACTCATCTCCTATCTCCGCACCAACCACTCGCTGCCGGCCCGCAGTCTCGCGAAATACGAGGCCACCATGCACTGGCGTTTTGCCCTGCCGTTCCGGTGCTTCCTGCTGGTGCTGCTCGCGGCCCCGCTGGGGATCGTTTCCGGACGGCGCGGACTGCTCGGCGGCGTCAGCACCGCCGTGGGACTGTTTTTCGGGGTGTATTTCTTCTCCTCCCTGGCTCTCAAAGCCGGTGAGGGCCTCTACCTCCCGCCCGCCGCCGGAGCCTGGGCGGTGAACGGCATTTTCCTTGTTGTCGGCCTCCTGATGCTCATCCGCCGCTCCCGCAACCGCCGCCCCTGGACCTTCAGCCTCAACCCGCTGAAGTGGTTCACCCGCCGGGCGTGAGGTCATTCCACCGGAGGATTGAGAGAATTTGGAGTGAGGCGGGCCCGCTCCGGGCATTCCCTGAAAGTATTGCCGGTAAGGAAAGCGGACCAGGCTCCAGCGATCACCACCCGTTCACCCGGATCCGCCACAGGACTCAAATCCGTTCTGCCCAAAGCGGAATGGCATCCTCCCAAAGCGGAATGGCATCCTCCCAAAGCGGAATGGCATCCTCCCAAAGCGGAAT
>JAZKFB010000011.1:29391-158758 GCA_040386695.1 Verrucomicrobiota bacterium
GGAACGGCATCCTCCCAAAGCGGAACGGCATCCTCCCAAAGCGGAACGGCATCCTCCCAAAGCGGAACGGCATCCTTCCAAGGCGGAATGGCATCCTCCCGAAGTGGAATGGCAGCTGACCACGCTGGAAAAGCGTCCGACCGCACCGGAATGGCTCACGAATTGTGCATTACCCGGAATACAACTCCCGGATCTGGACTGTGAAGTTCCTGCGGGAGTGGGTGAGGACGGTGCGGGGCACGCAGCTCCCCCTCTGATAGGCTGCGGACACGGTCGAGAAGCGTGCCGAAGCATCCCGGTTTCCTTCGGCATCCTATCACCAATGCCGGGACCGGAGAAATCAATTTCTCATTCCAAGTCTCAAACACGCTGCGGGCTGCCCGTGTCCGGTCTCTTCCGTAACCGTGTCCTGTTCTTTTCCAGGGAAGCTCCGTCTCTCACCGGTGGGGAAATTTCCGTTATTTCTTCTGTGCCTAAAAAAACAGTTGACGTTCAAAATTGAATACGATAGTTATAAAAATTCAAAAGTGTGAGTGCCGTCATGGCAGCATCACATTTCAATATCTAATTTTTCCGGCAACCATTGCCGGACACGCATGGACGTGATTTCGTAATACAATGAATAAATCAACAAATAGGAAACGATGGGTTTTTCACATTTGGATCCTGGCTTGGTGTTTGGTGACGGGGGCCGCCCGGGGCATCACGGTGCCCGCGCCCGGTGATTTAACCGACAATCCGAGCATTGTGACGGGAGGCATCTGGACGTTTTATCAGATCAAACATGATGGCACCCTTTCTCCACACCGGGATGCGGCTAATTACACCGGTTATGAGATGGATTATTCCGCTCCGGAAGTTTATCTGGGACCCGATCCGCTGGTGACGGAAGGGCATCCGTCCTACCGGACATCCGAGGGCGCTCTAACCGCACGAGGGTCATGGGGCGACGGAAAATGGCGGCCGGCGGCCGTGACTTTTCAACCTGCGGAGTCCGGGATGTATTCATGGAGCGGTAAGGTGTTATGCACCGATTGGGCGATCTATCACACCGCCACAACTCTGATTTTCGGAAAGCTGTCCAATGGTCATTGGGTGGATCAGCGGGAAATCAAAGTGAACTATAACACCACCCTGGATCTGTCAACTGTGCCGGAACTGCGGTCCATGCCGGTGAAAAGCGATGAACTGATGGTGATGGTGGTGATGCCCACCTCGGAGTTCGGAGCCAATGTGGCGTATTTAAGAGCCGTGTCGGGGCATGAACTGAGTATCACCTGCTTGGGGCCAGTGAACAAGGTTCCCGATTTTTCCAATATCGGGAGCAATCCCAACTACCGGTCCCCGGAAGGAGAGTGGTCCGTAAGGGATATTTCCGAGGAATACACCGGGCTTGAGGATAATTTCCACAATTACCGGCTGATGAAATGGAATCCGGGTTTCTCCAACTGGCAGGGCGAGAGTCCTTTGAAATGGGGTCACCCTGCCTATCGTCCGGGTGCGTCGGTATTGACCTCGGCGGGATCGGGCTCTTCGCCCTCCAGTCAGCGAAAATCGGCGATGGTCTTCAAAAGCTCAAGGTCCGGCCTTTTCGAAATGACGGGGATTCTGGAATGCGAGGACGAGGGTGGCAGCGGCAGCGCGCTGAATACTGGGATCGAAATTGGCAGGTTCACGCAGGATGCCGCAGGTTCCTACATCTGGGACCAGCTTTATCAGGCCACCGTTCCGGAGACCCTCCCTGTGCGCACCGGGATTAATCTGGGTGCTGTTCCGGCGCTGCGGGAAATCACGTTGAACAGCGGTGACATGGTGGTGGTGGTGGTGTCTTCACCGGCCAGCGGCGCCTGCACCGCTTATTTTAATCCGGTGGCCGCCAATCCCGTTTCGATTGATCGTCTGCCCTCGTCACATAACATCTTTACCGATGCGCCTGGCGAAGGAGGCGGCAATCCCCGGGTGGATTCCGCTGGAAACTCCTGGGAGGTGGGACAACTGCTCACGGAAAATCCTGCGGCCTTGGGCTACTATGATCCGATGTCCTGGAACGCCACGCTTGGAGCATGGGAGGGAAGCTCCATCGTGTACAGCACGCCCGCCTGGTACCCGGCAATGTCGGTTCTGACATCCGCCCGCGGTGGAGGTTCCGGCGGAGTTCCCTACATGCGTTTTACGCCGGCCAGACCCGGACTTTACTCATGGAGCGGACAGTTTCAGATCGATAACTACAGCGCGCCCTCCTTCCCGCCCAATGGCTACGTGGCGTTCGGCAGGATTTATAACAGCGGCACTCAGTATGAGGAACTGGGCCGGTGGAATTTTTCCGGTGACTGGGGAGTGGATGCCGAAAACATTCCCGGCTTGAACGGGATCGCGCTGGACGCGGGGGATACACTCACTCTCTGTGTGTATCCGGGCTGGAACACCTCCTTCGCACTGAGAATGCGCTCCCCGCTGGGCAATGTGATGATCCGGCCCGGATCCCGCAGTACTGCGGGATCCGGGTTGATCGAGGTGCCGCACAGCATGCCTGCGGCGCAAACCGCCACCGGGACCGTGAATCCCAGTTATGATGAGCAGGGCAACAAATGGCAGGTGTTTCAAATTCCGGGCGGGGACCCGGCAGCGGTATCGTCCTATGTGCCCATGGTCTGGGACAGTGCCTCCTACGGAGCAGGCAAAGGCCGGTGGAGAGGAACAACCATGACGGCGGGCGGCCCCGACTGGTGCCCCGGAGAGTTTGTGCTGCACGCGGCCAAGGCCGGAACAGAAGCTGAAGGAGTGCCTTGTTTTCTATTCACTCCAGTGGAGCCCGGCACCTACTCATGGAAGGAAGCTGTCCAGCTCACACAATGGAACTGGAACGTCGTGGGCGGAGCGGGCACCATCCGCTTCGGTAAAATCTCCGGCACCACCTACACTTCCCTGCACACGCAGAGTTTTTCAAATTCCCAAACCCCCTTGGAATTCAACCTCGGCGCCATTCCCGGGCTGCAGAGGATACCCTTGGCCGCAGGGGAGGCCCTGACCATCAGTCTGCACCCCGGTTACAACAGCTCTCCGGCACTGTCGCTGAATCTTCCCGGCGCAAAAAAGAATCTGCTTTCCATCCGGTCGGTGGTGGGCGGCAATGCGGTATCGCTTCCCGTATCCACCGCGATGCCTAAGGCGGTGTCAGGCGATAATCCGAGAACAGAAGCCGGCGGAGTCTGGAAAGCGTTCGAAGTGAAAAACTGTAATTCCGATCCTGTGAACTCCCCTTACGATCCTCTGAATCCCATTGCGATACTGGCCAATTATTCGGATCTAAACTGGAACAGTGCCGGAAATCTTTGGGATGGCATCCAAGTCGCCGGAGACCACCCCACCTGGCGCGCGGCGGAGCATATCATGACGGCAGCGCAAAGTGGATCCAGTCTTTTTGGAATTTCCGCATTTTCCCTCACTGTGGACGCGGATGGTGACTATACTTGGGAGGGAAAAGTGGTGATGCACAATTGGACGGTTAACAGTGATGCGGGCGCGTCTTTGATTTTTGGGAAAATTCATGGAGGCACCTACACTGCGCTGGGCTCGCGGTCATATAGCCTGGTGAATAATGGTTCCATCACGGTCAATATGCAGGAACTGGAGTTCCTTTCGTCAATTACGCTGGCGGAGGGGGATTCCCTGGTTTTTGCATTCGCATCCCGATACAACTGCGCGGTGGCGGCTCAACTGTCCGCTGACACCGGACCGCGTCCTCTGCTGATTGAAAAACTGCAAACTTCAAGGCCGGTGGATTCCTCGGATTTGAGCCGCCCGCACCTGATCGATGCCAGTGCTGTCGGTGTCCCGTTCGACAAAAGAATTCTGGGACAGGCGGGAGGTCTGAAAAAACTTCCCAACCCTACTGAGACGCCTGGCGGGGCTCCGTCCTTCGCCCCCGGAATACTGGTGCGCGGACCAGTAAATACGGCTGAGGACTGGATCTGGCGAAATGGCGTGAATCTGGATCTGCTGGAAGGGGGATACTGGTCGAGAACGGTTTTCAATTTCCTGAGAAACCTGAAAGCTGAGAATTGCGTGCCCTTGCTGGGAGTGTCCGCATTTTTGGCAGTGGAGCCACCGGCATTTGTGATGAACAGCACTCAGATTGAAGTTCTGGCTCAGAATGCGGGGGATTACGTCAGATATGTGAACTATATTCTGCATCATTACACGGTAAGCAGTCCTCCCCATGAGGTGGCCAATCCCAGGGATTACGCGATTGTGCAGTCGATAGCCGGCGGGGCTGCATGGAAACTTCCGGCGCAGCTTACGGCTCCGGAGACAGATTATGTCACCTACTGGGAGGTGGGCAACGAGCCCGATCACACAGAGAGCGCGGATTTTAACTACTCGGAGGTATATAAAGCCATTGAGGCCCGTATGCGGGAGGTGAACGACGAAATCCGTTTGCTTGATCCGTCGGTGCCGGAGATTAAAATTGGACCGGCTCTAGGCAGTGGTTACTATTGGGCGACCCGCCCGCTGACGATGGAGATTTTTGAGCCGGACTATGAGGGCCGGATTGATTTTATATCCATTCATCCCTATGATGAGCTGCAGAAGATTCTGGTGCCTTACCGCGCCTTGTACCGCTCCCTGTTACCATCCCCCCCGGCGAATTCCTTTGTGCTTCACAACCAGAGTCAATTGATGGAGGCGGGCCTTCGCTCGCTCAGAAGCAATAGGGGTGCAGTGTTCAGTGCTAGGAACCGCCTGATCGACCAGTATATCACTCCTATGGGAAGAGCCAGCGAGGGGCTGGAGGTTTTCGCCAGTGAATATGATCCTATGCTTTGGACCCAGGCTTGGGTTTCGGATGGGGATTTTGGAGGGCAATTACCTCAGATGACGATGTATAATGTTCTGGCGACCATGGAAAGTTTGTTCATTTTCCGTGACCAGGGATATAATGGCGCCTGCATGTGGTTTCATGATGTGAATGCGCCCGATGGTGCTAATCCGCCCGGCGTCCCCGTCGCGTTCCTGCCGCTCTTCCAGAAAATGAATAAGGAACTCGGGGACCGGGTCATCTATCAATATGCTCCGGTGGTTTACAACGGAGTGGACAACGGCGATGGAGTCCGGATCTACGCCACCAAGGACAGCTCAACGAATAAGATCTCCGTCTGGTGCAGCAACTTGTGGCAGGAGCGGTCCGCTAAAGTCCGCCTGGGAATCCGCGGATTCCCAGGCACCCCGTCATCAGCCCAGGTGGAGCGTCTCGCCCCGGTGGGCACCACAGGTCTTGGATCGAAGTTCCTGACTTGGAACACGGTGGTGGATCCCAAGGCAGTTGACTGGACCCCCCCGGAACCCGTGCAGATTCAGGATTTGTCAGACTTTGAGCTGGATCTGCCTCCGGCCACGATCACTCTGCTGCTGGTGGAACCGTAATAACCATCCTGCCATTGGCCCTTCAGATTAGCAGCCAACCAAGCCAAAGCGGCGGAAATTAAGTTTCCGCCGCTTTTTTTTGAACGCGGCAGGAATGGCAAGGTGCGGAGAGACTATTGCCCTTCCGCGGAGTTCCGGATTGAAATTCTTAAACTTGGTCTAACCGGAGGCCGCGATGCGTTCGAGGTCGGCACGGGTGTCGGCGTAGGTGGTGCGGAAGGCGGCGGCGGCGGGGTCGGGGGTTTCGCCGCGGAGGCGGCAGAATTCCTGATAGAGGGAGGGCCACCAGTTGTGGTGCTCCGTGAGGCCGTCGGTGCGGAATTTTTCCCAGTCGCTGACCACTTTGCTCCAGCAGGCGCTGCCGTAGGCGGCGGCTTTGTGGGGATCGTTGTCGAAATCCTTCACATACCAGTCGCGCCCGATGCGGGCGTGGAGGACCTCGTCGGCCCAGTCGTAGTCCTGGAAAAGACGGGAGAGGGGATCGCCGGATTCGGTGCCGACCTCCCATTCATAACGCTTGCCGGTTTTGGTCATGAGGCCCTGCTCGATGAACCAGAGCACGGCGTGGCGCTCGCGGGGCGTGAGCTGCTCGTTGAGGCCTTTGGACCACGTGAAATTGACCATCACGAAGGCGGGCCAGTCGATGCCCTGGGCGGTGAAGCCGGCCTCGCCCATCATGGCGTGACGGGCCTCGTCCCAGAGCTGGCGGGTGAGATCGCGGTAAAAACCCCAGGGTTTGTCCCCGGTTTCGGTGAGGATGGAGGCCATCATCTCGGGAACGTCGATTTCCCGGAGGCGCTTGTAATACATCATCAGGGTCTTCGCGCGGGCCGGGAAATCGGGGTTGTAGAGGAAAGCCTCGGCATGGACGCCCATGTTGTAGGGATCGGAAAACCGGGCGTCGCGCTGCGGGGTGCCGTCGTATTTCCAGCCCAGGGCGGAAAACTGCGGAACCAGCGGCCGGGGTTCCGGTTTTTCGGAACCGCCGGGCGTTCCGGCGGTGGCGAGGCAGTCGGCGAGCAGCTGATCCCAGGTTTCACCGCCCTGCGCGGGCCGGGCGGCGGGAAGATCGGAGGACAGGGCATCGCGGCCCCACTGGATCATTTCGTCGATTTCCAGCAGGGCGAATTTCAGGATGCGGCAGGTGGGGGCGTCGGCCAGATGATTGGTGTCGGCGAGGTGGCCCCGCATGGCGTCGCGCACGGCGGGCAGAGCGATGGCGTGGATGCCGCGGATGAGGTCGGTGGCGGTCGGCGCGGCCTGGATTTCGTCGAAGAGAAGGCGGAGGGCTTCGCTGGGAATCTTGTCGAGGCCGAGCGGGGGATGCCGCATTTCCGCCACGCGCTCGCGCAGGGCGGTGACGTGCTCCGCGCAGAGGTGCGCGTGCAGGCTCCAGGCCATTTTCAGCTCGTAAACCGGTTCGGCGGTGAGGCGGGAGAGCAGGATTTTCCAAATCCGCAGAAGGGAATAGTGATACCCTTTCAGGCGGTCCACGCAGGCTTCGACGCTGAGGCCGGGAGCGGCCATTTTCTCCAGACTGCCGAGGCCGGCGCATTCAGGGAGACGCAGGTGGGCGCGGGTGGAGGTCATGGGAGGCGGGCGCTGGATGGTGGAGGGGAAAGGGATGGGAAGGACCGGGGGACCGGGAAGGACGTAAGGCGGCGCGGAGGGGAGTTTTTCAAAAAAATGTCCTCTCTCCGGCGGGGGGAAGCGGAATTATTTGACGGACTCCGCCGGAGCGGTGCCGGGCGCCGGGTCTGGATCCGGAGTTGGTTTTTCCGCAGGATCGGAATGTCCGTCGGAATGTTTTTTCCGGTCGGGCTTCTTTTCGGGAGGCGGCATCTTCCAGGCGGTGAGCCAGGTGAAGGATTTCGGCTCCACTTTCAGGCGGGAGCGGAGGCTGGCCTCCATGCTGGGCATGTGGCCGGCCCCGTAGAAAATGCAGACGCGTTTTTTGGCGGGATCCTTGAGGACCTCGTCGAGTTTGTTCAGAGCGACCTCGTTGCGGCCGTTGATGATGGCGGAGTTTTTGCCGAGGAGTTTTTTATCAAGAATCTGCTCGCTCTCGGCCAGGAGACCGCCAAAGACGATTTTGAAACGGGCGGCGGCTTTGTCGCTGTAGAACATCAGGATGAGATCGCTGAGACCGATTTCCTGCGCTTTGCGGAATTT
Organism: Verrucomicrobiota bacterium; assembly: GCA_040386695.1. Classification (GTDB taxonomy): domain Bacteria; phylum Verrucomicrobiota; class Verrucomicrobiia; order Verrucomicrobiales; family V1-33; genus CAIZWU01. The sequence goes on from JAZKFB010000011.1 coordinate 36,988, forward strand.
CTCGGACATCTCCGGATCACTGCTGAGTTCGAGGGACTTCAGCATGATCTGCATCATGGACTCGCCGCGCTCCTTCTGCATTTTCTCAAATTCCTCGCCGGTGGCGTCGGCGTGGATGAAGTTCGGACGGGTGTAATCAATGTTCTCCAGCTGAAACTCCAGCCGCAGCAGGCGCCCCATGGCTCCCTGGATCATGCGCAGCGGGTGCGCGGGCGGCGGGGGCTCATCGTCGTTGGAAGGCTCCTCTTTTTCCTGAAGGGCGGAGGGATCGCCCACGAGTTCGAACAGCACGGCGTCGTAGGTTCCGAGGCGTTCGTTCAGGTCCTTGTAGTAAGCTTTATCCCCCAGATGCACCACGCCGACCAGATCCACCGTGCGGCCATCGGGCAGGGCGAAGGAGGCGAGGCCGGTCTCCATGCGGGTGCTCCGCTCGTCCTCGGCCATGCGGACATAATTGGGGTCCGCTGTCTGGGGCGCAGGTGCGGCGGCGGATTTTTCCGCTGGAGTTCCGGATTTTGAAACCGGAGCCGGCGGTGCCGTCGGCGCGGTTTCCGCAAAAACCCCGGCCCCTGTGAGCCAGAGGCAGGCCAGCGATGAGAAAAGATGGCGGTTCATGGCGGTGGGAGACCGGGGTTGGAGTGGTTTGCGGGTTATTTGTTCAAACGCGGCCGGCGGCCGGGCGGGGCTGAAACTGCAGGATCAGCGCCGCCGTCAGGAAGCCTTGGCCCGGCTTTTCACATAAGCGATGATTTTGGCGTCATCCCCCTCGGCGGCCCAGACCACGCGCAGGAAGTCGGCGGGGTGAATGTCGTATTCCTTCAGAAAACGGCGGTCGCCTCCGCAGCCGTACATCAGTTCGGGCTCCATTTCGCCGCGCAGCTTGGCGCGGGCTTTGGCGATGATGCGGGGCAGCCAGACGATGCCGTCCACCTCGGCGGTTTTGGCGGGCAATTCGCCCACCGTGACCTCATGAGTGCTGATTTCGCCGTCCTGAATGACGGTCAGGTAATCACGGCGCACGGCGGCGATGAGCAGGGCGGTGCCGGGCAGGGGATCGCCATAGCCTTTAAAATCCTCCACGAAGTCAAAAAACTCCCGGGGCTTGTAGCCGATGCCCTTCAGGAAAGCGAGGTCGTCCGCGCTGTAGTAAGTGTTGAAATCCGTGTTGCCGCTTTCGAATTTGGCGGCGCACTGATCAAAAAGTTCAAGGAAACGGTTGCTCCAGGTGTATGAGGCGGACATGGCGGTGACGGGGTGAACGGGTGGTTGGTTGGGTTTTGAGGTTTGCCGGATTCCGGCGGATTGGCTGGCTGATGACTGACCGGTGAAGGAACGTCCGCCGCGTGGCATCAGTCGTTGGGATTCAGCAGGCGGTAAACCGTGGCGGCGGCGGTGCCGGCGGCGGCTCCGGCGAGCAGGTAAATAAAGAGATACCAGAACGGCACGGCGCCGGAAAGAACCAGGCCCAGGCCCAGCGCCGGATTGAAGGCCCCGATGGAGAATCCGCCCGCACAGCGGCTTCCCACATACATGCAGAGCCCGATGGCGGCTCCGTAAAACTGATTCCCGGCAAGCTGTTTGGCGGTGGTCACGTGAAGGGCAGTGGAGGCCAGCAGGAAGGTGAAGAAAAACTCCCCGGCGATGAACGGGCTCATGGCCGGTTCCGGACGGGCTTCAGGAGGCAGTCCCGCTATTCCGGATAAAAGTTCCGCCGGTCCCGCTCCGGAGGCTCCGCCCAGAAGTTTAAAAGCCACAAACCCGCCCAGAGCCCCGGAAAACTGGGCGGCGAAGTAGCGGAGCATCTCCGTTTTCCCCATTTTCCCGCGAAGCCACATGGCCACACTGACCGCCGGATTGAAATGCCCGCCGGAAAGATAGCCCAGGCTGTAAATGACAATGGCCAGCGCAAAAGCGATGGCCAGGGGATCCCGGGAAACAAGGGCCACGGCGCACAGGATAAGGGTGCCGAGGAATTCGCCGAAAAGTTTATTCATGAGTCGCCCGCCCTCATAACCAGAAGGCGCGCGGGATTCAACATCGTTTGTGGAATCCCGCGCCGGGACGGAATCCTGTCCTCTTCCGGTCAGTCGTCCGCCTTGTCGTTGTCCTTGATGACAAACCGCGCCTTCAGTCGCGCCACAGGAGTGGCGAGGCCGGCCTGCTCGACGCTTTTCAGGACTTCGGCGAAATTCTTGTAGGCGTCGGGGGACTCGTCGATAGGGTAACGGCGGCAGTTGGAGAGGATGTCGTGTTTCTCCATCTCGATATCGACGGCATTCTGGTCCAGGCGGCGGCCGGCCTCCTTGCGGCCCATGGCGCGGCCGGCTCCGTGGTTGACGGACCAGCAGCTTTTGGAAGCCCCCGACTGGGCGACCATGACCACCGAGCCATCGCGCGGATTGCCGGGCAGGAGAATCGGATGTCCGGTTTCCGCGAAAGGCGTTCCCGCCAGCGAGTGATGCCCACCCGGCACGGCGCGGGTGGCTCCCTTGCGGTGGACCCAGGCTTTCTGGTTATCGACGATCTCCTGACGCGCGATATTGTGGCTGATGAAATACACCAGCCGCCCGGTCACGCCCGGCAGCACCTCCTGGAAAGCCTCCAGCACCAGGGCGTTGATCAGCAGGTGGTTCACGGTCGCGAAGTTCGCGCCCAGCGACATGTCGTTGATGTAGTCGTCAGCCTCCGACGTTCCCAGAGGCGCATAAACGAGCTTTTTGTCGCCCGCAGGGAAGGGCGTGCCCCACTTTTCAAACTTCCGCTCCAGTTCCTTGAACTGATTCTGCGCCAGCACATTTCCGAATCCGCGCGATCCGCAGTGGCTCAGAAAAGCGACGTGGCGGTCGCGCAGACCGAAGGCCTCGACGGCCCGCTGGACCTTCGGGTCGTCGGACAGACGCACGGCCTCGCATTCGCCAAAGTGGTTGCCGCCGCCGTAGGAGCCAAGCTGGCGCATCTTGTCGTCAAAGTTCCGCATGCGGTCGTGGGCCAGATTCCACTCCATGCGTTCGGCGAGGGCACCCATCGTTCCGTCATGCCCCGTGTGGGCCGCATCCTCGCAATACGCCGCCCATTCCGGAGGAATTCCCAGCGCCTGACAAACGGACGCGCTGACTCCCTCCGTCACCGCCTGGAATCCGAGGGCACGGCCGACCTGACGTGATTTTTTGGCGGAACGCTGCCCTTGGCCGGCACCGGTCGGCGTGCGCTCGACGATGGCGTCGATCAGCGCCCGGCGCACCTTGCGGTCGATGATGTGCTCCTCCGGCAGATCCATCTGGAGCAGGCTCATGGAGCATTTGATATCCACGCCCACCGGGCCCGGATAAATGTGCGTCGGCGAAACCATCACACAGCCAATCGGCGCGCCGTAACCCATATGGGCATCCGGATTCAGCACCACCTCGGTGACGCCCGGCGCCATGCGGGAATTGATGGCCTGCTGCAGGCACCCGGCATCAAATCCGGCCCGGATGGCCTCGGTCCCGATGACAGTGATCGGTTTGCCGATGGAGTCCGGCAGCGGGATAAAGCCTTCGGCCGGGCCGGTGGGGTGGATCGTGGGGATGTGCATGATGATGGAAAAAGATAAAGAAAAATGACTGTGAATGGAAATCCAGAAGAGATTCCTCCGCTGTGGCCGGATTCAGCCAGCCGGCGGCTGGCGACGCTTGGGTGCGGCTTTTCCCACGCGATGGGCACGCCGGCAGACAAGGCAACGGACGGCGGTGTGATCATAGCTGGCTTTCACAATCTCGTAATACCACTGCTGATCCGCAGCTCTCCAGAGATCACGGTCCCCGCAGTCTCGGCAAGTGAAGGACATGTCCTGGTAAAACGCGACCGGCTGGCGATAACGATAGCCGGCTTTCACAGCATCCGGATCAACGGGAATGGCGTCCGGCGGGATTTCCGACGCCGATTGGATCCAGCCGCAGGCAATCAGCTTTCTGATGCGTTCATCGCGGAAAATAAGAGGTTTCCGCTTTTCGCTTTTTTTCTGTTTGCGTCGCGTCATGGCGGAAAGGGGCCGGAAATAATCAAAAGTAACGGTGACAAGGATTTGGCGGAACATTCTGCTCTACCATCTGAGCTACGGAGTCCGGGGACTCCGGCAGGATTCGAACCCGCGACAGGAATGTAGTTCACGCCGGCATTCACCGGGAAGGGTTATGGAAAAATCAAAGCGGAGTGGCGACGAGGAGTTGGGGAACGAAGCCATGTGCTCTGCCACTGAGCTACGGAGTCCGCAGGGGACGCCGACAGGGATCGAACCTGTGACCGCATGGTCCCAATGTAGTTCCACCGGGCATTCGCCAGGTTCCGGAATTCGGGAAAAAGGTGGGCCGACCAGGGAATTGACAGAGACTCTACAGTGAAAATGTAGTCACCGTCAGCATTCGGCCCGTGAAAGATTGAGGGTGTTCCCGGCGGCGGAAGCTTCGCCACCGGGATGAGGCGGCTGGCGTCGAACCCACATGGGGATGCCGATAACGATCAAGGTGAGGCACGTGCCGCAGAGGAGTTGCCGCTATCGTCTTGTTCAGCTTGATTAGCTGTCTCAGAGGACGGCTGAAGGAGGGCGGCTTCTGGCTCGAAATGAGCGTAATAACTGGTCCAACAATCGGAAACCTCAGTTGCCACCTCCGCCCCGCATTCGCAAAGCAGGTTAATTCTGCCGTCTGATGCGCCGCAACATCCCTGAAACCGAAAAGAGTCAGGATGGTTTTTCATTCCTCGGCGATCTTCCAAGTGGATCATAATACGACCTGCAAGAATGCCCATATCCTCATCCGCAATCCAGTAATGACCTTTTGGAATGATATTTTCGGAATCTGGCCATGTCACTTCGAAATGCTCCCCAACTGGCTGAAGCAGGTTCGTAAGCGGTTCTCCGCAACTGAGGCAAATGATTCGGGATTTCATATCTTGCACAAACAGGTTGTTAGAGCCGGTATTCGCCGGGATTTTTCCGATTCGTTCAAAAGGCGGGCCGACCAGTGTTTTGGCATGACGTTACAGTTTGGGTATGTAGTCAATGCCGGCATTCGGCCCGTAAAAAATCTGGAGAAGGTTCCCGGCGGCGGACGTTCCGCCGCCGGGGTTGGAGTGAGGAGGTGTGGTGACGAGGAAAACCGGAGGACGCTGGGTCGTTTTGAGCGATGTAGTCCTCCGAAGCATTCACCACGCCTGAGTTGAGCGGGCGGGCACTCCGGTCAGAGCGCCGTCTGTTTAATGACGCCCACCCAGTGATCGGGATGGAGCGTTCCGGCCGCGAAGGAGGCGATGATTTCAAACACCTGGTCGGAGAAGCCTCCGATGTTCAGGATGTCCGCGCGCTCCTTGGCCTGAGTGGTGCCGTAGGGCTGGATGTCGAGGCAGACCAGCCTGGCGCGGGGATTCCGTTTCCGGAAGGCTTCCCACTCCGCCATGACTCCGGTGCCAGTGCCCTGCTGGAGTCCCAGCCAGGATTGGTTATCCGAGACCATGACCACGAGATCGCCCTGGGCTTTCACCCGGTTCATCTCCTTCAGCGGAGCCGCGCAGTTGGTGCCGCCGGAGGGCAGCGCTGCCAGCTTGGCCGCATTGGTGAGGACGGAGTCGCGGGGATTCAGCTTCGCGGGAACCACGTGGTCGCTGAAGGGCAGGACTTCCGCCGAACGGTTGGTCCGCAGGAAACAGGCGGCGATGAGGGCCGCCACATCCAGGCAGCGCACCGCGGTGGTCGCGCCTTTGCGGTAACCGGTGACGGCGGACTGCATGGAGCCCGAGATGTCAGGCAGCACCCAGACTTTGCCGTCGATGGCGGGGACATTCTGCGTCGCGGTTTCCATGGCATCCTGGAGCGCCTCTTTGACCTCGGACGGAACTTCCGTCCCGGCATTGGTGTAAGCGGCCATCAGCTGATAGGGAAACACACGGGCCTTTTTCACCAGCGTGGGGTCCCGCAGCCGGTCGGCGATGAGGCGGATGAGCTTCGGGTCCTTGAAGACGCCGTGACGGGCGAAGGTGTTCAGGTTCATCCGCGTGGTCTGCCACGAGGCGGTGCGGGCGATCTGGCTCCAGTGGGCCTCGCTCAGGTCGAGTGAGGTCAGCATCTGGAAAGGGACCTCCGGCATGGGCTGGCTGGACGAGGCTTTGAAAGCCTCGAAATCCCTCACCAGCCGCGGCAGCATTTCCGCCTCCACCTTCCGGCTGCACAGCCATCCGTAGAGGGCCTGCCGCTGGGGCGTGGAGGGACGCGGGTGCACCATTTTCACCACATCCGCCAGGGACGGCTGCTGGCCGACGCTGGCCCGGACCAGCTGGTCGTCCGTGTGGGCGGTCAGCCAGTCCTTCACCAGCCGCTTGGGCGCGGTGCCGAGGGACTTCCGGCCGGTGACGCCGGAGCGCACGGCCTGCACGAAGTTCCGCAGCATCTTGCCGTCGTCGATGACCCGGTTGAAGACTTTGGCCAGCAGTTCGGCATCGCGCTGCGCCAGGTGGGCCAGCAGCAGGGCCGGCACGTCCTTCATAAAACCACGCTGTCTGGCGAAGAGGGCGGTGCGGGCGACAAATGCCGCGTCACACGCTGCGGCGGTGCTGAGAATGGCGTCGAGCTGGGCTTCGGCCCCGGCGTAAAAAGTCTGGTTCAGACAGCCGGTCGCGGCGAGCTGCGCCAGCTTCTGCTCAGGGCTCAGCGGGTAAGCTTTGCCCCCCGCCTCATTGCGGGTGTCGGCGGCGGGAAGAGCGGCGTTCCGGGTGTTGAAGAGTTTGAGATTCATGTTGGCCTCCTTGGTGGATTCTGGGAGACGGCAAACGCCTGGAGCGTGCCAGGATCAGGCGGGGATTTTTCCATGTTTCGCAACAAATTGAAAATGAATGCTTTGTGGAAAATAAAAATTTCGGGAGATTCCCGGGACGAAATTCAGCAATACGGATAGTGTATCCCAATGGATAAGAATGTATCCCAAATTGGTTCGGCTTCCGCTCTTCCCAGGCCCCGCGTCGTTCTTGGCCTGCTGGGCACCAAGCTGGACGGCATCAAACACGATGACCGCTGGACGATGTGGCGGCCGAGTTTGTGCGCGGTCCTTCAGAAGGAATGGCCGGTGGAGCGTTTCGAGCTGCTGTTTGAGGAAAAGTTCAATCCTCTGGCGAAGTTCGTGATGGAGGACATGCGCGGCTGCTCCCCGCACACGGAGGTCCGGCCCCAACCGCTGTCGCTGGGGGAGAATCCCTGGGATTTTGAGAGCGTTTACGACGGGCTGGCGACCTTCGCGGCGGGTTATCCCTTTGATCCTGACAGGGAGGATTACTTCATCCACATCACCACCGGCACCCACGTCGCGCAGATCTGCCTTTTCCTCCTGACAGAAACGGGGCAGCTGCCAGCCCGCCTTCTGCAGACGGGGCCGAACCACCGCGCCGAGGGGGCGGGAAAGGCTGCGGGACGCATTGACATCATTGATTTGAACCTCTCGCGCTACGACCGCCTGGCCACGCGGTTCAGCCGCGAGCAGGCGGAGGCGCAGGATTTTCTGCGCAGCGGCATTCCCACCAAAAACGCGGCCTTCAATGCCCTCATCGGCATGATCGAGCGCGTGGCTTTGCGCTCCAGGGAGCCCATGCTCCTGACCGGTCCCACCGGCGCCGGCAAAAGCCAGCTGGCCCGCCGTATCAGCGAACTGCGGCGTCAGCGCTGCGGGCTGAAGGGGAAATTTGTGGAGGTCAATTGCGCCACCCTGCGCGGCGACGGAGCCATGAGCGCGCTCTTCGGTCATGTGAAGGGCGCCTTCACCGGAGCCATGGCCGACCGCGCGGGCCTGCTGCGGGAGGCGGACGGCGGTTTGTTATTCCTGGATGAAATCGGCGAGCTGGGCCTCGACGAGCAGGCCATGCTGCTGCGGGCCGTGGAGGATAAATGTTTCTCGCCCCACGGCTCTGACAAAACCGTGCGCAGCGACTTCCAGCTCATCGCGGGCACCAACCGCGACCTTCATGAACTCGTGAATCAGGGGAAATTCCGTGAGGATCTGCAGGCGCGCATCAATCTCTGGACCTTCGCCATGCCCGGCCTGGCGGATCGCCGCGAGGACATCGCGCCGAATGTGGACTACGAACTCGACCGCGCCTCCGCCCGCCTGGGCCGGAAGATCACCATGAACCGCGAGGCCCGCACCGCCTTTCTCCGTTTCGCCCAAAGTCCCGACGCCATCTGGCAGGGGAACTTCCGGGACCTCAACGCGGTGATGCTGCGTCTGGCCACTCTGGCGGAGAAGGGGCGGATCACCGAGGAGCTGGTGCTCTCGGAAACCGCGCTGCTCCAGGCGCACTGGCGGAAGCTCACGCGGCCTGCGGTCAGCGCGGGAGGCGGAGGGCAGGAGGGCGCTGCGGTTTTGAAATCCGTGCTGGGCGCGGATTTTGAGTCGAAATTCGACAGCTTCGACCTCGTGCAACTGGCGCACGTGATCCGCGCCTGCCGTTCCAGCAAAAGCATGGCCGAGGCCGGCCGCCGGCTCTTCAGCGTCAGCCGCGCGGCCAAGCAGAAAAGCAACGACACCGACCGCGTGAAAAAGTTCCTGGCGCGTTTCGGGCTGGACTGGGCGGCGGTCCATTCCTCCTGAAAACACGGGCCGCTGAAGCATAGGTCCTATAAGACTTACAGGACCTATAAGTCCCATGCCGGAGCGGTGGGAGGGCACGGTGGAATGCTGGAGTGCCCCACCGCCGGCATCGTCCGAAAACGGGAGAGCGGCGTCGATTTCCCCCGCCGCGTCGTTGAATATTCCAAAGGTGGACGCGTCCCACCGACGAAGCTAAACTTCCCTCATGCCCGCCGTGTGTCCCTCCCAATTTTTGTATCCTGTGATTCTCTTTTCAGCCACCGGATGGCTGTTGCTCGGCGCTCCCATGGTTGGTGCCCAGGGCCCCGGACGCGATGGCCGCAGCGGACCGGTGTATGACGGCTGGACCTCCTTTTACCAGCCACAGTATGGTTTCCAGCTGCCCGTGCCTCCCGGCGTGCGGGCGCAGGGCGATCCCTTCACGGCCAAGCGGGCGGTTTTTGTTTCGCCGGACGGGGATTTCACGGTGACGGCCTGGGGGGGATATGCGCCCGGGCCGACCCGTCCCTCGCTGGAGGAGCAATGGATCGAGGCTCAAACGGTGGAGGACCGCCGGGTGGATTACCGTCGCTGGGCCGGATCGTGGTTTGAAGTGTCAGGTGTCAGCCGGAGTGGCCGGGCGTTTTATGAAAAGCTGATCCGGCGCGGCGAATTTTACGCGGTTTTCACCGCCGCCTACACGCCTTCGCGCCTGAACGAATACCGGCCCTGGATGGATGAAATGTCGGCTGGTTTCACTTACAATGCCACGCCTCCGCCCCGGCGCATCAATCCGGATCCTGATGGCCTCGCCGAGGCGCAGAGAAAGAGCGGGTTCCGCCGTTTCTGGTCCGGCCTGATTGATGAAAAACCCGAGCCCCGCGCCGCGCCGCGCCGGATGGAGCCCTGGGATGGAGGGGACGGCCGGGACCGGAAGGCCTCAGAGGCCGGCAAGCCGGAATATGCCGACGGGAGCGATTCCGGAAGCCCCGGCGGCGCGCCGGGTGAAGGCGGCCGCGCGCCCCGCTCCACCGGTCCCGTGGATCTGACCCCTCCGCCGGCAAAACCGGCGGGATCCCCGTCCACGAAACCCGCCGCGACTCCGCCGGTTACCGATTCCCGTGACAAAAACGACCGCAGCACGGCCCCGGTCCCCGGGGTCAGGCCGTCGGAGAAACCACCGGAAAAGAACAAAGCCGCCACCAAACCTCCGGTTCAGGAAACTTCTCCGGCTTCCGCCAAACGGGATGATCTGCCGTTCGGGATTCCGATTCCCGGAAAGAAGGGATTTGTTTACAGCCCTTACAATCCGGACAAAGGCCCGGTCGACGTGCAGGATATCCCCGCCGGCACCAAAGTGCGGTGCCCTTACACCAGCAAGGTTTTCCGGGTGCCCTGAGCGGTGTTTTCCACCCCGGGAAACCGGAAGCGCGGCACCCCGCCCGCGCTTCCGGTTTTAAATTTCCCTCACGGGCTCAGCCGGTCCAGTTTCCAGAATCCATCCTCCTGCCGGGTATAACAAAGCCGGTCGTGCAGACGGCTGGTTCTGCCCTGCCAGAATTCAATGGCTTCAGGAATCAGCCGGTAACCGCCCCAGGCGCAGGGCAGGGGAATTTCGGTGCCTTCCGGATATTTCCGGTCGAGCGCCGCGAACTGCTCCTCCAGCCACTCCCGTCCGGGAATGACGCTGCTTTGCGCGGAGGCGTGAGCGCCCAGCTGGCTGCCGCGCGGACGGCTGTGAAAGTAGGCCCCGCTTTCCTCCCGGGTCACGAACTCCACCGTGCCCCGCACATTGACCTGACGCTCCAGCTCTTTCCAGAAAAAACCCAGAGCGGCACGCGGCTGAGCGGCCAGCTCACGGCCTTTGCGGCTTTGATAATTGGTGAAAAACAGAAACCCCCGGTCATCCAGTCCCTTCAGCAGCACCACGCGCGAGGACGGCTGGCCGCTGGCGGAATCCACGGTGGAGAGCGTCATGGCGTTCGGCTCCACGATGCCCGATTCACGGGCCTGGTCGAACCAGGCGCGGAACTGGTGGAAAGGGTCCGCCGCGACCTCATTCCGGCGCAGACTGGCCTGACGGTAATCCTGCCGCAGGTCAGCGAGGGAGGGTGGTTCTTTGGCGTTGCCAGGAATAGGGTTTTCCGTTCTCATGACGCGCCATACCACACCGCGCCGCCGCCCGCCATGCATAACGATATCGATCACGTCCTTCTCGACGAGAGCACCATTTTGACCCGTCTGGACGGCATGGCGGGGGACATCACCAGGGATTACCGGAACGAAATGCCCACCATCGTCTGCATTCTGCACGGCGGCATTATCCTGATGGCCGACCTGCTGCGGCGCGTGGAGCTGCCGCTGCTCATCGAGACGATTTCGGTTTCGTCCTATCATGGCGGCGTGGAGAGCAGCGGGGTTATCACCTTTCATCAGAACAAGCTGCCGGACATCCGGGGGAAACATGTGATTCTCCTTGATGACATTCTCGACACCGGCCGCACGCTGGACGCCATCAGCCGCCGTTTTACGGAGGAGGCCGGCGCCGCCAGCGTGAAACTCTGCGTCCTGCTGCGGAAGGTGAAGGACCGGGCCTGCGTGGTGGAGGCGGACTATGTGGGATTTGATATCGGGGACGAATTTGTGGTCGGCTACGGCTTGGACTATCAGGGCCAGTACCGGAACCTGCCCTACATCGGCGTGCTGAAACCCGAAGCCATCCAGCGCCTTGCCTGACCCGACATGAATTCCGAAACGGACTCCAAAACGCTTCCGGCCGGCCCCGGCGGCAGTCTGAAGCTGCTGTTTTTCGGGCATCTGCCTGATCTTGCAGGGACTGGTGAAACGGCGTGGCCCGTCATCGGCGGACTCACGGCGGAAGCCCTGCTGGAGCAGCTTTACGGCCGCTGGCCCGCGCTGCGCGCCCACGACACCAGCCTGCGCGTGGCGGTGAATCTGGAATATGTGAGCCGCGATGCCCTGATCCCGCCCGGTGCGGAGGTGGCCATCATGCCGCCGGTGCAGGGCGGCTGACCGGTGCGGCCATGAGGCGCGGAGCCCGCGGCACGGCCCATCCATCCCGTTGCGGCGATTCCTCCAGGCAATGCGGAAATGCCGGAGGCAACCGGCCCGCGCCTGAAGTTGGCAACAGAGTATTGGCGTATTTGAATTTGACAAAGTGTAAAAATTACACGAATCAGCTTCATGCCGCGCACTTACGAATATCCCAGACCCGCGCTGACGGTTGATGGGGTCGTGTTCGGGCTCGACGGCGGGAAGCTGAAAGTCCTGCTCATCGAGCGCGGCCTGGAGCCCTTCAAAGGCCAGTGGGCGCTGCCCGGCGGCTTTGTGCAGGAGGGTGAAACCCTGGACGAGGCCGTGTCCCGCGAGCTGTCGGAGGAAGCCGGAGTCAGGGGCGTTTTTCTGGAACAGCTTTACACCTTCGGCGCGGTCCGGCGCGATCCGCGCGAGCGGGTGGTCAGCGTGGCTTACTTTGCTTTGGTGAATCTGGCGGACCACACCACCCGCGCCTCCACGGATGCCGCCGATGCCCGCTGGTTCCCTGCGGCCCCGCTTCCGGCCCTGGCTTTTGACCACGATGACATTCTGAAAATGGCCCTGGACCGGCTGCGGGGGAAACTGCGTTATCAGCCCGTGGGGTTCGAGCTGCTGCCGGAGAAATTCACTCTGACCCAGCTTCAGCAGCTTTACGAAACGGTTCTCGGCACGCCGCTCGATAAACGCAATTTCCGCAAAAAAGTCCTCGGCTTCGACCTTCTCGTCCCTCTCGCCGAAACCCGCCGCGAAGGCCGTCACCGCCCCGCGCAGCTCTTCCGCTTTGATCCCGCCCGCTACGCCGCGCTGCAGCGGCAGGGTTTTCATTTTGAGTTATGAATCCGGAATTTTCACCAACCACCGCGCGGGGCAGGGAGCAACTCTGTCTGGCCTTGGAATCAGGCGTCGCCGCGAAGTGGCTTCTGTTCTGGGGGCACACGCCCTCGAAGGATGGGAGCATCACGAAATCCTGCTTCAGCCAGTGGTGGGACGGTCATGTCTTTGTGGAGAATGGCGTCCGTTATGCCACGGCGGAGCATTATATGATGGCGGGCAAGGCCCGGCTTTTTGACGATCCGGAAGCGCTGGAAAAAGTGCTTGCCGCGAAAACCCCCGCGCTCGCCAAAAAATTGGGCCGCACTGTGACCGGTTTCGACGAGGAGCGATGGCTCCGGGCGCGATGGGAAATTGTGGTGCAGGGGAATCTACTCAAATTCAGCCAGCATGAGGCATTGAAAACGTTCCTCCTGCACACCGGCGACCGGGTGCTGGTGGAGGCCAGTCCTTTTGACCCCATCTGGGGCATCGGCATGGCGGCCACTGATGCGCGTGCCCGGAATCCGGCGGAGTGGAAAGGGCTGAACCTGCTGGGCTTCGCGCTGATGGAGGTGCGGGAAAAACTCCAAGCGGAGGATGCGGCATGAGACCGGAACCACCAGCAGATCAAATGAATACCGTGCCTGACCAAAAATCACGCCTGCTGGGCGGCTTGTGGGGTTCGCTGACGGGCGATGCTCTGGGGGTGCCGGTGGAATTCCAGAACCGGGCGGCGAGAGTGGCGGATCCTGTGACCGGGATGCGGGGCTACGGCACTCATCATCAGCCTCCCGGCACGTGGTCGGATGATGGCGCGCTGCTGTTATGTTCGGTTGAGAGCCTCGTGGAGCGGGGCTTTGACACCGCCGACATGGCGGCGCGTTTTGTCCGTTGGGAACGCGATGGCCTCTGGACGGCGAACGGGGACGTTTTTGATATCGGAATCGCCACGAGTGAGGCGCTGAGGCGGGTGCGTCAGGGCGTTCCCGCCGAGGAGGCGGGAGGAAAGGATGAATACAGCAACGGCAACGGCTCCCTGATGCGTATTCTGCCGGTGGTGCTGGCGTCGCTGAAACAGCCTGACAGCGTGTTTCAGGACCGCATTCAACGCGCCTCGAAAATCACTCACGGGCATCCGCGCTCACAGCTGGCCTGTGTGTTCTTTGGCCTGCTGGTGCGGGCAATGATGGAAGGCTGGATGAAGGAGGAGGCCGTGAAAACGGCGGCAGGGGAGTTCAGCGCCATGTGCGGGAGCAATCTCGAATTGCCGGCTTTCGGCCGGGTTCTCCGGCCCGATTTCCGGGAGCTGAGGGAAGCGGAAATCAATTCCGGCGGGTATGTGATCGACACCCTGGAGGCCGCTGTCTGGTGCCTGCTGACCACCGGCGGTTTTGCGGAATGCGTGCTCCAGGCCGTGAACCTCGGCGGGGACACCGACACCACCGGCTGCGTGGCCGGCGGTCTGGCCGGGGTGTGTTATGGGGAGGAGGCGATCGCGGAGGAATGGCTGGCGGCGCTGCCGCGGGGCGGGGAACTGATGGGGCTGTTTGACGCGTTCCGGCAGGTCACGGCTTCTCCGATTTCCATGAAGCCGCGGACATTGGCCGGGAGTTGAGCGCGCAGCCTCCCCTTTGGAAAATCCCGTGCGGCTCGTTTCCCTCTCAATTCGGCCCTTGAATGAGGCTGTTTTCCTGGTGCCAGGGAGGCAGGGCGATCGGGAGTGCGGCGACTACGGAAGGCGGGCGCGGTAAAAGTGGCGCTGAATGTCGGGGGATTCGGTGAAGGTGAGGCTGAGAAGACCGGTGACGAGGTCGGCGGAGTCGGATTTGCGGAGCTTCCAGGTGACCAGATCCGGGGAGGATTCGACCTGATAAAGAATACCCGGCACTCCCTGGATGCCGATCTGAACATCGTTCCCGGCGTTGTCGGGATTGGCTGCGGGCGTCACGGAGAAGCCGGTGATGCGCGGACCGTCCTTGAGCACGCGGGTGAGCACCACGTCGTCGCCGTCGCCGCCGGTGTAGGAAATCTGGAAGATTTTTCCGCCGCTGACACCGATATAGCCGTTCTGTGGAATGTTATTGAAGGTGCCGCTGACCGGCGCGCCGCTGACGTTGCGGATGATCATGAACGTGCTGCCGGCGGGCGGATCGAATCCGGCGGCCAGCTCCAGTCCGGCATTGTTCAGGGCGGGCGGACCACTGGCGGCGTACTGATCATAACCGTCGCCGGCATTGAGGCCGTTGAGTTCCATCCGCAGGGTGACTGTGGCTTGCAGCGTGGTGGCTCCGCCCGCCAGCACACCGGGACTGGCTCCGGGCGAGAGCGTGCCGCCGCTGAGCACGGTGACAGCGCCGACAGTGCCTTTTCCGCCCAGCAGACCGCCGTCGAGAGCGATGTCCGTGGAGCCGCTGCTGCCGGAGAAAAGCGCGGCGCCGGCTTTGATGACCAGATGGTCCAGACCTTCGACGGGAATGTCCTTGGGGAAATCCGCGCGCCCGGCACCGGTTTTGTCAAAACCGGTGCCGGAGACGGCGGCGTCAAACTGCGCGTCCGTCACGGCGGGTCCGTCGTCAATCCGGAGCGTTCCGTTCACGCCGCCGGCATTGGCGATGGGCGCGCTGATCAGAGCCGTCGCCGCATTGGCCAGGGTGTGGAGAGTGCCCAGAGTCAGGCGGCTGCCGGGGCTGCCGGTGAGGGTGCCGCCATTCATGACCAGGCCGCCGAGGGTGTCCGTGAAGATGCCCAGATCCAAGGCGCCGCCGGGGCTCACGATCTGGACGGTTCCGGTGTCCGGCAGCTGATCCGCCGCCGCCAGCGTCAGTTTCGCGGGGACGTTGGCATTGCCGATGACCGCGGGGCATTTCAGCGCGTTGGGCGAGAGTTTCTGCAGGCGCAGTTCGCCGGCATCCACAAAAAGACCGCCGCTCAGCGGCAGGGCGGAGGTGCCCGAGAGGAGGAGACTGCCGGTGCCGGCTTTGTGCAGCACGTTGCCGGAGATGCTGCTGAAAATCGTGACCATGCCGCCGGACACCTCGATAGTCGCGGTGTCGGCGGCGGCGATGATTTGCCCGTTCAGCTTGGCGGGAAAGGTGCCGCCATTGTCCATCATGCGGCCATAAAGAGTGATGGCCTCATTGAGGTTCACGTCGCCCTCGTTGTTGCGGATGTGGAGAGTGGCGCCCGCCTTCACCGTCGTGCCGCCGGCCGGGGAGCCGAGCGTGGCGTCGGCTTTCAGGGCCAGAGTGCCCTCGTCCACCAGCGTGGAGCCGGTGTAGCTGGAGACCTGCTCAAAGTAGGTCACTTTGCCGGGGCCGGTTTTGCGGACGCCGCCCGCGCCGGAGATGCTGTCCAGATAAAGATCCCCGTCCCCGCCGCCGGCGTTGTGCAGAGTGAGCCGGTGGCCGTTGGTGTTAATATTGGAGCCGACCTGCACGAAGGTTTCGCCTTTGATCGAAAGCGAGGCGTCCAGCGCCAGGGTGATGGGCAGGCCCCACATGGCGGAGGCGCTGGACGAGGTCCATTCAATTTTTTGGTTCAGCGTGATGCCGTTGCCGCCCATGACGTAATCATTGCCGTTGATGCTGATGCTGTTGAAGGTGGTGCCGGCGGGGAAGTTGTTGAGATTGGTTTTCCGGCTGGCGCTGGTGGGGAAAAAGAGATCGTCGCCAGCTTCCGGCACACCGTTGGGATTCCAGTTTCCGGCGGTCATCCAGTTGTTATCGCCGCCGCCGCCATCCCATAGCCGGGTGACACCGGTGGGCGGCACGATGCGGGTGACGCTCACGTCATTGCCGTCGCCGCCCTGGTAGGAAACAACATACTGGGTATTGATCAGACTGCCCTCCGGCAGATTCTTGAACTGGCCGCTCACGGCGTCGCCACCATCGTTTTCGATGAGCACCACCTCCTGACCAAGGGCCAGCGAGGGCAGCACCAGGCTGAGGCTGGCGGCGGGGGAATTCAGGTTCACCGTCCCGTGGACGTGAATGAAGTCGTGACCGGTGGGGATTTCGTTGGTGACAGTGAAATACGCGGCGGCGGCTCCGGCCAGAGTGAGGCTTCCGCAGATCAGATCGGCATTCCCCGTGACCCCGCCCACGGAGAAGGAGCCGCCATTGACGGTGATGTTTTTGAGAGTGCCGGAAGCGCGGAGCTCTCCTTTTTCCTGCGTGACATCCGTGGCGGGACTGCCGCCGCTGAGGCTCAGGATGCCGTCTTTCAGCTGCACGGCGGGAATGGAGAGATTGCCGCTCAGAGTGAGAAGTCCGGCCCCGGTTTTGGTCAGCGAGCCTCCCTCCGCGGCGGAGGACACCGGGCCGCTCACCGTGAGATTCAGCAGGCTGTTCCCGCCGAACACCTCCCATTCCGGATTCGCGGACTGGAGAATCAGATTTCCGCTCACGGTGGCGGTGCCTCCCTGCTGGGCGGCGCTGAACGCCATCAGATTTCCGCCGAGACGCAGTGTGCCCGCTCCCGTGGTGACCTGGCCGCTGCCGAGGAACCGCAGCTGGGTGATGGTTTCCTGTTTGCCGTTCAGATCAAACCATCCGTCGGAGCTGACCTGCACGTCGGTGATGTCCGGAATCTGATCCGATGCCCCCAGCCGGACGATGGCGGAATTGGCGGGGCCGGTGTTGCCGCCCAGGATCAGGAAGGGCGAGCCCAGAGCGGCCGCGCCGCCGGATTTGTTCAGCAGCAGCTCGCCCTCGCCGACCCGGAAAATCTGAATGCCGGCGGTGTTGGCGGCGGAACCCGCCAGGGTCAGGCGGCCAGGTCCCCGCTTCACGATGGAGCCTAGGGTTTCCCCGCCGGTGATGGCCCCGGTGATGGCCAGGCCGCTGCCCTGGACATCAAAGCGTTTGAAATAATCGCCCGTCATTTCAATTTCCCCGGACAGCGTGTGCAGGCCGCCTTTGCTGACAATTTCCGTGATGGCCGGGGAGGTGTTGACCATACTGATGGGCTCCGGGGCGTTCAGGGCGGCCGCGCTGTCCAGGATCAGGGTGCCCTCCTCCATCCGGGTCCGGCCCGCCGCCGTGCCCAGGCTGGTGTTGTGGTCGATGGAGAGGCTGCCGTTCTGTAAAATGCGGATCAGCCCGCTGAAGCTTTTGGCGCCGCTGAGCGCCACCGTTCCCCCGTCAAAGATATTCACCGTCCCGGCACCGCCCATAAATCCGGACAAAGTGATGGTGGAGGCGGGATTGCCGGGGGAGAGATTGAGGGTTTTGCCATTGACATAAATCTGGCTGGTCGGGCTGAAAGTCAGGTCTCCCGCGCCGAGGGTGGTGAAGTACTGGGTGTCCTCCAGAGTGAAGCCGGAAGTCACGGTCACGGCGCCGCCGGAGTGAAAACAGCCGATGCCGCCGGTGATGCCCGCCAGAATGCCGTTGAAGCTGTAGCCGCTGTCGTAGAATTCGAAGGAGCGGAACACGGTGCCCACCGGGAAATTGTTGTTCACGGTCCGTTCCGCCAACGGCAGACCGGCCGGGAACACCGGATCGTCGGCGGCGGGATTCAGGGGGATGTTGCCGCCCCAGTTGGCGGCGGCGGTCATGCCGGCCGAGGCGTCGCCTCCGTCCCAGAGGCGATCGGCGGCGGTGGCGGTGTCCGCGGCGGTCCATGGAGCCAGAGTGGCGACAAGCGGGATCAATAACGTTTTTTTCATGGGTTCGGGACGGACAGTGGAGGGCCGGGGCGCACGACGGGTTCCGGCGGCGGAAAAGGCCGGGGTGGTCAGCAAGCCCATTCCGAATCCGCGGCCGGGCGTTGGAATCTTTTTTCGAAAATGTGGCGGCGGCACCGGCGGCCGGGGCGCAAACCCGCAAGGCGCCGGGTGCGGCAGCGTGCCGTTTGTCCGCCCGGGCCTGATAAAACCGGATTTTCCCAAAAATCCCCCAATATCCCGCTCCGTTTCCCGAAGATAAAAGGACAGAGGTATGATTTCCGCATGTCCCTTACCGTCAACCGCTTGTCAGCCCGGTTTTTGGGCGGTGCCCGGGAGATCGCGACTTGTTAAGCGGCCTGCTTCGGTTAAGATGCGCGGCATGTTTCCGAATACTGAGTGGACCGAACTCGCCCACGCCACGCTGCATGGCGACGAGGCGGGCCGGGCCGCGCTGGAGTCGCTTTGCCGTAACTACTGGGACCCCGTGCATCTGTTCATTCTCCAGCGGGGCTGGGCGCGGGATGAGGCTCCGGACCTGGCGCAGTCCTTCTTTTTGTATCTCATGGAAAAAGGCATGCTGCACCGGGCCGAGCGGGAGAAGGGGCGTTTCCGCTCCTTTCTCCAGGGCGTGCTGAATAACTTTCTGCTGACTGAGCGCGACCGCCGCCGCGCGCAGAAAAGGGGAGCAGGCCAGGAGCACGCGGAACTGGATGAGGAAACGGGGGCCGGGGCCACGGAATCCACCGCCGGTCAGGAATTCGACAGGCAATGGGCCCTGGCCATCATGCAGACCGCCCTGCGCAGGGTGTCGGCGGAGTGCATGGCCAAGCGCGGCGAGGGACCGTTCGAGGTGATCTCGGTGTTCATCGGCGGGAAAGGCGAGGTCATGCCTCAGGAGCTGGCGGCGGAGAAACTGGGAATGCCGGTGACCACTTTCCGCTCGGAGATTCATCTCTGGCGCCAGAAGCTGCGGGAATACCTGCGCGCGGAGGTCCGGCGCACTGTCAGCGCGCCCCATGAGGTGGAGGCGGAAATGAATTATCTCTGCCAACTGCTGACCGCCCCATGATCAGCGCCGCGAAAGTCTGCATGGACTGCGGCGCGGTGCTGGCGCCGGCTTATCCGGCCATGATCTGCGCGCCCTGCCTGTGGTCCGGTGGAGGCGGCGGCGGCGGCGGTCCGGAGTTCCCGCCGGCGGGGACGGACCGGGGAACGGCGGATCCCGCGGTTCCAAAAATCCACACGGCGGCCTCCGCCATGCGTGTTCCCGGCCACGATATTCTGGAGGAAATCGCGCGGGGCGGCATGGGCGTGGTTTACCGGGCGCGGGAACGGGAGACACACCGCACCGTCGCGCTGAAAATGCTCCGTCCGGGTCTGGCGGACGAGGAGGGCATGCGGGAGCGTTTCCGCCTGGAGGCCAGCGCGGTGGCGGCTCTGGAGCATCCGTCCATCCTGCCGGTTTACCGCGTGGATGAAAGTGATGACATGCCGTTTTTCACCATGAAGCTGGCGGCCCACGGCACCCTGGCGGAACGGAAGGAGGCACTGCGGGGCAGGTGGCGGGAGATCGCCGGGCTGTTCATCACCCTCGCCGGAGCGGTGCAGCACGCGCATCAGCACGGTGTGCTGCACCGCGATCTGAAGCCGCACAACGTGCTCTTCGATGAGGCGGAGCAGGTGTATCTGGCGGATTTCGGACTGGTGAAACTGATTGATTCGGTGAGCGAGCTGACGGGCTCACGGAACTTCCTGGGCACGCCGCATTACAGCGCGCCGGAAGTGGCCTCGGCCAATGCCCGGGCGGCCACGGTGGCCAGTGATGTGTGGAGCCTGGGGGCGATGCTTTACGAACTCCTGACAGGACGGCTGCCCTTCGAGGCGGAGGGTCTGGCCCCGCTGCTGCGGCGGATCGCGGAGGAGCCGCCGTCACCCATTCTGACGGCCAGCGGCATTCCGCGCGACCTGGGCGTGATCACGCTGAAGTGTCTGCAGAAGGATCCGGCGCAGCGCTACGATTCGGCCGGAGCCCTGGCGGCCGATCTCCGCGCGTGGCTGGAGGGCCGTCCCATCCGGGCGCGGCCGGCGTCATTCGCCGAGCGGGCGGTGGCCTGGGCGAGGCGGAATCCGCTGCCGGCCTCGATGGCGGGCGCGCTGGCGGTTTCCCTGACGGTCCTGACAGGTCTGCTGGCGCAGGGCCTGCACACCAGCCGGAAAGCGGCGGCGGATGCGCGGGCGGCGGAAATCCTGTCCCGGAAGGCGGAAACCGCATCGCGGCATGCGGAGGCGGCCTCGCTGCTGGAGGAAACCCGCGCCCGGCTCCGCGACGGCCAGTGGGTGGACCGCCAGGCCGCCATCGACTCCGTGCTGCGCTCGCGGAGGCTGCATCCCTCGGACGGCGCGCGCGATGTGCTGCTCAGCCTGCTGGCCCTGCCGCAGCTGGAGCAGACGGGAAGCGTGCCGTATTCCCAGGGCCGTCCGGTGTTTTTCAGCGGTGACCTCAGCCGGTATGTCACGGGGGAAAAGACTTCGGCGGCCGTCCGGAGCACCGCCGACGGATCAGTGATCCGGATTATCCCCGCAGCCCCGCATCCCGCCTATCCCGCAGGCCCCATTTCCGGTGACGGCACACGGATGATGCTGCGCGGCGCCAAACGCACCGCTGTCTGGGACATTGCCGGGGCCAGCGAACTGGTCTCATTTCCGGGCGGGCCGGGCAATATGACGTTCTCCGCTGACGGCCGCCGCGCGGCCTGCGGGATTTATGTCGCGGATCTGCGGGCCAGTCCGCCGGTCATCCAGCCGGCGGGCCTCATCGATCCCGATTACACCGTGCGGGCGATTTCGCCGGACGGCGGCTGGATTCTCAAGGCCAGCGCGCAGCGGCTGAGCATCCGCGTGATCGAGGCCGCCACCGGCCTGGAGGTGCGGGAATATTCCGCCTCAGGCAAAAGCATGGTCCACTGCGCCGAGTGGACACCGGATGGCCGGACCTTTTACACCGGCAGTGTGGACGGGAAACTGGCGCGCTGGTCCTATGGCGAGACCACGCCGGACTGGATCATGCACGCCCATGCCGACGGGGTGGATTCCCTCGCGCTTTTTGACGGGGGGCGGCATCTCATCACCCAGGGCCGGGACGGGCAGACGAAATTCTGGGACCTGCGCACGATGACGGCGGTGCTCACGCTGCCGTGGGCGGGCCTGCGGGTGATGGCGGCGCGGGACGGGCAGCATCTGGCCGTGGACTGCCCGCCGGACAGGGCTTCGCGGCTTTACTCCTTCAAACCGCCGGTGATCTGCTCGCTGGTGCGGCTGCCGGCCTCGCTGGTCACCAACAGTTATTTCCAGGGGGAGGCCGCCGTGATTTTCGCGGAGGACAGCGGGAGCTTCGCGGTCACCTCCGGGCACGATCTGCATTTTCTGGACCGCGAGGGGGAGATCCGGCGCAGCCTCGCCTGCGAGCGCTGCGACGGTCTGGCGGTGGACCCGGCGGGCGGGTTCGCGCGCATCCGTAACTCCTCGCCCATTCACAAAATCTACCGCTGCCCGGTGGACTGGCCGGGAGCCTGGAACGACGACCGGCTGGCGCTGGGGGTCTGGAACGGCACGGGTTCCCTGGTGGCCGGAAATCTGAAGGCCGGGCGGCTGCTGGTGAATGTCGGTGACCGGATGCTGATCAGCTCCCGCCCCGGTCCCCGGCTTCAATCCGCTCCGGCATCCGGAGAAGCGGCGGGAGCCCGGACCGGCACCGCCACCGCCACCGGTGCCGTCACCGGCACAGGACCGGAGTCCGAAGCTTCCCTGAGCGATTTGAAACTGCCCGGCCTGGAGCCCACGGGCCGCCTGACCGCGATGGCCTTCAGCCCCTCCGGCCGGCTTCTGGCCGTGGCGGGCATGGCCAGCCGCCGTCAGCCCGGGCACCGAATTCTGATTCACAAAACGGACGATTTTTCCGTCACCGCCGAATGGCCCTCCACCGCTGAAACCACCGCCCTGGCCTTTACGGCGGATGAAACCGCGCTGCTGACGGGGGACGGTAAAAATATCCTCTGTCACGAACTGGCCACCGGCGCCGAACGCTGGAGAATTCCCCATCAGCGGCCGCTGGTGACGAGAAATCACGCTTCCGTGCGCCTGGCTGTGGCCACGCGGGCGGGGACCATCGCCGCCGCCCTGACTCCAGAAACGGTCAGTCTTCTGGACCCCGGGACCGGCAGGATTCTGCGGACTCTGCACCATCCCACCAACCGCACCATCCGCAATTTTGGCATCTCCCCCGACGGCACCCGCCTGGCGGCGGTGGGCAGCTACCTCGTGCAGCTCTGGCGGCTCGACGCCGTGGAGGAGGAACTGGCCAAACATGGCATGACCGGCGTCGGCGGCCCCTGAGCATGGCCTTGATCGCCGGTTCCGTCAGGAGGCCAACTAATCATTTCTGACTTTCGCAGTCGGAAATTGAATGCCGATTTGCTCCGCCGTTGAAATTCCCTCCTTAAAGGTAATGACCAGTGGGAGGAACCGGTTGAAATTCAATCTCTTCAGGGATTTTGGAAAAAAATTGCGATTCATCCTTGACCGAAAGTGATTTTCTAATTACTGACGATTAATTCCTACTGAATCAGTTGTGTTTTAACTGGCGGATTTAGAATGGAGCAGCTGACGACCCCCGCCCGGGGAGTTTGCGAAGGTTTTGTGCCAGGCCATGCCGGCCCGGGCCGATCGGTAAAAACAGGCACCGCCGCCACCCGAAACAAGGGAGCCGCGCTGCCGGAAACGGAACCCGGCCTCCCAGGCGGCCCGGTTTTCTCACCACCACCTTTGTTTCCCCAAGCATGAACTCCCCTTTCTTTCTCCCGCGCGCCGCCTTTCTCGCCGCCGCGCTTTTTCCGCCCTCCTCCGCATCGGCGGCTCCGGTGCCTGTCCCGGCGGCCGGGGATGTGTTTGTGGGATTCCGGGCTTCGGACGGGCAGGGCGCGCCAACAAGTTATCTGGTGAAAATTGGAGCGGACACCGGCTTCCGCAACGCGGGGCCGGGCACGGAGTTCGATGTCACCGGCCTTGGCAATGTGGGAGCGGATCTGGCCGCCGCCTATGGCGCGGACTGGTCCACCCGCAGCGATCTTTACTGGGGCGTTTTCGCCTCCCGCGTTTCCTCCAGCTCCTCCGTTTACGCCTCAAAGGCCCGCACCACCACCGGCACCGTCGCCACCGCCTGGCCGGTGCTGACGCAGACCAGCCGCAACGCCACGGCGCAGACCATCGTGGACGTGATCTCCAGCATCGGTGGCTACGACGGCAGCGAGGCCACGGCCAACAGCACCGTGGCCACCCTTCAGCCCAACAGCGCCCAGGACAGCAGCTACTTCAGGCAGGTGGCCACGGCGGGAACCACGGATTTTGGATCCCTGAGCCAGTGGACAAGCATCGAGTCCAGCTTTGCGGGCGGTCCGGCGGGGGCGGCGCTTGATTTTTTCCGTCTCTCCGGCGCGGGCAGCAGCCATGTGGGAACCTTCACCATCAGCAGCGCGGGTGTGATTCACTTCACGGCGGTGCCGCTGCCCTCCCAGCCGGATGCGGACACGGATGGCGACGGCTTCAAGGACTCCGAGGAAACCCTGGCCGGCACCAGTCCCGCCAGCGCCGCCGATTTTCCCCGCTCCCTCGTGAGTCTCACGCCGGAAGGCCCGCGCATCCAGAGCGCCACCGCCGCCGCCAACACAACCTACACCGTCGAATACTCGGAGGACCTGGGCGAGGCCCCCTGGATTTCCGTCAGCACCGGCAACACGGGAGCGGCGGCCGCGCCGGTGGATTTTGTGGACACCGATGCCGGACGGCGCGCGAAGGCCCGGGGATTTTACCGCATCCGGTTCTCCTCCTGAAAGGAAACCCGCCGGGCTCTGATCCAAGGATCGGATCCTTTCCTGACAATTTTCCCACCGGACTCCCGGAGGCCACAGCCAAAATCACACAACAAAACCGGGACTGACAAGCACCAGCGGAGGTTCACAGGCGGCGGGACACAGTTCCCGCGCCGGTCGGTGGAACGGAGGGCGGACTTTAAAAAAACGGAACGCCATTCCCTCATAGAAAACTCTATCCAATGAAACTCACCAAAAGCGCGCCGGCAGGAAAATTCCCGGCTTTGGCGGCCCTCCTCGTCCTCGCCGGAAACAGCTTCGCGGCCACTGTCGCCGCCCCTGCGGCGGGTGACCTGTTTCTCGCCTTCCGGGCCGGCGGCGGCCAGGGCGCGGCGACCTCCTACATCGTGAATATCGGCTCGGACCTGACTTACCGGAACGCGGCGGCGGGTTCGTCATTCGATGTCCCGGGACTCGGAAACACCGGCGCGGATCTCATCGCCACCTACGGCAGCGGATGGAGCAGCCGCGCGGATCTTCACTGGGGCGTTTTCGGTGCCCGGCAGTCCGTGAACTCCACGGTTTACGCCTCCCGCGAGCAGGATCCGGCCGGCTCCGCCGTCTCCGCCTGGCCCGCACTGACGCAGACCGCGCGCAATTCCACGGCCACCAGCGTCATTGATGTCATCTCCGGCATCGGCGGATTCACCGGCGGCGAGGCCACCGCCAACAGCGCCGCCGCCATTCTCCAGAGCAACTCCGGCAGCGAGGCCAGCTATAACAAACAGGTGGCCGCGGCGGGCACCACGGATTTCGGCTCCCTGAGCCAGTGGACAGGCATTGAGGACGATTTCGGAAGCGGCGCGGGCGGCACCGCGCTGAATCTTTTCCGCATCGCCGGAAGCGATTCCACCAACCTCGGAACCTTCACCCTGAGCAGTGGCGGAATTCTCAATTTCACCGCCGCCGTCCCCGAGCCCGGCCCGACTCTGCTCCTCGCCGCGGCCGGACTTCTCGCTCTGCGCCGACGGCGTCCCTGAGCTGAACGCAACACCCCGGAATACAAAAACCAACATTTTTCAAAACCAAATAACCATTCTCAAACTATCCCCGATATGAAACTGAAACCATCCCTGGCCATCGCCGCCGCCCTGCTGTCCTTCGCCGCCGCCGCGGACGCCCAGACTGTTATCCGCATTGTCGCCTCCAACGGCGACCGCACCGCCACCCAGACCGCCATTTCGAAACTGCTGACCAACTGGAGCTTCAATGGCATCAGCGGATTCGTGAGTTCCGGAGGAACTCTGGCCACCGCGACCGGCGCCAATTTCGGAGCCTGGAACGGCACCTACGCGGGAAATAACGTGATCATCAAAGTGTCCTATTCAGGCGCTCTGGCGGGCATCGCCGCCGTCGCCGGCAATATCGATCAGCGCTTTGTCCCCTCCAACGGCACCAATGATGGAGCGGTGGTGAATCCCCTGACCACCAGCACCTTCGAAACCGCCAAAGCGGACTTCGGGTTCTCCACCAACTTCCAGTCCACCTCGCCCTTCAACGGTGTCTTCCAGGGAGTGAATTACAGCCAGGTGGTTCAGGAGGTCGTGGGCGTGTCGCCGCTCGGCTTTTACGCCAGCCCGGGTTTTCCCACCACTGGAGCCAACATCACAACACAGCTCGCGCAGCTGCTTTACACCTCGGGTTCCGTGAATTTGGCGCAGTTCACCGGTGACTTCACCAACGACTCCAACAGGATTGTTTACAGCCTCGGCCGCAATACCGACGCCGGCCAGCGCTTCGGGGCGCACACGGAAATCGGTCTCGGCACCACCAAGAACGTGCTCCAGTGGTTCCCCGCCGTCACCGGCACCACGACGACCAGCGGAATCACTTACGGCGGCGTGGCCAATTCCCACGAGCTGTGGCCCGTGAATCAGCAGCCTGGAACTTTCGCCGTGCCCGTGGGCAGCGGCGGCTACAGTTCAGGCGCGCTCCTGACACAGAATCTGACCGTGACCCTGGGTCCGGATGCTTATAAAAACAAATTTTTCGATGAGGAGCTCGGCGCGTTCGATTTTCAATATCCCGACGCCACCGCCGGATACTACATCGGTTATGCGACGCCCGGCGACGCCATCAACCGGGTGCTCGGGGGCAACGGCGTGGTGCCCCAGGCCAACCGGGGCCTTGCTCTGAAATACAATGGCGTGGAGCTGACCGACGACAATGTCCGCAGCGGCAAATACACCGCCTGGCTTTATAACCGCATCCTCAAACCCCAGAGCGGCCTCACGGGCGCGAAGCTGACCTTCGCCAACGCCCTGCGGGATCAGATCAAAAACGTGGACGCTCCCTCCGGCGGCGGCCTCTTCGATGACGCCTCCTTCAAGGTTTTCCGCTCCACCGACGGCGGTCTCGTCATTCCCAAGTAACCGCGCGTCCCATCTTTCCGAAGCTAACCGCGTGCGACTGAACACTCAGAGCCGAAATAAACCCGCCAGGCCCGGCGGTTCCCGCGCCCGTGCCGCCGCCGGCGCGGGAACCCCGTTGGCGGGAAGTCATTCCGCTCCGGCAAAACCCGGAGGAACCAGGCCGCAAAAGCGATGGTTCCTGACAGCCCTTGCGGCCCCCGGGCTGGGTCTCTTCGGCTGGGCAGTCTTCACAACGAAAGACATCGGCCCGGGCGGCGCGGCACCATCCCTGGACTGCGGAGACTTGTCACCGCTTTCTCCAGCGGGACTTGTCACGCGCGGAACGTCCCTGGACGCCATTCGCGGGTTTGGTGGCGAATTGCACAACCACGTCAAGCCGCCTCCCTCAAAGCGGGAGCAGGCTCCACGCGCTCCAAACCTTGCGGAAAATTCCTTCCAGCCGCAGCCTGAGTTCACCGCGCCCGCTGAATCCTCAGCGCCTCCGGGCTTCGGGAGGAATCGTCAGCGGTTTTTGAAAAATGCCGAACGCTTAAGGAAGGACCACTCTTCAGTGACACGGCAAGCAGTGGCTGCGGATTCACCCGGAGCCGCATTCACGGTCCACCACCAGTTTGTCATGGTGGAGGCCACCTCACCCGTTCCGGGTTCCAACTCACCCGCGCTGGAAATCGCCATAGCCACCCGGTCGTCCGATCCTGCTGGCTTGTCCGCCGGGCTTTCGGCCTCGGACGCGGAAGGCCGGAGCGAAACACCAACCGCCCGTGAAGCCATGCACAGCGGCTTCACGCACGAGGAGGAACTCTTCCGCACCCGCTGGGGCTGGGCGGCATTTGATGATGTCCAACGGGCAGCCTTCGAGGCGGCGCAAACTTCTGAATAGTCATGCGCTTTTTCTCCATACCTCCGCTGCTTCCCATCCTTTCCCTGATGGGCTCACCGCTCCTGCGGGCTCAGATTCAAACTCAGGAACTGCCTGCCGATGCCCGTCCGGCATCACCGGCGGCCACGGTTCCGGAGCCTTCATTCCACATTCAGGAATACCGTGTGCAGGGATCCAAAACCCTCCCGCCGCTCGCCGTGGAGGAGGCGGTTTATCCATTCCTCGGGCGGGCGCGCACGGCGGCCGATGTCGAAAAAGCCCGTGCGGCGCTGGAGAAGGCCTATCATGCGGCAGGCTGGCAGGCCGTCACCGTGGAGGTGCCGCCGCAGGACGTGGCGGAAGGTGTGGTGTTTCTGCGGGTTTCCGAAAATCCGGTGGGCCGTCTGCGCGTGCGGGGCACAAAATACTTCACGCCTTCCGGCATCAGAGCCCGCGCTCCCGAACTGGCGGAAGGCACGGTTCTTAATTTCAACGACGTCAACAAAGCCGTCATGCGGCTCAACCGCCTGCGCGATCTCCGCATCACGCCGGAACTCAAGCCCGGAGCCGCGCTGGGCACGTTTGATGTCGATTTGAAAGTGCGGGACTCCCTGCCGCTGCACGGCAGCATCGAACTGAACAACCGCTACAGCGCCAACACCGTGAAGCTTCGGCTCAATGGATCGGTCAGTTATGAGAACCTGTGGCAGGCCGGTCACTCCGCCGGATTCAACTTCCAGGTCGCGCCTGAAAAGCCTTCCGACGCCACGGTTTATTCCGCCTATTACCTTGCCCGTTTCAAGGAGATCGACTGGCTGACTCTGCTGATTCAGGGGACAAAACAGAACAGCGATGTCTCCACCCTCGGCGGCGCGGCGGTGGCCGGGCGTGGATCGGTGGTCGGTTTCCGGCTGCTCGCGGCTCTGCCGGGAACGGAGAAACTGTTCCATTCCCTCAGCGCCGGAGTGGATTGGAAAAACTTCAAGGAGGACGTGCTGATCGACGGCCAGCGCAGCTCCACTCCTGTTGAGTATTTCCCCCTCACTGTGAACTACGGCGCGACCTGGACCGGCAAAAACCGTTCCACTGACTTGAACGCCGGGCTGAATTTCGGCCTCCGGGGAGCGGGCAGCGACCGCGCGGAGTTCGACGCCAAACGCTACGACTCCACCGGTGCCTATCTTTATCTGCGGGGCGATCTCGCGCATACCCAGGAGCTGCCGGGCGGCTTCCAGCTGTATGCCAAAGTGCAGGGCCAGGCCTCTCCGGACAATCTCATCAACAGCGAGCAGTTCAGCGGCGGCGGCATCGGCACGGTGCGCGGTTATCTGGAATCCAGCGCGCTCGGCGACAACGCGGTCCTTGGCACCATCGAACTCCGCAGCCCTTCGCTCATTCCCCTGGGTGAGAAGAAACAGAACGAATGGCGTCTGCTCGGATTCGTGGACGGCGGCCAGCTTTGGCTGAACGACGCCCTGCCGGAGCAGCAGGACACTTTTGATCTGATGAGCGTCGGCCTGGGCACCCGCATGAAACTCCGCAATCATTTCAACGGCTCCCTGGACCTCGGCTTTCCGCTGAAGCGCCTGAACGACACGGAACGCGGCGACTGGCAGCTCAGCTTCCGCGTGTGGGGCGAATTCTGATTTTCCCGGCCATGACGAAAATTTCCGCAATGAGATCATTCTTTCTAACTCCTTTCCTGCTCGCCGCAGCCGCCTCCTCCGCCGTGGCCGGGGACTGGTGGAATGACGCCTGGACCGTCAGGAAACCCATCACCATCAACACCGGCGGCGACGGTGCCGCCATCGCCGGAGCCATCGGCAAAACACCGGTGCTGGTGCGTCTGTTCGATGGCAATTTCAGTTTCGACTCCGCCCAGGATAACGGCGCGGACATCCGCTTCGTGGCGGAGGATAACAAAACCGTCCTGCCGCATCACATTGAGCGTTACGACCGCGCGCTGAACGAGGCCCTCGTCTGGGTGCAGGCTCCGGAGCTGAAAGCGGACGGCAGCACTCCGCTTTTCATCTACAGCGGAAACGCCGCGCAACTGCCTGCCGCCTCCGAAGCCAAGGCGACTTACGACGCCGACACCACGCTGGTCTATCACTTCTCCGAGGCCTCCGGTCCGCCGAATGATTCCTCCGCCGGCGGCACCAATGCCACGACAACCAGCCTCCCGGTCGCCGGAGCGCTGATCGCGGGAGGGGTGCGGCTGACAGGACAGAATCCGGTCGCCATTCCCTCCTCCGCTCCGCTGGCCTGGACGCCGGGAGGTCAGCTCACCTGGTCGGCCTGGATTCACCCCGCTTCCTTGCGTCCCAACGCTGTTCTCTTCAGCCGCCGCGAGGGGGCGAACGCTTTCATCATTGGTGAGGACAATGGCGTGCCCTTCGTCGAAATCACGAACGGCGGAGCCCCGCAGCGGACTCCCGCCGGGGCGCCGCTCGCGGTGGACGTCTGGCGTCATCTGGCCGTGACCGTCAGCGGGACCAGCGCCACGCTTTGGCTGGATGGCGAGCGTTACGGCACCGTGAATGCCGCCTTGCCAGCATTGAACGGCCCGTCCTTCATCGGCAGGGACGACGGAGCCGGAGCGGTTTACACCACCGGTTTCAATGGCGAGGTGGACGAGCTGCAAATCGCCAAAACCGCCCGCGCCGAAG
Organism: Verrucomicrobiota bacterium; assembly: GCA_040386695.1. Classification (GTDB taxonomy): domain Bacteria; phylum Verrucomicrobiota; class Verrucomicrobiia; order Verrucomicrobiales; family V1-33; genus CAIZWU01. The sequence goes on from JAZKFB010000011.1 coordinate 66,935, forward strand.
CCTGGCTGAAGTTCGCGTCCATCAATCAGGGCACTTCACCGAATGCGGGCAAACTGCTGAGGGTGGGAGTGAATGAGGCGAATGAAAAGCACGCCGTTAAGCCCAATTTTTTCAAAGAGCACTTCGGGATTTTCGGGGACATTTCCAAATCCCTGACTGTGGACGGCTGGGCGGTGATTGTTCTCTGCTCGCTGCTCGCGCTCGTCGGTGGTGTGGTGGCCCTGACAAAATTTATCTACCTCAACCGCATCGAAAAAGCCTCGAAGCTTTTCACGAAGCGCTGGGACGATTTATCCAGCGACATCACCGCCCTCGACCGCGCCGATGAGGAGGAGCTGCGGTCACTTGGTGGAAGCGTGGCGGGGCACGAACTCACGCTCGTGCGCCAGTCGCCGCTGTTTCACATCTATCATCTCGGAGCCCGTGAAATCCGGAAGCGCATCGACGAGGACGGCGAGGCTTTTGCGGGACTTTCCGGCCGCAGCATCGAAGCCATCAAGGCCCGCCTGGACGGCGGTCTGGTGGATGAGGAGGAGAAGCTCAACAGCAAGCTCGTCTTCCTGACCCTGGGCATCGCCGGTGGTCCCTACCTCGGGCTGCTGGGGACGGTCATCGGGGTCATGATCACCTTCGCGGTCATCGCCAAATCCGGCGAGGTGGAGGTGAACTCCATCGCCCCCGGTATCGCCGGAGCCCTGCTGGCGACGGTCGCCGGGCTGGCGGTGGCCATTCCCGCGCTGTTTTCCTACAGCTATCTGAACTCGCGCATCACGTCGGCCCTGAACGGCATCCGCCGCTTCATCGACGAGTTCATCACCCGCATCGCCGAGGCCTATCCCACCAAAGAATAAGCCATGAAAGCCGGAGTCAAAGTCGATGACATCAACGTGACGCCCATGGTGGATCTGTATCTGGTTCTCCTCCTGATCTTTATCATCATGACCACGGCGGGCGTGCAGGGGGTCAAGGTGAACCTGCCCAAAGCCAGCAAAGCGCCCAAGATCGAGGGGCCAAAAAGCCAGGCCATCACGGTGAATCCGGAGAACAAAATTTTCCTCAACACCGTCCCCGTCACCCTCGCCGAGCTGGAGTCCAAGCTCGCCGCCGTGAAGGCTCAGACGCCCGAATTTCCCGTCGTCGTGCGCGGCGACAACCGCACGCAGTACGAGGGCATCATGCAGGTGCTGGATGTCCTCGGACGCGTCGGCATCACTCAAATTGGTCTGGCCACTCAACCCGCGAAATAAAACCCATGACGACTCCTCCCCCTCCAGAAACGGAAGCGCCGCGCCAGGATTCCCATGCCCGCCGTCCGCAGCGCCTGGCGGCTCAGGCTTCCGGCCATGCGCCGAACAATGCCGGTGTTCCAAGCAGCCGGAGGAAATCGTCCCTGTCCGCCCCGGAGCCCGAGCCCCAGCCTGGATTGGTTTACCGCTTCCGTTGGCCCCTGATCATCCTTGGGATCGCAGGCTTGGGATGGGCGGTTTTAAAACTGGCGAAAAACGACGGTCCCGCAGTGGCCAAGCCCACTCCGATAAAAATGATCACCATCCAGGCGACCCCGCCCCCTCCTCCACCACCGCCGCCACCCCCTCCTCCACCACCGCCAAAAATCCAGCAGCCGCACGAGCCCAAAATGGTGGAGCAGACGCCGGTCAACGAGCCCGAGCCGAAGCCTGACGAGCCCAAACCCGCCGACGAGCCGCCCGCCGCCATCAGCACGAACGTTCAGGGCGATGGCCCGCCGGATGGTTTTGGTCTTTCCGGAGCCGGCGGCGGCGGCAATGGCACGGGCCGTGGCCTTGGCGGCAGTGGCCGGGCCGCCAGCCGCTGGGGCTGGTATGCGGCGAAAGTGCAGTCCTCCATCGGCGAGGCTCTGCGCCGCAATCCTAAAACCCGCGACGCCGTGCTCAGCGAAAAAATCCGTGTCTGGCCGGATGCCACGGGCCGCATCAGCCGCGCCAAACTGGCCGCCAGCACCGGCGACCCCGCGCTGGATGCGGCCATCACCAGCACCCTGACGGGAGTGCAGCTCCCGGAACCTCCGCCGGCGGACATGCCCTCACCCATTCTGCTGCGCCTGTCCGCGCGCCGTCCCTGACATTTTTTGCTTCCCGCAGTGATTCCCGTTTTCCCATTCATGAAATATCGAACCCATTCCCTCACCCGGAGCACGGCACTGCTCTTCGCAGCCGCCCTGCCACTGAGAGGTGCGGAACCGGCCAATCCGCAGGGGGTGCAGGCTTCCCAGCCTCCACGGCCACTGGGCTTCCAGCCCGGTGAGCAAAGCCCTGGCTCCGAGCCGTCAGCTCTTATTCTGCCGGATGGCCGGGCTGGAAGCCCGGTCGCCGCACAGGCTGGAAGCCTGCACCACCCGCCGGACGACGCCGGGCTGCTGCCTCCTCCCGGCGCGGTGCCGCCGACAGCCTCAACCCCGGCCGCCGCTCCCGCACGCGGGCCGTCACGGAATTTTTCCATCAATCTGCTCAAGCGTCTCGTCGAGCGCGGAGCCCTGACGCAAAAGGACGCCGAGGAGCTGATCCAATTGGCCGACGCTGACGTTTCCGCCGCTGGCACACCCGCCCCGCCTGCTCCGCAAACCGTTGCCGTGCCCGTTCCCACGCCGGCTCCGGCCCCGCTGCCCGGCGAAGTGCGCGTGACCTACGTGCCGGAAACGGTGCGGAACCGCATCCGCGACGAGGTCCGCGACCAGCTGCGCAGCGAGGCCAAAGCCGAGGGCTGGCTGGGCGAAAAACCGAACACCGGCTGGTTCAGCCGCGTGGAGCCTTTTGCCGATATCCGGGTGCGCTATGAGATCGACACCTTCCCCGACGGCAATGACAACACGGGCGCTTTCCCGAACTTCAACGCCATCAACACCGGATCGCCCTTTGATGTCGCGGGCAACGAATTCTCGCCGCAGAACAATGTGGATCAGGAACGCCAGCGGGCGCGCCTGCGCTTCCGCCTGGGAGCGGAGATGGATTTGAATGACAATTTCAGGCTCGGCTTCCGCGTGGGCACCGGACAGGACAACTCACCGGTTTCCAGCAACCAGACCCTGGGTTATGCCGGGGACGGGCAGGGCGGGAACTTCAGCAAATACGCGCTCTGGCTGGACCGGGCCTTTGTCGCCTGGGAGCCGAATGATGTCTTCAAACTCAGCATCGGCCGCTTCGACAATCCCTTCTTCAGCACCACGAATATCTGGTCGGAGGACATCGGATTCGACGGCCTCGCGCTGCATCTGCACCACCGGGCCAATGAGCGCTTCCAGCCTTTCCTGACCGCCGGCCTGTTCCCGGTGTTCAACACGGCGCTGAACTACAGCACCAATCAGCCCGCCAAATTTGAGAGCGTGGACAAGTGGCTCTACGCCGTGCAGATCGGCGCCGATATGAAGCTCAGTAAGGACCTCAAGGCCAAGCTGGGCGTCGGATTCCACGATTTTGATAACATTGAAGGTGAACTCTCCGATCCCTTCACCCCGCTGACCAGCAAGGACGCCGGCAACACCGACGGCACGCGCCCGGCTTTCGCTCAGAAAGGCAACACTTACCGGCCGCTGCGGAATATTGTTCCCGGTCCGCTGAACAACTACGGCACCACCAATCAATATCAGTATTTCGGCCTCGCCTCGCCCTTCCAGGTGCTGGCCGCCACCGGCCGCCTGGACTACGACGGCTGGGAGCCGCTGCGGATTTCGCTGGTTGGCGAGTATTCGAAAAACCTCGCCTTTGACCAGAGCGACATCAACGCCGTGGCCGTCAACAACCGCGGTCCGAACGGCAGTGATGGCTCGCTGGGTGTCTTTGATGGCGACGACACCGCGTGGTATCTGAATCTGATGGCCGGCCATGCGGCCCTGGACCGGCGCGGCGCCTGGAATGCTTTCGCGGGTTACCGCTACATCGGTTCGGACGCGGTGGTGGACGGATTCAACGACCAGAACTTCGGCGGCGGCGGGACCAACATGAAAGGTTTCACCCTGGGTCTGAATTACGCGCTTTCGCCGAGAGTAAGCTTGGGAACCCGCTGGTTCAGTGCGGATGAGATCGCCGGTCCCGCCTTCAAAAGCGACATCATCATGTTCGACTTCAATGCCAAATTCTAACCGTTCATGAGAACTTTGATCCGACTCCTTTTCCTCACCAGTCTCCTGCCTCTGGCCGCCATGGCGCAGGAGGACCCCGCCGCGCAGGCGGCCCAGGCGAAAGCCAACGAGCAGCGCCTCCGCGACACTCTGCGCGTGACCACCCAGCAGCTCCGCACGGCGGAGACCGAGAAGGCCACGCTGCTCGCCGGGCAGACGGAGCGCGATCAGAAAATCGCCGATCTTGAAGCCCGGGTAAAAGCCATCACCCAGCAGGCCAACGACGACAAAACGAAGGCCGACCAATCCATCGCCGAATTCAAAGCCACGGAAAACAAAGCCGGACTGGAAATCGCCCGTCTGACCAGCGCTCTGGAAAAATGGAAAGCCGCCTACAATCAGGCCGCCGGATTGGTCAGAACCACGGAGACCATGCGCGCCCGGCTCGACTCCGCCAATGTGGGGCTGGAGCGCAAAGTGGCCGACCGCGAGCGGCAGAACCTGGAGCTTTATAAAACGGCCAGCGAGATTCTCCAGCGTTACCGCGACTTCGGCCTCGGCCGCGCCATTGCCGCCCGGGAGCCTTTCACCGGCATCGCCAAAGTCAAAATCGAGGAGCAGGTGCAGGACTATTCCGACAAGCTGGAGGACAACAAACTCAAGCCCGAACCCTCGGACGGAAAACCCTCCACGCAGCCCGCGCCGGCAGGCAAACCTGTTTCCGGCAATCCAAAAACTTCTCCGAAAACCAAATAACCGCAGCAAGGCTGTCCCTGCCGCACGGATCACGGAAGCCAAAAGCGATTACCCTATGACACTCTCTTCAAGTGAGATCCAACCACTTTGGACTGCGGTGACCTGTCACCGCTTTCGTGAGCGGGGCTTGCCACGCGCCGAACCTCATGAAGCGTTATTCACGGATTCAGCGGCGAATCACGCGACGGCGGCAAGCCGCCTTTCCCAAAGCGGTGACAAGTCACCGCAGTCCAAAGAATCAGTGCGCTGACCGACTGCGGCCAGTCTGAAAATCTTTAACCAGCATTACCACCACCAAGCTCATGAAACCACTTCATCTCCTGACACTTCTCGCCTCCTCCGCAGCCACCGTTCTGGCGGCGCCAAACACCGCCGCAACCCCGCCATCCTCCGCCGCCGTGCCCGCCGCTGACAGCGTCATCGGCCGCATCGGCCCCATCCAGGTGAACGCGGCGGATGTGAGGGCATCCATCTCCGCCCTCACCAGCCAGGAGGGCGCAGCCATCAAAAACGACCCCGCGCTGTTGAACCAGGTGGTGCGGTCCCTGCTGGTGCAGAAGGTGCTGCTCAGCGAGGCCGAATCCAAAGGCCACGACAAAAAGCCGGAAGTGGCGGCGCAGCTGGCGCGGGCGCGCGAGGTGGCGCTGACGGAGAGTTATCTCCAGACGGTTTCCACACCGCCGGATTCGTATCCGGGCGAGGCCGATCTGAAGGCTGCTTATGAAATCGCCAAACCGGCCATCGGGGTTCCCAAATCCTGGCGCCTGGCGCAGATTTTTATTTCCGTGGGCAAGGACGCGGACAAGGCGGCGGCTGACAAAGCGCAGTCGAAACTCGACACCGTGCAGAAAGCGCTCAAAGGCGCGGGCGCGGATTTTTCCAAACTGGCCGCCAGCCACAGCGAGGAGCAGAACAGCGCCGGACGCGGCGGGGAAATCGGCTGGCTGGCGGAAAGTCAGATCCAGCCCGGCATCCGCGAGAAGCTGGGCGTGCTGAAGGTGAACGCCGTCTCCGAGCCGGTGCGTCTGGAGGATGGCTGGCACATCGTCAAAGTGCTGGACGCCCGTGAGCCCTACACGCCGACCCTCGACCAGATCCGCAGCCAGCTGGTGGCTCAGCTGCGCGCCGAAAAAACGCGCGCCAACAGCCAGGCCTATCTCGCCAAACTGCTCCAGGAAAATCCGCTGGCGGTGAACGAGCTGGCGCTCTCCCAGCTCGTCGGCGAAGCCAAAAAGTAGAGCCCGGTTTTTCCGATCCCTCCGATCCTGACATCCCGGAATGCCGCATCCGCTTCACAAACATTTCGCCAGCCTTGAGGAACTGAATACCCTCACGGGCAGGATGCCCGTGCTCCTGCCGGCGGCCAGGGAACGGAGCACGGGCATCCTGCCCGTGAGTATCTTTGGCACGTGGCTGGCGGCGGGAACCCTGTCTTATGGCGGTGATATTCTGCGCCAGGGCGCGGGGGCGGATGTGCGGCAGACGGACGCTTCCGCCGGGACGGCGGTGGCGGCGCAGCAGCAGGCGAGGGCGAGTCAGCGGGATGCGCTGGCGAAAACCGCCCAGTCCCTGGAGGCCGTGCGGGTGTTTCAGGCGCAGGCGCGGGCCTTGGCGGCGAAAAACGGGGCCGGGCAGCTCAGGGTGGATCCGAATCATGCGGGACTGCGGCTTCCGCTGGTGCCCAACGGTCTGGGCGCGGGCGGACTTCAGCTCAGCGGAACTCCAGCAGGGGCGCTGGCTCCGGTGCAAAGCCAGGTCGGCGGGCTGACGAATGTCACCATCAGGCAGACGGAGCAGCAGGCGTTTCTCAATTGGGAGACTTTCAATGTGGGCCGGGAGACGAGCCTGAATTTTGACCAGAGCGCGGGCGGTTCCAACGCCTCGCAGTGGATCGCCTTCAACCGGGTCCATGATCCCTCGGGACGGCCCTCTCTGATTCTGGGACGGATCAGCGCGCAGGGGCAGGTCTATGTCATCAACCAGAACGGCATCATTTTTGGCGGGACGAGTCAGGTCAATACGGGTTCGCTGGTGGCCTCGTCACTGCCGATCAATGACAACCTGATCGCGCGGGGACTGCTGAATAATCCGGACTCGCAGTTTCTCTTCAGCGCCCTGCCGATCCCGGCCGGAGCCAAGGGAACACCGGCCTTCGCGCCTCCGGTGCCGAATCTTCCTGACAATTTTCACGGTGACGTAACGGTCGAGCCGGGCGCGCTTATCTCCAGTCCTGTCAGTGCGGACGGCAATGGAGGCCGCATCCTGCTGGCGGGGCCGAATGTGACCAATGGCGGCTCGCTGGTGGCACCGAACGGACAGGTTATTCTGGCCGCCGGGCTGCAGATCGGCGTGGACGCCCACAAAAGCTCCGACGCCAGCCTGCGCGGACTGGATGTCTATGTCGGCAGCGTGGGAAGTTATGGCGGCACGGCGGTGAACAATGGTCTGATCGAAGTTCCGCGCGGCAGCGCCTCAATGTCGGGACGCGTGGTCACTCAGAACGCCGCCATTGAAAGCAGCGCCACCGTTTCCCTGAATGGCCGCATCGATCTGCTGGCGGACTACGACGCGGTGCCGAACACCGGTTATGATCCGGCGCTGCCCTCCACCGGCACGCCTTACCTTTTCAAATCCACAGGCGCGGTGACTCTGGGCGCCGGAAGCGTGACGCGGATCCTGCCGGAAATGGCCAGTGCTGAAAAAACCATCGGCACGGAACTGCCGCTGCGTTCGCGGATCAATCTCCAGGGCCAGACGGTGCTGCTGGGGAGTAACGCCAGGGTGCTCGCGCCCAACGCGCTGGTTTCCGTCAGGGCGGGGACCTGGGCTTTCAATTCCAGCATCACCCCGGCCACCTCCGTTTTCCTGGCCTCGGGAGGACAGGTTTATTTTGATCAGGGATCGTCGATTGATGTCTCGGGATCGACCGGAGTCACGGCTCCGATTTCCCAGGTGATCCTGTCGCTGGTCCTGCGCGGCGGTGAGCTGGCACCCTCGCCTTTGCAAAGGAACGGCGCTTTGCGCGGGCCGACCCTGACCGTCGATCTGCGGAACCGGGGAGTTTACAATGGCCGGGAATGGGTGGGCACACCGCTGGCGGATTTGACGGGCTATGAGGGGCTCATCGAGCGCACGGTGGGCGAACTCACGGTGGCGGGCGGCTCCGTGGATATTGCGGCGGGCGGTTCGGTGGTCATGCAGCGCGGATCGTCCATCAATGTCAGCGGGGGCTCCATCGAATACCTGGGCGGCATGGTGAAAACATCACGGGTCTGGTCGGACGGGCATCTGGTGGATATCAAAGACGCCACGCCGGACCGCGTTTATGGCGGCGTGTTCAGCGGGACGTCCGACGAGGTGCATCCGCGCTGGGGCGTCACCCGCACCTTCACCCTGCCGCTGGCTCCGACGGGCGCGCATTTCGAGCCGACGTATCTGCACGGCGGCGATGCCGGAAGCCTGGCGATCAGCGCGCCGGGGATGGCGCTGGATGGCCAGTTGACCGCGCTCGTTTCGCCCGGGCCGCGCCAGCTGCGCTCGTCCTCCAGCAGCAGCATGATGCCTGCGGAAGGTGATCTGACGCTTTCCTTCAGCGCGCAGGAAGTCCTGAACAACGCGGTGATCACCAGCTATCCCTCGTCACCTGACATTATTTTCGGAAACACCAGACAGGGCGCGGCGGGATCATTCGGGCTGGACCTCAACGGCCTTCCGGGGGCGTTGGACGAGGACCGGCGGCGCACGGTTTATCTCTCCCCTGAACTCACTGCCGAACGCGGCTGGGGCAGCATCACGCTGCATAACGAGGGCGGCTCCATCACTGTGCCTGACAAGATCCGCCTGGAGGCGCCGGCGGGCGGGGCGTTCAGCTTTGTGGCTTCCAATATCCGGATTCTCGGCGACGTGAAAGCTCCCGGCGGCACCCTGGAATTCCAGGCGCTGAACCTCACGCCCTACGATGCCGCCGTGATCCGGAATCTGCGGGAGGCCGACCGCCGCCTGCCGTCGTCCAACGCGGGGCGCGGGGTCTTCACTCTCGGCGGCGGGGTCAGCCTCAGCACGGCGGGACTGCTGGTGGATGACCGGCTGAATGCGGCGGATTTCCTTACGCAACCGGCGGTGATTGCCGGAGGCAGTGTCAGCGTGAAAGCTTACAGCGCCCATCTAGCCGACGGCAGCGTGGTGGATGTTTCGGGCGGGGCGATGATGAGCGCGCAGGGCGCTCTGACTTACGGCAATGGCGGCGGCATCACCATTCAGGCCGGGCAGGATCCGCAGCTGAACGGGCTGACGGGCGGGCATCTGAAGCTGGGGGCGTCGCTGCTGGGATATTCCGGCGCGAAGGGCGGGACTTTGGCGGTTCAGGCTCCGCTGGTGCAGGTCGGCGGGCGGGCGGTGAATCCTGACATTTTGCTGCTGGGAGCTGACTTCTTCAGTCAGGGAGGATTCGGCAGTTTCAGTCTGACGGGTCTGGGGATGAAAAACGCGGCGGGCGAAACGCTGCCTGCCGTAAGCATCACGGCAGGGACGTGGCTCGAACCTGTTTCGCACAGTCTGGTGGCGGTGGCCCATGCCTCGGAGGGCGGCGGGCTGACGCTGGTGCCGGTGAATAAGCCGGTCGGCGAGCGGACGCCGGTTAGCTTGAGTTTCCTCGCGCCGGGCGTGCGCGACGGCATTCTGGATGCTCCTCTGATCCGCGGGGACATTGTCACGGGCGCGGGCTCGGTCATTTCGACGGACCCGCTGGCCAGTGTCACTTTGTCAGGAAAAACCGTGTCCGTGCTAGGCTCGATTTCGACGCCCGGTGGAAGCATTGCGCTCACGGCCGGGAGGTCGGCGGATGTTTTCCCGGGAACTCCGGAAGCGCTCACCACGTTGTTTGTGGGATCGCGCGGGGTGCTGTCCACGGCGGGGACGACGCTGCTGCGGGAGGATGCTTTTGGCCGCCGGATTGGTTCGATGCTGCCGGGCGGGGAGATCAGCCTGTCGGGCAATATTCTGGCTCAGGCCGGAGCGGTGCTGGATGTGTCAGGGGCGCGGGGGAGGCTTGATTTATCTCCTGCTGTCGCGCGGCCTTTGGAAAGTGATGGTGTGCCCCCCGCCAGCGGGCTGACGGCTCCGCTTTACAGCCTGGCCACAGAGCGCGCGCCGGTGGACAGCCCCGGCGGAACCATCAGTTTAAGAGGCGGCGAGTTCCTGTTCTCCGATGCCACGCTGCTGGGGAAAGCCGGAGGGCCGACGGCTTTGGGCGGAACTCTGACCGTGGGCTCAGGAAGATTTTATCCACCCGGCACCACGGTTATTCCGGCCACGGACGTGAATCTGACGGTGCGGCAGAGCGGCCCGGCGATTCCCGCCGGAGCTGTTTCCGGAAGCGGCGGCATGATCGGCAAACCGGTCACGGGAGCGGAGGCGCGCGGTTATTTCGCGGCGGATTCCTTCAACCGGGGCGGGTTTGACTCCCTTTCACTCAATGGTGTTGTCGGGTTCCAGGAAGCGGTGAATCTGAAGGCCCGATCCTCGCTGCGGGTGGCGGATGGGGGCGTGCTTTTTGCGGACAATGTGGTGCGGCTGACCGCCCCTTATGTGGCGCTGGGCCGGGCGTTTGAAACGCCGGGCCGGACGGAGGACCGGCGCAGTCCGTTTGGCTCCAGCTTTGCTCCGACCTACGGGTCAGGGCGGCTGATCGTGACGGCGGAGAATATCGATCTGGGCACGCTGTCGTTGCGGAATGTGGGATCGGCCACGCTGACGGCCAGCAATGGCGACATCCGGGGCAGCGGGATTTTCAATATCGCGGGTGATCTCACGCTGCGGGCGGCGCAGGTTTATCCGGTCACGGCCTCGCCTTTTGAAATCTTCGCTTACGATCACAACAGCGGCGGGCGGACGGTGACGGGATCGGTCACCATTCAGGCTTCGGACACGCGGCAGCTTCCTTTGTCGGCGGGCGGATCGCTGGGTATTTATGCCAGCCGTATTGTGCAGGATGGCGTGCTGCGCGCGCCGTTTGGCGGCATCACTCTGGGCTGGGACGGGACGGGGACGGCTCCGGTCAATCTGCTGGCGGGAACGGCGGTGGCCGCGCCGGTGACACGGCAGCTCACGCTGGGAGGTGGCAGTGTCACCTCCGTTTCCGCCGTCGATCCGCTGACGGGGAAAGGCATTCTCATTCCTTACGGCGTCAGCACGGATGGCCTGACCTGGATTGATCCGCGCGGCGTGGACATCACGGCGGGCGGCCTGCCGGTGAAGAGCGTGAGCATCGCCGGACAGAATCTGGACATGGCGGCCGGAGCCACAATTGATCTGCGCGGCGGTGGTGACTTGTTCGCCTACCGCTGGTCGGAGGGAAATATCGGGCCGGAGGACATTCTGGCCTCGTCCGGCAGTTATGCGGTTCTCCCCGGCTACGATTCGGCGGGCTCGCCTTTCGCGCCTTACAATTCCTCGGATGCGGAGACCAATCTTATCCGTGAATCCGGTCCGGGTTATGTGAATGACGGGCTGAAATTCGGCGACCGCGTTTATCTCCAGGCCAGTCAAACCCTGCGCGCGGGCTACTACACTTTGCTGCCCGCCCGCTACGCTCTGCTGCCCGGCGGCGTGCTGGTGACGCCGCAGGCAGGGGCGGCGACAGGCACGGCTGAGCTGGCGGACGGGGCCAGTCTGGTGTCCGGCTATCAATTCAACAGCCTGAATGAGGCACGCGCCGTGCCGACCCTCGCGGCCCAGTTTGAGCTGGCTTCCGGGGCGGTTATCCGGCAGCGGGCGGAGTATGAAACTTATCTCGCCGGAAGTTTTCTGAAGGAGGCGGCGGCGCGGCTGAATCTTCCCACACCCCTGCTGACGCAGGATTCCGGCAGGCTGGTGCTTCAGGCCACGCAGTCGATGAATCTGCTGGGGAATGTGCTGTCGCCGTCCATCTCGGGAGGGCGGGGGAGCAGCATCGACATCAGCTCCGGACTGGATTTTGTGATCAACCGCGCGGGCACTTCCGCCGGAGCCGGGAAGATCGCGCTGGGTTCCGAAACGCTGCGCCGCTGGGGAGCGGACAGTCTGGTGATTGGCGGAAAACGCAGCACCAACGACGCGGGACAAACGGTGCTCACGGCCACAAGCGGCAACATCACGGTGGACAATGCGGGGGCTGCGCTCAGCGCGGCGGACCTCACTTTGGCGGCGACCGGCAGCATCACCCTGGCTCCGGGTTCGCAGCTCAGTTCCACCGGCAGCGCGAAAGCGGAGGACTACTATCTGACCGGCAATGGCGTGCTGGTCCGGGTTTCCGGCGATGCGGAGGCGCAGGTGATCCGCACGGGCGTGACTCCGGCCGCTTCCAATGCGGCGCTGATTGTGGGCGCTGGCGCACAGTTGAGCGGGGCAGGCATCACCCTGGATTCCACCAACGCTACGACGATTGATTCAGGGGCGGCGCTTTCGGCTCAAAGTTATGCCGTGAACAGCGGGCGCATCAGTCTGGTGCTGGACAATCCCGGTGCTTTGGCGGCGGATGCGGGTCTGATTCTGACAGGCGACACCTTGTCCCGGTTCAGCGGCGGCGACGCGCTTTCCCTGCGCAGTTACAGCACTCTTGACCTTTACGGCAGCGGGGTCTTTGGCGGCGGCCTGAAGCGGTTGGCGCTGAACGCGGGGGAAATCCGGGCGGTCAATGCACCGGCTTCCGGCAACAGCGTGATTTTCGCCGCCAATGAAATCCGGCTCGGCAATGCCGCCGGCGCGGCCAGCGTTGTGCGGACGGCCAGCGGTTCCGCGCCGGGTGGCGCGGTGGCTTTCAATGCCGGAGTCATCCGGCTGACGGGCGGGGATCTGGCATTCAATAACATCGGCAGCGTGAGCCTGAATGCGGCGCGGGGCCTGACGGGTGAAGGCACCGGGCGCGTGGGGACCCAGGCCGACTTGTCAGTGAGCACGCCGCTGCTTACCGGCGCGGCGGGGTCGAACCGTTCGCTGACGGCGGGCGGGGTGCTGACGGTTTCAGGGGCGGATTCCGGCACGGCTTCGGTCACGCCGGGATTGGGAGCCACGCTGGCTTTGAGCGGGAGGGAAACGACGGTGGACAGCGCGGTGCTGCTGCCTGGCGGATCGCTTTCGCTGACTTCCACGGGAGGCGCGCTGCGGGTGAACGGGCGGCTGGATGTGTCCGGGCAGGCGTGGAATTTTTATGACGTGACCCGCTACACGGATGCGGGAACCATCAGCCTGAACGCGGCTTCCGGTGATGTGGTGCTGGGGCCGGGGTCTCTGCTGAATCTGTCGGCGCAAAGCGGCGGGGGGAATGCGGGAACGCTGAATGTGTCGGTGCCGCAGGGGACGTTGCTTTCCGGCGGCAAGCTTTCCGCCGTGGGTGGGAATGGCGGGATGCACGGCAGTTTCACTCTGGACACGCTTTCCTTGCCGACGACGGCGGAGCTGAGTGGACGGCTGACAGCTGCGGGCTTCACTCTCAGTCAGAGCATCCGCGTCCGGAGCGGAGATGTGGAGGTGGATGGGGATGTGGTGACGGAAGGAGGCGTGGTGGTGAACAGGGCGGCGGTGGCGCGGTCCTTTGAACTGACGGCGGATCAGGGAAACATCACCGTCAGTGGTCTGGTGGATTCCTCGGGCGCGACAGGCGGTTCCATTCATCTGGCGGCGAATGGGAATCTTACTTTGCTCAACGGCTCGCGGCTGACCGTGGCGGGCGCGGATTTTGATAGCGCAGGCAAGGGCGGGCAGATCACTCTGGAAGCGGGCACGCAGCGCAACGGAGTCGCGGGAACAGGAATGCTGGATCCGCAATCCGGCTCCACGCTGGATTTGTCAGTGGCGGCGAAAACAGCGGCCAGCGCGTCACTGGGCCAGTTCAGCGGCAAGCTGCATCTTCGGGCTCCCCGGAATGCGGCGGGGACGGACATTCTTTCCACCGCCATCGGCAGCGCGGTCATCGACGCCTCCAGCATTGTGATGGAAGGCTACAAAGTCTATGACCTGACCGGCAGCGGCGGCGCGATCGCCACGGCGGTGCAGAGCCAGATCAAAAACGACGGCACGGCCTTCCTGGGCGCGGCGGGGACAACGAGTTCGAATTACACGGCGATGATGAGCCGCCTCCTGGCGAACAATGCGGGCCTGTCCTCGGCCTTTGTGCTGGCTCCTGGAGCTGAGATCATCAATACCACGGGCAACCTGACTCTTGGCACAGCCAGCACGACGACGCTGGACGACTGGGATCTGTCCACGTTCCGTTTCGGCGAAAAGAGCGCGGCCGGAGTGCTGACTTTAAGGGCGGCGGGGAATCTCGTTTTCAACAATACGCTGAGCGACGGTTTCACACCGTATGCTCCGGCCACCAATCCGCCGGCCGCGAATCTCGCGCTTTGGCAGGGAAGGCTGACGGCGCGGAATCCGCTGCTGCCGGTGAACGCGCAGTCGTTTTCCTACCGTCTGACAGCGGGGGCGGATCTCAATGCCTCCGGCTTTGCGGCGGCGGTGAATGCCGCGTCACCAGCCACAGCGGGTTCGATCATTCTGGGCAAGGCGGGCACTTCCACCCAGGAGCAGGCCAACACCGTCGCGGGTGAGGATGGCGCTCTGATCCGCACCGTGATTCCGCAGCGCTGGCAGGTCATCCGCACCGGCAGCGGCGATATTACCCTGTCGGCGGCCGGGAATATCCAGCTGCTGAATCAGCTGGCGACCATCTATTCCGCCGGGACCGCTGTGGCCGATCCCACTCTGGGCGGCAGTTTCGATGTTCCCCGGCCGGGAGCCCCGCCTGCGGGAACGGGCGGCCTGGGGGCGACTCAGAATTCGCCGCTTTATCCCGCGCAGTACAGCATGGGCGGCGGCAATGTGGTGCTGAGCGCGGGCGGGAACATTGAGCATCTGACCCGGAATGCGACCGGGGAGCTGGTGGCCGATTCCCAGCTGCAGATGCCGTCCAACTGGCTTTACCGGCGCGGGACGGTGGATCCGCTGACCGGAAAATTTGCCGAAGGGCGGATCGCCAATGATGTTCTTTCGACGAGCTGGTGGGTGGATTTCAATAACTTCTTCCAGGGCATCGGCGCGCTGGGCGGCGGCAATGTCAGTCTGCTGGCGGCGGGGAATATCAGCAACGTGGACGCGGTCGCGCCGACCAACATGCGGGTCACCAAAGGCAGTGAGACCAATCCGCTGGCGGCGAATCAGACGGCGGTGGAACTGGGCGGCGGCGACGTGGTGGTGAAGGCCGGGGGCAACATTGATGCCGGGGTTTATTACGTCGAGCGCGGCACCGGCACCCTGCGCGCGGGCGGGAGCATCCTGACCAATGCCACGCGTTCCGTGCTGTCGCCGAGCAGCATCACGGCAGGGCAGGGATCGGCTTACACCCAATTGCCGACCACCCTTTTCGCGGGCCGCGCGGGCTTCGATGTCTCGGCGCGCGGGGATCTGCTGCTGGGACCGGTGGCCAGTCCTTTCCTGCTGCCGGAGGGTTTGGGGAATTCGGTCTGGTATAAGTCCTGGTTCTCCACTTACAGCCAGCGGAGCGCGGTGAATGTGTCCTCGCTGGGCGGCGCCATAACATTGCGGACAGAGGCCACGCCTTACCTGCAAAGCGCCGGAGCCTCCGATCCGCTGCTCTACCTCTGGGCGGCGAACAAGCTGCTGCTGGGCAATGACACCGCTTCCCGCGCCAAGCCCTGGCTGCGGCTGAACGAGTCGGGCATTGACGAGATCATCCGGTATAAAACCATCACTTCGCTGCTGCCTGGCTCGCTGACCGTGAGCGCCTACAGCGGCGACATCAATCTGGCGGGCAGGCTCACGCTTTCACCCTCCGCCACCGGCACCCTTTCGCTGCTGGCCTCGGGGGCAATCAACGCCCTCCAGCCCAACGGAATCGTCAATATGAGCGGCCTGCGCACGGCCTGGGGCACATCCACGGTCAATGTCTCCGATGCCAGTCCGCTGGCGGTGCCGGGAGTGCTGAATCCGCTGGGCTACACCACGGCGCAGGTGCAGGCGGTGTCCACAAGGCTGCCGCTGTTCTTTGCGGGCGTGGACGCGCTGTTTGCGGAGACGGGCTCGGTCACGGGGGTTCTCCAGACCAAGCAGGCGCTGCATGCGGCGGGGCTGCTGCATCTGAACGATCCGGAGCCCCTGCGGCTGTATGCGGGCGCGGGGGATATTTCCGGCCTGACTTTGTTCTCGCCGAAAGCGGCGAGGATCTTTGCGGGGCGCGATCTTTCGGACACCTCGCTTTATATCCAGAATGTCAGGGAGGCTGACGTCAGTATCGTCACCAGCGGCCGGGACATTATTCCCGCCAATGCCGCCGCCGCCCTGCGCAGCACCGCGAACCGGCCCGGCAATACGCCGAATCTCGACGCCGGGCCGCTGGCCGGGGACATTCAGATCAGCGGGCCGGGAACGCTGCAGGTGCTGGCGGGGCGCACGCTTGATCTGGGCACGGTGGCGGGCAGTGCGGACGGCACCGGCGTGGGACTGACCAGCATCGGCAACGCCCGGAATCCGGCGCTGGGCTTTGAGGGTTCCGTTATCATCGCGGGGGCGGGACTGGGTTCGGCGGCCGGATTGAGCGGCGCGGCACTCGATTTTGACAGCTTTATAAAGGAATACGTCAAAGGCGGCCAAGGCCCTCAATATCTCGCCGGACTGACGACAGAGATGAGCGGGAGAAGCTTCGATCAGCTCAGCGCGGAGGATCAGAAACGCATCGCGCTGGAGGTGTTTTATCGGGTGCTCCGCGACGCCGGCCGCAGCAACGGCGGGACGATTCCCGGCAATGGTTATGCCGACGGTTTCGCGGCCATCGGCACGCTTTTCACGAATCCCGGCGCAGGCGACATCCTGACGAGAGGCCGTGATATCCGGACCCGGAATGGCGGGAGCATCAGCCTCCTCGCGCCGGGCGGCGGGCTGCAGCTGGCGAACACCGCCATTGGCAATCCGCTGGCGCCGCCCGGAATTGTCACGGAAAGCGGCGGGAATATTTCCATCTTCACGCGGGACGATGTCGGCGTGGGCATCGGCCGGATTTTCACTCTGCGAGGGGGCAATCAGATTATCTGGTCATCGGAAGGCGACATCGCGGCCGGAAGCTCGTCGAAGACGGTGAAAAGCGCTCCGCCGACCCGGGTGCTTATCGATCCCCAGAGCGGTGCGGTGCAGACCGACCTCGCGGGCCTGGCAACGGGCGGCGGGATCGGCGTGCTGGCGACCGTCGCTGGAGTGGCACCGGGGGATGTGGATCTGATTGCGCCGACGGGGGTGGTCGATGCGGGCGATGCGGGCATCCGCTCGTCCGGAAATCTGACCATCGCCGCCACGCAGGTTTTGAATGCGGGGAACATTGCGGTCAGCGGCAGCAGTTCAGGCACCCCGACCACGGCGGTCAGCACGCCGAATGTCGGCGGCCTCAGTGCCGCCAGCAACACCGCCGCCGCCGGCAATGCGGCCGCCACCGCCGCCGCCCAGGCCGCCGCCAAGCCGGAAGCCGCGCCCGTGCAGGCCCTGCCGTCCATTTACACGGTGGAGGTCCTTGGTTACGGCGGTGGGGAGGGATCGGACGAGGAGCAGGACGACGAGGAGCGCCGGAGGCGGGCCGCGGAGGCGGAAGCGGAAAAAGGTTTTTAAAAGGGAATACTTACAAAGGTCCGGGCTTATTCGGTGTCAGCGCGCGCTCTGATGAGCGGCGGGGGGATCGGGGAGGATGGCCGGGTTTGGTCTGCGTTAGGCAAGGAGGAGGCGATGAGCCGAACCGAAGTGTCCCGCATCATTTGGGAAAGAGAAAAGTCAGCACCGCCCGCAGGCCCCACTCCGGCCCGCCGTCCGGACCTTCGGCGTAGTAGCGGCCGCCGACGGTGAACTGCATGGGCGCGCCGCCGATTTTGAAAAGCTGGCCCACCGTGAGATTCAGCGGCACGGACCATTGCGCGCCCTCCCAGTCATAGGTGGACTCGGCGTTCAGTCCGATGGTGGTGTGGGTTTTGGTGGTGAAGGACACAAAGGGCTGGAGAAACGTGGCGTTCACCTCCCCGCGGTCCTCATTCCCGGCATAGGACCACAGGTGATTGGCCAGCACGCCGTAGGTCCAGCCGTCGGCCTGCCTGAGCGCCAGCGCGGTCGGACCCGCGCCCCATTTTTCGGAGCCCAGCAGATCATCCGTCGCGCTGGGCCAGAGGAGCACCGGACCCGCGCCCAGGATCCAGCCGCCGGCGGTGGGTTTTTTTGGGGAGAAAAAGAAGCTCTGCACGATGTCGCCCATGCCCGAGGCATCCCCGATGCCCGGAGCGGGTGATTCCGCGTCGATCATGGGAATGATGGTGCGGATGATCAGATTGGTGTCGTCGGTCAGGGACAGCGGGATGACAGGCTGGACGTTGAGCGTGAACCGCGCGGCGTCATTGGGGCCGATGCCGAAATCCCAGTTGGCCTGCAGCGGCAGACTGATGAGGGAGGCGACGGGGTTGCTGAGCTGCTTCGCCAGGTCCGCAGCCTGATCGGCGGCGGCCGGTTCCGCGGTTTGCGCCGACGCAATTCCGGCGGAAGCGAGGCAGCTGACTGCGGAGACAGGAAGAGGGATCGGGAACTTCATGAATGATGAACGGGTGATAGGGTTCCGGCGCTTATTTCACCGGTTCAATCTCGCCGGGACGCCAGGTCCTGTCAAACCACGGCTCCAGCGGGCCATAGAGGCGGAGGATGGTGAACCAGTTTTTCTCCGGCACGGTGGCGATCCAGTTGGCTTCCTTGCCGGCGGGGGCGGTGGGACCGAAGTGGAGATCAACCGAACCGTCGGCGTTGGTGATGAGCTTGTCGCGTTTGTTGTTCTTGCTGGGGAAGGGGTGGGAGGTTTGCAGCTCCGAGCGGGTCTGCGGATCATAGACGACCACCGACCAGAAATCCTTGGCGGGCACGTTGGCGGGCACATTCAGCCTGTAGTTCTTCGAGCCATCCAGTGGTTCACCGGATTTTTCCGTGTAAGTCATCGCGTATTGCGAGCCTCTGCCGGGAATCTTCGCCGCCATCGCGGGCGTGTTCACCGTGGCCAGGTAGAAGAAATAACTGCGCGCATCCAGATTGCGCCCGGCCATTCCGTCGCCATCGAGCCAGCGGTAATCGTTCCCGATGAAACCCGTCCGCCACTGACTGTTTTCGTAAAGGGCCGCACGCGGATCGCGGTTGTGGAAAGCGAGCGTGCGGGCGGTGGCGTTGCCGACGGCGACAGCCTCGGTGAGGATTTTTTTCATCCGCTCGTCGGGCGCGAACCTGCTGCCTTTCCTGATGCCGATGCTGGCGGCCAGTCCGCGCAATTCGGGATCGATGAAATTCAGCGGTTCCTTCTGGATCACGTGATCGAGCTCCTCGTAGAACTCGAAATTGTTCGCATGCACCGTGCTGTAGGGAACCTTCGAGGCGTTGAAGAACTCCATCTTTGGCGGATTGGCGGCCTTGCTGAGGGCGTAAATTTTCAATCCCTCGCGGAACATCCTCGAAGCGGCGTCCGGTTTGCCGTCCACGAGAAAGCCGCGCAGCGCCAGCCAGTTCACATGGGAAGGCGAGCGGGCAATGAAGTAGTCGCCGCCATCCTTTTTATCCCTGGGCAGCCCGCCCTGGTAGTCGGTGGGCACGATGAGATATTTGCCGCCCTGGCCCCGGTCCGGACCGGGGATGCCCATGTCGATGACGAAACGGAAAAACGCATCATCCAACGTGCCCGGACCGCAGCCCGGCGGGATTTCCACCACCGTTGGCCCGTCGATTTCAAGATCGAGAATTCCCAGGCAATAGACGGTGTCCGTGTTGGGTGTGAGAAACAGCAGGTTGGAATCGCACAGCTCATCGGTGATGACGCACTGGTTCGACCTGGTCGCCCCGCGTTCGACATTTCCCAGACGCAGCGCTTCGATGGAACAGGCGGGGATGAAGTTGAGAAACACCTCCGTCCCGCGCAGGAAGTCGAGGTTGTCATAAACCTTTTGGGTTGTTTCCAGGGTCGGCACGCCGTCCTTGAAGTTGAGCGTCCCGAGGCGGGTTTCCACCTTGTCGGGGGTCATTATTTTCTCCGGGATCTTTTGGTTGAAGCCCGGCGTCTTTTCCTGCGCGAAAGCGCCGGGGATGGTCAGCGCGCAGGTGATGGCGGCGGTGAGGAGGGTCGATTTGGTTCTCATGCGTTGAAGTTATTGGAGAAAAATGTCTGTGGATCAGTTCACATGCGGCATCAGCAGGTCCGCGGTCCTCAGCGCCCGGGGTTGCAGGCGCTGACGTTCCAGTAGCCGATGTCATCGCCGAAGATGATGAAAATGTTCGGCTTCCTCGTCCGGGCGTGCGCCGGGTGTGCGGATGGAACCGGCACACCCGGCGGGGCCGGAAGACTTTTTCCGGACGGGATGATGGCGGTTACTTCTGCTCGACGGTGACCTTCACGATTTTGCCGGTGAAGGTGCTGGGGAGGCCGGGCTTGTAGTCTGGCGAGACGTTGGTCTCGGCGTCGATGCCCACATCCGCGCCCTCATCGGCGGAGAAGGCGAAGGGCTGAGTTTTGGGAATCTGCGCCTCGGCGACTTTTTTGCCGTCCACGCTCAGGATGGACCTGCCGCCGGTGCCGGGATTTTTCCCATCGGGAATGAACTCGTAGCCGATGCTGTGTTTGCCCGGCGCGAGGGGGGCGTCGCCGCCGATGTTGGTGCGCTCCAGGGCGAAGTAGTTATACTCGTGGCGGGCTTTGCCGTCCTTCATGTAGAGGGTCCAGCCCCCGAAATAACCGGCCTGGGCGATGATGACGCCGTTGGTCCCGGCATCCGGGATTTCCACCTCGGCCTCAATGGTGTGATGCACGCCCTTCACGTTGATGAAGGCGTTTTCCAGCATGCCGATCATGCCGGGATAAACGGTGAGGGATTTGCGGCCGTTGAGCAGGTCGGCACGGCCGGCGATGGCGGGGTTGAAGCGCTCGGCTCGGCGGTCATCAATGGGAAAGACGTTGTTGCGGATGGCCTCCTTTTCAAAGACGGCCTGAAGTTCCTTGAGTTTGGCGGGGTTTTTCACGGCGAGGTTGTCGGCCTCGCTGAAGTCGTCGTCCACTTTGTAAAGTTCCCACACGTCATCTTTGAGAGCCGTGGCCTTCGCTGCAAATTCCCACGGGATGGAGTGCTGCGTGCAGGCCACCCAGCCGTCATGATAGATGCCGCGGTTGCCGAACATCTCGAAATATTGCGTGGTGCGCTGGTCGGCGGCCTTCGGCGCGTCGGCGCTGTAGACCATGGAGACGCCGTCCATGGGGCGCTGCTTAACGCCATTGACGGTCTTCGGCTGGGGAATCTTCGCGGCTTCCAGCGCGGTGGGGGCGACGTCGATGACGTGGTGGAATTGCTGGCGAATTTCACCCTTCGCTTTGATGCCCTTCGGCCAGTGCATGACCATGCCATTGCGCGTGCCGCCGAAGTGGGAGGCGACCTGTTTGGTCCATTGGAACGGGGTGTTGCCGGCCCAGGCCCAGCCGATGGCGAAGTGCGGGAAGGTGGTCGGATCGCCCCAGGCATCAATGTGATCCATCATCTGATCGGCTTTCCCGATGATGCCGTTGAGCGCCATCAATTCATTGTAGGTCCCCTCCGGCCCGCCCTCGGCGCTGGAGCCGTTGTCGCCGACGATGTAGAAGAAGAGGGTATTGTCCAGCTCGCCGATTTTCTCCAGCTGCGACACCAGCCGTCCCACCTGATCGTCAGTGTGTTCGGCGAATCCGGCGAAGGTTTCCATCTGGCGCTCGAAGAGTTTTTTCTGCGGCGCGCTCATGCCGTCCCACCCGGGGATTTCCTTCGGCCGCGCGGTGAGTTTGGTGTTCGCGGGAATGACGCCCATCCTCTTCTGCCGCTCGAAGGTTTCCTCGCGCAGTTTGTCCCAGCCGCCCGCGAACTGGCCTTTGTATTTCTCGATCCAGCTTTTCGGGGCGTGGTGCGGGGCGTGGGTGGCCCCGGTGGCGAAATACATGTAAAACGGCTTGTCCGGCGTCAGCGACTGCTGGGCGCTGACCCACTGGATGGCCTTGTCGGTCATGTCCACGGTGAAGTGATAGGTGGGCGACAGCACGGGCTCCGCGCGGGCCACGCCGTCGAAGATCGCGGGCGCCCACTGATTGGTCTCGCCTCCGATGAAGCCGTAAAACTTGTCGAATCCGGAACCCGTCGGCCAGCGGTCAAACGGCCCTGAGACCGAGACCTCCCAGGGCGGGGTTTCATGATATTTGCCGAAGGCGCCGGTGCTGTAGCCGTTCTGCCGGAGGATTTCCGCGAGGGTGGTGATCTCCTTCGGCCTCACGCCGGTATTGCCCGGAAAGGCCGTGGCCACCTCCATGATGGCGCCGGCGTTGTTCGGGTGGTGATTGTGCCCGGTGAGCAGAGCGGTTCGCGTCGGGCTGCAAAGAGCGGTGGTGTGGAAACGGTTATAGCGCAGACCGCCGTTGGCCAGTTTCTCCAGGGTTGGCATTCTGATCGGACCGCCAAACGCCGAACTGTGGCCGAAACCAATGTCATCAATGAGCACGATAACCACATTCGGCGCCCCGGCGGGGGCTTTGACCTCAAATCGCGGCGGGGCCTGCGCATCCCTCGCGTCGAGCGTCGTGCTTGGTTTCACCGCAGGCTCCGGAATGGGGAGCACCGTGCGGTCCAGCGTGTACGCGGCGGAGGTGGCACGAACGAACGCCAGCGCGGACAGGAGCGTGGCGGTGATGAGTTTGGTTTTCATGGGTGATGCCGTTGAATAGTGGATTACCATTGGGAAGAGCCGCGCTTGCCTCACCGGCCTGATCCGGTCACGCCCGGTGCGCGGGGCGAAGGTCCGGAGCAATGAAGATAGGAAATGACGGCTGAGGTCATGGGGAAGGGCCCTCAGCCTGAGCCCTCCGGATGAGCCGTTGCGGTGAACCGCATGGGCCTCATTCCGGAAGTCCCTGACGCTGTGGGAGTCACGCAGGATGGCGGACACCATCCATCCTGCCTATGGCCC
This sequence comes from Verrucomicrobiota bacterium, assembly GCA_040386695.1. Classification (GTDB taxonomy): domain Bacteria; phylum Verrucomicrobiota; class Verrucomicrobiia; order Verrucomicrobiales; family V1-33; genus CAIZWU01. The sequence goes on from JAZKFB010000011.1 coordinate 89,802, forward strand.
CTTGGTGCCAATTTTTAACTTGAGGCCGGCACCGCCGTTCCGTCCGTCGCTTCAGTCCGCCGCCCGCAGCGCCTCCTGAACCTTTGTCAGGAAAATCCCGTCCGCGAAGGGCTTCAGAAGAAACGCCCGGGCGCCGCGTATCATGGCGGCGGATTGAAGGCCGGGATAGTCGCGGCCGGTCATCACGATCACTTTGGTGTCCGGCGAGATGGCTTTAAGCCGTGTCTGCACCTCCAGCCCGCTCGCGCCGGCGAGACAGACATCAATCACCGCCAGCTTCACGTCGTGCGCTCCCGCGTGGGCGAGGAACTCGCCGGCACTCTCAAAACTCCGGGCCGCCAGGCCGTCCGACTCCAGCAGGAACTCGATGGAGCGGAGCACGGAGGCGTCATCATCCACAATGCAGATGGGAATGGAGGCGGATGGCATGGGGGCACCCTTCATACGTCCCGGAGGCGGAGTAAGGATGTGGAGCCTTTCCGCCTGCGGGGCTATGGCCCTTTGGGGCCATCCGGCAGGGGCCGCACTCCCGCCTCCTGGGCCAGGCGAGCCAGCTCCGCGACGGAGACGACTCCCAATTTTTCCATCACACTGCCCCGCCGGCGCTTGACCGTGCGCAGCGCCACCCCAAGTTCCCCGGCGATCTGCTTGTTGAGCAGGCCCGAGATCACAAAACGGAGGACCTCCAGCTCCGGAGGAGTCAACAAAGCCAGCCGGGAGCGCACCTCCGCCTGGCCGGAGGATATCCGCCGGGTGGCGGCGGAACGGGCCAGGGCCTGCTCCACGGCGGCCAGGAGGGCGGCGTCATCAAAGGGCTTGGGCAGAAAATCGATGGCGCCCATCTTCATCGCCCGGATCCCCATCGGAATGTCGCCGTGGCCGGTAATGAACACAATCTGCTCCGCGCGGCCTTCCCCCGCCAGGCGCTGCTGCAGCGCCAGGCCATCGATTCCCGGCATGCGTACATCGAGCACGATGCAGGCGGGCCCCGGATGAATGGCGCGGGCCAGATACAGGTCGGCGCGGGGGAAGACTTCGACCTCAAAGTCCGCGCTCTCCAGCAAATTGGCCAGGCTGGAGCGCACGGAGGCGTCGTCATCGACCACAAAGACGCGGGGATTGTTTTTCATCAGGGCTGCGGTTCCCGGCACACCGGGAGGGAAAATTGAAACAGAGCGCCTCCGCCCGGGATATTGTGGCAGGTCAGCTCCCCGCCATGCGCGGTCACGATGCCCCGGGCGATCGCCAGACCCATGCCCATGCCGTCCCGCTTGGTGGAGAAGAACCTCTCAAAAATCCCCTGCGGATTTTCCGCCGGCAGCCCCGGCCCGGAATCACGCACGCTGATCCGGATCCGGTCCGGTCCCCCGGCCCCGGCCCCGGCCTCAATGGTCACCCGGCAGGCATCCGGCGGCATGTGGCCCATGGCCTCGCAGGCGTTGATGATGAGATTGAGCAGCACCTGCTGGATCTGCACGGCGTCCGCCTCCACCTTTGGCAAATCCGCCTCCACCTCCGCCATCAGGGAGCAATGACGGGCCACGGCATCGGCCGCCGCCAGACTGACGGTGTCATGAATCACCGTGCCGACCTCCACCGGCCTCCGCTCCTCCTCCCCCTTCCGCACCATGCCGCGGATGCCGCGCAGGATCTCGCCGGCGCGCTTTCCATCCGCCGCCACCGCCGCGAAAAGCTGATCCATTTTCGGAAAATCCGCCCGGCCTCCCGCGATGAACCGCCGCCCGGCGCTGGCATTGTTCACGATCCCGGTGAGCGGCTGATTCAGTTCATGCGCCAGGGAGGCCGCCATCTCCCCCATCAGCGCCACCCGGCCAAGATGGGTTAATTCCGCCTGCTGCTGCCGGGCTTCCTCGGCCGCCTGCTTTTCCAAAGTAACGTCCATGGAGACGCCCAGCAGACGTTTGCCCGGGCCCGGTCCGCCATTCGCCGCCCGGCCGCGGGCGGCAATCCAGCGGAGCGTCCCATCCGGCCGGAGAAGGCGGTATTCCATTTCATAGGAACCGCCGCTTTCAAGCGCCTGCCTGATGGCGGCCGCGCGGGAGGCCCTGTCCTCGGGATGCACCCGCCGCACAAAGGAGTCGAACGAGATGCGCTCACCGTCTGAAAAGCCCAGCAACTTGCGTCCTTCGGAGGTCATCCAGATTTCGTCCCGGTCAATATCCCAGTCCCAGAGTGAAAGCCGCGCGCTTTCCGCCGCCAGACTCATGCGGTCCTCACTTTCATGCAGTGCCCGGGCCAGCTGCGCGGCGCGCACCACATCATAACTCAGCTCGAAACCCATGGCCGCGATGATGGCCATGAAGGGAATGCTGACAAAAAATGGAAAATTGATCAGGCCGGCATTGATCAGAATGGAGGCCCCCTGCGCGGCAACGATAAACACCACGATCCCTCCCCCCACCACCACCGCCCGCCGCCGCGCGTCCGTCGTTCCTTTCCGCCAAAGCCTCCACGAAGCCTCGATCACAAATGCCAGGAAAAAAAGGGAGCTTAAATAAGCGAGCGCCAGCCAATAACTGGGTTTGCCCAGCGGCATGGTGATGGTTTCGCCCAGGAACACAAAACTCCTCAGCCCCGTGATTTCCCGGAAGGTCAGATTGGGCGGCGCCGCGAAATTCGGGATCAGACAAACCGCCCGCAGCGCGCAGGCCGCCATCCCCACCCACAGCCGCCCCGTGCCAAAATACAGCTGCACGAATCCCACCAGCGCAATGACGAGCAGGGCCACCGGAACATGCGCCATCTGCATGAGCCGGCCGGACTGCGGAACGGTCACCGCGCGCATAATGGACAATTCCGCCGCCGCCACCCACGCCACCGCCAATCCTCCCAAAGCAAAAAACAAATGCACCCGGGCTCCGCGGGATCTGATTCCAATAATCAAATGGGGCAGCGCCATCGTGAGGCACGACGCCGCCACCATTGACCAAATAATAGTGATCCAGTTCACGGAGCGGATAGGGGACCCAAAAGGAGTCCATCAGCCGAAAAATCTGAATTCATTGCTGATTTTATCCGCCATGCGAGGACTTTTCGCCGTAAGGTGGTAATTTTCATGAACTTATGAAGCCGGATCCTGAGTTGGGACCTGTTGACCACTCTTCGGACAGGTGAAGAGCCATGGAGGATTGGCGCCGAGGGCGGTGGCTGTGTTCTGCTCCTGCTCCGGCAGAGTTTCGCGGGAATGAGGCGCAAATTTCCGTGGAATGCTGGTCAAATCGGAGCGTTTTGAGCGGCGTGCGGCGGTATGCCGGTCAAATTGGAGCGCTGCGGTCGGCGTACGGCGGAATGCTGGTCCATTCGGAGTCATTTGATCAGCGTACGGCGGCACGCCGGTCAAATCGGAGCCATTTGGCCGGCGCACGGCGGAATGTTGACCTATTCGGAGAAATCTGATCAGCGTGCGGCGGGCACGCCGGCCTATTTGGAGCATTTTAACCAACGTTCCGCGGAATGTTGACCAAATTGGAGCCATTTGACGGCGTGCAGCCGGAATCCGGGCTCTGTGGAGGAAGGGCGGAAATTCCCCAAGGGGTGGAGTGAGGAGTACGGGGGCTGTGGATCATTTTCCGGAATCCGGATTGGAGCGTTGCAAAACGGCGGTTTCCCCCCAGATTCCACCCCCCATGTCTGTCAAAATCCGCTTCAATTCCGCCTCCGTCACCGGTGTCGTCCTCGCCAAAGTGGGCAATCCCCAGCGCGATGAGCCGCTTCAGACCTCCCGCGAGGTTTTCCAGATCGCGGAGGAGGACCGGGAGACGCTGACAGCCATTTTCCTGAAACCCTTCAAGAATCTGATCGGCCACCGCTTCAGCCATCATTCCTCCCTGGAGCAGCACGAGATGAACACGTGCAGCACGGCCATTTTCGCGTCCCCGGACGCCCTGCTGGAAAAAGGCATCGGGATCGCCAAACGGCTCTACGCCAAGTCCAATCACCCGAACATCAAGTCCGGCGATCTCTGCATCTCGCTGGTCACGAACATTGAGGTGAACGACCAGTTCGTGGAGGGGCTGTGTATTCTGAAATCCGAGAGCGTGGTGCCGTTTCTGAGCATTTCCGCCCGCGATGGCGACCTGCAGCTGCATACGGAGCAGGGCATTCATCCGGAAAAAATCGACAAGGGCTGTCTCATTCTGAATTTCTGCCCGGAGCAGGGGTATTACGTGCTGACCTTCGACCGGGCGGGCGGGGAGTCGCGGTTCTGGGTGCGGGATTTCCTGGGCGTCCATGCGGTGCCCGATGCCGCCTATCTGACCAGCACCTACACCGGTCTGGCGACCTCCTTCATGGAATTGGAGAAGCCGGCGGCCCATGCGGCGGCCGAGGAGAATTTCACGGCGGCCAGCGACGCCCTGGCTTATTTCGAGGAGAAGGACGTTTTCGACATGAGCGAGTTTGAAACCGAGGTCCTCAAATCTCCGGAGGCGGTGGCGAAATTCCATGAGCATGTCGCGGAATTCGAGAGCGAGCAGGGGCAGGCGCTGGACAAGAAATTCGAGATTTCCAAAAAGGACGTGAACAAGGCCAAGAAAAAAATCGGGGCCGTCATGAAGTTCGACACCGGGGTGGAAATCCGCCTGGGGCCCAAATTCTCCGACCGTCACAAGAACGTGCTGGAGCGCGGATTTGATGACGAGAAGCAGATGAGCTTTGTCAAAGTTTACTACAACAAGGAGGAGGCGGGCTGAGCGAGGCCTGAGGATTTAAAACGGAAAACGCCCTCCGGCCTGAAACCGGAGGGCGTTATGTTTTTAAGGGAGCGGCTTTCCCGGAGCGGTGAAAGCCTGGATCAACTCAGGGCTGGAAGAGCTGATAGAAGCGGCGCGGGCCGTTGAAGGGCTGGGCCACGGTGTTCTGGCCGTTCACCACGTCGTAGGGCGGCTCAATGGTGACCCAGGGACCGCTGAGGGTGGTGGAGGTTTTGAGCCGCAGGGTCGCCGGAGCGGTGGCGGGCCAGCGGAGAACCACGGAATTGCCGGCGAGGGAAGCGATGCTCAGATCCACGGAGGCGGCGGCTCCGGCGGCGGTGACATGCACGTCGTCCAGAAGCAGCGTCTGGTCATCGGGAGGGGTGACCACGCATTTGAAGGCAATGGTGGCGGTTTCACCGGTGGCCACAAAGCTGAGGGATTTGGCATTGTAGGGACTGTCCCCGCCAACCTGTTCCTGCACGCCCTCCTCAAGAATGACATCATCCACCACAATCTGGTAGGGGGTGCCGCCGGCGGTATCCCCGTTCCGGGCGTTCAGCAGGAAGGAGAGATTGTAGGTCCTGCCGGCGGTGAGGCCGCTGATGGTCTGCGTGGCCGAAGTGGTGTTCTGCATGAAGAGCACGCGGTCCTGGGCCTCGGCGAGGCCGTTGTCGGTGAAAGGGCCGCGCCGGTCCACATTCAGGCCGTATCCGCCCGCCATGGTCCAGCCCGCGATGCCACTGGGATGGAGATAGCCAGGCCAGACGGAGACGGTGCCGCTGGCCTCAAAGCTGGGGTTCATCACCGTGATTTCCCCGGCGTCGCGCTGCACGATGGAGACGCCGTCCAGCAGGACCGTGCCATCGCCGACCGTCACATCCGAGGAGAACGCCAGCTCGGCGGTGGCCGCCGCCGCCGTGAATTCCACTGAATGGTAATAATAGGGCTGCCCGAGGCCCACGGGGACGATGTTGAGGATATCAGCGACGGAGATGCCGTCGATGGAGGCGTGAAGGTTGGGTGTGACCCCTTCGTAGTCGCGGGCATTGTAGGCGAACTGCAGCCAGTATTTTTTGGCGGGAGTCAGGCCGTAAATCATCTGGCTTATTTTGGCGGTGCCCTGCATCAGGGCCACCTGGATGCGGTCGGGAATATTGCCGTTGTTGGCAAAAGGACCGCCACTGACGTTCAGACCGGAGCCGCCGGGATTGGACTGCGTCCAGGCGGTGATGGTGCCATAACCGACGGCGGGGGCATCGGGGGCGGCGTTGCCCTCAAAACTGCCATTGCGCACGAAGGACGTGACGACATCCACACTCACGACGCCCTGAACGGAATCGTTTTTGCCATTGTCCACGATTTTCACCGATGTCACTCCCCGCTGCAGACCTTTCATTTCCGCCGTGAGGGTGGCGGTTTCCCCATTGGCGGGGAAGGTCAGCTTCACCGTGCCGTCGTCACCCACATCCGTGAATTCCGCGATTCCCGGGTTGTCGCTCTGGAGAATGACCACGCATTCCCCCCTTGCCAGCCGCTCTTTGGAAACCGTGACGGCGACCAGGCCGGTGCCTTCCGGGGCCAGCTCCAGGGAGCCCGGGCCGATGATCAGGGGCGGCAGCGGCGGCAGGGAGTCCCCGGCCAGACGCACATTGTCCACCAGCAGCGTCTGGTCCGTGGCGTCCACGGTCTGGGAAATGACCAGCTCCACGGTCTCGCTGTCGGCGGTGAAGGTGCCTGAAACATTGGTGTAAGCGGCCACTCCGCCGACCGGGGCCACATCCCGGTCCAGCACGGTGGCGCCGTTGGCGGTGACCAGAAGGTGCGGGGTGTTGCCGGTGCGGGCGTTGACGTTCATGGCCAGGCTGTAGGATTTGCCGGGGAGGATGCCTCTGATGGTCTGGGTGATGGAGCCGGAACGCTGGATGAAAAGCGCGTGGTCCTGATCCGCGATGGTGCCGTTGTTGGCGAAGGGACCGGCGGCGGTGTTGATGCCGACGGTGCCGGACACCGCCCAGCCGGCGATGGGACCGGCGGCCACTCCGATGTCGGGCAGATCACCGCTGGCCTCAAAACTGGGATTCTGCAGCACGACCTGACCGGCGTCCCTCTGGACAATGCTCACCGCGTCCAGCAGGATCGTGGAATCCCCCACCACGGCGGTGCTGAACTCCAGAGTCCCGGTGTCCGCAGCCGGGGAAAGGAGCACATTGCGGAAGCGGTATTTTTGAGTCGTATCGGGAAGAATGCCGTTCACGGTGTCCACCGTTTCCCCGGACCACTTGACCTCCATATTGATCTGGCTGCCGGTGCGGGCGTCGTAGTAATACTGCAGCCAGTATGTTTTGGTGGGGTCGAGACCCGTGATCTCCTGAGTCACCGAGCCGCCGCCCTGTTTGAAGCCGATGAAGCCCTGATCCGGAACGGCGGTGCCGGTGTTGTGGAAAGGACCGGTGTTGTTGTTGAGGCCGCTGGCCCCGGCCCAGACCTCGACGTTGAATCCGGGTACGTTGTAATGCGGCCATTGATCATTGTAGGTGGCCTCAAAACTGGGATTCTGAACAAGTCCCGCGAAAGAGGGCAGGGCCGTGGTCAGAATCAGAGCCCAGCGGGCGGGACGGGGAATGGCGGAGGCGGTCATGGGATGGCGGGTGTTGCAGGGTGAGTGAATGCTGAAAAAAATATTAAGCTGGTTTCGTCTAGCCGGGTTTCCGCGCAGGGGTCAAGCTTCGAATCATAAAAGTGTCAGCCGACGCTTTTAATGGTGCGTTCGGTCCTGGAACCATGATAAAACCGGTCTTTTCCGTTCCTCCCCCCAAAAAAATCCCCCCTCATGGTTTTTAAAAAACTCTCCGCCTCGGCGCGTGTGGCCGTCCTGATATGGATCGGCTGCCGCATGGTGCAGGCCGCGCCCGACAGCGTGGTGACCTTCAACGAGCTGCATTACCACCCGCAGGATCCGGCGGCGCCCGAGTGGGTGGAGCTGCACAACCAGATGTCCATCCGGGTGAATCTCGGCGGCTGGACCATCCGTGGCGGGATTGATTACCAGTTTCCGGAAAACACGGTGCTGGAGGCGGGCGCGAAGCTGGTGGTTTCGGCGATGGCCGGAACACCGGCCGGAGCGCTGGGACCGTTCACGGGGAAGCTGGACAACAAGGGCGAGGAGGTGACGCTGCACGAGCGCTGGGGCCGGCTGATGGACCGCATCACTTACACGGATGCCGATCCCTGGCCGGCGGCGGCGGATGGCGGCGGGTTCACGCTGGCCAAGAAGCAGCCCAACGCGCTGAGCGATGAGCCGGGGAACTGGCGGACTTCGGCGGCGGTCGAGGGCACGCCGGGAGCGGAGAATTTCCCTGCCGTCGCGGAAAGCACGCCGCGTTATGCCGCGGTGGCGGGCACGGAGTGGAGATACGATCCCGGAACCGCCGCGCCGCCCGCGGAGTGGATTCAGCTTACCGGTTTTGATGAAAACAGCTGGACGGCGGGAACCGCGCCTCTGGCCACGGCGGCCCAGGCCACCACCCTGCTGCCGGCGGGGCGGACGGTTTACCGCTTCCGCAAAACCTTCGGCTACACCGGCGGTCTGGAAAACGGGCGGGTGCTGCTGACGGGGCAGCTGAAGGGCAGCGCGGCCATCTGGCTGAACGGCGCGCCGCAGGGAACATTCACCGGGAACGGGGATTTTGCGGTCACCCTGAAGTCGGAAACTCTCGCCGTGGGCGCGGATGTGGTGGCTTTGGAAGTGACGCCCCAGGCCGCCGGCGGGGAAGTGGCGCTGGATCTTGCGGTCACGCTCATCGACGGGGCCACCGGCGTGGTGCCCGCGCCCGCGCCGCACACGGCGGGGCCGGTGGTGATCAATGAAATTTCCTATCACGCCCGGCCGACTTATCCCGAACCGCTGAACAGCGTGAAATACGCGGAGAATCCGGCGGAGTGGATCGAGTTTTTCAACCGCGGCGCGGTCCCGGCGGATCTCACGGGCTGGCGGCTGCGGGGGGAGGTGGATTACGATTTTCCGGCGGGCACGGTGCTGGCGGCGGGCGGGTATCTGGTGGTGAATCAGACCCAGTTTTCCGGATCGCTGTCGAATCAGTCGGGCACGGTGAGGCTGCGCGACGCGCTGGGCGGGATTGCGGATGAAATGCGGTATTTCGACAGCGGCCGCTGGCCGGGCGCGGCGGACGGCGGCGGCTCCACTCTGGAATTGAAGGATCCGTCCTCCGACAACCGCGCCCCGGAAAGCTGGGCCGCCAGCGATGAGACCGCCAAAACCGCCTGGCAGACCGTGAGCTACCGCAGCACGGGCGCGGAGCCTCCCGGCAGCAACAATCCGTCCACCTGGCGCGAGTTCCTCTTTGGAATGCTGGAGGCGGGCGAGGTGCTGATTGATGACGTCTCGGTGATCGAGGATCCCGACGGCGTGAAGAAGCAGCTGATCCAGAACGGGACCTTTGAAGCCGACCCCGTCGGCGGCGGCGCGGCGAAATGGAGGCTGCTGGGGACGCACAAGCTGAGCCGCGTCGAGGCCTCGGGCACGGGCAAGGTGCTGCACCTCATCGCCACCAACGAGATGGAGCACAGCTACAACTGCGCCTCCACCACCCTCGTGGGCAACGCCGTCATCAGCAATACCAGGACCTACGAGATTTCCTACCGCGCCCGCTGGCTGAGCGGGTCACCGCAGCTGAATTCCCGGCTTTATCTGAACCGTGCGGCCCGCACCACCATTCTCGCGCAGCCTCCGGTGGCCGGGACGCCCGGCGCTCCCAACAGCACGCTGACAGCCAATGCCGGCCCCGCTTTCCAGAATCTGCGGCACAGCCCGCTGGTGCCCGCCGCCAGTCAGGCGGTGCGGGTTTCCGCCGCCGTGAATGATCCCGACGGTCTGGCCTCCGTGCGGCTGTTTTACTCTGTGGGCGCGACCGCCTGGAAGTCGGTGCCCATGGGCGGTGATCCCGACGGCACCTTCTTCGGAGTGATTCCCGGCCAGACTACGAATTCCCTCGTGCAATTTTATGTTGAAGCCACGGACGGAAAGGGGGCCATGACCTGGTTTCCCAAAAACGGCGCGGCCTCGCGGGCGGTTTACCGGGTGGGCGACGGCGGGATTTCCACCCAGACGGTGCGCAACAAAATGCGTCTGTTCATGACCGCCGCCGACGCCAACAATCTCCACGAGATTTCCCAGAGCACCTCCAATTACCGCTGGCCCTGCACGGTGATTTACAATGATCAGGAGGTCTGGTATGACGCCGGCGTGCGGCTCCGCTCCGCCCCTTACGGCCGCCAGGGCGTCCGGGCGGGATGGAATATTGTCTTTGGCAATGACGCGCCGTTCCGGGGAGTTCAAAAAAGCGTGGTCATCGACGGCGCTTTCAACATGCCGAAAACCGACGGCAGCGGCTGGACGGAGAACAGCCTGGGAGCCAGCGTGAACGAGATGCTTTTCCAGGCCGTCTCCAACCGCGCGGGGGGCATCGCGGCCACTTACGACGACATCGTGTATTTCCAGACACCTCGCACCGTCGAGGGCAACCGCCGGGCGCAGCTGAAGATGACGCGTTTCGGCTCCAATTTCCTGGAGGAGTTCATCCCCGACGGCGACAAGGGATCGCTCTACAAGCAGGAGCTGATCTATTATCCCACCACCACCCTGAACGGAAATCCGGAGGGCGTGAAAAACGCCTACAACGCGGTGCTGGACACGGAGATCAAAAGCTTCGGGACCTCGCCGGACAGTTACCGCTTCAACTACCTGCACGAGAATCTGACGGAGAAGGACGACTACTCGTCCATCATGGCCCTTGGCACCGCGTTCTTCGCCAACAGCGCGAACCTTCCGGCGGCCACCGCCGCCACCATGGACGTGGACAACTGGATGCGCACCTACGCCCTGATCGCGCTGACGGGTCTGGCGGACACTTATAACAGCGGCCTGGCGCATAACATTGAACTCTACGCGCGGCCCGACAACGGCAAGGTGATGCTGTTCCCCTGGGACCAGGATCACGCTTTTTATTACGGCCCGACCTCGTCCATTTTCGGCGGTGGCAGCCACCGGCTGGCGACGATCATCCAGCTTCCCGCCTACAAGCGGATTTACTGCGCCAATCTCCTGGATCTGTGCAATACCGCGTTCACGAACACCTATCTGGATCCGGTGATCAATCACCTGAACTCCGTGGCCGGGAAGGACAGTTACTCGGCCACTTTCCGGAATTATGTGACCCAGCGGCGGACCTACGTCATGGCTCAGGTGAAAGCCGCGTATCCGGCGGTGGCCTTTTCCATCACCACGGGCGGGGGCGCGGATTTCAGCGTGGCCACACCCTCGACCGTCATTGAGGGGCAGGGCGGCATCGACGTCCGGGACATCCGGGTTTCCCGCAACGGCGGCGCGCCGGTCTCCGCCGCCGTCACCTGGCTGGACGCCAAACGCTGGCGCATCACCGTGCCGCTGCCGCCGGGGGCCAACGCCCTCACTTTCACCGCCTTTGATGTGGCCGGAACGGCGCTGGCCCCGGACACCATCACCGTCACCAACACCGGCGCGGTGGCTCCGGCGGACGCCTCCAATCTGGTGATTTCCGAGATCAATTATCATCCCGTGATCAGCGGAGAGGAGTTTGTGGAACTGCTCAACACCAGCGCGGGCACCATCGACCTTGCGGGACTGAGGTTCACCGCCGGCATCAGCTTCAGCTTCCCGGTCACCACCGTCCCCCTGGCGGCGGGCCAGCGCCTGCTCCTTGTTCAGAACCGCGCGGCTTTCGAGGCCAAATACGGCACCGGACTGCCCATTGCCGGGGAATTCTCCGTGCTCACCGGACTTTCCAACAGCGGCGACCGGCTGACCCTGCTGGATCTGGCGGGAGCGGTCATCGCGGATTTCAGCTATGGCGATTCCCTGCCATGGCCGGAGGAGGCCGACGGCGGCGGGTATTCCCTCACGCGCATTGCCGGCAGCACCGGAGATCCGGGGAACGAATCCCTCTGGCGGCCCAGTTCGCTGACTGGCGGCACGCCCGGGACTTCGGACCGTGTGGCGCTTTCCCTGTATCCCAATATTCTGGATTACGCGGTCATCACCGCCCCGGCGCCCTCTGTTTCCAATGGAGCCCGCACCGTCACCTGGACCGAGCGTCTCGGAGCCGACGACGCCCGGATCATCCCCGAAGTCTCCGCCAATCTCACCACCTGGCAAACCGATCCCGGCGACGGTTCCCTCCTGGAAACCGTCTCCACCACCAGCGCCGACCGCCAGCGCGTCCGGACGGTGCGCCTTGCCCCCGGCATGTCCTTCCTGAGACTGCGCGTTGTGCCGCGGTAGGGCGGCGGGGAGCGGAACAGTGGATAAAGGAATTTGAACCGAAGAGCGCGGAGCAAACGACAGGCCGCGCCGGGCGGCGCTATTCAGAGGGCGCGGCCCGGCGCGGCCTGGCCGTTCTTCGGAATAGGGCCTATGATGCCTATGGGCCGTATAGGACCTATTTTTGAGAAGCCGGGCGGACGTCCGGCGCGCACCGGGCCGGACGGGGGGCGCGCCTACGAATGTGCGGCGGTCTGGCCGGCGAGGAACATGTCCCAGTCGCGCACGTTCAGGGTGTTGCGGATGAAGGCGGTGGCGGGCACGGAACGGGGGGCTTCCGGGCGGCGGAGCAGGCGCAGGCCGGCCTCCTCGGGGGTGCGGTTTCCCTTTTTGTGATTCACCACTTTATGGGAAAGCACGCAGTTCTCCCAGGTGGTGCGGCCCCCGCGCGAGCGGGGCATGACGTGATCGATATTTCCCTCGCCCGGCGAAAGCTGCCGGCCCGTGTACTGGCACATGCCCCGGTCCCGCATCCACAGCCCGCGCAGGGAAAACCGCAGCCGGCGCATGGGAACTCTGCCGAACCGGGTGAGCACCAGCACCGTGGGCGCCCGGACCGCCCCGCGCACCGTGCGCACCGGCAGGTCCTCCTCCCGCACCGGCAGCGACAGCCAGTCCGCCCATGGCACCGGCCGCATGTCGCCGGTGCTGATATCGAGGGCCATCGCCGCCCCGGTGGCCATCAGCCCGAAGGCTTCGGCGGGCGTTTTGACATCAATCGCCTGCCAGTGGCGATTCAGGACGAGGACCGAGGAGCGTTCCAGCACAGAGGACATAAGAAGCACAAGGGGTAACCATACCCCCGCCGGACATGGCCGCGTTCCGTTTCAAATCCTTCCACGCGGCTTAACCGACAGGGTGACAGGCCGCACCCCTTCAGCAAATTCCGCGCCTTGACAAACGGAAACTGAGAATCCGCACGGAAGATGCGTGACTTTCCCGATGAGGCCCGCCGGAGGGCATTTCAACGTTTCCGACCCGGACCCCTGGCCTTCCAATGCCGTCAGACGCCGGAAACCTCCGCTGAAAAACGGCTCTCCGCTGAAAAACGGCTCAGTCCCGGTTGGCGTAGAAAACCTCGCCCTCGCCTTTGAAGAAATGAATGAGATTGCTGGTGGCGCGCATGGCCTGGCGGGGCACGCTTTCGTAGGTGCGGCTGCCGATGTGCGGGGTGATAAGCGCCTTGGGATGACTGAGCAGAGGATCGTCGGCCGCCGGGGGCTCGTGCTCCATGACGTCCGCCGCGTAACCGGAAAGCCGCCCGCTGTTGAGCGCCGCCAGAACGGCCGGAGGATCAATCAGTTCCCCGCGCGAGGTGTTCACGAGGATCGCGCCTTCGGGCAGCAGGGACAGCCGCTCCGCATTGATCAGATGCCGGGTGCCGGCGTTGAGCATGGTGTGCAGACTGAGGATTTCAGAAACGCGCAGCAGACTCTCAACGGTGCCGTGCCGCGTGACCTGGTGCTCCCGGCAGAATTCCTCCGGCCAGAAATTCCCGAAGGCGTGGACCTCCATGTCAAACCCCCGGCAGCGCCGGATCATTTCCTGACCGATGCGCCCGAGGCCGATGATCCCGATTTTCTTGCGCCACAACTCGTTGCCGGTGATGCGTTTCCATTTCCCGGCGCGCGTGGCGTTGACGGAGTCCACCAGATTTCTCACCAGCGCCAGGAGCACGCAGAACGTGTGCTCGGCGACGGTGGTGTGATTCACTCCGGGGGTGAAAAGCACGGGAATATTCATCTCGTGGCAGGCGGCGAGATCGATTTTGTCCAGCCCGATGCCGTATTTGCTGATGACCTGGAGACGGGGACGGGATTTCTTCAGGACCGCGTGGGTCAGCTCATCATCGCCGCAGAGAAAACCATCAAATTCCCCCGCCAGTTCCAGCATCCGCGACTCCGGCAGCGGCCCGCGCTCGCGCACGATTTCAAATCCCTGGCTTTCCAGCAGATCGTGATGGTTGCCGGGGGTGTCCTGATAGCTGGTGGTGGTGAGGAGAATGCGTTTCATATCGGGGCGGAAAAGGGAGGTTCCTCTAGCGGCCCGGCGGGGCGCGTGCAAGGGCGGGGGGAGAGAGCCGCGCTTTCCAGTCAGGAGGGCGGATTATAGGGCCTGTATGCCCGATAGGTCCCATAGGGCCTTATACAATACCCCCACGGGGAACCCTATCCCGCTCCGAACATTCCCGCCCACGCGCTTTGGAGCTGGGCCTGCCATTTTTCCAGAAAAGCCGCCCGTTGCCCGAGCGCCGCCAGTTCATCCGCAACATCCTGATTTTCAGCGCGCCGGCGGTCCATTTCCATCAGCGCCGCCTGCTGGGAATCCAATGCGGCGCGCAGCTTTTCACCGGCTGTCTCCAGGCCCTCGCGGGCCAGCATTTCATCCCCGGCCAGAGCGGCTTTCGCCAGAAAAGTGGCCGCCGCCCGCTGCCGGGCCGCCCATTGAGCGGCGGCCTGCACCGCGCCTCCGACCTGGGAAAAAAGAGAGACCAGGGCGTCATCCATCACCACCGACCGGCCGCCGCCGGCATGACCGGGATATTCCAGCGCCAGCAGATGCTTCAGCCGGGTGGTGGTGGCGGAAAGCCGGGCGGAGGCCTCGTTCAGCTTCGTGAAATCATCCGTGCGCGCCGCTTTTTCCACGGCATCCGCCGAGTGATCCGGATGCGCCGCCGCCGCCGCTTTCTGGAAAGCCGTCCGCACCTCCGCCGCGGTGAGCGCCGCCCGGCGCGGCAGGCCCAGCCGGGCAAAATCGTCGTCCGCGGAACTCATCATGCCGCGAAACTTTCCCCGCAGGAGCAGGTCACGATGGCATTGGGATTGGTCACTTTGAAGCCGCCCTGCTGAAGGTCATCGCTGAAATCCAGCTCCGATCCCGTGACAAACAGGGCACTTTTGGGATCAATGACCACACGCACGCCGCCGCTCTCCACCATGATGTCCCGGTCCGCCGGTCCGTCCACCAGATCCATCTTATACTGGAGCCCGGAACAGCCGCCGCCGACCACGGCCACGCGCAGACCGCCGTTTTCCGCGCGGCCCTGCTTTTTCAGCAGTCCGCCGAGGCGCGCCGAGGCCGCCGGCAGGATTTTAATCAGGCGTTCGTTGCCGATTTTGAAATTCACCGTGCGGGGCGGCGGGGAAGCGGCGGGGTTCATGGGTCCGACCACCATAAGGCGGGTATTTTCCCCGTCAACCCGCCCCTCGGCCACAACAGGAGGGACAGGCGCGTGGATTGTGAGGGAATGCGAAACAATACCTTGCCGGATGGCCGGACGGTGCCTACAATCCTCCATTCCCAAACCCATTTTCATTTTATTCCCCAACCACCTCCCACCTTATCCCAGACAATGAACAGTGCTCCTGAAAAATCATCCAAACGCGGAATCTTTCTCGCAGCCGGGATTGGCATCGTCCTCGTCCTGTGGGGAATTTCGGAAACGAACAACCAGACGCTCACGCTCAAAAACAACGATCTTCTCAGCACCGTGGCCTCCCAGGGCTCCGTGATCGGTGAGCAGAAAACCGCCATCAGCGGCCTCGAAACCAAAACGACGGAACTCACCACCGAGGCCAAGGACAAGGGCGTTAAAATCGTCAGCCTTGAATCCACGCTGACCGAGAAACAGAAAAAGCTCGCCGAGCTGGACCAGAAACTGGCCACCACCGACACCGATCTTCAGAAAACCCGCAGCGAGCTGCTGGCCTCCAACGGCCGCGAGAAGGAGCTGAACGGCAAGCTGGAACTGGCCTCCCGCCGTGAGGCCACCCTGCGCGCGGACCTCGCCGCCGGTGTGGAGCGCGAAGGCGGTCTGAAAAACACCATCGCCAGCCTGGAGAAAGCCCGCACCGATCTGAACACCGCCCTCGACCTGCGCGGCACTCAGCTCACGGACGCCCAGAAGCGTGAGGAAGCCCTCAAAAACGATCTCAACGCCCGCATCAACGACCTGAAAGTCGCCCAGGAGCGTGAAACCATGCTGAAGGGTGAGGTTCTCGCCGGCATCCAGCGCGAAAAAACCGCCCAGACCACGGTGGCCACACTGGAAAAGGAAAAGACGGATCTTTCCGCCTCCATCAAAACCAAAGCCGATGAGGTCGCCAAGCTTGATCAGGGCCTGAAGGATCTGAACAAAGCCTTCGCTGATCAGCAGAGCGCCAAGGACGCCCTGCTCAAAACCAACGAGGCTCTCGGCAAGGAAAAGCTGGAACTCATGACGGCCCGCGAAAGCCTCCAGAAGCAGATCAATGAACTCAGCGAGCGCCTGAAAACCCTCTCGGAGCAGAACAAAAACCAGCAGGGCGCTCTTCAGAGCATTCAGCAGGAGCGCGATGATCTTTCCGGCCAGTTCAAAGCGGTGCGGAAGGAAATCAGCGAGGTTTCCGCCCAGCGCGATAATCTCAAAGGCGAGCGCGACCAGTTCCAGAGCGCCTGCAACGAGCTCATCCGCAAACTGGATCAGCTGACTCAGAAAGTGCAGGGTCTCGAACAGGATTTCAGCGGCCTCAGCGAAGCGGGCAAAGCCTGAGCCCCGTGGCTCGCCCGGGGTTTATTCGTGACAGTGAAGTCCACGCCCCGGTTTCCTCAAACCTGACTCAATCTCAAAAAAGCCGCCGGAATCCCCGGCGGCTTTTTATTTGATGGACTACATATGGGTCAGCGGTGATTCCGGCACCGGCACTGGCGGTGACGGTTTGCGGGTCAGAATGAGACCGCGTTATTTTTTCGCCCCGCCGGGAAAGGGAGGATTGGTCCAGGCTCCGGGAGCGGTGGTTTTGATGTTCGCGGTGGTTTCGGCGGGAGCGAGGCCCATGGCCCAGGAGAGGCCGCCGGTGAGGACCTCCTGGAAAAGCGGGTTGGTCCAGAGGTCCTCGCGATGGCCCATGCTGGTGTAGAAAACGCGGCCTTTGCCCTCGTTGCGGGTCCAGGTGGACGGATAGGGAGGGCGCTGATATTCAACGCCTTTCATGGCCGGAGCGTCCTGCAGCAGGAGCACATGGATATCCTCGCGGAAATCCTTCAGGGAATACCATTCCTCGTTCAGCTCAAAACTTTCCCCCAGTTTCCCCATGCCGGGAAATTGGGGATTGATGACCGTGTTTTTGGATTTCTGCTGGGCTCCGTGCTTGATGAACTCCGCTCCGATCAGACGGACATAGTCGTCGGCCTTGTCGCCGTGATTCACATACCGGTCCGGACCTTTGACGGCCTCACCGTCGGTGTGGAAGGTGTCGGTGGCCGAGTGGGTGCCCGCGAAAGCGCCGCCGTTTTTCACATAATCGATGAGGGCCCGCTTGCCGGCGGCGGTCATGGGCGGCTGTTTGTCGGTGCCGGGAGTGGTCAGGTCGCCGCTGGTGTAGAAGAGCACGGCGTCAAAACCCTTCAGGTAATCGGGTGAGAAAAGGGAGCCGTCCTTGGAGAAAGTGAACGTCCAGCCGTTCTTTTCGCCGATTTTCGCCAGCTCCTGCTCCGCCCACGAGGGACGGCCTTTTTTCCACGAAATAACAGAGTGCTCAAAGCCGCTGCTTTTGGTGAAAAACAGAATCTTCCTCGCCACCGGCTTCGCGGGAGCCGGTGTCTCCGCGGGAGCCGGTGTCTCCGCGGGAGCCGCCACGGCATCAGCGGCTGTGCCTGAGGAAGCCGGCGGAAACATGAGGGCGGAGGCGCCGAAGGCGGCGAGGGGAAGAATGAGGCGGAGCGTCATGGCCCGGTTCTGCGCCAGGGCGGAATGCCGGTCAAGATTCTTCTCCTCCACTTCTTGCGGATCAGCGTTTTTTAATGTGGTCCGTCAACGCGGCGCCGCTCCACGCCATCGTCAGTGGATGAGTTCGCTTTCGGGGATCACGGAGCCGCTTACTCCCGGAGCACCGGCGCGGCGTGGGAATAGACATACCACCAGCCGGCGATGATAAAACCTGACAGGGTAAGGAAAATAACCAGCCGCCCGATCCATTTGGGCCTGGGGGCCATGCGTTCGGCGGGGTTCAGCACGGGAGTGACCACGGCGAAAAGCAGCATCAGCACGCAGGGAATCACCAGCGGCGCTCCGCCGAGCAGAAAAATGGCGGGGAGGAAGAAAATGCCGATGAACAGAGCCAGCAGCATCAGCAGACAGCCAACATCCGACTTGTCCTGCGGATCCCGCAGGGGAGCGGGCCGGGTCGCGGGGGCGTCGGGAGTATTATTTTCGGAATCGGCCGGAAAGGGGTCCTGCGGGGAGGGGGGCATGGCGCGAGCTTAACCGCACTCTGAAGCGGGCCGCAATGGAAGCCCGGAGGAAAACCAGGAGCCGCCGGGGTTTGAACAGAAGGAGGCGGAGGGAGCAAAGAAAGGCGGGGGAAGCGGACCGGCGGACTGTCAGCTCCCTGATCAGACTCAGCCGGACACCAGCGCCCAGAGCCGGGGGCCGAAAATGCCCAGACCCGCCGCCACGGCTCCCAGGGTGACCGCCAGCACGCCGCCGGCGGCCGTGTCCTTGACCAGGCGGATGGCCTCCTCGCGTTCCGGAGTCACGCGGTCGGCCAGTTTTTCAATGGCGGTGTTCAGAGCCTCGCCGCCGATGACGGCCCCGCAGGCCACCGCCAGCACCGCCCATTCGGTGGAGGTGATTTTGAGCCACACGCCCATCGCCGCCGCCAGCAGAGCGCCGGCCACGTGGACGCGGCCGCTGGGTTCCCGCAGGAGCACCCAGCCGAGCCCGCGGAAGGCGCAGGCGAAGCGGCATGTCCAGCGGGCCAGGAATTTGTCAGGCGGGCTCACCTCGCGCCTCCCTGGTCAGCGATTCCGTGTCCCAGGCGTCGTCCGCGGGCATGGCCAGCGTGGCCCGGTCGGCCTCCACGGCGCGGTTCAGGATTTCGATGCGCTGGCGCACGGCGGCGATGTATTTCGGCTCGTCGCCCCAGAGATCGGCCAGCTCATGCACCGTGGCCTCGTCATGCGCCCGGAACACGCGGGCCGCCCGCCGGGCCTCGTAGGCCGGGAAACCGAGACGCCGCATGGCGGCAATGCCCATTTCCAGGGAGCTGTCGAGGGTTTCGCGCCAGATGTCGTGGACTCCGCGTTTCAGCAGATCGTAGGCGTGAATGCGGCCTGAGGCGCGGGCGAGGATGTGGAGATTGGGATAATGACGCCTGACGGAATCCACGATTTCCAGGGACTTCGGCTCGTCGTCGATGGCGAGGACAAACAGCTTGGCCTCCGCCGCTCCGGCGGCGTGGAGCAGATCCTCGCGCGAGGCGTCGCCGTAGAAGATTTTGGTTCCCAGCTTCCGGAAAAGATCCACCTGATCGGCGTCGAGATCGATCACCGTGCAGCGCACGCCCTGCATGTTCATCAGACGGCCGACGATGTGGCCCACGCGCCCGTAGCCGGCGATGATCACGGGATTGTGCTTCTCGTCAATCTCATCGGCCTCCCGGTCCGGCTCGGCTGTTTTGTTGCATTTGGAAGCTGCCAGTCTGTCATGAATCAGCAGCACCAGCGGCGTCAGGGCCATGCTCAGGGCGGTCACCGCCGTCAGCGGCCCGACTTTATCCGGCGGGAGAATGCGGCCCTGTTCCGCCACGTTCAGCAGCACGAAGGCGAACTCGCCCACCTGCGCGAGGTAAAAGCTGACCAGATCCCGCGCCGGGCGCGGATACCGGAAGGCCCGTCCGATGGCGTGGAGCACGCCCAGCTTCACCACGACCACGCCAATGGTGATCAGCACAATCTGAACCGGCTGGAAGCGGATGAGCGCGAAGTCGATGCCCGCGCCCACGGACATGAAAAAGATGCCCAGCAGCAGGCCTTTGAAGGGCTCGATGTTCGATTCCAGCTCATGCCGGAACTCGCTTTCCGCCAGCACCACCCCGGCCAGAAACGTTCCCAGGGCCGCGCTCAGACCCACCGCCTCCATCAGCAGCGCGGTGCCGATCACCAGCAGCAGGGCCGAGGCCGTGAACAGTTCCCGGATGCCGCTGTGGGCGATGATCCGGAACGCCGGCCGCAGCAGATACCGGCCCGCCACCACCACCGACAGCACCGCGCCGAGCCGCAGCAGAACCTGCGCATAAACCGGGAAAGCGCCAAACCCCTCCCTCGTCACCTCCGCGCCCGCTCCGGGAGCCGCCAGCAGGGGCAGCAGCGCCAGCAGCGGGATCACCGCCAGATCCTGAAACAGCAGCACCGCGAACGACGCCTGGCCGCCGGCCGTGTGCATCTGCCCTTTTTCGCCCATGGTCTGGAGGACGATGGCCGTGGAGGACATGGACAGAATAAACCCCGCCGCCACCGACTGCTGCCAGGGCCAGCCCATCCAGACGCCGAGCAGCGCCAGCACCATCCCCGTCACCAGCACCTGGCAGCCGCCGAGACCGAAAATGGGGCCGCGCAGCTTCCAGAGCACGCCGGGTTTCACCTCCAGTCCGACCAGAAACAGCATCATGACCACGCCGAACTCCGCGAAGTGCATCACGTTTTTGGCGTCGCCCACCAGGTTCAGCACCGCCGGCCCCAGACAGGCGCCGGCGATCAGATACCCCAGCACGCTGCCCAGCCCCAGCCGTTTGGCCAAGGGCACGCTGATGACCGCCGCCAGCAGATAAAAGAAGGCCGGCCGGAGGAAATGATCCACCTCCGCCGCCGCCAGCATGACCGGCATGATCCCTGTCATATGCCCGCCCCTCCCTGGAATCCATTGAGGTTCGGCAGACCGCGCACGGCGTCGGCGTCGATTTTTTCATCCCGCAGCTCCACCAGCAGGCGGGAGTAATCATGCGCGTGCTCCTCCAGAAGATCCGGTTTCATCGTAAAAGTCCCCTGCACCAGGAACGGCGGCAGGTATTTCATCCCGCAGAGCCGCGCGGTCTGCTCAAAAGGGGCCAGCATCTGGCGCACCGTGAAGACATTCATGCCCTCGCTGCGGTAGGATTCCGCCGCGCCGCCGGTGGTGATGGCGGAAACCAGGTGTTTTCCGTGAAGCGCCCGTCCGGATTCGCCGTAGGCAAACCCGTGCTCCAGCACCAGATCCATCCACTCCTTCAGAATGGCGGGACACGAATACCAGTAAAACGGGTGCTGAAAAACGATCACGTCATGCGCCCGGAGCAGTTCCTGTTCCCGGGGCACATCGATCATGAAATCGGAATATTCCTCATAAAGATCCCGCACCGTCACGCCCGCGACCCCGCGCGCCGCCGCCAGCAGCCGCCGGTTGCAGCGCGACTTCCGCAGCGCCGGATGCGCGAACAGGACTAAAACCCGTGGTTCCTTTTCCGTCATGCCCGCGACCATGCCCGGCGGGTGGGAAGTTACAAGCAGGACGGAGAATTACAGCTCCGCCTGATCCGGATCATGGCGGGAAACGGCAGGTTTCGTCTCTTTCACATTTTTTTGTCCGGATTCCTGTGGTCCTCATTTTTCAGGTTATCCTGTTTCCGGAAGCCGGCAGCGCCAGCCTTCCGCCGTCAGTTTTTCCAGAAGCCGGCGCAGGAGTTCCGGATGATGCGGCTGGCCCTCGTGGACGAGGAGGATGGCTCCGGGCACAAGATTCCCGGTGAGACGGCGCAGAATCAGGGGGATGTCACTGGAGGAAGTGTCGAAGCCGCGCGCGTGCCAGCCCCAGGCTTCAAGGCCGGTCTCCCGGAGCACCGGAGCCGTGAAAGGATTGCGGAACCCGGCGGGAGCGCGGAAAAACCGGGGCGTGGGACCGGTGAGGGAGCGCAGGGTTTCCTGGCAGTGGCTGATTTCCTGACGCTGCCGGCGGGGGCCGTAACTCCAGAAACGTCCCGCCGGATGGGTCCGGGTGTGATTGCCGATCCGGTGTCCCCGCCTTAGAATTTCCCGGACATCATCAGGCCGTCCGGCGGCGCGTTCGCCGATGAGGAAAAACACGGCCCGGGCATCGTGGGCATCCAGAATATCCAGCAGGGCGGCGGTGTCCGGGCAGGGGCCGTCATCAATGGTCAGACAGAGGGATTTCCCCTCCATCCCGGCCACCCGCCGCCGGGCGGAGCCGAAAAAAGTGCTGTGAACCCGCAGCGTCGCCAGCAGCAGCAGGGCATGAAGGGCGATCATCGCCGCCAGCCCCGCCTGCCAGGTCCAGAGGACGCCCGCGGCCAGCGGCGGCAGGTGCAGCAATCCCAGCAGCCAGGCGGTGGACCGGACGGTCAGAAATTTCAAAATGGCAAAAAGGCTGGAAACGGTTCCATGTCAGAGTCTGGGCGCGAAAGGCAGGGCCAGCAGATTGACGGCGGTCAGAATCAGCCAGGCGGTGCAGGTCACCCCCGCGAAATCCGAGGCCGGACCCAAAGTCACGCGCAGGGCCGCATACACCGTGAGCAGCGACAGGAAAATCCAGGCCTGGCGCAGCGAGGGAATGGGACCGGAGGGCGGAATCAGCGCCGCGATTCCCATCATGGAGAAATGCGGCAGCAGAAAGCACAGAACGGCGGCGCAGGGGCACCGCAGCCAGGAAACGCGGATGAAAGCGGTGAGGTCGAGGGAAAGCGTCAGGAAAACCCCCAGTGTCAGCACGGCCATGACCAGGGATTCCGCCCGGCACTGTCCGGGCACGGAGGCGGGATGATGGGTGTCACCGGCGGGCGGCACCGCAAAGCAGCGGAAGGCCCGGAAGAGCGGCGTGACGGCGGAGGATTTCATCAGGCGGCGGCGGCGTCAGCGGAGTTGTTTCCGGCTCTGGAAGTTTCAAAAGCGGGTTCAAAAACCAGCCATTGGGCGGGGTGCCGGCGGAGCACATCGCCAAAAACAGCGGTCCATTGCCCGGCCAGCCCCCGCACCGAATGGGCCCGGTCCCGGCCGGGAGCGGCGGCCATGGCGGACCGGAAAATCACCCGGTAACGCCGCTGGGAGAGGCGCACGATGAACGTGGGCAGGCACTGGGCCTGGGCGGCGGCGGCGAGAGTGAAGGGTCCGCGCGGCAGCAGCCAGCGGCGTCCGTTTTCCTCGAACGTCATGGTGGAAAGGCCGGGCAGGGCGCGGTCCGCCTGGAGGGCGACCCACTCGCGGTTCTGCAGAGCGCGCAGCAGATCGACGGCGAGGATGTTCTCGCTGGAGTTGTAAAGCACGTGAAAAGTGCCGTCGCCCAGTTTGCGCAGGGCCTCGCCGCGCAGTTCCTGAAGATGCGGGTGGATTTCCGGCCGCCGCACCGCCGCCAGCCGCCGCCCCATGTGTTTGGCGAAAAAAGCGCCGGCGGCGTCGTAGCTGCCCATGTGCGCCGTGAAAAGGATGACGGGCCGGGCCTGAGCCTCAGCGGCGTGGAAGTGCTCCAGACCTTCAACCTCCCAGGTGATGATGTCCTCCCCCTGCTGGCACCGGATGCCGTCCGTGGTCACGCAGCCAAACTGGTAAAACGTCCGCCACACCAGAAATTGCCGCCGCAGCCATGATCCCTCCGGCAGCAGCGCGCGCAGATTCGCGCTGATCGACCGGCGCTGTCCTCCGGCCAGCGCGAAAACCACCGCCGCCCAGCCCGCGATCAGCGGAGCCTCCAGAAACCACGGACAGGCGCGCACCCCGGCCTGCAGCGCGCGCCAGGTGATATCACCATGCAGTCCCCAGCGGGACGGGAGCACGGGTTCGGCGGATTGGACGACGGAGGAGGCGGACAAGGGAAAGCGTTCAGTTTACCATGAGCCGGACAGCGCGTTCAAGGTCTCATGGGGGCGGCACGGAAATGGCCGCCCGGAGGGAAAGGATCAACGGAAAATAGGGACAAATCCGCAGGTGATCAACGGCTTGGCCATTAAATTAAAATTTAAAACAGGCAACGCCAAAGATGCGGACTTCGCCGCCGTCCAGCCGGAATTCCATCCGTGATCAAGCATTGGCTTTCCCTCCCGCCGCCCGCTATGACTGGCCGGATGAAATTATGGTCATTATTTTCTCTCCTGTGCTCCACTTTGACCCTGCCGGCGGCGGACTGGCCGCAGTGGATGGGGCCTCAGCGTGACGGGATCTGGCGGGAGGAGGGTCTGGTGCGGAAATTTCCGGAAAGCGGTCCCAAAGTGCTCTGGGAAACTCCCTGCGGCGGCGGTTACGCGGGTCCGGCGGTCGCGGAGGGCCGGGTTTTTCTGGCGGACCGCATTCCCGCCGCCCCGGATGCGCCGAAACCGGAGAATCCCTCCGCTTTGCCCGGCACCGAGCGGCTGCGGGCTCTCGACAGCGGGACCGGGAAGGTGCTCTGGGAATACCAGCGCGACACGCCCTGTCTGGTCAGCTATCCGGCGGGTCCGAGGGCCACTCCGGTGGTGCATGAGGGACTGGTGTATTTTCTGGGAATTCATGGCCGCCTGGCCTGTCTGGAGGCGGCGACCGGGAAAGTGATGTGGGAGAAGTATTTTGAAAAGGAATTCAACTGCGAGGCGCCGATGTGGGGCTTCGCCGGGCACCCGGTGGTTTTCCGCGATACCCTCATCTGCTTGGCGGGCGGCAAAGGATCCTGCGTCGTGGCCTTCGATCTCAAAACAGGCGCGGTGAAATGGAAGTCCCTGACCCTGAAACAGCAGGGCTACGCGCCGCCCACGATCTGCGACAATCACGGTCAGCCGCTGCTGATCCAGTGGTCGGCGGAGGCCATTCACGGACTGGATCCGGTGACGGGCCGGGAATTGTGGGATCTTCCCTGGCCGATCCGGAATGGAGTGGCCATCGCCTCCCCGGTGCAGTCCGGGAATCAGGTGCTGATCACCAGCTTCTGGCGCGGCTGCCGGATGCTGAAACTGAATCCGGGCGACGCCAAACCGGACATCGTCTGGGAGACGGAGAAGGAATCGGACACCCGCACCGTGCATCTGAATGCTCTGATGACCACGCCGGTGCTGCACGGCGGGAATTTCTACGGCGTGTGCAGCTACGGGCAAATCAGAGGCCTGCGCTGGGAGGACGGAACGCGGCTTTGGGAGAACAAAGAGATCGTCGGCAAGGGAAAGGAGGTCCGCTGGGCGACGGCGTTTCTCACCTGGATGGGCGGCGCGGACAGCGACCACTGCCTTTGTTTCACGGAGAGCGGGGAACTGCTGATTTTGAAACTGACCCCCGCCGCCTGTGAAATCGTGAGCCGCGCCAAAGTGATCGAGCCGGATTGTGAGGACGTCCGCGAGCGCCCGGTGGTCTGGACGCACCCGGCTTACGCCAACGGTCACGCCTTCGTCCGCAACAATCACCTGATCCGCTGCCTGGACCTGCGTGCCTCCCCGACAGGCCAATGAGCGGAATCCGGCAAATTTTTGAAAATCCTATTGATTCTGTAGGATATTGGTTTTCCATGCCTTGGGCTTGCCGGTCAGGACGGCAAACCAACGATTTATTTCAGCTCCCACCGGACATGCCGGAGGTTGCCTGGGTCAATCACCGCCCCTTTTCCGTTTCCACTTCCAACCCCTTATTCCGTGAAACTGCGTCTTTTGTTCTCCCTCCTCCTTGCCCTCCCGGTTCCCGCTGCGGAGGAGCAAAAACCGGTCAATCCGCCCGGAACCGCAGCCACCAAGCCCAATATCATCTACCTTCTCGCGGATGACCTCGGCGGCAATGATGTCGGCTGGCGCAATCCGGAGATCAAAACGCCGAATCTCGACAAACTCGCCGGCAGCGGCGCCAAACTCGATCAGTATTACGTCCAGCCGCTTTGCTCGCCCACCCGCGCGGCCCTGATGACGGGGCGTTATCCCTTCCGTTACGGATTCCAGAGCGGAGTGGTCCGGCCCTGGGCGCAGTATGGGCTTCCGCTGGAGGAGCGGACTCTGGCTCAGGGCCTGAAATCCGCCGGATACGAAACGGCCATCACCGGCAAATGGCATCTGGGTCATTTCCAGCCCGAATACCTTCCGACCAAGCGCGGCTTTGATCACCAGTATGGCCACTACAACGGCGCGCTCGACTACTACACTCACCTCCGCGACGGCGGATTCGACTGGCACAGGGACGACAAGGAGAACCGCGATGAGGGCTACGCCACGGAACTCGTCGGCCGGGAAGCCGCGCGTCTGATCCGCGGGCGGGACAAGGCGAAGCCGCTTTTCCTCTACGTGCCTTTCAATGGCGTGCACGCCCCGCATCAGGTTCCGGAACGTTATCTCGCCCTTTATCCGGACCTGAAGGGGAACCGGAGGATTTACGCCGCGATGATCACGGCGCTTGATGACGCCGTCGGTGACATCGCCAAAGCCATCGAAAGCGAAAAGCTTTCGAATAACACCCTGATCGTTTTTTCCAGCGACAACGGCGGTCCGAATCCCCGCAAACTTTCCGGCAACGGCGTCCTGCGCGCCGGCAAGGGCAGCGTTTATGAGGGTGGGGTGCGCGTCGCCGCCTTCGCCGCCTGGCCGGGTAAAATCAAGCCGGGCTCCTCCATCCAGTCGCCCATTCACATCGCCGACTGGTATCCCACGCTGCTGAAACTGACGGGCGCTCCCACGGAGCAGAAACTGCCCGTCGATGGCCGCGACATTTCGGGCGTCCTGACTGCCGGTGAAGCCCCGGCGGACCGCGAGATTCTCATCAACACCACGCCGGGCAATGGAGCCATCCGCGTCGGGGACTGGAAACTGGTCATCAACGGCAGCCGCCCCGGGGACGAGGAGGACGATGCCAAAGCAAAACCCGCGGACTCCGGGGAACGCGTCGAACTCTTCAACCTGGCGGAGGATATTTCCGAGAAAAACGACCTGTCCGCCGCCCATCCTGACAAAGTGAAAGAACTGCGGGCGCGCTACCGGATTCTCGCCTCCCAGGCCGTGCCGCCAAAACCGCAACCCAAACCCCCCGGCTTTGAAACTCCCGCCGTCTGGGGTCAGACCAAATAACTTCCCCCGCCATGAAAAAACTTTTCACCGTCCTCGTCAGCTCTCTTTTCCTCGCCGCCCACAGTCCCGGACAGGAAGCGAAAAAGCCAAATATTCTTATCATCGCGGCGGACGACCTGAACCATTGGGTCGGTTACACGGGCCGCAACCAGCAGACCAAAACGCCCAACATCGACAAGCTGTCGGCCCGGGGCCTCAGTTTCACCAACAGTCACGCCGCCGTCCCCGTCTGCAACGCCTCGCGCGCCAGCCTCCTCTCCGGTCTGCGGCCCTGGACCACCGGCGTTTACGGCAATTCGGATGACTGGCGCACCATCATTCCGCCGGAGAAGACCCTCATCTCGACTTTCAGAAATGCCGGTTACCTCACCCTCGGTTCGGGCAAGCTCTATCACGGGGGTTTCGACCGCACATCGGAGTGGGATGATTATCTTCAGAACGAAGGCAAGCTCGGCCCTCAACCCACGGGCAGCAAAGGGGTCGGCGGCATCCGTTTCGGAGTCATTGAAGGGGATGATGCAGACCTCAGCGACCACCGCATTGTCAATTACGGCATCGACCAGCTGGGCAAAAAGCACGACAAGCCCTTCCTGCTCACGGTGGGCCTGCACAAGCCGCACATGCCCTGGTTTGTGCCCAAAAAATACTTCGATCTCCACCCTCTGGAATCCATCCAGCTGCCGCCCATCAGGGAGAACGACCTCGACGACATTCCCGCCACCGGGGTGAAGCTCGCGGGAGCGGAGGGCGACCATAAAAGGATTCTCGAATCCGGCCGATGGAAGGAGGCGGTCCAGGCTTATCTCGCCGCCGTTTCCTACGCCGATGCTGAAATCGGCCGCCTGCTGGATGCGCTCAACGCCTCCGAATACAGGGATAACACCATCGTCGTCCTCTTCGGAGACCACGGCTGGAGTCTTGGAGAAAAGGAGCATTGGCGTAAATTCGCCCTCTGGGAGGAATCGACCCGTGCCCCCCTGATCTGGTCGGTTCCCGGCCTCACCAAACCCGGAACCATCAGCAGCCGGCCCGTCGATTTCACGGCCATCTTTCCTACCCTGACGGATCTTGCGGGCATCGCGACGCCTTCCCATGTTGAAGGTGTCAGCCTGCGTCCGCTGCTGGCCAACCCTCAGGCGGAATGGGCCCATCCCGCCATCTCCACCTGGATTCAGGGCAACCATTCCATCCGCACGGAGGACTGGCGCTACACCCGCTACGCCGACGGCGGGGAGGAACTTTACGATCACCGCAACGATCCTTACGAGTGGACCAATCTTGCGACCAAAGAGGAATTCGCCGCCAAAAAACTCGAACTCGCCAAGTTCCTGCCTGCCAAAAACGCGCCAGGCCTCACCAAGGGGGAAGGCCGCGGGGGCAAGGATCCCTGAGAGCTGGTTTGAAAATGGGAGCCCGGGCGTCCCGCCTGTGCGTTTTTATGGGAGCCCGGGCGTCCCGCCTGTGCGTTTTTGTTTCCAGTCCTTCCCCGTCCGGCAAGTCCATTCCCTGGAACATATCCAACGCCCAGCCAGGATGGCCGGGCTCCCATTTTCAACAGGCCGAGATGGTTTTGCCGCTTTGCTTTCGGCCGGGTTCCGTTTTAGGGGGAAATCATGCCATTGATCATCAACGGGGAAACAGTGCCGGACGAGCTGGTGGAGCGCGAGTTTGAGGGAATCAAAGCCCACTACGAGCGCATGGGCGCCATGTCCTGCTGTGAGCGCGATCCCGAATTCCGGGGCTATGCCCGGGAAAATATCGTCGCCCGCGTGCTGTTGAATCAGGAGGCCGAGCGGCGGTATCCCGCGGTTTCCGAGGAGGATGTCACCATCGCCCTAGAGGGCTTGATCGCCGCGCAGGGCGGGCGCGGGGCGTTTTTTGATCACGCGGGCCTGACGGAGGCGGACGAGCCAATGGTCCGCGAGGAAGTCGCCGCCGGCTGGCGTGTGGACCGTCTGATGACGGAAACCTGGGGTGAAGCCTCCACCGATGAGGCGGAGGAACGGGCGTTTTATGAGGCGCATCCGGAAGATTACCTGACAAAGGAGGAGGTCCGCGCCAGCCACCTTTTCAAGCAGGTCGAGAAAGTGGAGGAGCGCCCCGTGATTTACGATCTTCTCCGCCGCCTGCGCCGCGAGGCCCTGACGGGAGCGGACTTCGACGAAATCGCCCGCGCGAACACCGACCGTGAGGACAAAAATCCGGACCTCGGATTTTTCGGACGCGGCGAGTTCATGGAGGAATTCGACACCATCGTCTTTTCCATGGAAGCCGGGGAAATCAGCCCCGTTTTCGCCTCCCACTGGGGATTCCACCTGGTGAAAGTCACGGAACGCCGCGCCCCCGCCGTGCGCCCGTTTGAGGAGGTCCGGGACCAGGTGCGCCTTCAGCTCGAAACCGAAAACCGCAGCCGCACCACCCGCGAACTCGTGGACCGCCTGAAAGCGGCCGCCGTGATCGAAGGCTGAGGTTCCCTGCGTGGGCCTTTTCTCTGACATCGCCTCTCCGGAACATCGCTTCCAGCCGTTCACTCCATTCCGTCGGCCGGCAGCCAGTTGCTGAACTCCGGGGGAATGGGGGCTTCGAAGTCGAGGCGCTTTCCGGTGACGGGATGGTTCACGCTCAGCCGCCAGGCGTGGAGCATCAGGCGGGGGGCTTTGGTCTGTTTGGTTTTCCGGGCGTAGGTGGGATCGGCCAGCAGGGGATGACCGAGGTGCTTCAGATGCACGCGGATCTGATGCGTGCGGCCGGTGTGGAGGGTGCATTTCACAAGAGCGTCCCCGGCCAGAGTATTCACCACCTCATAGTCGGTGTGCGCCCATTTCCCGGCGGGGGCGGGAAGGACGGCCATTTTCAGCCGGTCGTGGGGATCGCGGCCGAGATGGGTCTGGATGGTGCCCTTGCGTGGGCTGGGGGTGCCGCTGGTCACGGCGAGGTAGATTTTATCCAGCTCGCGCTCGGCAAACTGGGTGCTCAAATGCTGGTGCGCGGCGTCATTCCGGGCGACGACGAGGCAGCCGCTGGTTTCCTTGTCCAGGCGGTGCACAATCCCCGGCCGGGCCACGCCCCCGATGCTGCTCATGGCCCCGAAACGGTGCAGCAGGGCATTGACCACCGTCCCGTCCTCGTTGCCGTGCGCGGGATGCACGACCATGCCGCTGGCTTTGTTGAGCACTGCCATGTGCTCGTCCTCGTATAAAATAGTCAGGGGAATATCCTGCGGCTGGGCTTCAGCGGGTTTGTCCGGTGGAATCTCAATGCTCACCTCCTCCCCGGCGCTGGTCTCATGGCTGGGTTTGGCTGTCCGGCCATTCACCAGAGCAGCGCCCTCTTTGATCAGAGTCTGCAGCCGCGCCCGGGAAAGGTCCGGCAGGCAGACACAGAGAAAACGGTCCAGTCTCCGGCCGGCCTGGTCGGGAGCTACGGTGAAAATTTCGGGCATGGAGGAGCGGTTTGAACAGAAGAGACCAAAGGAAGCGGAGGACAGGCAGGGGAGGCGGGCCCTGGTCCCCCGACGTTTTGACAGAAGGGGCAGAACCCACCGAGTTTCCAGCCGGAAATACACCCGCGCTTTGTCTCTGCGGTCCACGATCAGGAATCCATGGTTTTTGTCACGGCGGAATGGCTGAGGAGCACTACCCGAAGACCGGCTGCCGGGGCTGGCGCTGCTTGGCTGGCGAAGGCGGTTTTTTGGCCGCTGATACCGATTTCTCGACTGTCGGTCTCAATAGCGTGGCCGCAGTCTCAATAGATGGAAGGCGGATGCCGATTTCCTGAGGGTCGGAGTCGATTTCTCGACTGTCGATGCCGATTTTCTGAGCGGTGGTCTCAATAGCTTGGCCGCAGTCTCAATAGATCGAAGGTGGATGCCGATTTCCTGAGGGTGGGAGTCGATTTCTTGAAGGTCGGAGTCGATTTCCTGAAGGTCGTTCAAAGCCACCTTGCCGCTCAAAATCCGCCTGCGCGCGGGTTGTCGTGTTTTTCTGTTCAATTTTTCATTTTTGGCAAAAGAAAAGGCGCGGCTTTGCGGGCCGCGCCTTCGGGAAAGTGCTGAGGATTTGTCCTTCAGGCTTCATGCCAAGAGTGTTCGGCATGGAATCTGATACGCGCCATGGGCCTTCCATTTTTTCAACACTTCCTTTTCCCGGAGGGAAAACAGCCGGTAGCCGGTGGTTGAGCGCAGCGACACCACCGGAAAGAGTGTCCAAAACATCCGCATCCCGGCGGGATGCCGGACTGCCCGGAGACTGGCCTCCCCGCCCGGCTCCGGGCTGCCATCCCATCCGGGATGGATCGTTCCGGGAGTTTTCCGGGGATGTCGCTGCGCTCAATCCCCGGCTACCCGCTGTGAAGCCTCCGGCTTCAATCACGCGAAAGCCCACGGGCCTGGTTAAAAACGGTTTCCTGAGCGCGGCACCATCCATGCCGAACACTCTTGGCTTCATGCCTGTCCATCCTTTACTTCGTCAGCTCCAGTTTGCGGAACTGCACGGTCATGGGCGGGCCCGCGTGGAGCTGGAGGCCGAGGACCCCGGTTTTGGCGCCTTCGGTGGTTTCGTCGGTGACGTCCACGGTCAGGTGGCCGTTGATGAAGTGCTGGAGGTGGTTGCCTTTGACCACGATTTTGTAGTCATTCCACTCGTCCTTTTTGATGGAGGCCTGAATCTCGGCGGATTTGCCGGTCTCGCCGGTGACTTCGATCTTCGGCTTGTCGGGGGCGGCGCCGGGCTTCACGGTCACCTTCTGACCGCGCTGGGCGAGGATGCCGCGGCCTTTTTCCTCGTAAAGAATGCCGGAATAAGTGGTGCCGTATTCGAAGTCGGCCTGATAGCCGCTGAGCACGAAATTGGCGGGATCCACAATTTTGCTGCGGTACTGGACGCCGCTGTTGCCGGAGGCCTTGTCGTTCTGCGCCGTGAGCTTGTATTGGAAGGTCAGCTCGAAATCAGCGACATCGCCGCCTTTCCAGATCAGGAAGGTGTTGCCCTTGGTGGGATGCTCGGCGGTGGTCTGGCCGGTGATGACGCCGTCCTTGACGCTCCAGAAGCCTTCGAGGCCTTCCCAGCCGGTAAGGTCCTTGCCATTGAAGATGGCGGTGGGCTCGCCGGCGTGGAGCAGAGCGGGGAACAGGAGCAGGGCGGAGAGAAGCGTCGTGATTTTCATGGAGTCGTGGAGAATGAGGATTGCGGTCAGGCACTTACGGCTGGAGCGGCCCCATCTTGCAAGCTGAATCCGCCCCGCTTGCCGTGGCGCGCGATGCCGTGCAAGGATGCGGGAAAAGACGATGAAGATACTGGTGGCAATGTCGGGAGGAGTGGACAGCAGCGTGGCGGCGGCGCTGCTGCTGGAGCAGGGGCATGAGGTCACGGCGGCCTACATGAAAAACTGGATCAATGAGGAGAATATTCTCGGCGATTGCCCCTGGCAGCAGGATATCGAGGACGCGCGCGCGGTCTCGGAGCGGCTGGGGATTGAGTTCCGGGTGGTGAATCTGATGTCGGATTACCGCGAGCGGGTGGTGAAATACCTGCTCGAAGGGTATCAGCAGGGGGTGACGCCGAATCCCGATGTGATGTGCAACCGGGAGATCAAATTCGGTGTGTTCCTTGACTATGCCCTGGAGCAGGGGTTCAGCGCCGTGGCCACCGGGCATTATGCGCGGGTGACGCATGCGCCGGAGGGGAAGGACGAAGGCGGGAAGGAGGACGAGGGCGAGCACGGGAAGGAGGACGAGGGCGAGCACGGGAAGGAGGGCGAGAAGAAGGACGAGCACGGGGAGGAGGAGGATGAGAAGGAGGGCGCGAAGGGAGCTGAGGGGCGCTTTTCACGGATCTGGCGGGGGCTGGATCCGAATAAGGATCAGACGTATTTCCTCGCGCTCATGCGTCAGCATCAGGCGCGGCGGGCCTTGTTTCCCATCGGCGGGCTTCAGAAAGCGGAGGTCCGCGCCCGGGCCAATGCGCTGGGGCTGGCGACGGCGGCGAAGAAGGACAGTCAGGGCATCTGTTTCATCGGGCAGGTGAAAATGAGCGATTTCCTCAGCGCCTTTGTGCCCGACGCGCCCGGTGAAATGGTCACTCCGGACGGCCGCCGTCTGGGAGTGCACCGGGGGCTGCATCTTTACACACTCGGCCAGCGCAAGGGGCTCGGGGTGGCGTCGAATGCTTATAAAGAGGCTTACGTCGTGGTCGAAAAGCGTCAGGCCACCCGTGAGCTGGTGCTGGCTTTCGACCGCCCGGAAACTCCCGGCCTTTACGCCAGCCGCGCCACCGTCACCAGTCTGTCGTGGGTCGCGGAACCGGTGACCGCCGCCCGCCGGCTTCAGGCCCAGCCGCGTTACCGCTGCCCCGGACAGGACGCGCGGGTGGAGGTTTCCGGCGAAGGGCAGCTGACGGTCCATTTTGACCAGCCGCAGCGGGCGCTGTCGCCGGGACAGATCTGCGGGTTTTATGACGGCGACGAATTACTCGGAGGTGGCATTTTCCAGGAAATCAGTTACCGCTGACGGATGCCACGCGCCCTTACGCTCTCCCGCCTGACCCGGTCCCGGTTTCTGAAGCTGAGTCTGTGCGCGGGGCTGCTCCTGCCGGCGCCGGTCTGGGCTCAAGCTCAAACGCAGGATGTGGCGGGGGACATCGTGGCCGCCGCCCGCGCCCAGATCGGGAAAACCGTCCGGTATGATCCGGATTACGTGGTCCTGAAATATCCCGGCGGCGATGTGCCGCTTGAGCGGGGCGTCTGCTCGGATGTGGTGATCCGCGCGCTGCGGGCCTGCGGCACGGACCTTCAGAAAACCGTGCATGAGGACATGGTGTCGAACTTTTCCGCCTATCCCAAGGAGTGGGGTCTGAAGCGCACGGATAAAAATATCGATCACCGCCGCGTGCTGAATCTCCGAGTTTACCTGAAACGCAAAGGCTGCGCCGTTCCCGCCGCCACGCCCCCGGATTACCGGCCCGGCGACCTCATCACCTGCACGGTCGCCAAAACCCTGCCGCACATCATGATCGTCAGTGACACCAAAGGCCCCGGCGGCCAGTGGATGATCATCCACAACATCGGGGGCGGGGCGAAGGAGGAGGATTACCTGCTGCAGTTCCCCATCACCGGGCACTACCGCTGGAAACGGTGACGGGTTTTTCCCGAAGCGGAAGGTTTCACGGATATCAGCCGGAATTGAGAGCGGGGTATTTCCGCATCCGGCCTTGGTTTTGCCGGAAATGCCGTGTCCTGAAATGGAATATTAATCTTGGCGCGGATCAGCCTCGCTTCTATAATCGCCGGAACCTGTTAAATCCATGCGCCTTTTCCCATCCCTGCGTCTTGTTGGCTCCGTCAGTGTTCTCCTTCTGACGGCAGGCACGGTGCCGCCGCTGCGGGCGAAGGAGAAGGATCAGAACCCAAACCAAAGTCAGAGCCAAAGCCGGACGGAAGCGGCCTCCGCGGAGGTGATGGGCGCGCTGGGCGATGCGCTGGCTTTTCTCCAGCCCGCTCCCGGAGCGGAGGCGCGCAGCGTGACCGCTGATTTCACCGTGCGGACCGCCACAGGCGGGGCGGAGTTTCTGAAGGACGCGAAATTCCACATTCAGGTCCAGCCCCCGGACCGGCTGCTGGTGAGGGCGGATATCGGCGAGCGGTCGGTGACTCTCTGCCAGGACGGGGACAAAGCGTGGATTTATGTGCCCAAAAAGGATTTTCTGATCCGCGCGGACAACACTGTGCCCCAGTTCAGCACCCGGCCGGACAGTGTGCGGCCCGTGAAATTCGATCTGCTCACACCGCCCCTGAGCAAGTCGCGGCTGGCTCTGCTTCCGGTGCTGCTGCGCATGGACCGGCAGCCGGCCGCGGACGCCGGCGGCACGGATTATGTGCTCAGTCCGTCGCCGGCCGCCGAAGCGCTGAAGCTCCCGGTGACCAAACCTTCGGTGACCGCGACCGTGCGGGACGGCAGCTGCTGGCCGGTGTCGGTCCGCTATCAGGACGACAGCACCAGGGTCGAAATTGAAGTTTCCACCCCGGTCCTCGCCGCCGCTTTACCCGCCGCCGCCTGGCAGCCGGTGACGGACAGCAATGACCGGGAGGAGCATGTGGCCCTGTGCCAGATTGACCGTTTTGTGAAAGTCATGGTGGCCAATCTCGGGGCGCGCATTCCCGCACTGCCGCCCGCGGCCGGTGCCCGGCACCTGATCGCCACCGAAGGCGCGGGCCGTCTGGAGGATTTTGACGGCACCCGGGTGCTGTTTCTGTCAGGCACGCCGGAGCAGATGGGGCATCAGCACGGCACGCTTCTGAAAAAGGAGATCCGCCGCGTGGTGGAGCGGGTGCTTTACGGGGTCGGGGTGGGCAGCTCCTTTGAGAAAGGCCGCTGGTTCTTTGGGGAAATCGAGGAGGCGGTGCGCCGCACCAGCCCGTTCATCGACCCCCGGCATCTTGCTGAAATGGACGCCATCGCCGCCGCCGCCGGAGTGCAGCCGGAGGAGATCCGGCTTTCGAATTTCTTCCCCGAGCTGTTCCACTGCAGCGGATTCGCCCTGCTCGGCAAAGCCACGCCGGACGGCAAACTTTACCACGGCCGCATCCTCGACTACATGCGCGGCGCGGGTCTGGAGGAAAACGCCGCCGTCATTGTCAGCCGCCCGGAAAAAGGCCACGCCTGGGTGAACATCAGCTACGCCGGCTTCACGGGCAGCGTCACCGCCATGAATGAGAAACAGCTCTGCGTCGGCGAAATGGGCGGCCGGGGCGAGGGCAGCTGGGACGGCAAACCCATGGCCCAGCTGGTCCGCGAGGTCATGGAAAAGACCTCCACCATCGACGAGGCCCTCGATTACATGCGCCGCACCCCGCGCACCTGCGAATATTATTACGTCATTTCCGACGCCAAATCCCATCGTGCCGCCGGCGTGAAGGCCACCCCGGCGATTTTTGAGGTGGTCTGGACCGGCGAGTCCCATCCCCAGCTGACCGATCCCGTTTCCGACACCGTGCTCCTCTCCGCCGGCGACCGCTACAGGGAGCTGGTGAGGCGGGTGAAGGATGGATTCGGCAAATTCGGGGCTGCGCAGGCCATGAATCTCATGTCCCGCCCCGTGTGCATGAAAAGCAATCTGCATTCCGTCCTCTTCGCCCCGGACAATCTCGATTTCTACGTCGCCAACGCCGACAGTGACCACGTCGCCAGCGAAACCCGCTATACCAAATACAACCTCCGCGCGCTCCTCGACGCCCCGCCCGCCGCGGCTGAGTGAAAATGATTCCTCCAAGGGCCGGACACACATTCGGGATGGAGCATCAGAAGGCCATCACCGCGCTTCTGATGGACGGCTGATGGGGCGTATTTACGACGGGGCTCCGGCTTTTGCGGGATGGGCCACGGCCGCATTTCCGGAGAAATCATCATTCAGATTTTGCGTAAAAAACTGCTCTCCCGTAAATTTTATGATTGAACGCCCGCCAGTATGCATCCGGTAACTTTCAGCACAGTCCTTGCCGGTGTCCTGGCGGTCGCGTCCCTCTGGCTAATGTTCCGCGCGGCGCGTGATGAGACTCTGGACTCCTCCGGACGGCGGATTGTCGCTTATCCCCGGGTACTGAGGATTTGCGTCATGGCGGGATGGATCGTGGTGATCACCCTGCCGCTGGCCGCGCGCGGTCACGGGATCATTGACGGTCCCCGGAGCACCGTCTTCATGGCCTGTGTGTGCCTGGCTCTGGTGCTTCCCCTTCACCTGGAGGTCTTCGGCTCCAGAATCACATGGGACGGCTACTGGATTTACACGGTCTCCCCATGGAGGAGAAGCCGGAGGATCGCGGCCGCCTCGGTCACGGGATGCCGGTTCTCGTGGCTCCTGCTCTCCTACATTATCCGCACCCAGAAGAACGGCCTGATTGTGGTGCCGCTTTTCGCGAAGGGCATTCCGGGGCTCCTGTCCGTGCTTCCCGTGAAGCCGCCGCCCTATCCGCCCCTGGGCGCGGATCGCGGATCGGAATGAGTCCCGGCGGACAAAGTGGCAAGCCTGAAGCACGGAGGGCTCCGGGTAACCGCAATACGTCAAAAATGAATCCGCGGAGCCGCAGTTTGCCCTCCAGCGGCGGAAAATCCAGGGCCGAAGCCGCCGGAATGCTGGGCCCGGAGGACACCGCACCGCTCTTCGCCATGCGGGGTCGGCCGGGTGGCGGGGGACCCGTTCCCCATCGAGAACCCCGTGGAGGTGCTGCGGTGGTATCAGCGGCACCACACCAAGGGCATTCCCGCCAGACTTGGTGGAGGCGGCCAAACGGTGGCGCGGGAGGGATTTTCCGCTGATGGGAGGTGAAAAACTTTGGCGGAAAATGCCGGACATTTCAGGACATTCCGACTTTTATTCCGGGTTCGGGATTCCATTATTCATAACCCCCGCTCATCAGCGAAGTGGCTCCACCGGGAATCGAACCCAGATCTGAAGTTTAGGAAACCCCCGTTCTATCCGTTGAACTATGGAGCCGAATGATTTTGCGGCGGATTGCGGCTCATGGTGGCCGGATTGCGGTTTCATCAGCGATCCCGCAGGCCCGTCTGTGCGTGTCCGCTGGTGTTTTTACACAGCATGGTCCAGGATTCCACCCCTATTTTCAGAGGGATGGGGCTCTCTGCCGGGCCGGGATGGAGAGGGAACGGAGCCGGAATGGCGCATCCGGTGGCGATCCGCGCGGGGAACGGCATCCGGGAACCGATTAACAAAACAGTTACTGGAGGCGGCCGGATCCTGTGGCAGACTCCGGGTTTATGCGGATTCTGATCATTGAGGATGAACGGAGAAGCCGGGAGTTTCTGGCGAAGGGGCTCGCGGAGAACGGGTTTGTGGCGGACACGGCGGAGGACGGGCAGGCGGGGCTGTATCTGATCGAGGACCGGCAGTATGATCTGGTGGTGCTGGATGTGATGCTGCCGGCGCTTGACGGCTGGGGGGTGCTGCGGGCCATGCGGGCCAAAGGCATCGAAACCCCGGTGCTTTTCCTGACGGCCCGGGACACGGTGCCGGACCGGGTGAAGGGTCTGGAGCTGGGGGCGGATGATTATCTGGTGAAGCCGTTCGCCTGGGCGGAATTCCTGGCCCGTCTGCGGACACTGCTGCGGCGCGGCCCGGCGCGGCAGGCGGAGGTGATCCGGCTGGCGGATCTGGAGCTGGACCTTCCCCGGATGAAGGCGCGGCGCGGAGGAAAGGTGATTGATCTGACGGCCAAGGAGTTCCAGCTGCTGAGTCTGCTGGCCCGGCGGAGCGGCGACGTGCTGTCCCGGACGCTGCTGGCGGAGCAGGTGTGGGATATGAATTTCTCCACGGACTCGAATGCCGTGGACGTGGCCATGGGCCGGCTGCGGCGCAAGGTGGACGATGGCTTCAGCCGCCGCCTGATCCATACGGTGCGCGGTCTGGGGTATGTGATGGAGGACCGGGAAAATGACTGATCCTGTCCCGCCGCGCGGACGGAGCCCCTGGCGGCCGCTTTCCCTGACGGTGCGGCTGGTGCTGGGTTACACGGCGGTCTCCCTGGTGATGATTTCCGTGGTGGCGGGGCTGCTGCACCGCGGGGTTTACCGGAATTTCGAGGTCGAGGACGCGGAGCTGCTTTCGGATAATATCGCGACGCTGCGGCGGCTCATCGCGGAGCATCCGGGCGACATCCGCGAGGCCCGGGAGCTGGTGATGAAATCCGCCGCCAGCCATCAGCTGGAAAAGCTCTACGGCCGCCTGACGGACTCCGGGGGCAGAGTGATTCTGGAAACCCCGGGCACGTCCTCCATGCTGCCTCCGGACGGGGAACTTCCCCCGCCCCTGCCGGCCGGGCGGTTGCCGAAGCTTCCCCATGAGCATCATTCCCCCTCGGGCGTGCCGCTGTTTCTGGCGGCGGCTCTGGTGGAGAGCGGGAGGGGCGGGCCGCCCATGGTGTATCACGTGGCGCTCGACATTCATCATCTGGATCAATGGATGAACGGTTACCGCCGCACGCTCATGCTCATGTGTCTGGGATCGACCGCCGCCTCCGGCCTGGTCGGCTGGCTGGTCACGCGGCGGGGGCTGCGGCCTTTGAAGGCCATCACCGGCGCGGCGCAGGGGGTGACGGCGCGGGGTTTAAGCCTGGCGGCTCCCATCGGCGCGCAGGCCTGGCCGCGCGAGCTGTCGGCGCTGGCTTTGGAGTTTGACCGGATGCTGGACCGGCTGCGGCAGACGTTTCAGCGCCTGTCCACCTTCACGGCGGATGCGGCGCATGAGTTCCGCACGCCTCTGAACAACCTGCTGGGCAGCACCAGCCTGATGCTTTCCCGGCCCCGGGGAATTGAGGATTACCGCACGCTGCTGGAGTCGAACGCGGAGGAATATCAGCGGCTGGGCCAGATGATCCAGAGCCTGCTTTTTCTGGCCCGCGCGGATGATTCCGCCATGGCGCTCAAGCCGGACGGGGTGAATGCGGCGGAAGCCATCCGGGAGGTGATGGATTTTTTCTCGGCGCTGGCGGAGGAGAAGGGGGTCATGCTTACGGGATCGGGGGACGGGACGCTTCAGGCGGATCCGGGTCTGCTGCGCATGGCGCTGACCAATCTGGTCTCCAACGCCATCCGCCACACGCCCTGCGGCGGGAAAGTCTCGCTGTCCTTTCTGGCGGATCACGGGAGCCGAGGGGGAGGTGTTTTCACGGTGGAGGATGAGGGCGGCGGAATCGCGGCGGCGCATGAAGCGCATATTTTCGAGCGGTTTTACCGGGTGGATGAGTCGCGGACGGTCAGCGGCAGCAGCGGGTCGGGCCTGGGACTGGCGATTGTGCGGACCATCATGCAGCTTCACGGGGGCGGGGTCAGCCTGACGAGCCATCCGCCCGCGGGTTCGATTTTCCGGCTTCATTTTCCCGGGGTGGCCTGAGAAGGCCGGAAGCGGGAAATGGGCGGGGATATTTGGGCGGGCGGGGCTGATGCCGGGGCTTTTCCTCAGGCTGAGGGGGTTGCGTGAAAAGCCGGCGGGAAGGATGACGGTTTTGTTAATCCGCTGTCACATTTCCGACAGCATGCGCGGGCCAGAGTGGAGGCGTTTCCGGATCATGGACGGAATTTTATCCGTGTGATCCTTCCTTCCTTCCTTCCGACCGCTGCTGTCATATGA
The DNA here is from genome assembly GCA_040386695.1 of Verrucomicrobiota bacterium. Lineage (GTDB taxonomy): Bacteria > Verrucomicrobiota > Verrucomicrobiia > Verrucomicrobiales > V1-33 > CAIZWU01. The sequence goes on from JAZKFB010000011.1 coordinate 129,829, forward strand.
GTTTTCCGCACCGTCTCCGCCGCTCCGCCGCCGGATTTCCTGTCTTCCTCAGCTTCTGTGTGCTCGCGGCATGGACGGTCCTGAGAATCGCCCTGTGGATCCGGTTCCGTCCCGCCCGGCTGAGTCCCATGGAGACGGCGCGCTCTTTTCTGACGGGGTTTCATCTGGATCTGGTGATGTCGGTGACGGCGGTGGCGGTGCTCATCGGTTTATCCTGGGGACTGTCGGCCCTCATCGCGCTGCCGGCCGGACTGACGGGGATGCTGAAGCGCAGGCCTTATTTTTCGGCATGGATGAGACGGCTGTTTCCGGCCCTCATGAGCCTTTTCTGCATGGGCGGCGTCTTCCTCCTGATCAGCGAGTGGTATTTTTTCTCGGAGTTCGAATCGCGCTTCAACACCGTCGCCATCGACTATCTCATTTACCCTCATGAGGTCTTCACCAACATCCGGGAAAGTTATCCCGTGCCCGCGATTCTGGCGGCTTGTCTGGCGGGAGGGCTGGCGCTGTGCCGGCTGGCTTTCCGCTATTTTCCGCCGATGCCCGGGAAGCGCTCCCCCGGAGCCTGTTCCGCGGTGGCGGGCGGCTGGGTGGCGTTATGCGTGGCGGGGGCCTTCACGGTGCGGCCCTCCGAGACGGCGTTCTCCAGCGAGCGCATTGTCAACGAGCTGGCCAACAACGGCTGGGCCTCCGCCGCGCGCGCGGCGTGGACGAGGGATCTGGATTTCACGGCTTTTTACACCACCCTGCCGCCACTGGAGGCGCTGAGCCGCGCCCGGCGCCAGCTGGCGGAGCCGGGCGTGACTTTCGCGGGTCCGGAAGTCACCGCGCCCCCGGTGCTCACGGCGGACGGCGGTGTGGATCCGGAGCGTAATGACGCGTGGTTCGCGCAGGTGAAAAAATCCCTGACCAGGCAGGTCGCCGGTGATCCCGCCCGGCCCCGGCTCAATGTCTGCATCCTGCTGGAGGAAAGTCTGGGATCGGAATTCTGGGGCTCCCTGGGCTGCACCAGCAACAAAGGCCGGCCCCGGACCTTCACGCCCCGCATGGATGCCCTCGCAAAGTCCGACGGCATGCTTTTCACGCATCTTTTCGCGGATGGAAACCGCACCATCCGCGGCTTCGAGGGCGTCTTCTCCAGCATCCCGCCGCTGCCCGGCGACAGCATTCTGGCGCGGGACAAAACGGAGAACGTGGAGACCATCGCCCGCGTGCTGAAGCGCGACGGCTACCAGTCCCTCTTCCTCTACGGCGGGCGCGGGACCTTTGACAACATCGCCTCCTACACCCTGCGCAACGGCTGGGACCGGCTGATCGGCCAGGACGATTATGTGAATCCCGTGCACACCACCGCCTGGGGCGTCAGCGATGAGGATCTGTTCCACCGGGGCATTGAGGAAATGCGCGCTCTGCACCGGACCGGCCGGCCGTTTCTGGTGTCGTTCATGACGGTGTCCAACCACCTGCCGTTCACCTATCCGGCGGGGCGCATTCCGGAGGATCCCAAGGCCAGAAGCCGCCGGAACGCTGTAAAATACGCGGACTGGGCGCTGGGTGATTTTTTTGACCGGGTGAAAAAGGAGGATTACTGGAAGGACACGGTTTTTGTGGTCATCGCGGACCACGGCGCGCGGGTTTACGGCAGCGAGACCATTCCCATGATGAGCTACCGGATTCCGATGCTGGTCGCCGGCCCGGCGGTGGTTCCCGGGCCGCGCCGGGTGGAGGTGACGGGCTGTCAGCTGGATGTGACGCCGACTCTTCTCGGCCTGATCGGGCGGCCTTATGAATCCCTGTTTTTCGGGCACAATCTGCTGGAGAAGGACGCCGCCGCGCGCAGCCGCTGCCTGATGCACCACAACCGCTCCATCGCCATCTACCGCGACGGCCGGCAGGTGGTTTACGGTTTGAACAAGGTGCTGGAATTCCGTGAGGGCGATCCCCGCACCGCGGCGCTGACTCTGATGGCCGCTCCGGATGCCGGGGCGCTGGAGCTTTCCCGCGACGGCGCGGCGCTGTTCCAGACGGCGGATCTGCTCTATGATAACCGGCTCTTCCGGCTGGATAACACGGCGGCGGCGGCGGTGCCGTGAATCCGGCATCCGCATCTGAAACGGAGCTTCACGGATGGCGTGGAGGAAGCTCTGAAAAAGGCGGTGACGGGCCACGGATGGCACGGATATAACGGATAACGGGGCCCACGGATTTGAATGAGGCTGCCGGCTTCCTCCGCCGGGTGGATCCCCGTTTTCCAATCAGTCCGTGAGTATCCGTTATATCCGTGCCATCCGTGGCCCGTCTTTCCCGAAGCCGGAATAAAGCCGGAGCGGACAGGAGGAGCCCGGTGGGGACGGAAAGGAAATCCGACAGATCGGCGCGCGGCGGTCGTTTCCTGCGGCACGGCATTTTCCGTGTCCTGTTCCGGTTTTCCGTGCCTTCTTCCGATCCCATGAAAATTCCCGCGCCCGTTTTCCGTGCTCTTGCTGTGAGTGTCCTCTGTCTGCCGCTGGCGGCGCGTGCAGGGGAGGACGTGGTGTTCGCGGATTTTGAGGGAGCGGATTACGGCGCGTGGAAAACGGAGGGCACGGCTTTCGGCCAAACGCCGGCCAAAGGGGCGATGCCGGGCCAGATGGCGGTGGAGGGCTTTGAGGGCGGCGGGCTGGTCAATTCCTTCAACGGCGGTGATGGCGCGCGCGGCCGGCTTGCCTCGGCGGAATTCGTGATCGGGAAGCCGTATGTCAAATTCCTGATCGGCGGCGGCGGATTCGCGGGAAAGACCTGTCTGAACCTGACCATTGACGGAAAAACCGTCCGCACCGCCACCGGTCCGAACACCGCGCCGGGCGGCTCCGAGCGTCTGGAGCCCGGCATGTGGGACGTGGCCGATCTTGCCGGCAGGACGGCGCGGCTGGAGATTGTGGACGATGCCGGCGGCGGCTGGGGGCATGTGAATGTGGACCGGATTGTTTTCACGGACACCAAACCGCTGCTGCCGGCGAATGTGGTCCAGCCCTTTCAGCGGACTTTTGAGGCGACGGGCCAGTGGCTGCTGCTGCCGGTGAAAAACGGCGCGGCCAAACGCCACGTGGAGCTGAGCACCGGCGGTGAGCGGAAACGCTGGTTCACCATCGAGCTGGCGGATGACCGCCCGGACTGGCTGGCCCGCGTGGACATCAGCGCCTGGCGCGGAAAGCCGGTGGAGCTGACGGTGGACCGCCTGCGCCCGGATTCGAAGGCGTTTGAGAAAATCCGGCAGGCCGACGGGGCCACGGACGGCGCGGAGCTGTATCAGGAGCCGGGGCGCGGGCAGTTTCACTTTTCGGCGAAGCACGGCTGGCTGAATGATCCCAACGGTCTCGTGTTTTTTAACGGCGAGTATCATCTCTTTTTCCAGCACAATCCCTACGGCACCCCCTGGGGGAACATGCACTGGGGCCACGCCGTGAGTCCCGACCTCGTCCACTGGAAGGAGGTGGGGACCGCGCTGTATCCTGACCACCACGGCACGATGTTCAGCGGCGGCGGGCTGGTGGACACCGCCAACACCAGCGGTCTCGGCCAGCCGGGCAGGCCGCCCATGGTGCTGTTCTACACGGCGGCGGAGGCTTCGTGGACCCAGGGGATGGCCTGGAGCCTGGACGGCCGGACCTTCACCAAAATGGACCCGCCGGTGGTCAGGAAAATCACGGACGGAAACCGCGATCCCAAAGTCATCTGGCACGGGCCGTCGAAGCACTGGGTCATGGTCCTCTGGGTGGAGCGCGATGGCGGCAGTTATGTGGATTTCCTGACTTCCCCGAATCTGAAGGACTGGACGCCGGTCAGTTCCGTGAAGGGCGAGAAAGGATTCCTTTTTGAATGCCCGGAGTTTTTTGAGCTGCCGGTGGATGGCGGCGGGCCGGGGGAGAAAAAGTGGGTGCTGCAGGGAGCCGACAGCCAGTACGCCATCGGCACCTTCGACGGGAAAACCTTCACTCCCGAAGCCACAAAGCTGCCCGGTCAGCGGGGCCGCGAGTATTACGCCGCCCAGACCTTCAGCAACGAGCCCAAAGGCCGCCGCATCGAGATCGGCTGGTGGCGCACGGCCACGGACCGCGACGGCGCGTCGTTCAATCAGTCGATGAGCGTGCCCATGGAGCTGAAGCTGGTGAAAACTCCGGAAGGCATCCGCATGACCCGCCAGCCGGTGGAGGAACTGCATGCGCTCCGCGCGAAACCGCAGCCCTTCGGCGCTTTCACGGTGAAGGAGGGCGGGGCCAATCCGCTTGCCGCCGTGAAGGAGGAACTGCTGGAAATCCGCGCCGAATTCACCCCGCCCGCCGCCGGTGAAGTGACGTTCACCGTGCGCGGCCTGCCCGTGGTTTACAACGCGGCGAAGCAGGAGTTCAGCATCGACGGCGTCCGCGCGCCCGCGCCGCTTCAGGATGGAAAGCTGAATTTCACCCTCTACGCCGACCGCACCGGACTGGAGATTTTCGCCAGCGGCGGCCACAGCTTCATTCCCGTGAATTTCAACTTCAAACGGGACGACCATTCCCTCAGCGTCAGCAGCAAAGGCGGCCCCGCGGAATTCAAAAACCTCGACGTTTACGGCCTCAAAAGTATCTGGCGGTGACCGTGAACCCGGGAGGAGCCCATCGGCATGGTCATTGACCCGCCCGCCGCCATACGGAGGCTGCGCGGGAGAGTGCCGATGCGGCACCGGGCGGGATGCCTGTTCTACCCGGGTCCGGCGGAGGGCAGGCGGCGGGCCTGGAGGCGTCGCCAGAAGGAGTAGTCGGTGTCGGAGGGGAAGGCTTTGGCCAGGGGGCGGATACCGCGCCAGGGCCGGAGCGCGGGGCCGCCGATGAGGCATTCGTTAAGGCTGGCGGGGGTGGTGATGCTGCGGACGACGGGGAAATTTTCCCGGAAAAAGCGGCGGAACTCCGTCTGCACGCGGCGGTGGCCGGGACCGATGACCAGATTCGCGGCGAAGATGCCCTGCGGGGACAGGCTGCGGCGGATGGCGGGCAGGAGGGTTTCCGGGGAGGGCAGGGGGCGCTCCACATCCGTGCTGGTGACGCCGTAAACATCGTCAAAAATGACGTCGAATTTCCGCCGGCAGGTCCGCAGCCAGGCGTAGGCGTCGCCGGTGATGATCCTGGCTCCGATGGCGTCCAGATCCATGTGCCCGCGGGCCAGTTCGATCATTTCAGCGTCAATCTCAATGGCCGTGATCTCCAGATCCGGGCACAGATGCCGCAGCGTGCGCAGACTGGTGCCGCCGCCGAGTCCGAGCATCAGCAGGGACTTCGGCGGGCCGCCCGGCGCGGGGTGGCCGGGAAAACTCAGGACCCCGGCGGCGATGTTGTCCCAGGCCAGCCCGGTGAGAAACTGATCCCGTCCCCACCAGGCGTGGATGGCTCCCGTGACCCGGAACTCCACCTCCTGATCATCCCCCCACACGGCGACGGACTGGAAAGCGGTGCGGCGGGTGGTGAGATGGCGCATTTGGGGGAAGGGCGGGGGTAATGGGGGCAGGGAAGGCGGAAGGGATTGGCGGCGTGGGGGGAGGAAATCGGTTCCTGTAAGTCCTATAGGGCATATAGGACCTATTTTTTTCCGGGCGCGGGCACCGGGGCCGTTTCGGGCGCTGGAGCGGCCGCCTCCGTTTTCGCTTTCCGGAGGAAAATGAGGTGCTGCCAGGGCAGGCCGTCGAATTCGCGGGCGATTTCAAAGCCGGCGGGGAGCCACTCCTTTTTGATCTGCTCCCTGGACATCTTGTGCTCCGGCCGGATGGGGACTTTCTCATCCTCGGCGCGGAATTCCACCAGGGCGACCTGTCCGCCCGGTTTCAGGGCCCTGTGCATGGCTTTGAGCTGCTGCTCCGGATGACTGAACTCGTGATAAACATCCACCAGCAGAATCAGATCGCAGGAGGCGTCGGGAAGGCGCGGGTCGTGATAGGCTCCGAGAATGGTCTGAATATTGGCGATGCCGCGTCCTTTGGCGCGGGCGGCGAGCATGTCGAGCATGGGCTGCTGGATATCGACGGCGAGAATTTTGCCTTTTTCCCCGACCATGGCCGACATGGTCAGGGAATGGTAACCATTGCCGCAGCCGAGATCGCAGATGGTCCAGCCGGGCTGAATCTTCAGCTCTTTAATCATCAGGGCGGCGTTCTCCTCCTGCTCGCGGTTCTGGCGCAGCAGCCATTCCGCGCCGGTCCAGTGCATGGTCTGGGCGATGGTGCGGCCCTTATATTCCGTCAGGGCGGGGGGGGCGGGGGGGGCGGGCTCCTGGGCCCGGAGGCAGGCCAGGGTCAGGAGGAGGCACAGGAGACTGGAAATGGGAAATTTGAAATTCAGAATGGGAAAGCGGCGCATGGCGGGTCGGTGGGGAAAGGGCAGGACTTATAACGCGGCCCGCAGGCCCGCGCACAGCACTTCTTTGACAGCGGAGGCGGATTCAGGCGGGAACGGGAAACGGGAAACGGGAAATTCCGGAGGGATCCGGCCTTTTCCCGTGCGGGTTTTCCTGATCCTGCTCCCCGTCATCAAAAAACCGGAAGACCGGCTCCGGATTTTCAGTATGTTGCGGACTGATGAACTTTTCCGCCTGTCTGACCGCGGCCACTGTTTTCGGCCTGGTTTTTTCCCCTGCCGCCGCCCGCTGCGCCGAAGCTGCCGCGCCGCGCCCCGCGCCTCCGGGACAACGGGCGCAGGGTCCCGGCGGTTCCGATTACGCCCACGAAAGCTGGCGGCAGTCGCTGCATGGCGAGGGCGGGACCTCCTACTGGCTCTTCGAACCCGTCGGGCCCGTGCCTGCGGCGGCGCCGCTGGTGGTTTTCCTGCATGGCTGGGCGGCCATTGATCCGTGGCTTTACGGCGCATGGGTGGAGCATCTGGTGCGCCGGGGGAATGTGGTGCTGTTTCCCCGGTATCAGTCCACTCTCTTCAGCGATCCCTCGGATTTTCTGGCCAACACCATTCAGGCGGTGCGGGATGGCATGAAGGAACTGGCGCAGGGCAGTCATGTGCGGCTGAAGCCGGGTCAGGTGGCGTATGTGGGCCACTCCATGGGCGGAGTGCTGTCGGCGGATCTGGCCGCGTGCGCTGAAACCGAGCATCTGCCGCGGCCCAAAGCCGTGATGTGCGTGCAGCCGGGCGGCACCCGCCGGGAACCCGGAGGCCTGGGGCTGGATCTGCTGGATCTGCGGACCATTCCGGCGGGCACCCTGCTGCTGTCCGTGGCCGGCGACCGCGACAGCGTGGTGGGGGACCAGGATGCGGTGAGGATTTTCCAGTCCGCCGGCCATCTGCCCGCCGCCGACCGCAATCTGGTTTATTTTGTGAGTGACGAGCACGGCAGCCCGCCGCTGAGGGGCAATCATTACGCCCCCTGCTCGCCTCCCTGCGGGTTCTGCGCCGCTCCCGGAGATCCCCCGTCGGGCGCTTTCCCGACCAGGCTCAAGGCGATGCTCGGCGTGGCCATGGGCGACTTTGTGCCTCTGCGGAATCTCCTGCAGACTCCCCACGGTCATGAGTGGATGCACTCCCGGAACTATTCGCCGGTTTATGCGGAAACCTTCCACGCGCCGGATTCCACGGATTTCGACCACTGGCGGCTTTTTGACGCCCTCTGCGAGGCCGCTTTCACCGGAAAAAACCGCAGCATCGCCCTCGGGGACACTCCCGCCCAGCGGGACCGCGGCCAGTGGAGCGACGGCACGCCGGTGAAGGAACTGCGGATCGTCACCGGAAAATAGGGCCGGATCCGCGGAGGCGGAACTCCTGGTTGGTTATCTCCAACTGCCACAGTATCAATAGAATGCCCTGCCGGGACGGGGGGAGTGATATGATTGACTGTCATTTTTGAAGTAGCGCCGCGCCTGCTTTCCGGGCGGCTGAGGAAGCTGATTTCCGGATGAAAAGGGAGAGTATTCAAGGCTGGATGGGCTGATTTTCATCATTTCCGGAATTTTGAACCTGCGTAATAATTGTGATTGACGTATCCGTTAATGCGTGTCCATTCGCGTTCATTTTTGTTATAAAATTCAATGACTGAATCCGGACCTATTTTGCGCAGCCTCCGCCGCCACTCTCTTTTTCTGATTTTCCTGGCGGGGTCTCCCCTGAATGCTGATGCGTCCACCGGTTCCGGATTCCCGCAGGAAAGCGCCGGAAAATCCCTTCTGTTCGGGCAGATCGGCCTGGAGGTGGAGAAGGAATATACGGGGGATGCTCTGGGCATCACGCCTCAGCCGGAAGGGGCATGGCTGAGGACGGACTTCCAGAAACTGGAGGGTCAGGCCACAGACGCGGGGCTGTGGGTGAGTTCCACGGCGGAACCCGGGGAGGACGGGAAGCCGGAAGGGCCGGAGGAGGCCGCCGCCGCCTTCAATCCCCCGGAGGGCGGGCGGGACCCTGCCGCTCAGCGGTTCCGGGTGCTGGCGACAGGGGTGGGGCGTCAGGGGCCGGATGGTGGCCGGTTCGCCGCGTTTCCCCTCACGGGACAGGTTGCCACGCCAGGCAAAAACCTGGTGACTTTTCAGCGGCCCGGCCTCGTGGAGGAATACCGGGTGGGAGTGGACGGGGTGCGTCAGGATTTTGTGGTGCTGGAGCGTCCCGCCGGAGCCGGGGAGCTGAGTCTGCTCCTGTCGGTCAGCGGAGCGCGGGCCATGGCGGCGGATTACGGGGCCATGCTGACTCTGACAGGCAACGGGCGGGAGATCGCCTACAGCCGGCTGCGGGTTTCGGATGCCGGCGGGCGGGTGCTGACCGCGCGTCTGGAGGTGACGGCTCCGGATGCCCTGCGCGTGGTGGTGGACGATGCGGGGGCCGCTTATCCCGTGAGGATTGATCCGACCTTCAGCGATGCCGACTGGGTGGCGGTCAATGCGGGGCCGAATGATGTGGTGAGGGCTGTCGTTGTGAAGGGCAGCACGATTTTTGTGGCCGGGGACTTCACCCGGGCCGGCACCGTGAGCGCCCAGCGGATCACGCGGTGGACGGGGACAAACTGGTTCGCCATGGGCACGGGCATGAATGGCCCGGTGCTGGCTCTGGCGCTCAGCGGCACGGATTTGTTTGCCGGAGGGTCATTCTCCACCGCCGGCGGGGCCTCGGCCAACCGGATCGCCAAATGGGACAATACCTCCTGGAGCGATGTCGGAGGCGGAATAGGAGGGACGAACCCGGTGGTCCGGACGCTGGCGGCGCGCGGCCCGGATGTTTATGCCGGCGGCAGTTTTTCGAGCGCGGGAGGGGTCACCACCCAGAATATCGCGAAGTGGACCGGGGCGACCTCCAAATGGTCCGCTCTGGGCGCGGGAGTCAGCGGCACCGTGAATGCCCTGACTTTCAGCCAGGCCATTCTTTTTGCCGGAGGAAGTTTCACCGCCGCCGGAACCGTGGCGGCCTCGAATTTCGCAAAGTGGAACGGAAATGTCTGGTCGGCCCCGGGCACGGGAGTGAACGGCGCGGTGCTGGCGCTGACCGCCAACGGGACGGATATCTATGTGGGCGGCTCCTTCAGTTCCGCCGGGGGAACTCCGGCTGACAGCGTGGCCAGATGGGATGAGCAGAATAAGAACTGGTCGCCCCTGGGCTCTGGGATTGAAGGCTCCTCCTCAGTGAGCGCCCTGGCATTCACAGGGGCGGATCTGTATGCGGGCGCGGGCGCGGTGGTCAGAAGATGGAATGGGCAGGTATGGTCATTTGTGGGGGAGACCGACGGGGAGGTGCTGGCCCTGGCCGTGGACACGGCCAATCATCTGCTGGTGGGCGGAAGCTTCCGCACGGCCACTGTGGCCTCACCCTATTTTGTGCGGGTGAATCTCCCCACGGGACCGGATATCAGCCTTTTTGAGGATGGCGATCCTGATGAGCTGATCAACGGGCAAACGGCGGCCGTGAGCTTCGGGTCCGTGGCGCCGGGGGCGGAGATGATTAAAACATTCTCGCTGCGGAACGACGGGGTCGCTTCCCTGAGTGTCACCGCGCTGAAGCTGCCCGCCGGATTCACACAGGCCGGAGCGGGCGTGCCCGTGACCCTGGCGGCCGGCGCCGCCGCCACTTTCCAGGTGCGTTTTACCGGCGGCGAGGCCGTCGGCGATTACCCGGGCACGATGGCGCTGGAGAGTAATGACGCGGATGAGGCCACATTCAGCATTCCGGTCATGGGCAGGATCATCAGCACTCTGACTCCCCGCCAGAACTGGCGGAAGCAGTACTTTGGCATCACCACCAACACCGGGGATGCGGCGGATGATGCCGATCCTGATCACGATGGCATTCCCAATCTGCTGGAATGGGCCTGTCATCTGGATCCGGCGGTGGCGGGGCGGTTGCCCGTCAGTTTCACCCCCGGAGTTTCCGGACCCGGCGCGGCGTATGAATTCATCTACACCCGGAGTGTGGTGGCGGCGGGCTCCGGAATGGTTTACGCGGTGGAATGGAGCGGCGCGTTATCCGGTGAGGCCGGAGCCTGGAGCGTGCAGGGAGTGACGGAGAGCATTCTCTCCGACGACGGCACCACCCAGCAGGTCAAGGCGCTGATTCCCGGCGGCGGGCAGAACAGACGTTTTGTGCATTTGCGGGTGACTTCCCCGGATTGATCCCTTTTCCCTGAAGGGTTTGGAAAATTCGGAGAATTTGGCGTCAGCGGAGCCCTGGCTCCCGGTTTGGGAAAGCGCCGGTGTGATCGGCCATAAACTCTCCGAAGGATCAGGTGAATTCACAAAGGGACCGCTCCTGCCCGGAATCTTTTCACAGCACGGTATCTGAACGTTGAGAAAGGAGGCCAGCCTCCGCTGCGTGACCCGCCGATTTGCCTGCGGACGGAACTCGGTGGCGCCGGGCGCGGGGCTGGTCCTGCTGGATGAAGCGGAGGCCAGCCCTGAGTATTACCCCCAAGTCATTCCCGGCATGCAAAGTCTCAGGGACGGGGAATTTTGGGGCGGGATCTCCGCCGCACCCGCACGGCCAAATCGCCGCTCTTCCGGTTCCCCTGGCCGGATCCATGAGGTGCGGCCGCTTTCCCAGGGAAGCATTTCTTCCCGACAGGGCAGGCCCGGAGGAAACTTGCGGGTAATGGTCAGGTCAAGCCTCCGCACTCCAAATTTTCCCTGTTCCAAGGGAAAATGGGATAAGCCGGTCCGATGGATTGTTCCCTATACTGCAGGACAGAAAAATCCCGGTGCGGGGGATGAGTATCCCCCGTCACCGGGATGCGTTGATTGATTGCGAGTGGAACGCGGGGATAAAACCGCCGCTCACAGATGAGGAGGCGAAGCTGGGTAATCAGCCGCTCTGCATGCCCTGACGGCGCAGGAAGCTGAAACCGACCAGCTGGCGGTTCTCCTCGTCCCAGAGACGGAGCCGCAGGGCGCTCAGGCTGGCCCAGAAGGTGATGGGCTTGACCGCCTGGAAGATTTCATGGGACTTGTGGCAGGCCTCCAGATTGTAGTTCGGAATGCGGGGGCTGAGATGGTGGATGTGATGGAAACCGATGTTGCCGGTGAACCACTGGAGGATGCGGGGCAGCTTGTAGAAGGAGCTGCCGAGGAGGGCGGCGCTGGTGTAGTCCCACTCACCGTGGTGTTCCCAGTAAACGTCCTCATACTGATGCTGAATGTAGAACATCCATACCCCGAACATGCCGGCGGCGACGGTGATGGGGATCTGGATCAGGCACCAGCCTTTGAATCCGACCGCCCAGATGAGCAGGCCGTTGAGAAGGATGATGGCGGCGTTCATCCAGTGAACGGAGAGCTTTTCCCGGCGGCTGGCCTTTTTGCTCGGGATGCGCTGATAGATCATGAACATGATCACGGGCGCGACGAGGAAAAGAATCACGGGATTCCGGGCCACGCGGTAGATGAATTTCCGTCCGGGCGAGGCCTCGCAGTATTCCTTCACGGTCATGGTCCAGATGTCACCGACCCCCCGGCGCTCCAGGTCGCCGCAGGAGGCGTGGTGCAGGGAGTGCTCCCAGCGCCAGTGGTGGTAGGGGGTGAAGGTGATGACGCCGGTGATGAACCCGGCGATGTCATTGAGTTTCCGGCTTTTGAAGAACGAGCCGTGTCCACAGTCGTGGAAAATAATGAAGTTGCGCACCACAAAGAGGCCGTTGAGCACACCGAGGAGCAGGGTGACCCAGTAGGGTGTGTGGTTGAGACTCCATGCCATCAGCGCCCACAGTGCGGCGTAAGGGACAAGGGAGTTGATGATCTGCCATGCGGCCCGGCTGATGGAGGGGCGCTGGAATTTGGCGACCATGGCCTTCCACTCGGCTACCGTGGGCAGCTTCATGTCGGTGACGGGCGTCGTTGTCGTTGTTGGCGTCATGTTCTGGTGGGAATTTCTCTGATGGACTTGGATTGAGGATAAGGGCAGGGGGGGACGCAGGCGGTCGCGTCGGGGCACACTCCTAGAGGGGCGGCGGATAATTGCCAGCCTGAAAATTGGCGGCGGATTGCGCCGGGTTTGCCCCGTTTTAGCGGGGTGAAACGGGCAGGCTGACCTCTGGGGAGCGGGAGTCAGGGTGAATTTGTTTGAATTTTCCGGGAATTTTCAGGGGTTTTGGAGAGGCGGCACGCCGCCCGGCGCGGAATCCTTCCGCTTTCCGGGCCGCCTGCGGAGTTCCCCGGGCGCGGGTGCGGGAAGGAGGAGATTGTTGAGCGTGACCGGAATATCCAGGGTCCCCGCCGGGGCATGCCAGCTGATGACCAGCCGCCAGTCGGCATAAGGGGTTTCGCGCAGGAGGGGCGGACTTTGCGCGGTGACCGGGCGGCTGCGGCCGGGAACAGGTTCCCCAAAAAACCAGTTTTGCTGAGTGTAAATGATGAAGGCGCTGCTGGCTTCCCGGGCATTGGCGCTCAGCGGCACGCGGCTTCCGGAGGGCAGATGCCACAGGGAATATTCAGGGAGCGGGCCGGACTGGCGTCCGATACTGATGAGGGGCGGCACGGTGCGCCTCCAGGTCTCATCCGGTTCATTGGAAAAAGCCGGGACGGAGGAAAGCCGTGAAAACTGGAAACGTCCCAGCGCATTCTCCACCACCCCCGGTTCCCGCATATCCAGAACGGACTCCCGCCGGGTCAGCACGGTCACGCGCAGGGTGCCGGTGACGCTGCACGGACCCTGGGTGAAAGGAGCCAGTTGCCACAAGGGAAAGGCCATTTCGCAGCCGGCGATCCAGGCGGTGTCGGTTTTCTCCTGCTGGAATTCATCCGCCCGTTTGCGGCTGGCCAGCGGGTGGATGCCGAGTTCCTGGCCGTCCCGGGAGCGGAGCTTCAGGTCCAGCCAGCGTCCGGTGGCGATGGAATCCGGCGGCAGGCCCTCGACGGGAAGCGGCAGGCGGAAGAGAGCCACAGGTTCCGAAGCATCCTCCGCAATCCAGCCCCCGCCGGTTCTGCGGGGATTGGTGTATTCCAAAGCGGGGCCGGAAATCCTGATTTTTTCGGCAACCGCCGGCGCGAGCGCGGGAAGGGACTCATCCCGGGGAACCGGAATAGAAGGTGGAAAAAGGGCCGATGAGGCGAGCACCACGCCGGGCGGCAGGAGGAAAATGGCCCATCCGATCCCATTGAAAGGAACGCGGCGGCGGCGCGAGGCGATGAACAGGACGCAGCTCAGGATCAGGGCGAGGGCCGCCGTCGTTCCCCACAGAAGGCCCCGGAACAGGTGTTCGGACAGGGCGAACCATTCCAGGGACCAGGCTGGAAACAGGAACTTTCCCCTGGCCAGCAGAAAGACCGCGAAACACACCATCAGCACCTGCGCCGCTTTGACCGGAGCGCTGCGCCCGGCATCGGTGCCCGCCGCGCCCAGAGCACAGGCGCTGATGAGGATGGCCTGCATCCGGAGGAATCCGCTCATCAGGGAAAGCCCTCCCTCGCCATAGCCTGGCCGCACACAAAGGGCCTGCATGACCAGCCAGGCAAGGACGGGAAAGAGAAGAAAAAACCCCAGCACCACCGTTATTTTCACTCCCGCGACCGCAAACCCCGAAGGCGGCCGCGTTTTCCAGAAAGGCGCGGTCCCGGCGGCGGGATCGCTGGCGAGGATCATGGGGATCAGAAAAAGATCCATCATCAGCAGCGGAGTTGTCCAGGAACGGGTCAGCCGGAGGGTCTCGGGCATCACCGTGAGGATATTCAAATGCAGCCAGCCCAGGAAAACGGCGTAAGCCGTGACCATCAGCACCCACAGCGTGAGCGGCAGGCGGAAGCGGCGGAGGTCATTCCGGAGCCAGTGGAGGTGGAAGTTCATGGAAGGAGGGCGGCAAAAAGGAGAAAGAAAAAATGGAGCTGAAAACGCGGAGGACGGTTCAGCGGTCCGGTTTGGATGCCGGTGCCGGTGCCGGTTCTGCTCCACTGGAGCCGGGTGAAGGGTTTCCCGGCGCGGAGGGTGAAGCCGGTGGCAGAGCCGAGTCAGGCAGAAGGCTGCGGAGCTTTGCCGCCAGGGCGGGGTTGGCCAGGATCGCGGGGATATCCGCCGGCTGGAGCAGTTCGCCGATCCGCTGCCTCAGGATTTCGGAAAGCCGAAGTTTGCTGAAGGGACCATTCGGCTCATCCTCACAAAATTCCAGAAGCACCGGCAGCTGCCCGTGAGGCACCTCCGCCAGAATGGCTTTCCACAGAGGAAGGGCCCTGCCACCGTCTTTCGAAAGTGCCTGATCTCTCACCTCGGGAAGGGATAATTTCGAAACCAGCCCTAACGCGTAGCGCAGGTCGCTCCGGACTTTGGAGGCGGAGGGGTTTTCCGCCGGGTGGACGGTGCTCAGGGCTTCAAGGAGAGCCCGGTTTCCACGATGGCCGGTCCAGGGAATGATATCGTGCAGCACGACAGGAATATCGACGACGCTGGCGGGCTCGTGCCATTTCAGATCCAGCCGCCAGTCAGTGGCGGACGCTGTCCAGGACAGGCGACGCTGGAAATTATCCAATTCCTCAGCGCGGCCGGCGGGCGGGAGCCATACGGACCCCTGCGCCCGACGGTGACTCACCAGAAAACCGGTGTCGTATTCGCCCTGCCGGAAATCCAGGGGCAGGGAGATTTTTTCCTTTTCACTTTCCGCTGAAAAAGTGGTGGGCGGCGCCCATCCGGGATCCAGCACGGCAAAGTCCAGAAAAGTCAGCCCTTCCTGCGGCACTTTGCCGGCGGTCCGGTAGCGGCGGGGAGGCATGGCCTGCTGCCGCAGCAGGCCAATCCGGGTGGAATGAAGCCGGCCATCCAGAAAAGGAAACGCCTGGCTTTGCGGAGTGTGCAGGATCAGGCGGAGCGTCCCTGTCGCCGTGCAGCGCGCCACTGCGGGGAAAGGATTTTGTTTTTTAGGAAAAACCGCCGGGCAGGGCCGGAGTTCAGCCGCTTCGGCGGCACTGAATTCATGATCCTTGTCCGGAGGCGGCATGGAAAGTTGCGCATCCGCGTCCAGGAATGCGCCACCGGACGCGGTCAGCCGCAGGGACAGCCAGCGCGCGCTGACCAGCGTGTCGGGCGGCAGACCATTGATTTTGAGGGTCGTATAAAATTCCAGATAATGATGGCCCACTCCGGGGAATTCCAGAAATTCAGGGACTCTGGGACGGCCATCCAGAAAATAGTATGCCCACCCCCGGAAATGGGAAACAGGCCAGGGAGGCTCCGCGATGCGGATGTTTTCCGCGATGGAGAGGGCGGCGGAGGGCAGGGATTCATCCCGTGTGTGAATCACCGGTTTCTGATGAATCAGCGCCGCGATCAGTATCAGGGCCGCTGGAATCAGGATCAGGAAGTGAAGCCCCGCATTGACCGGAAGCGGCCGGCGGCGCGCCCGCAGCAGAAAAAAGGAGCACACCGCCAATGCCGCACCAGCCATGAACAGGCTGCCCAGACCTCTTCTGAACCAGCGTTCAAGCAGAACGCCGAGTCGTGAAAAATCGGCAAAATAATCCAGAATCCCTCCGGTCAGACAAGCCATTAGGATCACCGTTCCCACAGGAACCAGCAGCCGGAGTGAAAGCGCTGTCCCGCTTCCCGCACAGGCGGCGGCCAGGGCAAAGGCGCTGATGGTCAGGGATTGCGACCAGAACAGAAATCCGGTCCAGGAAAGGCCGACGGGAGATTTTGTGACCACATATCCGGGAATCACACAAAACGTGCTCACCAGCCCCCAGGCCAGAAGCGGCATCGCCACAAAGAATCCGACCGCGATGAGCAGCTTCACCCCGGCGACGGCGCGGCCGGAGGGCGGGCGGGTTTTCCAGAAATGGCGCGGGCCTTCCGCCGGATCGCTGTTGAAAAGGGCGAAGAGAAAACCGAGTTCCAGCAGGCCAAGGGTGATGGCCATGGGCTTGCTCCAGTCCAGAACCTGCCAGCCCACCGTCAGAATATTGACATGCAGCCAGCCGAGAAAACCGGCGTAAGCGGCCACCAGCAGTGTCCATGCGCCAAGCATCAGGCGGAAGCGGCGGAGGTCGTATCTCAGCCAGTGCAGAAAGAGTTTCATACGGCGGGGGCGCTGGGGGTGGAGATGCCGACGGAATCGGAACCGGCGGCCGCGTCGTGGCGGCGGAGGTAATCGACGTAGAGGCGCGTGAGGCCGGGAGCGCGAAAATTGAAGGAATGGGCGTCCGGCCAGCACTGCCGGATGGCGGCGGCGAGGGCGGATTCGTCGGCTCCGTTTTGGGCGGTGAAAGTCACGCCGCCGCTGCGGGCGACGACATTCCACCAGTCGGCGGGCGGCGGCGGGACGGGGCTGGCGGCGTTGGATGCGCTGGTCAGAAAGCTGACTTCGCGCGCCTGGCCGAGCAGTTCATCCACCGGCCCCTGAAGGCCGAGCCCGCCCTTTTCCAGAATGCCGATGGTGTCGGCGAGGCGCTCGACCTCGTTCATGTCGTGGCTGGAGAGGAGGAGAGTGCGCCGGCCTTCGCTGAGGAATTCCACGAGAGCATCCAGGAGGTCCTCGCGGATCACGGCGTCGAGTCCGCTGAAGGGTTCGTCGAGGATGAGGACGTCCGGTTTATAACAAAGCGCGCCCAGCACGGAGGCTTTCATGCGCTGGCCGCGGGAGAGGGTGCCGAGCTTCTGCCGCATGGGCAGATCGAACATTTTCAGCAGCCGCGCGGTCAGGACATCGTCCCAGGCGGGATACATCGGTTTGAGGAAACGGACAAATTCGTCCACCCGCATCCAGTCCGGAAGATGCTGGTTTTCACTGACATACCCAATCCGCTGCCGGTGCTCCGGCCGCAGCCGCGGGGAAGGAGTGTTGAAAATCCGCGCTCCGCCGCCGGTGGGGGCGAGGAGGTCCAGCAGGAGCTGGATGGCGGTGGTTTTTCCCGCTCCGTTCTGCCCCATCAGAGCGAAGGCGCAGCCGGCGGGAATCTCCAGGCTCAAGGCGCTCAGGGCGGGTGGGCCTTTGCGGTATTGTTTGGTCAGGAATTCGAACTGGATGGACATGGCGGGGGAAGTTTTCAGTTTTTCAGTTTACAGTTTTCAGAGGACGGGGCGGCCTTGGGGCGGAGCGGAGAGAAGCCGGGATCAGTCCTGGAAGCGCGACCACTGGGCACGCAGGGCGGCTTCGAGTTCCGGGAGGGTGAGGCGCAGCTGGCGGGCGCGGAGCACGAGGGCCTCAAGGTCGCCGTTCAGCAGGGCGGCGCGTTCGGCGGCGCGGGGTTCGGGGGATTCGCGGACGCGGTTGCCGATGCCGGGGACGGTCTCCACCAGGCCCTCCGTCTTCAGCGCCGTCAGGGCTTTCTGCACCGTGTTGGGATTGATCCGCAGGTGGGCGGCGATTTCCCGCACGCTGGGAAAGGGATCGCCCGGCTTCAGCTCGCCCGACAGAATGGCTTTCCGCGCCGCATAGAGCACCTGCTCGTAAATCGGCGCTCCAGCCTTCAGGTCGATGGCGAAGAGGTTCATGATTTACTGTATTATGACACGTAATACAGTAAAGGGAAATTTGTGCTTTTGTCCGCAAAATCGTGGACCGGGAAATTCCCGCCGCCACAGCGGGGAAGCGGTTGAGCGGCGTCAGGATGCGGGATCAGGGAACGCACGCCGGAATTTGACCGGTCAGGGTTCCTCCTCCTTCATCATCACTGTGTTGCTCCCCGGTTTCACTTCGGTCACCAGCGCCGGAGTGGTGAGGGCGGCATTTTTCCCCGCTTCCCCGGTTTCTCCGTTCCGCTGCCTGAAGAGGCTCACGCTGCCCGGCAGTATTTTTTCAAAGATGAAAGCGCCATCCTCATCAACCGGGGAGGATTCCTCCTGCACGGCAGCGACCGGCGTGCCCGGCCCGGCGCGGCGGGCGGTGAGGGTGATTGCTGTTTGGGAACCGGGCGCGCCGGTCCGGAGCGGCAGCCGGCCTTGGATGTTTCCCCAGGGTCTGAGGCTGATGCGGGGGTCGCCGGCGAGACTGGCATGGGAAATTTCGGCGGCACCGGCGTCATGCGTGATCAGCACGCGGGCCGCAGGGTCGGTTTCCCCGGGGAGCAGGAAATCCCCATTTTCATCCGTGGTGCGGAACCGCGGCCACGACCAGGCGTCCGGAGACCGGGAGGGCGCGGGCTCATCGGCGTGCCACACCCGTCCCTTCTCAATCACCGCCCACCGTCCGGGAATGGTCAGGGCCACGGTGGCGCGGGCGGCGGGGCTGCCGTCCGGCAGGCTGACGCGGATGCTGATGCCGGGATCGGGTTCCAGCTCAAAGGTGATTTCATCCGGAATCTTTTCCCTGTCCTGCCAGAGCCAGCATTTGGGAATCCGGCCCGCCGCCTCGATCCTGACGCCTCCGCTGCCGGACAGAAAGCGCCGGGGAAGCTGAAATTCCTCCCCGCCTCCGGGCGGCATGGGCAGAGGCAGGTGCCAGACAGCGGTTCCATCCGGCTGCATGCGGCCCATCAGGACGCGGAAACCGGTCAGTTTTTCCCCGGAGCCGGCCCCGGCCGCGCGGATAGTTATTTCCGGCGCGGGTTTGGAAATCCCGGAGGGCACGAGCGAAACATCGTCAAAATCCATTTTCCGGAATCCGCGCGGGGGAACGGGAACAGGCCCGGATCCGGGAATCTGCGGGCGGAACTCCGGTCCGCTTCCGGGAAAGCCGGCCGGCTTTTTATCCGGCGCTGTTTCGGGCAGGGGCCGCACGGCGGGGAAAGAGAAACCGGACGCTTCCGGGCCGGGATGAATCCGCACGATTTCCACCTGCGAAGGGTCTTTCTGACGGGATGGATACTGGATCTCCACCATTTGCACGCCTGTGCTCTCCCGGCGGGCCGGTTCCTTAAAGCCGGAGGCCGCCGCTGCTGCCGTGTCCCCGCTCCCGGCGTTGGACGGGGTCCGTTTCTCATAGCCATAAAACCGGCGGTCCACGCCGGGATAGCGCAGTTCCCAGCACCGGTATTGTCCCTGATCCGCGAAGGCTTTGTTATAATAGTCGCCGGGCTGGAGAATGGCGGGGATTTTCACGGGAGTTTCCGGCATGTCCCTCTGAAGATCCTCAAAATGCGGCTCCAGGTAAAAAGTGCCGTTCAACCAGTCGATCCGGGGTCCCCGGTCCGTCGGACGCACCGTGAAAAAATGCGGTTTGGCCAGCGCTGGAAGATCCATGGCCAGATGCACCCGGCCATCCGCGCCGGTGCTGAGGTATTCAGGAACCAGGGTTCCCCGCAGCGCTCCGGCCAGATCCGGATGGCGGGCAAAAAACGTTTCCGCGGCGGCGCGCGTCTCCGCGTCCGGCAGCAGCCAGTGTATTTTTTCCCCGGCGGACGGGGCCCGCAGAAAGGCCTGCACGGTGTCCAGGGCTGCGGCGGGGGTGAGGCTGGCGGGGATGGGCGCAGAGGTCTCCGGCGGTTTCGGGCCGGCGGTTTCCTTTTTTTCAGCCACCGCCGCCGCTGCCGGGGGCACGGCGGGCGGATCCTGGGCCTGAAGCCACGGCAGGCCGCCGAGGACGGCGGCGAGCGCCACAACTCCCGGCATGGCGGACCAGAGCGGCGCCGGGGAGGAATGCGGGGAGGATGGCGCGCCCAGAATCCGCCGGATGCGCCCGGCCAGAGGACTGCCGGTGGCGGCGGGACAAAGCGCGGAAGCCCCGTCCGGCCGGAGTTCCTCCAGCGCCGCCAGCGCCCGGGCGTAGGGCAGGGGACCGCCGCAGAGGCGCGCGGCGGTGTCGTCGCAGCAGTGTTCGCGCTCAGCGCGGATCCGGGAGGAAATCCACCAGACGGCGGGGTGGTGGAAAAAGAGAATCTCGATGCCGCTCTGCACCAGATTCACGAGGTAATCCCGCCGCCGGATGTGGGCCAGCTCGTGGGCCAGCAAAGCCTCCAGCTGCGCGGCGGGCAGGCCGGTGAAAAGCTGGGCGGGCACCAGAATGGCCGGCTTCAGCCAGCCGATGACCACCGGCACCGGAGCCGCCGCCGACACCAGCAGCCTCACCGGGCGGGACAGTCCCAGCCGTTCCCTCAGCAGAATGATTTTCCGGATCCATGCCTTATCGGCGCAGCTTTCCGAGCGGTCGCGCCAGCGTGCCAGAGTCCGCCAGTTTCCAAAAAGCCGGAGGGTGCCCGCGAGGACTCCGAAGCTCCACAGAACGGTGATCCAGGGCATCCAGGCGGGCCGGGCGGCATGACCGCGGATGGAACGGGCGGAAGGAGTTCCGGGGGCCGGGCCGATGGGGGCAGCGGTTTGGTGGCGGCCGGACGGGGGCGGGGCGGAGAGGGCGGGGGACGCGGGATTTTCCGGAGCGTGCCCCGCGGCGGTGGCCGGGGATTCCGGAATCAGGGCTGCGGCGGCGGTTGGCGGGGCTTTTTCCAAAGCCGCCGCTCCGCCCGGAACCCGGCTCCGGTTGAGAAAAAACGTGACGCCGCAGGCCACCGTGAGCAGCAGCAGCGAACCCATGGCCGCCGCATACCGCAGCCGGGCCTGAGCGGGCGGGAGAAGCCGGAGAATCAGCCAAAGAAGCACCGCCGCCACCGCGCCCAGCCAGAGGGAATGCAGCAGCGTCCAGGAAAGCGCGCTCACGGTTCCGGGGTCCGGCAGGATATTCATGACTCGCCGGACGGGTTGGAGGTTTCCATTTCATCCAGCAGCCGCCGGATCTCATCGCGCTCGGCGGCGGTGGCTTTTCTGCCGGACAGCGCGGCGATCATCAGCTTGCCCGGCGATCCGCCAAAAGCCCGCTGGAGAAGATCGCGGACCAGCTGAATCCGCGTCTGTTCGGCTTTCAGAACAGGATGGTAAATGTGCGAGCGCCGGGTCTCGTCGCGGCGCACCAGCCCCTTCACCGTCATTTTCTGAAGGATTTTCAGCGTGGTGGTGTAGCCGGTGTCCTTCTGACCGCTCAGAAGACGCTCATGGATTTCCCGCACGGTCAGCGGTCCGTGCTCCCAGAGCGTCCGCAGCATTTCCAGTTCCGCTCCTGTGGGCTTGGGTAATGAATTCTGACTCATGCCGCAATGAATACGACACTGGTCGTAATTTAGTCAACGACAAACGTCGTGGAAATATTCCGGCCGTTCCGGCTTTCAGCGTCATCCGGGGAACCGCCGCTTTGCCGCACCGGGAGCCGGTCCACTGCCGGGACTCCGCAGAGCCCGCTGCCCGGCCAGTGGTTTATTATTTTGAGTTCACTTCCTCCAAAGCGAGGGAAACGGTGGCCGCCGGCTGGGCGGGGATGTGAATCTCGACTTTGGCGCCCTCGCCCGGGGCGGACTGGAAACGGAAATTTCCCCCCAGGCGCAGCACTCTCCCGCGCATGCCCTCCAGGCCGAAATGCCCCTCGGCGGGGCCGGGGCGGAGGGAGGCGGCGGTGCCGCATCCGTTGTCCATCATTTTCAGGGCGATGCCGTTGTCCGAATAATCAAGCTGGATCCGGATGCGGTTGGCGTGGCCGTGCTTGACGGCATTGGTGAGGGTTTCCTGGATGACGCGGAGCAGGGAATGGGCGGTGAGGGGATGAACCCGGGGCGGGATGCCGCTGATGTCCCATTCCACTTCACAGGTGCCCGTTTTGGTGAACATGCCGGCCATGGTCTTCAGGGCGTCCGTGAGGTTTCCCTTATCGAGAAGCCCGGAGCGGAGGTCGAGGAGCGTGCGGCGGATCTCGTCCCGGGCGAACTCCAGGAGACCGGACGCCAGCTTCAGATGATGCGGCACCTGCGCGGGCGCGGAGGCGAGGCAAAGGTCGGCGGCGCCCAGCTGAAGGGCGACGCCGGTGAGGCTCTGGGCCATGATGTCGTGGACTTCCTCGGCGAGGCGCTGGCGCTCATCCGCCCGGGCCTCGGCCGCGCGGCGGCGCACGATGGCCTCCGAAAGAGCGATGGCTCCAATGCGGACCCGGCGGCGGAGGGAGCGCACCTGCAGCAGGGTGAGCGCGAACGCGCAGGCAATGCCTCCCACCAGCGTCCACAGCCGGGCGGGAGTCCACCAGGAGGCGGCTTTCAGCACTTTGAGATCGCTGCTTTTGGCGATGGAGAGGGTCATGCCGACGGGAATACTGAGCCCGTCCATCGGTTTTGGCTCGGGCATGATCAGCTCGCAGACGCCCCGCAGCTCCACCCTGCTGCCGATCCGGGGAGTTTCCGTGCCGGAAGGAACGGAAACCGGCACATTCAGTGGTGAAGTGCCCGGAGCCCCGACCCAGAAAGTGGTTTTACCGTCGGGATTGCGGTCCGTTTTCAGCAGAATGCCCCGGAGGGCGACCAGCCGGCCGTTGACATCCGGCGGGGGAGGGACGCTTTTGTAAAAGGACGGACTGAGAATCGAGGCCGAATCCAGCAGCTCCGGCTCCGGCATTTCGGCGGTTCCCAGCTTCCGGACGAGGGAGTGGGCCATCTCGGCGAAGCCCTGACGCATTCTCACAAAACCCGAAATCTCCACCAGGTCCCCCACATCGGCGGACTGCCCCGCAGCCAGTCCGATCCTGACGCCCCGGCGGTCCGCCTGCAGGTAAAGATAAGAGCCGGGCACACTGAAAATCACGGTCCCGCGCAGGCGGCACCGGCCGGCGTCGGTTCCCTGCTCCAGATCAAAGGGGCGCATGGCGGCCGCCGAGATTTCGGGCACGGCGAAAGGATCCTCGCCGGCGGGCTGGAGAACCATGACGTTTTTCATCCCGCCGACATGGATCAGGAGCCCCATCATCTGGCCGCGGATATTGAAGTAAGGCAGGCACAGACCGCGGAGGCGGACATGGCTTCCGATGAGTGACGGAGGGGGGGCGGAGAACATTTTCGCGAGGAACTCCCCCTGGGCGTTGCCGATTTCCAGACCTCCGAAGCCATTTCTCTCGGAAACGTTCCGGACGACCCCGGAAATGGTGACCCACTGCCCGTCCAGGCGGCCGGAGCTGAGATCTGAAACAGTGATCGGCTGGGGCTCGGGCAGAGGACTGGAGCCGATTTTATCAATCTTTTCCGGAATGACCACAGGCGCGAAATTTCCCGCCTTGGCCCTCCCCTGAATACGGACCCGGTCCCCGGATTGGAAATTCAGCCAGGCTTTGTCATACGGGTCCCCCACGCCAAGAGCGGCATGGATATAGATGGCGGTGCCATCCTGGTAAACCTGCAGATTCGGCGGAGCCCCCAGCAGCACGCTGAGAATGACCGCCTCAAAATCCACCCGGGGCCGCGAAGCGAGCTGGGCGCGGCTGAGCTGGCGGATTTCAGCGGTGGAGCGCAGTGGTGCCGCTTCCTGCGCCCGGGCGCACCACGCCGTCAATAAAAACAGCGGCATCAGCAGCAGAAAAAGAAAAACGGGCGGAATCCGGCGGAACAGCATTTATGGAGGGCGGTTGCGGCAGCTGAGTAAAGGCTGCCGTGCGGCAATAGCAGGGACGAATGACGGAAATATAGGCATATATGGCATCAATCCGGGAGGAATGGTATCTTTTTTTGAACAACTCCTCCGGGAGCTGTTCTGGTGTCTGATTTATTGAGATCGGCACGGACGCGCCGCCGCGCTGATGAATCGCATTAAAGAATTGATAATCAGCGGATTACAGAAATTCTCAGAAACAGCCGCCCGGTGCTGGCGGGCGGAACAATGAGGCTGACCGTGCGGACGGTGCCGGTGGCGGATTCCGTGATGGTCACGCCGGACTGGAGGGATTCGAAGGGGTTTCCGGCCGAACTGCGCGCCACGGGAGTCCAGTCGGCGGCGGCCAGGTCGCTGGTGGACTCCAGAATCAGAACGCAGTCCGTGACGAGGGAGGAGCGCGTGAGGGAAACCGTCAGGGGGGCATCCGGGGCCAGGAAAAGCGGAGGGGCATCGGCCCGGACGGGGATCAGACCGAGGGCGTATTCCATGAGATTGACGATGCCGTCGCCATCGGGATCGGCGTTGTCCCCGGAGACCGGCGTGCTGTCCATGCTGGAGCCGAAGGCGGCGGCGCGCCAGCCGTCGTAGGCTCCAACAGGCTGGCGCAGGCCGGAAAGGCGGAGATCAAAACCGAGGTCGGTGCTGTTGGCGGAGGATTGCCGGACTTCGGCGGCGAGCACGTTGACTCCGGGCCGCAGGGCGGCTGCGGGAACCAGGAGGGAGCGCCACGCGGTTTCATCCGCTCCGCCGGCCGCCGCCGGCGCGAGGATTCCCGTCAGGGGGCCGGCGGGCAGATTGTCCCGGAGCAGTTCCGTGCCGTTGAGATAAAGAACCGCGCCGTCATCCCGCTGGAGTTCCACGCGGAGGCCATCAAATTCCGCCGGATCCGCGACCTGAAAAGCATGCCGGAACCACGAAACCGGATACACGGCGGCGGGATCCGGGCCAAAGCCGAGCAGGGTGCTCTCGCCGTCGCCGCCATAACCCAGACGGGCGAATCCGGCGGGCCAGGCGGTGTCGTCAAAACCAGGACCGGTCCAGTCCGCCGGGGGAGTCACGCCGGTGTCGCGGTATTTCCAGACGCTGCCGCGCGGGATCAGCGGGGCCCCGGTGTCGCGCGCGGCGGTGAGTTCCAGATCAAATCCCATGTCCGCGCCGTCGGGATCGGCCTGATGGATCTCCACGGCGAGCATGTTCATGCCCGCGCGCAGATCACGCGCGTCCAGCGTATGGGTGACGTAAGCGGTTTCCGCCGGAGCCGGGACGGGCTCCAGGGCGCGGGTTTCGAACGTGGGGCCGCCAGTGGCGGGCAGGTTGTCGCGCAGCGCCTCCACGCCATTCAACCAGACGGCCGCGCCATCATCCCGGCGCAGGCGCAGGCTCAGCGTGCGGTAAAGACGGGGGTTCTCCACCACAAACGACCGGCGGAAAAGAGTGGTCACGCGCGGCGGATTTCCGGCGGGCAGAACCGTCGTTTCCCCGTCACCGCCGTAGCCCAGGGGCGCGGCTCCGGCGGGCCAGGCGCTGTCGTCAAACCCGGCCGCCGGCCAGAAGGCGCCGGGATCGGTGGTCAGGATATTGTATTTCCAGACGGAGCCCGGCGGCACCAGCACCGCCGGAGCGCTGAGAAAGCCGAGGCTGTCCGTCATCCAGCCGGCGCGCACGGCGGGATCGGTGATGGTTTCAAAAGGGAATCCGAAAACCATGGACCGCCCGCCGCCCGCCGCCCCGTCGTCCTGCACGGCGGCGGCTCCGGCGGCCACTCCGGAGTAACGCAGGGCCGCCCGGGCGCCGGAACCGGCGGGGGCAAGCACATCGGGCGACCGGACCGGATAGATGCCCCGCGAACCGTCATCAAAAACCGCCGATGTCCGACCGGAAAAAGCGCTCCCGCTCACGGGAACGGCGGTGTGACTGCCGGAATCGTCCGCGGTCAGGGAAACCTTCAGCTGACCCGCGAGAAAAGCGCGGTCGGCGGCGGCCGGCCCGCCC
Organism: Verrucomicrobiota bacterium; assembly: GCA_040386695.1. Taxonomy (GTDB): domain Bacteria; phylum Verrucomicrobiota; class Verrucomicrobiia; order Verrucomicrobiales; family V1-33; genus CAIZWU01. Next base: position 155,604 of record JAZKFB010000011.1, read on the forward strand.
GCGCGGCCAAGATCGTAGCCGATTTCCGAACCGGAGACAAACAGCGCTCCGCCCGCCTGGCGGAACTCCGCCAGCCGTGCCTGCTCGGCGGCGCTGAAGGTTTCATCGGCGGTGGATTCCTGCCCGCAGGCCCAGATGACCACCGCGTAGTCGGCCAGGGCCACCGTCACGCCCGCCGCCTCATTTTGGCAGGAATCAAACGCCCAGCCCGCCGCCGCCACCGCTTTGCCGTGGGGCACGACGTAGCTGAACGAATTTGACCGGCGCGGAAGCACGCGCTCAATCGTGCCGGTGTCTCCGGGCGGCGCATACCCGAGCCGGGTGATGTTCTGGCGCGGATTCAGCGTGCGGTCATTGCGGTCAAAGGCGTTCACAATCAGCGCCCGCGGCTGCGTCACGGAAAGCGGTGGACGGCACCCGGCGGTTTCGGAGGGAAAGGACTCCCCGGCCGCGTTGAAGGCGGCGATGCGGAAATAAGTGTCCGTGCCGGCAGGCAGCCCCGTGAGGATGTGACCCGTGACATTGCCCACGACTTCCGGGTGGCCGAATCCCAGACCGTCCGCGCTGCGGTAAATCACATATCCCGTCGGCGCTCCCGCTCCGCCGGTGCTCACGGGCCGGGCCCAGCGCAGCATCACGGAACCATCCGCGCCGCCCTGCGCGCGGGCGTCCGTCGGCGGCTCCGGCGGATAGGCGGCGGTGAGGCTGTCATATTGCGCGAAATATTTCACCGCCGCGTGCATGGCGGCGCGGGCCACGGCTGTGCGCGCTTTGGGATCGCGCATCAGTTTGGAATCCTCCACGCTGTCGTGGAAGGCGACCTCAATGATCGTGGCCGCCATCTCGTAGTTGAAAAGACTGCCGTCGATTTCCGAATACCCGCCGGTGTGGGTCACATTCGAGCGGTTGTTCCAAGGCACCTCCAGCGGCGGCGAGCCCAGGGCCACCAGGTCCGCGTTCACCTCCGCCCCGCAGAGCTGCGCCAGCGCGGCCTGGTTCGGAGTGGGGTCGCCGGTGATCAGCCCCAGCACTCCGCGCCCGCCGCCGGCGTTGCTGTGAAAACTGATGTGCACCCGCCCGTTTGCGGTGCCGCCCTCCTCCCGGTTCATTTCGGCGGACATTTTGGAGGGTGTGCCCCAGCTGTCGCTCTCGTCATCGCCGCCGCCGTTGTAAAGCGTGGACGACTGCCCCTGACCCAGCCCCGCCTGCACCCAGTAGCGGCTGCTTTCATGCTCGCGGGGGTAGGTGGAAAGACCGCTGCCGCGGTTCACGGAGCCCATGCCGTTGCCGAAACGGATGGCGTCGGCAAAAACATAAGTCCCCGCCGCCGTGCCGCGCTGATTGCTGATCCCCACGGAGCCCGCCGCGCTGCTGGAGCCGGCGTTGAAATAATATTCGCCCAGATAAACCCAGCCGTTGCCGGCCATGTGGTGCGGCACCCGCACCTGTGATTCCCCGCCGGTGTGGCGGATGCGGTAAAGCTGATCGCCCCGGTCCGATCCATGCCGCACCCAGGTGTAAACCGGATAAAAGCCGGCCTCCGGGATATTCGGCGTGTAAGTGGCCCGCGCCGTCTCCGCCGCCGCCAAAGCGGCGTAACGGTAGGGCACATCCCCGGCGGAGCCGAAAAACACGGTGGCCGTGCTGTTCGCCCAGGAGCCGGTGAAAGTCACTTCCGGGTCATCATTATCCAGCACCACTTCCCTGGTCTGCTGCCCCAGCGGCCGGAAGGAGACGACCGTGGCCCCGGCGTTGAAGCAGTAGGCGGCGAACAGATTGACCTGATCGAGATTCCCGTAATCCTCGTTCATCTCCTGGGTGATTCCCCGCTGCGTCCGCCAGTAATCCGGATCCCAGATCCAGCCGTGCCCGCCGTTCATGTAAACCACCCGCCCGCTCAGCACCCCCCGAGGCTGCCGGGCCGCAGTGGCCACTGAGCCAAAGCCCGGCTCCGGCACCGGCCCCGCGCCCGGCAGCGGCGGCGGCGGCGGCCCGGGCTCCGCCCAGTCCCCGGAAAAACTCAGTGGCGGCTCCAAGGATTCATCAATCAGCCGGGACTCGGGGCTCCCCGGACCATCATCGGCCACTTTTTCCCCAGTGGCTTCCTCCGCTTCCGGTGCGGCCTGATTCCGCAGGTCATCCTGAGCCTTCGCCAAAGGCTCCGTGCCCGCCCCCACCGGCCCCGGCACACACAACAACAGCAGCAGCAGAAACACGCCACAGGCGCGGGCCCGGAAACGAACCGTCCAGTCATTGATCATAAGGGGGAAAAGGAGATGGCCCTCCGCGGGAAAAGCCGGAGGTCCCTGTCCTGCCCCATGCCAGGCGGCGCGTCACCCTCAAAAGCACTGCGGGAATTTCCCGATGCGGCGGAAAGAACAATTTCCCGCCAGAAAAAGAGAGCGCGGGTCCGGCCGGCACGCTGAGACCTCCTCCGCTCCCGCGCTGCGTCCGTGAACCCTGCCTTCCTTTTCCGGTCAGCCGCCCTGACTCGAAAATGGACACTCCCTCCTACCTCGAAAACGCCAAAGCCAAGCCGCTGAACGCCGCCATGATGAAATGGTTCGCCGATCAGACATTCGAAAGCAAAGCGGATGCGGAGGATCCAAAATTCGCCCTCCTCCGCGCGCCCAGCCTCAAAGGGCTGCCCTCCGCCACCATCATCACCGCCCAGATCGATCCCCTGCGCTCCGAAGGCGAGGCCCTGGCCAAAAAGTTCGAGGCTGATGGAGTCACCGTTTATTATAAAAACTACGACGGGGTCACCCACGAGTTCTTCGGTATGGCCGCCGCCGTGGACAAAGCCAAAGAAGCCCAGACCTTCGTCGCCGGAAACCTCAAGGCGGCCTTTGCCGGCAAAACGGCGGAGTGACCCGGATCAGGGCAACGATCCCGCAATGAGGCAGGGAATTGAAGCGCGGCCCCGGGTTTCAATCGGTGGATTTCCGGTCCGTGTGGCGTGCGGCTGCCCGGGCGGGCGGGCCCCAGTCTCAAATCCCATCTGCTGAAGCTTCGGAAGGATCAGTCCCGTGAAGCGCGTGTGTGAGGTTTTGTTGCCACTGGGCACCTTCAGCAGCCCTTCAATCTTTGTAACCCGTTGAAAATCAACGCCAATTTGATTTGGCGGAGAGGGAGGGATTCGAACCCTCGGTAAC
>JAZKFB010000012.1:0-91622 GCA_040386695.1 Verrucomicrobiota bacterium
CCGTCCGCCCGTCCGCCCGTCCGCCCGTCCGCCCGTCCGCCCGTCCGCCCGTCCGCCCGTGGGCGGCCCGGATTGCCGGGTGCCGGCAGCCCCTCACGCCATGCTCATCTCCTCCGGCCGCTGGTAGTGGCCGTCGGCCATTTTGGCCAGCTGCATGTTCACATCCGTCAGCAGGCTGCTGGCCCCGAAACGGAACCACTCCGGCGTCAGCCACGCGGCTCCCAGGGTTTCCCTGACCATGACCAGATACTGCAGGGCCTCCTTCGCGGTGCGGATGCCGCCGGCGGGCTTCATGCCGATCCTGCGGCCGGTGGCATAATAAAAATCGCGGATGGCCTCCAGCATCACCAGGGTCACCGGCAGAGTGGCGGCGGGCGTGACTTTGCCGGTGCTGGTTTTGATGAAATGGCCGCCGGCGCGCATGGCGATCCCGCTGGCCAGACGGACATTGTCATAGGTCTGCAGCTCGCCGGTTTCCAGAATCACCTTCAGGTGGGCGGTCCCGCAGGCTTCGCGGATGGCGGCGATTTCGTCAAAAACGCGGCTGTATTCCCCGGCCAGAAAAGCGCCGCGGTCGATGACCATGTCGATCTCGTCCGCGCCCTCGCCCGCCGCGTGGCGGACGTCCTCCAGCTTCACTTTCAGCGACGACTGGCCGCTGGGAAAAGCGGTGGCCACGGAGGCGACTTTCACGGTCGATCCCGCCGTCAGCTTTTTGGCGATGCCCACAAAATTCGGATACACGCAGACCGCCGCCACGCTGGGGCAGCCGTAACGCCCGTCCATGGGGGCCAGCGCTTTCCGGCACAAATGCCGCACTTTGCCCGGCGTGTCCATGCCCTCCAGCGTGGTGAGATCCATCATGGCCACCGCCATGAGCAGGCCGGTGCGTTTGGCCTCGTTTTTGATGCTGCGTTTCCGGAAACTGTCCGCCCGCTGCTCGGCCATCACCTGGTCCACCGGCGGAGCGCTGAGTCCAAAAGGGAGGCCATGTCCGTCGGCGGGTCGGATGAGAATGTCCATGCGGTTTTGAATATGCGGGGCCGGCTCCTTCATGCCAGGGCATTTCCGAACCCGGGTGGAGCAGGCGTCCGGCCGGGTGCCACGTGTTCCGCCGGGCAATCCTGCCCGGTGCCCCTGCCATGGCGCGCGGTGGCGGGCGCCTTTATTGCTCAGAGCGGATAGGCCCTATAGGCCCTATAGGTCTTATAAGTCCTATAGGACCTATTTCCGGGGAGCTGGAACAGCCGATGCTCCGGCACCGGGCATCCTGCCCGGCGGGACAGGCCGCCGCAGTCCATTCCCAAATCACCCCTGTTTCCACGTGGAAAAAGGCATAAGGGAGGCTTCGCCCGCCCGGTGAATCGGAAAAACCCCGTTCCTATCCGTGTTTATCCGTTTCCATCCGTGAAATCCGTGGCCCGTCTTTTCCGGACCCCTATTATCCATCCGCCGCTGCCGCTGCCGCTGCCACCGCCCGCCGCCCGCCACTCCCTTCCCTTTATGCCCCATGACCTTCCGCCCGCCCGTCTGCACCGCCTGGAGGTGCTTGATTCCCTGCGCGGCCTGGCGGCGCTGTGGGTGGGGATTTACCATTTCACGCAGAACGGAGCCACGATGCACGGGTATCCGGCGGACAGCGCGCTGAAATCCGCCGGGACTTACGGCTATCTGGCGGTGTTCGTGTTTTTTGTGATCAGCGGATTCATCATCCCATGGGCGCTCCAGCGGGGATCCTACCACCTTTCCGAATACGGCCGGTTTCTGCTCAAGCGCCTGCTGCGCCTGCATCCGCTGTATCTGCTTTCGGCGGTCTGCATGATCGCGCCGTATTTTTTCGGGCAGGCGCACACCATGGCCTCGGTCGGCTGGTCCAACTGGTGGCCGCACTTTTTCTACCTGAATGACCTTCTGCACCGCCCGTGGCTGATGGACATTTACTGGACGCTGGCGCTCGATTTTCAATACTGCCTGATCGCGGGCCTGATCCTGCCGCTGCTGATCCATCACCGCGCCTGGATCCGTCTGGTCTGCCTCGCGGCGTTCGTTTCCCTGTCGCTGATTTTCCCCGAGGATCGCTGGGTCACGCATTACACCGCCTACTTCGCCATGGGCACGGCGACCTTCTGGTGGTTCCGCCGTCTGGTGAATTTGCCGGGGTTTCTGATGATTCTCGCGGTCTGCTACGCCGTCGCGGTCAAAGCCCAGTGGCATCCCCACGCCCTGATGGGCCTGGGGACAGCCCTCAGCATCGCCTTTGTGCCCCTGCGGCATCCGGCGCTGTCGTGGCTGGGGAGCATTTCGTATCCTTTTTATCTTTTCCACCTCGTCATCGGCGGACCGGTGAACACGTTTCTCGCCCAGCGCCCGCGCGATCCCTGGGTGGACACCGCCGGCGTCTGCCTGGCCCTCGCGGTCTCCGCCGCCGGAGCCTGGGCGCTGCACCGCTGGGTGGAAACGCCGTCCCAGCGCTGGTCCTCAGCGGTCAGATTCCGGAATCATTAGTTCGGCTTTGGTAACTTCAATCACGGGCCAGAGGCTCGTGCTCCGTTCCAGCGACAGGAGCACGGGCATCCTGCGCCGGACCGGAATGACCGCTCAGGATTAACCCATGCCGGCTAAAAAATCCCCCCGTCCAGCTTCAGGACCGCGCCGGTGGTGTAGCCGGCCTCCGCGCTGGCCAGATGCAGCACGGCGGCCGCGACTTCCTCCGGCTTGCCCAGGCGGCGGGCGGGCACGGTTTTGGCCAGAGCGGCCAGAGACTCCGCCGTTTGTCCCAGAGCGGAGGTTTGAATGTAACCGGGACACACCGCGTTCACCGTGATCCCCGCCCGCGCCACCTCCTTGGCCAAGGACTGGGTGAGGGCCACCACGCCCGCTTTGGCCGCCGCGTAATTCGTCTGTCCCGCCGGAGCCAGGAGGGCGCTGAGCGAGCTGATATTCACAATCCGCCCGAAGCGCTGCGCCATCATCGTCCGCACCACCGCCCGGCAGCCGAGGAAAACGGAGGTCAGATTGGTGGCGATCACCTCATGCCAGGTGTCATCGCTCATGGTGGCCAGCAGGCCGTCCCGGTGCGAGCCGGCGTTGTTCACCAGCACATCCAGGCGGCCTGTTTCCCGGACAATTTCCGCCACTGCCGACTCCCACGCCGCCGCTTCCGTAACCTCCAGCGCCACCGGCGTCACCTGTCCCGGAAATTCCGCCGCCAGCGCGTCGATGCCGTCCCGCTTCAGCCGCACGCCCCCGAAAACCCGGGCCTCCGGCGAAGCTTCCAGAAAAGCCCGCGCGCAGGCCCGGCCAATGCCGCTGTTCGCCCCGGTGATAAGAATGACTTTCATGTGATTTCTGTTCCCGGCCGTTCAGTCCCTCGTCCAGCCGATCCATCCGGCCCATTCCCGTCCACCTCCGCCCTTCCCCAAGCTTCCGCCACCGCTTCCCGGTAAAGCCCGATCAGCGCCGCCCTCAGCCGCTCGCCCAGATCCGGGCCCGGCGGCAGCGGCTCGCCGAAATGCACCGCCCAGCGCGTGCCCTTCACCGGCAGCCAGGACGTCCAGCGGCTGAATTTCTCCCCGCCCGCCACCGCGCAGGGAACGACGGGCACATTCGCCAGCTGCGCCAGACGGCAAAGATTCTCATTCAGCGGGCCGCCGGAGGTCACGGCGTCCGGCCCGGTGCGCAGGGCTCCTTCGGGAAACAGCCCGACGGCCTCCCCGCCGCGCATCAGGCTGACCATTTCGCGCACCGCTCTGGTGTCGCGCTTTGACCGGTCCAGGGGAATGACGCCGATCCACCGGAAAAACCGCCGCCACGGCCCCAGCGACACCTCCACCGCCGACACCCACCGGATAATCCGCCAGGTCGAACCCATCATTATCACGCAGTCGTAGGGACTGCGGTGGTTCGCCGCCAGCAGACAGCCGCCGGCGTTTTTCAAAAAATGCTGTCCGCGGAACCGCGGCCGCGAGCACAGCCACAGCGGGCCGCGGCCGAAGAAGCAGAGGGCATTGTAAAAGGGCCGGTTCACGGGACTTCAGTTTCAGGCTGCGGGAATTCGCGGCGCAGTTCCGCATACACCTCCACCAAAGCCCGCTCCAGCCGGGCCGCAAACGCATCGCGGCCCGCCCGCGTGTTCGTGTCCGGCGGAGCGTGCAGCGCCGGACCGGCGGCCACCCACAGTTTTCCGGATTTGATGGGCAGCCACGGCAGCACCCGGTTCAGCCGCTGTGTCCCCGACACCACCACCGGCACCACCGGCACTCCGGTCCGCGCCGCCAGCAGCGCCACCCCGCGACGGATCGGCCCGCCGCGCAGCACCGAGTCCACGCCCCGCATGATTTCACCCTCCGGGAAAATCCCCACCGCTTCCCCGGCCCTCAGTTTGGACAAAGCGGCCCGGATGCCCGGCAGCGCCCGGCCCTGACGGTTCACAGGAAACGCGCCCATGCGGTCCAGAAACCAGGCCCACAGCCCATGGCGGTAAAATTCCTCCCGCGCCATCCAGCTCACCCGCCGCCGCAGCAGGGTGCTCAGGACCACCGGGTCCAGGTGACTCACATGACTCACCGCCAGCAGCACCCCGCCTCCGCTTTCCGCCGCGGCCCGCTCCGCGTGATCCAAACCCCGCGCCTTCACCCGCATGGCCGCGGCAAAGGCGATCTTCCAGAAAATCCCCACTCCATCATAAAGCCGGCCCGGAGCCCGCAAACGGCGGCCGCCGCCGGAGGAGCAGGCGGCGCGGGGCGCGGCGGCTGGGGGGAAATCGGGCATCGCTGACATGCGATTCCCATTTTTCATCAAACGTCAAGGCTTGAGAAGCGGTGAGCCCCAGCCCTGCGTCATCAAAGCGGATAGGCCCTATAGGACCCATAAGGTCATATAGGGCCTATACCCGGAGCCTGCGGCAGGCCGCCCCCAGGGGCCGTGCTCCACCCGGTTACGGCGTCCGCAAGTGCCGCAGGGTTTCCAGCAGCGTGGCCTCGGACGCCAGGATTTCCGCCATCGGCTTGTCACTTCTGGAATCCGCGCCCGGCGGCCGGTGCTGAAGCCAAGTTTGCCAGTCGCCCCCGGTGAGCAGGAGACGCTGGACACTTTCGGTCCAGATCCGGGCCGCATCCCGCTCCGGCGGCGGGCTGCGGTCCTTGTTCAGTGAAGTCAGAAGGGTCAGCGCCTCCGCCGGCCCGCGGTCCGCCAGGGCACCGGCCAGAGCCAGTCCCCCCTGATCCCGCGCCCGGCCTTCGGGCAGTTGCGCCAGCCAGTCGCGGGCGGCGGCGGGGTCGTGCGGAGCCCAGAGGCTCACCACGTTCCAGGCGTCCCACTCCTGAAGCGGAGCCCCCGATTCCAGCAGCGACCGGGCGGCGGCGGCGGGTTCAGTGGAAAATTCCCTTCGGCGCGCTCCGGTCCAGATTTCCGGACGGCCCGGGCCGGGGACAGCAAAGTGGTAACTTCCGGGATCCGGCGTTTCGGCCCGCGCTGAAGCTGGAGCCCCGGCCGGCGCCTCCGCCTGAGCGGGAACCAAGGCATAACCCGGCGCGGAAGCCCGATCCGCCGCCGCCACGGAGGCCCCGGTCGACGCCGGATCAGCAGCTGGACCAGCGGCCGGAAGCGACGCCGCATCCGCCAGCAGATTTTCCAACTCCCGCGCCTGATCCGGCAGCTTCGCCCGGGCAAAAGCGGAAATCCTCCGCCCCGTCTCCTCCGTCCAGCCCAGCGATTTCAGCGCCTCCTCCGCTTTGTGGCCGCCGCGCAGGGCGGCCAGCCAGCTTTCCAGCGCGGCGGCGGGGGCGGCGGTGGCATCACTTTGGATCAGCGCCGGGTCCACTTCGGCGCGGGCGTGAAATTCCTCCGCCAGGGCCAGACCGGCCTCACGGTCCCGGAGCGCCAGACCGCTGATGATTTTCCCGGCATTCTGATCCTCCGCCAGGGAGGTCTCCCGCAGCAGACGCGCGGCGGCGGCGGGGTCGCGGAGGACCGCTCTGACGCGCAGGAGGTCCGCCGGACCTTTATCCGCTGCCTTGAACCACGCCAGACAGCCGTCCGGATCCGCCAGATACCACAAACCGGGAACCGCCCGGGGAGTGATCCACTCGACGGTGCCTCCCGCCAGCAGGGAATCCCCTGCCAGCAGCGCCGCCGTCTCCTTCGGCCAGCGGTTGAGCGCCGACAGAAGCATCACGTCCATCCGCCAGGGCTGCGTGCCGGATTCGGCCGCGTGCCGGGAAACGTAACGCAATGCCGCCGGTCCATCGTGATACGCCCAGGCCATGGCGATCTCATTCCGAGCGCCCAGCCGGAGTTTGGCCGGCAGGGAATCCACCGCCACCTCCGCCCCAATCGGATCCCGCCGGGCCCAGGAGGCGAAAAGTGAACCCAGCGCCGTGTGGGTCACCGCCACGCGTCCCTGGAATAAAGCCTCGTCCGCCGAAAGCGGGCGCAAAGCCGGGCGCAAGGGCATCTGCCGCCAGCGGCGCAGCGCGTCCTGCGGATCGCGGAGCGCCAGAATGCGCAGCACGGCGGCGGCGGCCGGGCTTTGACCTGTGTCCCGGACCTGACGCCAGGCGGCTTCCGGATCCTGCGCCGCCAAAGCCGCGAAGGCCCCCGGCGATCCCGCCGCGCGTCCCGTCCGCACCGCCAGTTCCTCCTCCGCCAGGCGGCCTGGCAGCGTTTTTGGCTCCCGCGCCAGTTTTTCCAGATCCTCCCGTCCGGCTTTGTCCGCGAACGCCGCCCACAGCGCCGCCCGTTTCCCCGGCGGGCTTTTGTCAAAGGTCTCCCGCAGAATCCGCCGCCGCTCCGTTCCCGATACCGATGCCGCGGCACCGCCGCCGCCGGGAGGATTTTTCGGCGGTAAAACCGGCCTGACCGCCGCCTGCCGCGACGGGACATTCGAATCCCCGACTTCGGCCAAAATCCGGACCAGATGCGCCGCCGCCCAGCTCAGGGCGAAGCAGGCGCAGGGGAGAACAAGAAAGCGCAGCATTTTTTTCATGGATTCCGGCGGGATTGGGGAAGAGTTGGCAGCAGCTTCCGGATTTCGTCACTGCCCGAAGCGTCGGCCCAGCGGGCGGCGGCGGGCGCGTCGCGCTCCACCCAGCCGGTGAGGACCTGTTTGATGAGGTTGCTCACCGGTTTCCGGCTCCAGTGGCCGGGCTGATTTTCCGCGATTCCCGCCAGCAGCTTCAGCGCCCTCGCCGGATCGTCCTCCCCGGCGAAAATCAGCAGCCGGTCCAGCGCCCCGCCGTTCGCCAGTCCCGGAAACCAGCCCGCACTGGGCAGGCCGTTCGCGCTTCCGGTGATGCCGAGGAGCACCCCTTCCGAGGACGAAACGGGCCCCTTCATCCTGGCAATGAGTTCCAGCAGCCGCCACGGATCCGCCACCGCCAGAGCGTCGGCCGCCTGCCGGTAATAAACGTCCCGCTCCAGGCCGGGCGGCGCGGTTTCCAGCCATTGGAAAGCGGTTTCCGGATTCTCCGCCGCCACCTTTCCACCGATCAGCGCCGCCAGCCGGGTCCGCGTCATGGACGGCGGCAGCCCTGTATTGATCTCCTCCAGACGCGCGGCGGGAAGCTGCGGCGCGTAACGCGCGATGAGTTCCGCCATTACCCGGGTTTTCAGCGCGGGGTCGGGAATGCCGTTCACCTGATCCAGCCGCAGATCGGAATCCTGAAACGCGGTCCGGCAAAAGGCGTCCAGAATCTCCGCCTCCGGCAGCGCCGGGTCCGCCGTGCCGGCCACCACGGCGGCGGTCAGGCGCTCCTGCTCCGGGCCCGGCCGCGCGGAACCCGCGGGTTTTTCCCGGCGATGGGAACGCGCCGCCGTCACCGCCGCGAAAATCTCCGGATGCGACTCCGGCAGCCGGCCCGCCATTTCATCATCCTCCTCCACCAGCCCCGAGGCCAGCGGACTGCGGTCCGGCAAAGGCACGGCGGCAAAAGCGGCGGAAGCGGCCGCCGGATCGGACCGCATCCAGGCGGCCAGAACCACGGCGGAATCCGGCAAAATCAGCCCCGAGGCCAGACCGTCGCGCTGAAACGCCCACGCGAAAGCCCCCGCCGGATCAATGTCCGTCCAGTGCCGCAGGGCCATCTTCCGCGCCTCCCCGGGCGGAGGCGAGCCCTCGCTGAGGTGCACCCGGTCATCCTCCGCCAGCACCGACCGCAGATCGGCCGGAGTCGCGGTGGGCAGAAAATCAATCAGCGGCCCCAGCCGTCCGGCCTGGATGGACTCCAGCACCTCCTCCAGCGGCCGCGCCCGGCGGTCCGGCGGCGGAGCCAGACCCGTCGCGCTGGCGGAAACCGCGCCAGGCGTCGCGGCGGGCAAACCGGAATTCATCGCGTCGCTCGAAAGCGCCCGGGCCACCGCCGGATTCGAAGCCTGGCTCCACCCGGCCACCACGCCCGCCAAAGCCGCCACCACACACACCGCCGCCGCCAAGGTTCCCGATCCCGCCGCCGCCAGACCAAATCCCGCTCCCGCCGCATCCGCCGCCGCCCGCTTCCGCAAAGCCGCCGCCGCCACCCGGCTGACGGAAGGCAGAACCGATGCTTGGGCATCCGATCCGGCGGATCCGCCTGATCCGGCCGATCTGCCCATTCCGGCCAGAGCCGTGGCGGTCGCCGCCGTCCAGGACGACACAGGCGCCCTCGCATCCCTGAGGTTGGGAACGCGGCTTCGCTGCCCAAGCAGCGTGCGGTTCAGCCGGAGCACGGCCCGTTCCACCCGCTTCTGGCAGGCGGTTTCCGATTTTCCCACGGCGGCGGCGATGCGGCGGAAATCCTCGCCTTCGCAATACCGGCGCAGCAGCAGCTCGCGGTCGAGTTCCGGCAGGGCGCTGAGGGCCTCATCCAGCCGCTCATACAATTCGGGACGGTTCATGGGCGTGAAAACCGGGGCCTCCTCCGGCGCGGGCAGCCGGGAAAGCCGGGCCTCCTTCCGGGCCAGGGCGCAGGCTTCCAGAAACGCCGTGCGGTGCAGCCAGGCCCGCAGCCGCTCCGGATGCCGCGCCACCGCCGCCGCCTTCAGCGCCAGGCGGGCAAAGGCGTTCTGCGCCGCCTCCTCCGCCAGAGCCGCCGCCCCCAGCCGCCGCCGCGCCGCATGAAACACCAGGGGCAAATGCCGCCGCACCAGCGCGGTGAACGCGGCATCGCTGCCCGAATCCCGAAATTCCCGGAGGTCCGCCGCGTCACGATCATCATCATTCGCGGCAGGCGGAGCGGAGGCGGAAATACGAAACGGAGCGGGCATGGCGGAGGATTATATAAACCCACGTCGTCAGGAGAGCCCATTCACGACACAATCCGCAAAAAATTTCGCGGCGGAGTCCGGATGCATAACCTGGCGGATTGCCACCGTATTCCCCCTGCAACCGCCGCGCCCCGAAGCCTATGAAATTCCCGCTCCCACTCTCTCCGCTGCTGCTGACCATGGCCGCCTTTGTCCCCTGCCCCGCCGCACGCGCGGAGACGGTGCTTCTGGAGGCCGAGGGCTTCGCTGTGCCCGGCGGCTGGATTCTGGACACCCAGGCCATCGACAGCATGGGCTCGCCCTATCTTCTCGCCCACGGTCTCGGTCAGCCGGTGAAAAACGCGGAGACCAGCGCCCAGTTCTCCACCACCGGCATTTTCAAAGTGTGGGTGCGCACCAAGGACTGGGTCGCGCCCTGGAAAGCGGAGGGCGCGCCCGGTAAATTCCAGGTTTCCTTCAACGGCCAAACCCTGGAGCATGTCTTCGGCACCACCGGCGCGGAGTGGCATTGGGAGCCCGGCGGTGAAGTCATCGTCGCCAATTCCGGTGAAATCCGCGTGGAGCTGAAAGACCTCACCGGTTTCGACGGCCGCTGCGATGCCCTGATTTTCTCCAGCGATCCCGATTTCACCCCGCCCGCCACCCAGGCCGAACGCCGCGTGCTCGCCGGGCTGCCCGAGCGCATCCCGCAGACCAAGGAATACGACCTCGTGGTCTGCGGCGGCGGTTATGCCGGCATGGGCGCGGCTCTCAGCGCGGCGCGGCAGGGGCTGAAAGTCGCGCTGCTCCAGAACCGCCCGGTGCTCGGCGGCAATGGTTCCAGCGAAGTCCGTGTCTGGGCCCAGGGCGGCACGCGGCGCGGGCTTTATCCCCGGCTGGGGGAAATCGTGGAGGAATTCGCGGACAAGGCCACCAATTCCCCGGGCCAGGCGGACGAGTTCGGTGACGCCGCCAAGGAGAAGCTGGTGCGCTCCGAAAAGAACATCGACCTTTTCCTCAACCACCACGTCTGGGCCGTGGAGATGATCGAGGGCAACCCGCCGATCCTCAATGAGGAGGAATATTTCCGCACCCCCGACGTCTATGGCCGGGGCCGCCCGAAGCTGATCGACAGCGTCACCGCTCTCGATGTCCTGACCGGCCTGGAGCACCGCTTCCGGGGGAAATTCTTCGTGGACGCCACCGGTCACGGCACGGTCGGCGACCTCGCCGGAGCGAAGTTCTCCATGCTGGAAAAAGGCCACCTCGGCATGAGCAACATGTGGTTCTGGCAGGACGCCGCGCAGCCCAAACCCTGGAAAGCCACGCCCTGGGCCCTGCCCCTGGCGATGGGCGATTTCCCCATCACCGTGGCCAGTCAGAAGACCGCCGAGGACGGCAAATTCCACAAAGGCGAGTGGTTCTGGGAAAGCGGATTCGACAAACATCCCATCAGGGACCTCGAAACCATGCGCGACTGGAACCTGCGCGCGGTCTTCGGCGCCTTCTCGGCCATGAAGCTCGGCCCGCAGGCCGAAAAATACGCCAAGGCCGATCTCCAGTGGGTCGCCAGCGTCGGCGGCACCCGCGAAAGCCGGCTCCTGGAGGGCGACGTGATCCTCAGCAGCGAGGACATTGTCTCCGGCAAACCCTACCCGGACGGCTGCGTCCCCACCACCTGGGATCTCGATCTGCATTATCCCAAGGAGCAGTATGCCAAAAAGTTCCCCGACAACCCCTTCATCAGCCGCGCGCATTTCGGTCAGGGCGTGGACCGGAAGAACGGCTACCCCATTCCCTACCGCTGCTTCTATTCGAAGAATATCGACAACCTCTTCATGGCCGGGCGCAACATCAGCGTCACCCACGGCGCTCTGGGAACCACCCGCGTGATGCGCACCTGCGGCATGATGGGCGAGGTCGTGGGCAAAGCCGCTTACCTCTGCCTCACCCAGAACACCAGCCCGCGCGGCGTTTACCAGAGCCATCTCGACCTCCTTAAAAAGCTCTTCCAGGAACCCGGAGCCGCCCGCCGCGAAACTCTGACCGCCCCGCTCATCGTCCCGCCCGATGCCGTGAAGCTCCTGCCGCCGGGGATGAAATACCTCGATCCCGCGACTCTGCCCGGCATCGTCATCGACGACAGCACCGCCAAGCTCACGGGCAAGTGGACGGAAGGCACCAACCTCCCGGATTACGTCGGCAAACACTACCTCTACGCCACCGCTGACTCCGACGCCGAGGCGCGCTTTGAATTCGCCGTCCCCGAATCCGGCAACTACGAAGTCCGCGTCGCCTGGCAGCCGCATCCGAACCGCTCCACGCACACCCGCTGCGAAGTCGCCGGGGCCATCCACGAACTCAACCAGCGGGAAGCCGGCAAAGCCGAGCACGGCTTCACCAGCCTCGGCGTCTTCCCCTTCAAAGCCGGCCAGTCCGAATCCCTCACTCTCCGCGCCAAAGGCAGCGACGGCTTCGTCCACGCCGACGCCATCCAGCTTCTGCGGGTGGCGGAGTGAGAGAAGAAGGCTTCCCGCCGACACTCCCGGCCCGAGGGGTGCCGCGGCCATGAGGCCGGAGTTCACGCCGCCCGGCGGAACTTCCGGGAGAGCAGGCCATACTTCGGCGCCAGCAGAAAGGAGATGACAAAAACAACGGCCTGCACCAGCACAATGCAGGCTCCGGCACTGTCGAGATGGAAAGCCACGACGATTCCCACCAGGGTGGAGAACACCGCCGTAGCGACCGCGATGAGCATCATCCGGTCAAAGCGGTCCGTCCACAGATACGCCGTGCAGCCCGGCGTGATGAGCATGGCGATGACCAGCACAATCCCCACCGCCTGAAGGGCCGCCACCACCGCCAGCACCAGCAGGCTGAGAAGGCCGTAATCCAGGAGCTTCACCGGCAACCCCAGCACTCTCGCCTGCGAGGGGTCAAAAGCCGTCAGCAGCAGATCACGCCGCCACATCAGCATTGCGGCGATGACTATCCCGCCGGTCCACAGCACCTGACGGAAGATGTCCGGTTCAATGCCGAAGATGCTTCCGAAAAGAATATGATCCAGATGCAGCTCCGACTGCGTGCGGCTGTGCAGCACCAGACCGATGGCGAAGAGCCCCGTGAACACCACCCCCAGGACGGTGTCCTCTTTAATGCGGCTGTTGTGCCTGATGAATCCCGTGGCCAGGGCGCAGGTGAAGCCGGAACCGAACGCGCCCACCGCCAGCGGGATTCCCGCCAGGTAAGCCAGCACAATTCCCGGCAGCACCGCATGGGAGATGGCGTCGCCCATCAGTGACCAGCCCTTCAGAATCACAAAACACGACAGCATGGCGCACATCGCCGCCACCACCGCGCCGATGAGCATGGCATCCCGCATGAAGGGGAACTGCAGAGGATCCAGAAACCAGTTCATGACACCGCCTCCTCTCCCGCCAGGCGTTTCGCCTTCCGGCCCGCCGCCAGCATCCCGTGCTTCGGCGCGAACAGAAAAGCCGCGCCGAACACCAGAGTCTGCAGGGTCACGATGCAGCCGCCGGTTTCCCCGTTCACAAAATAACTGGCATACGCGCCGGCCAGACCCGTCACCGCGCCCAGAGCGGTGGACAGCCACAGCATCACGCCGAACCGGTCCGTCAGCAGATAAGCCGTGGCCCCCGGGGTGATGAGCATGGCCACCACCAGCAGCGCCCCCACCGTCTGCAGCGCCGCCACCGACGTGGCGGCCAGGAGGCTGAACAGCAGCCCGTGAAGCAGGCCCGTGCTGATGCCCAGGGTGCGCGCCTGCGCGGGATCAAAACAGAACAGCATCAGATCCCGCCACTTCAGAGCGACCGCCGCCACAGTGATCACGCTGATGATCACCAGTTGAAGAATATCCGCGTCCGGCATGCCCAGAATGTTGCCGAAGATGATGGTGCGGAGATTCACCCGCGCCGGGTTCAGCGAAATCAGCAGCAGTCCCAGAGCAAAGAACGAGGTGAAGACAATGCCGATGCTGGCATCCTCCCGGATGCGGCTGCCCGCTTTGACAAAAGCCATCGCCGCCGCCGCCAGCAGACCGGCGGCAAACGCCCCCAGCGCGAACGGCAGCCCCAGCAGATAGGCCACGACCACTCCCGGCACCACCGCATGGGACAGGGCATCGCCCATCAGCGACCAGCCTTTCAGGGTGATGAATCCGCTGAGCAGCCCGCACACGCCGCCGATCAGGGCGCTGACCTGGATGGCGCGCAGCATGTAGTCGTAGTGAAAAGGAATGAGAAGCTGTTCCATGGCGGTGTCAGTCCTCGTGGTCGTGCGGCTCCCGCCGGGTTTTCACCAGATCCTCCCGGCCCGCGCGGTCCTTGTATTCCAGGTGACCGTCCTTGCCGAAAACCAGGGGCCGCTCGTCATCCGTCAGCACCCGCACCGCCCGGCCGTCGTGATTCTGAATCGTGGAATGCTCAAAATGAAACTGCCGCAGCACTCCGCCGAACGCCGCCGTCAGATTGTCCTCCGTGAAGACCTTCTCCGTCGGCCCGCTGGCCAGCACCGTTTTGTTCAACAGCACCGCGTGGTCGCAGAACTCCGGCACGCTGCCCAGATTGTGGGTCGAAACCAGGATGATGCAGCCATCGTCCCGCAGCTCGCGGAGCAGCGCGATGATGGCCTCCTCCGTCTTCACATCCACGCCCGTGAAAGGCTCGTCCAGCAGAATGACCCGTCCCCCCTGGGCCAGGGCCCTGGCCAGGAAAACACGCTTCTTCTGCCCGCCGCTCAGCTCGCCGATCTGACGGTCGCGGAAATCCCACATGCTGACGCGCCGCAGACTCCCCTCCACCGCCGCCCGGTCCGCGGCGCGGGGAATGCGCAGGAAATTCATGGCTCCGTAGCGGCCCATCATCACCACGTCACTGACATTCACGGGAAACTGCCAGTCCACCTCCTCCGCCTGCGGCACGTAGGCCACGAGCTGCTTTTTCAAAGCCCCGCGCACGGGCAGGCCGTTGATTCTGACGGAACCCGAGGTCGGCCGCACAAAACCCATCACGCTTTTAAAAAGCGTGGATTTTCCGCTGCCATTGGCTCCGACCAGACCGCAGACGGTTCCGGCCGCCAGGGAAAACGAGGCCTCGGTGAGCGCCCGCTGGCCGTTGGGATACACCACGGAAACCCGGTCCACCGTCACGGACAGGGAGGATTCCGCCGGAGCCCCGCCGCCGCCGTTGTTATTGTTATAATTGCCGGGGGAAATGCTCATGGCGTGCCCAGGAATCCTTTCACCAGAGTGTCCGCATTGGTCTCCAGCAGTTTCAAAAACGTCGGGGCCGGCCCCGCCGCATCCGTGAGGGAATCCACATACAGCACGCCGCCGTAACGCGCTCCGGCCTCCTGCGCCACCTGCCGGGCGGGCTTGTCGCTGACGGTGCTTTCCGAAAACACGACGGGAATCTGATGCTCCCGCACGCCGTCGATCACCTTTTTCACCTGCTGCGGGGTTCCCTGGGCGTCGGCGTTGATCGGCCAGAGATAGAGCTGCTTGAGATCGTAGTTTTTGCAGAGATAGGAAAACGCGCCCTCGCTGCTCACCAGCCAGCGCTGCTCCGCCGGAATCGCCGCCAGCCTGGCCCGCACCGGCTCGTCCAGAGCCTTCAGCTTCGCGCTGTAGGCGGCGGCGTTTTCCCTATAAACCGGTTCATTCTCCGGGTCCATGGCCGTCAGGGCTTTGCGGATGTTCTCCACATAAATCAGCGCGTTCGCCGGCGACATCCAGGCGTGGGGATTGGGCTTCCCGGTGTAGGGCCCCTCGCTGATGCCCATGGGCTCGATGCCCTCGCTGACCACGGCGCCGGGCACGTTTTTCACATTGCTGAAAAACTTCTCGAACCAGCGCTCCAGATTCAGCCCGTTCCACAGAACAAGGTCCGCGTGCTGCACCTTCACAATGTCCTGCGGCGTCGGCTCGTATCCGTGAATCTCCGCGCCTGGTTTGGTGATGGAATCCACGTCCGCCGCGTTGCCCGCCACTTCCCGGGCCATGTCCGCGATGATCGTGAAGCTGGTCACCACCCGTTTCTTTTTCCGGCTGCCGGAGCTGTCGGATTTCCCTCCGCAGGCAGTGAGGGAAAAGGAAACCATCCCCGCAAGGAGCGACGCGCCCGCCGCCCGGCGCGTGATTTTTCGAAAAGGAGGCAAAGAGGAAAGCATGGTCAATATTATGAAGTTGGTGGTTTTAAAAAAAGTCAGAACCGGCGGGTGATTCCGGTGAAAAGCCCAAATTCCTCAGCGGCGGCATTCAATCCAATACGGCCGCCGATGTCCCATTGGACGTTCTCCGATGCGGCCCATGTGAAACCGCCGCCGCACGCGGCCTGATAATCAAAATCCGTCTCCCAGCCCGATCCGGCGGTGCCCGCATACTCCAGATAAAGCCCCAGCTTTTCCGTCAGTCCAAACCCCAGCACCGCCGTGTGCACCCATTCCTGACCGTAGCCTCCGCCGCCGCCGGCGGCGTCATGCGTGAGGTCCATCTCCAGCATCAGTCCCAGACTGATCTTTTCCGCCAGGTCCACGCTGAGCGGCAGAATGATCCCGCCCTCCCACTCCCCGCCGCTCACATCGCTGCCCGCGGGAATCCTTACAAAAGGCATCACCGCGAGGGCCGTGCGGCCGCCGTCGTTGCCGAAAAAATTCACTTTCAGCCGGACTTCGGGATCGCCGGGGCCGGAAGTGGTGTCCCGCAGCCCGCCGGGGCCGGTCCGCCGCTCCTCCGTCCAGGCGTCGAAAACCACCTGCAGATCCGCGTTCGGCAGCAGACCGGCTTTCAGATTCACCGCTCCCCACGTGAAGGTGTCCGTCCGGCTCTCCGCTGAGCGGCTGCGGCCGAAATCAAAAAAACTGGCCTCCATCTGAAAATGCCCGGCGTCCACCGTGATGGGGCTTTCCGTCGTGTCCGGCCGGTCCGCCGAGAGCTCCCGCATGGACTCTGCGGGCACCGGCCGGAAAAGATGATAACCTTTTTGCGGGGTTTCACCCGCTTTCACCGGAAGTTCCGCCGCCGGCAGGACCAGCAGCGCCCCGATCACAACGGGGAGGTTTTGAGGAAGCCGGAAAATAATCATGAGAGAGAGACGAAAGTTGCGGTTGTGGAAATGTAGCAATTATTTCCAAATGTAGTCGAAGCTACATTTTTTGCGCTGGACAGTCAAATGTTCATTTTGAAAAGATTGTCCGTGCCCGTAAAAAATCCGCGCCCCACTCCTTCTGTCCGTCCTCACATTCCCGCCAAACAGGCGGCGGGAGCCGACGCGGCCACGATTCACCACGGCATCCGCCGCGACCACTCCGAGGAGACGGCGCAGGATTACGTCGAGGCCATCGCCTCCCTCATCAGCCAGACCGGCGAGGCCCGTGCCGTGGATCTGGCGAGGAAGCTGGGCGTTTCCCACGTCACCGTCGTCCGCCGGGTCGCCCGGCTGGTGGAGCAGGGGCATGTGACCTCCGAACCCTACCGCGCCATTTTTCTCACCGACAAAGGCCGCGCCCTCGCCGAGGAATGCGCCGCCCGGCACGAGACAGTGCTCGCCTTTCTCCTCGCCGTCGGCGTCCCCGCCGCCGCCGCCGAACGCGACTCCGAAGGCATCGAACACCACGTCAGCCCGGAAACTCTGGCGGCGATGACCAAATTTCTGAGCCTGAAGGAGTGATCCCGGATTTCAGATCCCGGATTTCAGATCCCGGATTTCAAATCTCAAAATCTCAAATTTTCAGATCCGGCTCCGGCCCTGGCTCCACTTCACCCCGCCGTTCCCAGCTCCACCAGCTCCAGCTGTTCGGTATCGTGCCCCAGAAACGTCTGCGCGATCCCATGAAACCGCGCCGCCGCATCCGTCACATGGAAAGACTCCGCTCCCGGGGCGAGGCCGGATTCATTGAGCATCCCCCGGTCCCGCAGCAGCGCCGCCGTCTCCAGCGCGGCGGCTTCCGCGCTGTCCACCAGTCTGACGTCCGGCCCCATGGTTTCAGCGATCATTTCCCGCAACAATGGATAATGCGTGCAGCCCAGCACCAGAGTGTCAATCCCCGACTCCCGCAGGCCGGCGAGATATTTTTGGGCCACCAGCCGCGTGATTTCCGAATTCAGCTCGCCCTCCTCCACCAGCGGCACAAACAACGGGCAGGCCCGCGTCAGAATCTCCACCGGCCGGAGGTCGCCGGCTTCCGCGAAAGTGGCGCGGATACGGTTTTCGTAAGCTCCGCTGCCGATGGTCCCGACGGTGGCGATGACGCCGATTTTCCGGTTTTTCGTCGCCGCCGCCGCCGCCCTCGCGCCAGGCCCGATCATTTCCAGAATGGGAACATCCGGAAAAGCCTCCCGCAGCGCGCAGGCGGCGAAGGCGGAGGCCGTGTTGCAGGCCACCACGATCATTTTCACGCCTTTACTGATCAGAAACTGCGTGTCCTCCACGGAATACCGGGTCACGGTGGCATGCGATTTGTTTCCGTAAGGCACCCGGGCGGTGTCGCCCAGATACACCAGATTCTCCGCCGGCAGCAGCCGCCGCACCTCGCGCATGACGGTCAGGCCGCCGACGCCGGAATCAAAAATGCCAATAGGAAGGGAATTCATGCGGGAGGTCCAGGAAACCCCTGACATTGACCAGAAGCCCGCGAACACAACGCGGAAAAACGACCCCTGGCAGGCCGGTGCCCGCGCACCCGGCCCCAATCCGCGGAAAAAACAGGTCCTATACGGCCTATAGGTTCTATAAAAACTGTCCCGCCACCAAACGCCCCCCGCCCAAAAATTCCCGCCCTCAAATCACCCCCGCCGCCCGCAGGCTTTTGTCCACGGCGCCGGCCCAGTCGCGGTTGGCCGCCGGGCTGGCCGGGCTGGGGTGGAGAATGCGGGTGATTTTCACGCCCGGGCGGACATCGGCCACCAGCTTCAGCCGGTTCTCCGCGAAGCCGCCGACGCCAATCAGCCACTCGGGCTCCAGAACGTCAATCACCCGCCTGAGATGCGCGTCGCAGATGGCCTCCACCGGAGCCATTTCCGATGCCGGAATCTTGTCCGGCGTGCGGTTGCGGCCGCTTTCCTCCAGGAAAATCAGAGGGCAGTAATTCACCACAAAAAACTCCGAGAAAAACTTCTCCGCCGTGCCGAACTCCGCCGCCGCCCAGCCCCAGAGCCGCCGGCCGCTGACCTCGCTGCGTTTACAGGAAAAACCCTCCACCGGCCGCTTCGGGTGCTCATTCTCCGCCCGCCGCACCGGAGCCTCAATGCCCATCCAGTCACGCACCGCCGGAATTTCCCCAAAAGGCACCCCGGTCTGCGCCATGCCGTATGGCCCCGGATTCATTCCCAGAAAAATCCCCTTCTTCCGCGTGGTCCCGAATTTCCGCAGATACGCCGTGTGCGGAGCCCAGGCGTAGTCCAGAGGATCGTAAACATGGGTCACGGGCGCGGAGAATTTCAGCGGCCGCAGGGCGTCGCGCATCGTGTCGGCGGCGGTGACCAGGGATTCGGCGGGATGGGATCGGGACATTTCCCGGCATAACGGCAGGGCCGCTCTCCGGCAAGCGCGCGAAGGATGGCCGCCGGGCCGGAAGCGGAGGGAGAGCGGTCCGGCCGGGAAGTTCTTGCGGTTTCCCGCGTTCCGGGGCAGTCATCGGCTCCTCCCTTTCCCCGCCCTCCAACCGATGAGTTCCGCTCCCGATTCCGACCCCCAATCCTCCGGCAGTCCCGTTTTCCTCATGCTCATGATCGCGATGCTCCTCGCGGTCTGGGGCCTGGTGACGGACATGATCCACACCGGCGGCGGCGGCAGCATCGACCTGCGCAACCGCATCACCGGCGTCCGCGCGGCGGCGGAGCACAGGGATCCCTACACTTATAAATGGACGCGGGCCGACGGTGACCGGCTGTGGGATCCGTTTGATTCCCCGTCCTCACCGGTCAGCCACACCACCGTGACGCCGGTCACGCTCACCGCTTTTCTGCCCTTCAAAAACCTCGATTACCGCCTCACCCAGTGGCTCTGGCTGGCGGTGGAATATGCCGCGCTGGGGCTCGGATTTCTCGCCTGGACCCGAGCCACCGCCCGGGAGCACTGGGTTTGGGGCGGCCTGCTCACCTGTCTTTACTGCCTCACGCCGCACTGGCGGCTGCATGTGGACCGGGGGCAGTCCTACGTCCTTTACGCCGCGCTCCTGCTGGGCATGATGCGGGCCGGGCAATGCCCCCGGCAGCGCGGTCCGTGGATGGAGGGAATCACCGGTTCCCTGCTCACAATGCTGCGCCCCACCTTCGGCGTGCTGCTCGGCGTTTCGGCGGCGCGGCGTAAAAAAGCGGCCCTGCTGGCGGCGGGTTCGGGCCTGATCCTCTGGGCGCTGCTGCCCGTGCTGCTGGCGGGCGGGGGCATCTGGAAAAACTACTTCGCGGCCATGGCGGTGCAGGCCCGGCAATATCTGGATCACGTCAAATTCCCGCCCGCCCGGTTCTCCGCCAGGGAGGTAATCGAGGGCATCCCCATCGACAAGTTCCTGAATTTCCCGCGCATCCCGTTCACCGACACCTCCCTTTACCGGCTCATCTCCTTCCAGCTTCCGCCCAATCTCCTGCTCGGCGGCTGGGCGGTCCTTGCCGGGCTGGCGGGATGGCTGCTGATGCGCCGCCGCGAAACCGGCACCCCGCGTTTCTGGTGGGCCGTCTCCGCCTGGATTTACATCGGCGACTATCTGCTTCCCGCTTACCGCTATAATTACAATCATATTCTCCTCTGGCCCATGCTGCTGCTCGGTTTGAGCGCTCTCAAAGGCCGCGCGCGCGCTGTCTGGATGATCCTGTCCAGCGCCCTCCTCCTTCTCCACACCGCCACCTGGTGGCTGCCGAACGCCTGCATGTCCTGGCCGGGTGCGGCCTCTCTGGCCCTGGCGGCGGGTGTGGCCGCGTGGATGGTGATGCCTCCCCGGAAATCACCCGTTCCCCGGGGTGTGTAAGGGCATTTTCCAAAGCCGCGCAAACCGGACTCCAGTCCCGCCGGCCGGCGTCACCGCCCCCATGCCGCCGCCGGACATTTTTTGCCCTGTAAGGCGTTAAGTATAACACCCCGATTAAATTTCCCGACAAAAAATTGGCGGTTGAGCGGTATTGAAGCAAAATCACACAGTTCACAGCTCCGGCATACCTGCGGGTTTTTATTTTTTCCATACCCATCGCGCGTCTATGAAACTTAAAACATTTCTTCCATCCCTTCTGATTTCAACACTGCTCGGCGGGGCCGCCGGGCTTCATGCCGCTGTGGTTGTGATTGATGATTTTGAAGCCGGAGAAGGGCACTTCGCCTCCGCGACGAACGCCTCGGGCTCCATCCGGAGAGTGCTGGCGTCCTCCACGGCGGAGCAGAACTTTGTGGAGTTTTTTCAAGGTTCCGCTTCCCAGCAACTGATCATCAACCGCAACCCTGATACCGCCGCTCCCGCCCCCGCTTTCCCGTCCGGACCCGGCGAGTGGTTCCTGCGCCACCTGTCGGGAGGCGGCACCATCGCCAACAACACTTCCATTCCCAATACCGGCACCACCTGGGTGGGCTACTGGATCAAAACCACAAGCAGCAATCTGGAGGCGGGCATTATTCTTGACGACAACCTGGCGTCAGGCAATGCTCACGAAATCGCCGTTTTCCAGCCCGTCATCGGCGACGGGATGTGGCACCTGTACCAGTACGAACTCTCCAATGCCAATTCCTGGGAAAACTTTGCCCCCGGCACGAATAACCCGGGAGGAGAAATAAACAACGCCACGGTCACCATCGACTCCCTCGCGTTCCGCGGAAAAGCCGGCGTGCTGACGGACACGGAAACTTTCCACATCGACAATGTGACCTACAGCACGGACGGCCCGATCCCGGTCCCCGAGCCCTCCGCTCTGGCCTTCGCCGGCCTGGGCGCGCTCGCTCTGGCGCGCCGCAAACAGTGAGCCCTTCTCTTCGGCGCGCAGCTCGGCGGCGGCACGGACATTCACAAGGCCCTGACCCACTGCGAGGACTCGTCCGCCGCCCATCCGGCACCGTGCTTGTCCTGGTCAGCGATCTCCACGAGGGCCGCAACGCCGTGCAGATGCTGAAAACCGCCGCCCGCCCTGCGGCCAGCGGCGTGCGGATGATCGCCCTGCTGGCCCTCAGCGACGGGGGCCGGCCCTGCTGCGGCACCCCCACGCCGCCGCCTTCGCCGCGCTGGACGTGC
Source organism: Verrucomicrobiota bacterium (assembly GCA_040386695.1). Taxonomy (GTDB): domain Bacteria; phylum Verrucomicrobiota; class Verrucomicrobiia; order Verrucomicrobiales; family V1-33; genus CAIZWU01. Next base: position 21,451 of record JAZKFB010000012.1, read on the forward strand.
CGGTTTTCGCCGGCACTCCGGATAAATTCGCCGACCTCATGGCCGCCGCCCTGACCAACGCGACCTCATGCACTGGGCGCAGCCGCAGGGTCTGAAACCCGCGCGGGCCCGGGATCACGTTTGAATATCGAGGATATCCGCAGTATTCCCTCATCCCGAAAACGCCTTCAGCGGCATCAGGCGCTTACGGTTATGCGGAAAGAAATTCCGGAGTGTGCGGACGCTTCAAAAGGCATGGAAGCGCGCACTTTCAAAAAATCAGTGCTTTCCGCTCATTTGAACGATTTCACATGCTCATTGTCTGGACAATTCCACGGTTTTTCAGCAATCTCTCACGCATTATGGCACAAAAAACGTCTCCGTTTCTCCTGACCGCTTTCCTTTTGTCCACAGTTCCGGCGCTTCACAGTGCTGTGGTCACCACCACTGACAATGCCAGTCCCGTCACTGACAATCAGACCTCACTCCTTGAGGCTCTGGCGAATGTGAAGGATAATGAAACCATCACTTTCAATATTCCCGGTGCCGGACCGCACTATATTCTCACCCCCGCCGCCGGTTATCCGCTGGTGGAAAAAAGAGGTGTCACCATCAACGGCTATTCCCAGCCCGGCGCCTCCCCCAACACCGCCGCCCCGGATCAGCCGAGGAACACCAAAATCCAGATCATTCTCGACAGCCGCACCGAAGTGCCCGGCGAGCGGCGGACAGTTCTGAATTACGATGGGTTCGGGCTCTCGGAGAGCGGCGTGCTGAGTTTTGTGAATGCGCCGAACACCTCCGTCCGCGGCCTGTCCTTTATCGGCGTTTCAGGAGCAGGGAATAACGAGGATCCGGCCGTTTACTGCATTGCGCTTGCGATAAGCTCTCCTGACGCCAAGATCCAAGGCTGCTGGTTTGGCCTGGATGCGGGCAAAACCTCATGGACTCCGAACGCGGAGGGAGTGGTCCCGGGGGTGCATGGCGCGGCCACGGCGGTGGCCTCCTTCGCAGCCAAAACAGGGGATGCGGCAGGGCTGATTTTTGGGACGGACGGGGATGGAACAGGGGACAGCGGCGAGGGGAATGTCTGTATGGCTCAACGGCTTGCTGTGGCTTTGACAGCTCCCCGGGTCACCGTGGCCGGCAACTGGATCAATTTTTATCCGGACGGCTCCCTCCTGAATCTGGAATCGCTTCAGGGCGCGACAACCTCAGCAGTCGAGAACGGGAATGGCATCGGAATGCGCATCGGCACCAACGGAGATGCCATCAGTGATGCGGAGGAGGCCAACCGTTTCGGGCCAGTGACCTACAAGCGGTTTGTGGAATTCTACAAGCCCGATGCCCAAGGTATTGTTTTCGCCGGCAATTATATCGGCATGGGATTGGATGGCATGCCCGCATTCGAGAGCTCTGGCAGCTCATTGTTAAACCTTCAGGCAAATTCCTCCATCAGAATTGGCACGGATGGCAACGGAACCGGAGATGTCGCGGAAAGCAATCATATCAGCGGCCTCAAGGATCCCTTTATTGAGTTGAACAGTCCTGTGCGGGTGGGTATCCGGGGAAATGAGATCTCCGGAAGTCTGGGAACCATTCCTTACACCGCCGGCCTTCCCCCCGCCGCCTCATTGGAAACCCTGTTCGCCGATATCCTGAACGACGCCACCATGACGGCCGTCACCCTGGATCCCGCCAGCACTCCAGCTTCAGTTTCCGGCACCTTTCCGGAGCAATTGTCAGGAACCAATCCGCCGGTCATTGATTTCTATCTCGCCGACGCTTTTGGTCTGCGGCAGGATCCGCCAAACCCCCAGGGGCGCTACTGGCTGGGCTCCTTCGCCGCCGATGGTGCCGCTGATCTTGATCCCGCCGCCGGCAAATTCAAATTCAACACCACCACCTGGGCGCTGACCGCCGCTGAACTGGGCCAGCTCACGGCCACGGCCACTTACACCGTGGATGTGCCTGTGGAAGACGGAACTTTGAAAGCCGGAGTCACCACGAATTTCTCGGAAACCCTGGCCCTGCCCACCCCGGGTGCCGCTCTCAGCAGTCTGACCATCGCCCCGGCGGCCGGTGGCGGGTACGCGTTGAGCTGGACCGGAGGCATCAGTCCTTTCCGCGTGCTTTCCTCCACTTCCCTGAACGGCGTATGGAGTCCGGTGTCCACTGTGTCCGCTCAAACCACCACCGTCACCCCGAACACCACCACCACTCCCCGGCAATTTTACCGGATCCGTGAAGGCGCGTCTCCCCGGTGAGCCGTTGATTTTCAGTGCGGTATTGACTCCCACACCCGGAAAAGACAGGCAGCGGCTTCAACGTTTCAGTTGAAGTCGCTGAATTTCGTCAGGAGCCCAGCGGTAAATTCATAAGTGAATTCAGCCTCCAGTCCCCAGATATCGGGCAGCCGCCGCCATGGGGGATTATCGGTGATGGCGTTAAGGAGCGCGGGCTCCCCTTGTTCAATTTGACGCGGTCACGCAGACAAAGAAACAGCGGCCGTTGATCCACAGCCGCTTCCGTTGTCAGAACATCCAGTTCTGCTGCAGATTTCAGCACCCGCAGTCAGGGATCATAGGAAAGCAGCGCCTGGGCTCCGGCTCCAAAGGAAGCGGTAAGCACGCGGGGGGTCCGCCTGGGTCAGCGCCGGAGAAACACCCCGGATGGCCGCCACAACCTCCCGCATGGGCTGGCGGGAAACGGAGATGATTCTGGTCAAAGCCGGTAAACTGACCACGGAGCACAGCGCCGCGAACAGGGCAGGCAATGAGGCCAGTGAACGGGAATTCAGCTTTGTCAGACCCTTTCCGGCCATTTGCCGGCTTCAGGGGAGGAGGGTTTCAAATCCGGATAAACTGCGGCGCGGGGCAAAGACCACGCCGCCTGAATCATCAGGACCGCCGCACCGCCAGCACATCCCGCCAAGGCTCCCCACCATCGGCCCGCCGTGATGAAATACTCCGGTTCCGGGCTTCTTTCCACCAGTCCTCCGGCAACTGGAGTCGCCACGGTTTTTCCGCAAACAACAGAAAACCAGCAATCCGGATGTGACAAATCCCAGAATGGCTGTCAAAGCCACACTGGGACGGTCACGTGATCCGCAAAATTGCCGGATCCTGGTCAAGTGGAACCGGATGTCAATTTGATCCCCAGCTGCTGATCCATTCTCTCTGGGACTCCTCGTCCTCAAGAGGTTTGTCCAGTGCTCCATAGGACCAAATCTCGTATTCGCCATCGGAGTGCATCTCATCCACATTGGAGATGCGTTTGTTCCGGTCCTTGATGGCTTTCACATATTGAAAAGGTTTGCGCCAGCCATCGATCATATAGTAGGCCTCATCCTCGGAGACACCCACCATGGGTTTTGTTTTTTTGTTTTCAATTTCCTTGCTGGTTGGAGCCACAACCTCCTCCCAATAAACTTTACCAACCGAACCGGCGATTCCTGTGGAGGGATCCGTTCCCCCTTTGATGGCGCTGTTGCCGTCACCGCTCATCACCTGATAAAGCATTTCCGCTCCACCGGATCTGTAAGCCTGGTTTTTGACATTGATGGTCGAGTCCTTGTCGAGAGGCTCCGGGAATTCCCCAGCGTCATTTTTGTAACCCTGCAGATTGCTCTGCAGGGCGGTGATGCGCGCCAGAGTATTGCGGCCGTTGGATTTGTTAATGGCCACCCGGAAGCCCCCGAAGCCGATGGCGGCGAGGATGGAGATAATGGTGATGACGGTCAGGATTTCGACGAGCGTGAAAGCCTGAGTCCGGCGGGAAGGGCGGAGAAATTTCATAACGTCAGAGAGAATTGGGGGACGTGAAGCGGGGGCGGAATAAATGAATTCCGCCCCCGAGAATGTTGTAAATACGTTGTAGTGTCAATCTTCTTCGTTCGCGGGGCAATCAGGCACCCTGGAACTTCGTGATGACGGTGATGAGCGGTTGGAACAGAGCAAGCACGATGACGGCCACGATGACGGCCAGCACCACGATCATGATAGGCTCAAGGAGGGAGGTCAGAGCGGTGACGGAGTTATCCACCTCATCGTCATACACATCCGCGATTTTGAGAAGCATTTCCGGCAGCTGACCGGTTTCCTCACCCACCTCCACCATACTGATGACCATGGCCGGAAAGATTTTGGAGGCATTCATCGGAGCGACCATGGATTCACCCTCCTTCACCGCATCGTGAATTTTCACGATGGCGTCGGACACTGTCTGATTCCCGGCGGTATCCCGGGTGATGTTCAGCGCCTGGAGAATCGGCACGCCGGAAGTGACCAGGGTGCCCAGAGTGCGGGAGAACCGCGCCACGGAGCTTTTCAGCAGCACACTGCCAAAAAGCGGGAGCTTCAGAACCAGCCTGTCGAGGGTTTTGCGGCCGCCTTTGGTGGCGGCATAGGCTTTCATGCCGAAGAAGATGGCCGCTCCGCCTCCGATGAGGTAAAGCAGATTTCCCTTCACAAAATCACTGGCCCCGATCACCGCCTTGGTCAGCGCGGGCATGGCATCCTTACCGCCCGTCACCATGTTTTCGAAGATTTCCGTGAACTTCGGCACGATGTAGGTGAGCAGGAAGACCACGATCCCCATGGCGATCACGACCACGATGACCGGGTAAGTCATGGCGGCAACGATCTTGTTCTTCAATTTCTGGGCCTTTTCCTGATATTCGGCCAGGCGGTTGAGCACCAGTTCCAGCACCCCGCCGAGTTCCCCGGCCTTCACCATGTTGACGTAGAGCTTGTTGAAGATCTTCGGGTGCTGGGCGAGACTTTCGGAGAAGGTGGAACCCGTCTGCACGGAGTCCGCCAAGCCGTTCACGGTGCTTTTCAGCACGGGATTCGGCTCCTGGTTGCCCAGCACGGTCAGACCCCGCAGCAGCGGGAGGCCGGAGTCGATCAGGGTGGCCAGCTGACGGGTGAAGATCATGAGGTTTTTGCCTTTGATCTTGCCGCTGACTTTTTTGGGCGCTTTGGCCTGCCGCTTTTTGGCGGCTTTGGCTTTCTGCTTCACCGCGGCGGTGAGTTGTCCCTCGGGGGCGACCTGGGTCGGAAACAGACCCATGCCTTTGAGTTTGGCGGAGGCGTCGTCGCGGTTCCCCGCGTCAACAGTGCCTGCCGTCTCCTCACCTTTTGCGTTCAGTGCGATGTATTCAAACTTGGCCATTTGCTCGTTGATCTTGGGAAATTCATGCAGGCCTTACCGGATGCGCCGCGTTTTGTCACCGGGAAAAACGCCTGCAGCCGGCTGAAGCCGCTATTAAGTGTGAAATCAGGTGTATTTGAGGACTTCCTCAATAGTGGTGAAGCCTTCGTAAATGCAGCGCAGACCGTCATCCCGCAGCGTGCCCATGCCCAGTTCCACCGCTTTCTGCTTCAGCACGATCGAGGGCGCGCGCTCAATGACCATGTCCCGCAGGACATCGTTCATGTCCAGCAGCTCGTAAAGCCCGCGGCGGCCGCGGTAGCCGGTGCTGCCACAGTCCTCGCAGCCGCGGCCGGTGTAAAAGTGTTTATCGCCGATCTCGTGGGCGGAAAGTCCGAGCTGGCTGAGAATGGACTCGTTCGGCTCGTAGGGCACGCGGCAGGATTTACAGATGGTGCGCACCAGACGTTGAGCGAGAACGGCTTCCAGAGTGGCGGCCACAAGGAAAGGCTCGCAGCCCATGTCGATCAGACGGGTCACGGCCCCCGGCGCGTCATTGGTGTGGAGCGTGGACAGCACCAGGTGACCCGTGAGGGACGCCTGAATGGCGATGGTCGCGGTTTCCACATCGCGCATTTCCCCGACCATGATCCGGTCCGGGTCCTGCCGCAGGAAGGCGCGGAGCACCCGTTGGAAGGACACCCCGATGGCGTCATTGACAGGAACCTGCTGAATGCCCTCGATTTCGTATTCCACCGGATCCTCAACGGTGAGCAGTTTGGAATCGGGAGTGTTCACCTTCTTCAACGCGGCGTAAAGCGTCGTGGTTTTGCCGGCGCCGGTCGGACCGGTGACGATGAAGATGCCGTTGGGCTTGCTGACGGTATCGATGATGTATTCGTAAAGCTTCGGTTCAAACCCGAGATTTTCGAGGTCGAGATTGATGCTGGAGCGGTCAAGCACGCGGAGCACCACGGATTCCCCGTGAATGGTCGGCAGGGTGCTGACGCGCATGTCCACGCCGCGGCCGCCGATGGTTTTCATCAGACGTCCGTCCTGCGGGATACGGCGCTCGGCGATGTTCAGGTTCGCCATGACCTTGATACGCGAGGTGATCACCGGCCCGAGGTGCGCGGGCGGCGGAGCCATTTCAAGGAGAGCCCCGTCCACGCGGTAGCGGATCTTGAAATCGTGCTCAAAGGGCTCAAAGTGAATGTCCGAAGCCTTCTGCTTCACCGCCTGGAAGAGAACCAGATCGACGTAGCGCACGATGGGCGCGGCATTGACCTCCGCTTCGGCAATGACGCCGCCTTTGGGATCCACATTGATGCCCGCCAGAATATCCTCCATGCCCTCGGCCTCGGCGGCGTAGGACGTGTTGATGAGTTCCTCGACGCGGTCGGTGTCGGCGACGACCACAATGATGTTCTTGCCGATGGCAAAACGCAGATCCTCAGCGCTTTGCGGATTCAGCGGATCCAGCATGGCCACGTGCAGGCCCTGCTCATCGTAATTGACCGGGATGGCTCCGTGCATGCGCGCGGCGGCGGCGGGCACCAGATCCAGCAGAGCCTTGGGCGGCTCATAGCGGCGGAGATCGACGTATTCCGCGCCGAGTTCCTCGGCGATGAGACGGTAAACGTCGGCCTCGCTCTCGACATAACCGTAGTCGGTGAGCAGGCGCTTCACATCCTTGCCGGAGGAGGAGACTTCTTCGAGAAGCTCGGCGGCCTGATTTTCATCCAGCAGGGAGCGCGACTGGAAAAGGTCGAGGACAAATTGGGGAGTCATGACTTCAGAAAATGTTGAAAATTGGGAACCATCCGTTTTAGTTATTGTCAGCCATGGTGCTTTCGATGGCCTCGGACGCGGTGGTCATGCCGGCGAGCACCTTGCGGATGGCGTCCTCGCGAAGCGTGCGCATGCCCAGTTCCCGGGCGCGGCGGCGGAGCTGCGGAGTGGAGATCTGCTCATTGATCATGTGGCGGACCTGATCGTCCACTTTGAAGATTTCCACAATGCACATACGGCCGCGGTAGCCAGTCGTGCGGCACTTGCCGCAGCCCACGTTGGTCATAATCTTGGCTTCCGTGAGACGGCCCGCGTCCAGGCCCAGCGTCCGGATCTCCTTTTCTGTCAGCTCGCCCGGCTTTTTACACTCGACGCAGAGTTTGCGCACCAGGCGCTGAGCCATCATGGCGCGCACGGCGGTGGCGATGAGGAAGGGCTTCACCTGGAGGTTCGTCATACGGGCCACCGCGCCGGGGGCATCGTTGGTGTGGAGGGTGGAGAGCACCAGGTGACCGGTGAGCGCCGCGTTGATGGCGATCTGCGCGGTTTCCGGGTCACGGATTTCCCCGATCATGATGATGTTCGGCGCCTGACGGAGCATGGAGCGCAGAGCGGAGGCGAAACTCATGCCAACATCCTCGCGGACCGGCACCTGATTGATCCCGCTCAGGGTATATTCCACCGGGTCCTCAACCGTGATGATCTTGCGGTCGGGACGGTTCACGGTGTTCAAACACGCGTAAAGCGTGGTGGTTTTCCCGGAACCCGTGGGTCCCGTCACCAGAACGATGCCGTCCGGCAGGGCCAGCAGGTCGTTGAAGACATTCAGGTCATCGCTGAAGAAACCAAGGTCGGAGAGGCCGAGCAGAATGCTGCTCTTGTCCAGAATACGCATGACCACGCTTTCCCCGTGGCAGGTCGGGATCGTGGAGACGCGGAGATCGATTTCCTTTCCGGCCACTTTGGCCTGAATACGGCCGTCCTGCGGAACGCGGCGCTCGTCGATCGACATCTGGCCGGTCATGATTTTCAGACGGGCCAGCATCGGCGCGTGCAGGTGCTTCGGATGGGAGGCGGTCTCCTGAAGCTCACCGTCAATACGGTAGCGGATGCGCAGACGCTTCTCCATCGGCTCGACGTGAATGTCGGAGGCGCGGGCGGCCACAGCCTCCGTGAGCATGTCCATCACCAGGCGGATGATCGGAGCATCGTCCTCGCTGGCCTCGGCGCGGTCTGCGGAGGAACCAACGCTGGTCTCGCCTTTTTCCTTCTCGACGCCGTAAACATCGGTGATAAACTGTTCAATCTGCGATTTCTGCGCGCAGTAAAAATCCAGCGGATAGGTGCTGAGCACGTGCGGCAGACTGTCCATCGCCTGGAAGTCCATGGGATCCGCCACTGCCAGAATAAGCCGCCCGTGGTCAAACCCCACCGGCATCACGCAGTATTTCGCGGCCACATCGGCAGGGACCAACTCCAGAATGGATGGATCGGGCACAAAGCCGTTGAGGTCCACAAACTCCATACCGGAATTCACGGCCAAAGTCTGGGCCACCACGTCCTCGCTCACGCGCCTGTGCTCGATCAGGAAATCGAGCGTGCTCTGGAGTCCGCGCCTGGCGCCGTTTGCCTGAACGATATTATCCGGCGTGATGTAGCCGGCGTCCTGCAAGAGATCGAGCAAATATTCTTCGTTTGAGTACACAGTTTATTCTCCTTCGGGACCGTGTTTGCCTGATGCGGCCCCAAGGCGCAAGTCTGGAGTGTCATATTTTTCGAACGAATTGATTTTTCCTGCCGGGGTTGGTGAATTTTCCGTGAAAAACAGCCCATTTCCAGCCCTTCGGTTGACAATGACCGTCCTCCACCGGTTTTTGCCATTCATGTCCAGCACCACTTTCCGACTTCGCACCCGCCTCCGTTGGCGCGGGGGCGCGGAATGCTGTGTCCGGTCAGGCGGCTGATTTTTCAGAAAATCCCGCTGCTCCCGTTTTTCCGCGCCCGCCTCCGAATTTTCCGGATGCGGGTTTTTTCGTGTCCGGGCTCCGCCTTCCCTGCCAGCCGCGTCTCTGAACTCCCCGATTCCCTCTCACTCTCCAATTCCCCCCCGATTTTCCCGTCGTTTCCCCATATCCCTTATGAATCCACGTTCATCCCCGCACCCGCCGCCCTCATCGCGGCTGAGACCCTCCACTCTTTTAATAGTCGCGGGCTCCTCGCTGCTGTTCTGCTCCAAAGGGGTTTTTGCCAAATGCGCTTACCGGTATGGAGCGGATTATCTCACGGTGCTGGCGCTGCGCATGGCTTTTGCCCTGCCCTTTTTCCTCGTCACCGGGTTTCTGGCCTCGCGCCGCCGGTCCCGTCCGCTCACCCGCAGGCAGTGGGCCGCCATGGCCGGGCTGGGATTTCTGGGTTATTACCTGTCGAGCGTTCTGAATTTCGCGGGACTGTCGCATGTCAGCGTCGGTTTGGAACGCATCGTTCTTTACACTTATCCGTCGCTGGTGGTGATCGGGTCGTCGCTTTTCCTGAAAACAAGACTCCGGCCGGCCGTCGTGACCGCCGCTCTCGCGGGATATGCGGGCATTGTGCTGGCATTTGCGGGGGAAGCCGGCGGGCGTGGCGGGAATCACCATGAATTGGTCCTCGGCACCACCCTGGTTTTTGGCAGTGCTCTGACCTACGCCGCCTTCATTTTACTCAGCGGGCAATTTTTGCGGACCATCGGCCCGGGCGTTTTCACCTCCGGCGTGGTGGGTTTTTCCGGATTGTTTGTCCTCCTGCATTTCATTCTCACGCGGCCACTGGGGCTGCTGCTGCACCAACCCGCTGAGGTTTATGGTTTTGGGGCCATTCTGGCCATTTTCGGCACCGTGCTCCCTTCCTATCTGATGGGGATGGGCCTCCAACGGGCCGGCGCCACCCGGTTCGCCATCATCGGCACCACCGGACCTCTGATGACGGTTCTGCTGGCCTGGCTGGTTCTCGGCGAAAAGGTCAATGCCACCCAGGCCGCCGGTTTCCTCCTCTCGCTGGCGGGCGGACTCGCCGTCTCCCTGCTGAAGGAGCCCTCCCCCGTCTCTCCCAAACCTCTGGAATCAGAAGCCGGAAAATCCCCCGCCGCCTCCGTTTCCGCTTCATAAGCTCCCGTGTCCCCGGTGTTTCCCGCGGGTATTTGCCGGTTCTCACTTTTCCGGCTGATACCCGCTGGTCATCACTTTCAGAATATTCGCCAGTAAATCGTGCTCCGTGAGCGCCCCCGTGTGCCGGAAAACGATTTTCCCTCCTGGAGCGATCAGCACCGTATGCGGCTGCGGCCCCTCCCAGGAGGGATCCAGCGCGGCGATCAGCGCCCGCATGTCCGATTCCCTGAAAAGGTAATTGTTCGTGGTCCGCCCCTCCTTCTTCAGGGAAGCCGCCAATCCTGAAGGCAGGGCGGCGCGCTGTTTTTCCAGGAACTTCAGAGCCCTGGGCGAATCCTCCGGCAGATCCGTGGTCAGCGTGATCAGTTCAAACTCACGCAGCCCCATACGGCGGGAGACGCGGATCAATCCGGGAAATTCCTGAATGCAGGGCGCGCAGGTGGTGGACCATACATTAAACAGGCGGTATTTGCCGGTGGGATTTTTGGCGAGGGCAGCCACCCCGGCGGCATCAATCGGCTCCAGGGTCACCGGCGCTTTCTCCCAGTGCGCATTGTCCACCGACACCGCTTCTTTTTTCTCCAGCCACTTTGTCGAGCAGCCAAACGGCTTGGTCACCGCCACCGGCACCGGCCTGCCGTCCAGCAGCGCCAGCACCGCATTTTTCGTATCCTGACTTTTCACTGTCGCCGGATCCGGAAAGCGCGAATCATCAAACGCCCCCTGATAACGGAGCTTCCGCGCCTTGTCGAAAAGGAACACATGGGGCGTGGCCAGACAGCCATAGGCTTTGGCGGCGGCCTGAGTGGCGCCGTCGTAGAGGTAAGGAAAAGTGAACCCCTCGTCCCGGGCGTAAAGTTTCATATCCTCAAAGCTGTCGTCATATTTTGAATACCCCAGCTCATCCAGTCTCAGCCCCTCCGGCGAATTCGGATTGATGCCCACCACCGCCAGGCTGCGGCCCTTCAGCTCCTTCAGCAGCGTCATCAGCCGGGGATCATGCGCATGGCAGACCGGACAGTGATTGCTGGTGAAATACACCATCAGCACGTCAGCTTCCTTAAAATCCCCGAGCGTCCAGTCCCGGCCGTCAATTCCCGGCAGCCTGAAATCCGGAGCCGCCGCCCCGATTTGCAGCCGGTGAAACCCCGGTGGATCCTCCGCCCGGAGCGGCACCATGCCGATGAGTCCCAGCACCCAGCAGAAAATCAGAAAATAAGGCTTCATGAAGCCATCCTGCGTCAGCTTCAGCTGAAACGTCAATGATCACGCCATCCGCATCCACGCCTGAGGGCGGGGACCACCGCCGGAAATCCACCTCCGGCCGCGCCCCGCCGCGTTGTTTTTGATTTTCCGTAAAATAACAATTGAAAACCAATTTTCCGCAAGGTGATGCGGAATCATACGGATAAGGCTTTCACATGAGATCCGGCTCCTTTTTGATGCCGCGCGCGCTTCCTCCGGGGATCGCGCCGCATGAAATCACCAACTCCGGATTTTCCTTCTCCACAAAGCCACACCCGCCATGACACCCATTATTCTCAACAGAAATGAGGGCCGCGCCCTCAGCGTCCTCGGAAGCAACGTCTTTGTGAAAGTCTCCGGACTGGAATCCGGCGGCCGGTTTGCCCTGGTCGAGCTCGACGATCCCGCCGGCATGGGAGTGCCGCCGCACATTCACGGCCTTGAGGATGAAACCTTCCATGTGCTGGAGGGCGAATTCGAATTCCAGGTCGGCGGTCAGAAAATCACCGCCGGGCCGGGCGTCACGGCGCACCTGCCGCGCGGACTGGCCCACGGCTACAGAACGCTCGGTCCGGGCCGGAACCGCGCGCTGGTCTGGGCGTCGCCGTCCGGGATCGAAACCATGTTCGAGGAATTGTCCGCCCTGCCGCCGGGTCCCCCTGATTTTGCCAAAGTGAGTGAAATCTGCGGCCGCTACAGCATTCATTTTGTCTGAATCTGAACCGGCACCGGCGGAATCAGGCCACGATTTTCAGGGATAAAACGGGCGCTCACCGATTAACAGGAAAACCGCTTTTGCCGTTTCCCCGTCGGATCGTCAGCTTTATCCTCCTGCGGATCAATGATATCCATTGGATCCACAATTCCCGGCCGATGCTCCCTTGCATGGGATTACGGGGTGATCGAAGGATGAATCCCTTCGATGCCCTCCCCTTCCCTGCCTGCTGGACGCCCGCTTTCCTGGATCAGGGAAGCCGGGCAATTCGTGAAATGGGATCCTCATGGGTTCGGTGCGGCCACCGTTCCCCTGCTGCTGTTCATCATGCCGCAGCATTGGGTGACCCAGCGCTGGATTCTGTTGTGGACACTGGTGGCTCTCTGGCGCGGCACCGCGCTTTTCACTCTGCCCGACACCAAATCCCGCCGGGTGCTGCTGCTGGCGGTGATTTTCCTGGGCTGGATGTGGAGCAGCATGTTCCGCGATGTCCCGAATTCCTGGGCAGCCCGCACGGGAGCGGTGCTGAACGCGGCCGCCATCACCTCGTTTCTCGCCGGCATCTGGCGGGTGGCGCGCCGGCCTTCGCGGCTGGACTGGATGCTGCGCGGGACCATTGGCATGGCCGTGCTTTCCGCCCTGATCAGCATTCCGGTTTTTTACGGAAGCATGGGCAAAATACTGGCGGTGGACCGGCTGGAAAATGTGATTCCCTACTGCGGAACCGGTCTGTACGCGGTGAACAGCGCCCTGCTCTGGGCCTTCGCCGCCGTGGCCGCCGCCGCCGCCTTCACCCAAACCCGGAACATCCGCGACCGGACGCTGCTTCTCAGTGCGCTGGCGGTGCTCAGCGGCGCGGTCTTCCTGACGCAGACCCGCGGAGCCCTGCTGGGGATCGGAGCGGGAATGCTGGTGCTCATCCTCACCCGCCCGGTGCTCCGCTGGAGCCCCGCGCTTTCCGTCATCGCCGTGGCGGGCTGGATGTTTCAGAATCTCCCCGCCATTCTGCCGAAGGCGATTCCCCATGTGATCGTCGGCACGCCGCCCGGGGGTGCATCCCCCACCGGCAGCCTCATCGCCAGATCCGACAGCGGCCGCTTCGCGCTTTACAAAGAACTTTGGAGCCGGATCGAGGGCACTCTCGAAATCATTTTCGGCCGGGGCTTCTGGGCACGGGACAACACGCTTCCCGGGGAATTGTCATGGCAGGCGCCGCATCCGCACGGAGCCTTCATCAGCACCGGGTTCCATGGCGGCATCGTCGGGCTGGTGCTGCTGGGAATTCTCCTCCACGCCGGGGCGAAACACTGCGCCTGGCTGGCCAAAACCGGCCTGGACGTGCGCTGGCTGGCGCTGCTGGCGATGGGCTGCGCGTCCCTCTGCTTTGATGGCCACACCCTGGCGCTCATGACCACGATTCCGCTTTTTGAGCCCCTGCTCTTCTGGCTGCCGCTGCTCGCCGGAGCCTCCCTGGCGGTGAAAATCCGTCAGGACACACCGCCTCCGATGGAAAACGCCGGGTGAGGCCGGAGGATGGCCCTGACTGACGGAAGGAACCTGCTTTATCAGGCCGGCGCTTTCCCGGCCCTCCGCAGTGAAGGGACTCCTGTTTTAAAAACCGTGATTATCCGTGGCCTTCATGGCCCGTCTTTCCGGAATTCCGGCTTGCCCGTGGAATCCGTGAAGCGCCTTCCCGGATTTGCCGGTTCCCCCGCCGGGCCGCTTCCTGAGCGTCCCGGCGCCTTTTTGCCCAGCAGCCGCCATCTCAGCCGATCGCCGATGGCCCGCCAGCGCCGCGCCAGAATCCCCGGTTTCAGCCGGCGGAATTTCCGGCGGATGTCCCCCTGAAGCCGCACCGCCATCTGCCAGCCCGGCATGGCGTGCAGGCGTCCGTAAAGATAAACCTTCAGCGCCAGAATCCAGTCATGCCCCGCGCGGAACCAGCGGATTCCCATCAGCACCGGTTTGCAGATGGCGAAAAACCGCGCCACCACCGCCGTGCCCAGCACCTTGGCGGCCACGATGACGCCCATGCCCGAGGCCACATGTCCTTTCCCGATCAGGAAAAGCGCCGCCAGCTTCACCGGCAGCAGCATCAGCCCCGGCAGGAAAAACACCACCACCGCCGCCCAGGCCGGCAGCTTCGCCAGCCCCGCCTCCAGCGCCCGCACCACCCGCGCCCGTGCCAGCCGCGCCATCGCCGCCGTGCCCCATTTCCACAGGCATTCCTCCACAAACAGAAACAGCGCCGCCAGCACCACCATCGGAGGCGTCAGCAGGCGGCGGAAAAAGCGTCGGGTCATCGCCGCGACTATGCCGCCAATGCCCCGCCCCGCAAGGCCGGGGGCGTTTTCCGGATTCCCGCTCCCTGATGATCCGGCTTCCGTCACATTCATGATCCATCCCTCCGTATTGGAAAACTCACGGGCATTCCAACTGTAGGGGAAGCTGTCAAAGCGGAACACGCCTCCGCCGCTATTGCTCTCCGGAAGCCGCCGGGGCAATTCGGAGCGGAGCTTTTTCTCCAGTTCCTTCCGCCCGCGCTCCCCACCTCCTGCTGGACCGGCGCCCGCCAAGGGCATCAGTCAGGTCCGGATCACCAATATAACATACATCCCCCACCGGTGAGGGCCGGCTTGCCTGACCGCCGCCATGGATCTTCACAGCCGCCGCATCCCGGGATGAGCCACTGTCCCGCACATGCGCGCCGAACTGTCATGATCCACAGCCACATCGCCGCCTTCCATAACATCCATCACCTCCATTCCTCACGCGCCCTCCGGACTGACCGCTGATTTACCGCGTTTCCCGGGCCCTGCCCCCGCTTTGGTGAGCCAGTGATTAATCATTCAGCGGTTTTCGGTCATGTGCCATTTTTCACAGTCAAATCCCGCCTGAAAATTTGTTATCTTCGGCAGAAAATCCGAAAACCGGTTAAAATAATTTCCGCATCCCATTGACCATCAACAGATAACACGGCTCAAACAGAAAATATGTTATTTCACTGCGGGGCGGAAGTTGCCGGGCGCACGGGATGGCGGCGGTGGATCAGGCCGTGGCGGGCACCGTAATTCCAGGCGCAGACGCTGCTGATACCGACAATCCGGGCGACGTGGGCGGCGCCGAGTTTCCAGTCGGCGCCGGTGACCGCGTCCCATTTCGGGTTCCGGGGCCGGCCCTGGCGCATAGGGATGCCGGCCGCCGCCTTCCATTTATAGGCCGTGGTCCGGCTGACTCCCGCCTGCCGGGCAATTTGAGCGGTGGTCTGGCTGAGGTCTATATTTTCAGGCGTCAGGCGCATGGGAAAGCAGTGTGCGGAGGTGATGCGCGCCCACAGCCCGTGAATGCGGTGTCTGTGGCCGCGCTTTCGGGATAACGGGCCGCTGACCGGGCCGGATGCCGGAAAATTTCACCACCGCCGCCTCATTTTTCATCAGTCCCCCAGCCAGTGCGGCCCGCAGGACAGGGACTCCATTCCGGAAGCCGGAATATCCGGATGCCTCAAGAGGCTCCAAAATTCCGAAAGCCTTTTTCGTTTGCTCCGCGCGGTTTCCGATTCCTCCGGCGGAGGCGTCCCCGCACAAGAAAGCCTTTTCAGGTGCAAATCGAACACTCTTTCCGCGTGTTTCATTCCCGGCGGCCGGCTGGCATCGCAACTGCCTTATGCCGAAGCGCTTACCTTCATGGAAACGGGGCGGGTTTTCCTCTGCCGTTCCGTGAGGGCGCGTTTCAGGTTCACGACACCGCCAATATTCCCTCCATGAAAGCCACACCCTTCCATCGGTTTCTTTCCGTGCTCCTCCTGGCGTCGGCCGCCACCGCTCCGGCCCAGGTGCTTCTCAACAAAACGTTTTCGGCCGGGGACGACGGCGGATTTACGGCCACGAACGAAAACGGGAGCACCGGCGGGCCGTGGGAATACAACGCCGCCGCCGGTTCCTGGACGGTGAACGGGGACGACAGTGGCACGCCCAGCTCGAATGAGCTGACAGGCACGGTGATCGCGGTTCCCGCCGGCGCCGCGCTGCGCGTCTCCATCAGTCACCGCTACAGCTTTGAAACCGAATGGGACGGAGCCGTCATCCAATATTCCACGGACGGAGTGACCTACGTGACCATTCCCCGGGCGGACTTCAAACTGAACGGCTATACCTTCGCTTCGCTGATCGGAAACCATGTGCTGAAGGACCTGCCCGGATTCAACGGGGACTCCCCCGGTTATTCCGCCCATTCCTTCATCACTTCCGTGGCGGAGATCCCCGGGGTTCCTGCCGCCGGGAATGTGTGGATACGTTTTCTGGGGGCCTGGGATGAGGGCGCGCGGGGCACTCTGCCCAACTGGGAAATCGACAGCGTGAGGGTGGAGACACTGGTGGATTCCGACGGTGACGGATTGCCTGACGGATGGGAAACCACCCACGCGGTGACGGATCCGGCGGCGGATCCGGACGGCGACGGGCTTTCCAATCTGACCGAATATCAGAAGTTCCTCAATCCCGCCAGTGACGACACCGACGGCGACGGATTGAAGGACGGCGTGGAGTCCGGCACCGGCGCGTGGGTCAGCGCCGCCGGCACCGGGACGGACGCGCTGCTTCCCGACACCGACGGGGATGGCCTGAAGGACGGCGTGGAGACCAACACGGGGATTTTCACGAACGCCGCCAGCACCGGAACGAATCCTCATTTGAAGGACACGGACGGCGATCTGGTCAGCGATCTGCTGGAACTCAGCTACGGCTCCAGTCCCGTGAACGCCGCCAGCACGCCGGTCCGGCAGGGCGTCCCCTCCCTCCTGGCGTGGTTCACTTTCAATGACGACAGCAATCCGGCGGAGGCTCCGGACACCCGCGCGGGCTTCAAAGCGACGCTGGAGGGAGGCGCGGCCTTCACGGAGGATGCGGCGGGGCATTCCGGCAAACCCGGTGACAGGGCGGTGACGGTGCCGGCGGGGGCCAATGGCCGGATTCAGGCGGTGACGGTGGAATATCTGAATATCGGCGCGCGGGCGGACAAGTTAACGTTCACGTTCTGGCAGCGCCGGAACGGCATCGCGAACTCCAACTCCTTCTGGGCCTATTCCCCGGCTTCGGCGGATCAGCGCGGGATGCAGGCGCATGCCCCGTGGAGCGACGGCACGTTTTATTTCGACACCGCCGGCTGCTGCGAAGGCACAAAACGGATCAGCGGCAAGCCGGTGGATCCTGAATTTGACTATACTCTGTGGCATCATTTCGCTTTTGTGAAAAACGGAGGCGTCAAGGAAGTCTGGGTGGATGGCGAGCTGGCCTTCTCCGGCACCGGAGCGCTGCCGCTGCCCGTGGACTTCAATGCTCTCCGCATCGGAGGCGGGGCCTCGGGCGGAATCGACGGGGAGATTGATGACTTCGCGGTTTTCGGATCCGCGCTTTCGCAGAATGACATCCAGCGGCTGGTGGACGGGGACACGCCGCTGCAGATCACGGCCAGCTCGGACGCCGACGCCGACGGACTGCCGGACTCGTGGGAATATCTCCATTTCCCCAGCGATCTGACGAAACTGAGGAGCGGGCAGGATTTTGACAATGATACCGTCCGCGATGAGAGGGAGTTCGTCCTCGACACCAATCCGGCGGGTGATGACACCGACGGGGACGGCGTCAAAGACGGAGCCGAAACCAAAACCGGCATCTGGCTCTCCCTGGCGGACCGCGGGACTGATCCCAAAAAAACCGACACCGACGGCGACGGAATGACGGATGACATCGAAACCAACTCCGGCATTTTTGTCAGCGCGGAGAATCCCGGCACCAGCCCGCTGAAAAAAGACACGGATGGCGACACCTTCACCGACACGGTGGAGATTCTCTACCAAACCAGTCCGGTGCTGGCGGCGGAGCGGCCGTTCACCCCGGGAATCCCCGCCCTGCTGGCCTGGTGGTCCTTCAACTCCTCCGGCGACGACGGCACAGCGGTGGATGAGGCGCATGATTTTTCAGGATTGATGGAGGGCGGCGCGCTGCTCACGGAGGATGCCGGCGGGCGCACCGGCACGGCCGGGGACAGGGCTCTGGCGCTTCCGGGGCGGCTCCATGTGGAGGACGGTGAGTTTCTGAACGCGGCCTCTCCGGGGGATGCCCTGACCGTCTCCTTCTGGCAGCTGCGCAACGACTCCGGTCAAAGCTCCTTCTGGGCCTTTTCCCCAGGTTCCAACGACGGGGAGCGCGGTTTGCAGGCTCATGCGCCCTGGACCAACGGAATGATTTATTTTGACAGCGCCGGCTGCTGTGTGGCCGACGCCACCCGCATTTCGGGTCCGTTGCCCGAGGGATTTGACAGCGAGGGTCCGGCCTGGCACCACTATGCGTTCGTCAAAAACGGCGCGGAAAAAACCGTGTGGCTGGATGGCGATGTCGTCGTCACCGGCACCGGATTGCCGCTGCCCGCCGATTTTTACAAGCTTTTCATCGGTTCCGCCAACACCGGCGGCGGGATTTCGGGCCTCATGGATGACTTTGCGGTTTATGCCGGAGGCCTCTCGGAAGCCCAGATCACGCGGCTGGCGGCCGGGGAAAAGCCGGACGCCATCCTGACCGCGCTTCCTCCCGCCGCCTCCTTCAGCATCACCTCCGCCGTGCGGGCGGCGGACGGATCGCTCACCCTGACCTGGGAATCCGCCGCCGGAACCACCTATTCCATCGAGGGCTCCGCCAACACCACACAGTGGATTCCGGTCCGGCAGAATATCGCGGGTGCGGCCGGCACCACCAGCTTCACCCTGACCACGCTGCCCGCCGCGCCCTATTTCCTGCGGATCCGCCGGTAAGGCGGGGACGGATGATCCCGGGAACCCCTCCTCCTGGAAATCCCGGAGGTCCGGCACAGCGGGGAAATTCCGTCCATTCAGACGGGGCACGGAAAGATTGTTCTATTTTTAAGCCGGTTGGTTCCAGACAGAGGACGCGGGGACGGGTATGGCTCGGGAATAACGTTTCCCTTCAGCCGCCATGCCCATCCCCTTCCCTTCCCTCCGGCGCGTTCTTTGGCCGTGCCTGCTTTTATCGGCTTCCGTGCTGACCGCCGCGCCTCCGAAACTCAAAATTTCCGACGATAAACACCACCTCGTGACCGCCGAGGGAAAACCGTTTTTCTGGCTCGGCGACACCGCCTGGGAGCTTTTCCACCGGCTGAACCGGGAGGAGGCCACGCAGTATCTGCAAAACCGCGCGGAGCTCGGATTCACCGTTATCCAGGCGGTCGCGGTCGCCGAACTGGACGGGCTGAATGCGCCGAATGCCTATGGGCACCGGCCATTTAACGACCGTGATCCCGCGAAGCCTGCGGAGAAGGACGGGCCGGAGAATGATTACTGGGATCAGGTGGATTTTGTGGTTTCCAAAGCCAACGGGCTGGGCCTGACGATCGGTTTTCTCCCAACCTGGGGCGACAAATGGCGCGGCAAGCCGGGCGAGGGCGAGGTGATTTTCACTCCGGAGAACGCTGCGGTTTACGGCGAATGGCTGGGCCGCCGCTACAAGGACAAAGGATTGGTGTGGATCCTGGGCGGCGACCGTCCGGTGGAGAGCGATGCCCAGCGGGAAATTCTCCAGCGCATGGCTCTGGGCCTGCGGCAGGGGGACGGCGGGGCGCATCTGATGACTTTCCATCCGCCCGGAGGCCGGGGATCGGCGGAGTATCTGCATGACGCGCCGTGGCTGGATTTCAACATGCGGCAGAATGGCCACAACGCGGAATTCACCGGCCGTTATGACCAGACGAAAGTGGACTACGACCGCACGCCGGTGAAGCCGGTGCTGGATGGCGAACCGGTTTATGAGGATCATCCGCTGAATTTCAAAGCGCGGGACTTCGGCCATTCCGTCGCGGCGGATGTGCGGCGTCCGCTTTACTGGGATCTTTTCAGCGGCGCCTGCGGGCACACTTACGGTCATCACTCCGTCTGGCAGATGGCCGGGCCGGGCCGGAATCCGGTGAACGATCCACTGATGCCATGGTCGGAGGCCATTCATCAGCCGGGAGCGGCGCAGATGCAGTATGGCCGCTGGCTGATGGAATCGCGGCCTTTCCTGGAGTTTGTCCCGGATCAGGACGTCATCGTGAAATCCCGCGTCACCACCAGCGTGCCCGGTGCGGGACGGTATCATTTCGCGGCGACGCGGACCCGCGATGGTTCCTGCGCCATGATTTACGTGCCCTGCGGCCGGAAATTCAGCGTCCGCCTGAGCAAGCTCAGCGGCCCGAATGTCACCGCCTGGTGGTTCAATCCGCGCAACGGCCAGGCCACGGCAGCGGGCACTTTCCCCAACACCGGCGAACGCGAATTTTCCCCGCCGGACCTTGGTGAGGCACTGGATTCGGTTCTGGTGCTGGACGATGCCGCCAAAAATTTCCCGCCGCCCGGCAGCCGTCCGTGAATGTCGCGCCTCGGTCCGGCTCCATTGGTAACCGCCCGTTTTCCATGCTCAGCGGCACAGACCTCCTGGCTCCCGGACGGATCGGGCTGGTCCGTCTGATCATGGCTTGATTCGACCTGGCTTGACCTGATTTTTTCAATGTCACCGCTTCGTTTCGCCATTCTGGGCGCAGGATTCTGGGCCCGTTATCAGCTTGCCGCCTGGCGCGGGCTGGCGGGCGTGAAATGCGTGGCCGTCTGTGACCCCGCGCGCCTGAAGGCGGAGGCGTTGGCGGAGGAGTTTGACATTCCCGCCGTCTACGACGACGCCGAAAAACTGATTCAGTCGGAGAGCCTGGATTTTGTCGATATCATCACCAATCCAGCCACTCACCGACCCCTCACGGAACTGGCCGCGAGGCATGGCGTGCCGGTGATTTGCCAGAAGCCGATGGCTGAATCCCTCATGGACGCACAGGCCATGCTGGCGGTCTGCCAGGCGGCCGGAGTGCCGCTGCTGATCCATGAAAACTGGCGCTGGCAGTCGCCGATGCGGGCGCTGGCGGAGGTTCTGCGGAGCGGGGTGATCGGTGAAGTGTTCCGCGCCCGGATTGATTTTGCGACCAGCTTTCCGGTGTTCGAAAACCAGAAATTCCTGGCGGCATTGCCGCGTTTCATCCTGTCCGATATCGGCACCCACGTGCTGGATACAGCGCGCTTCCTTTTCGGTGAGGCCCAAAGCCTTTACGCCACCACCCGCCGAGTGAATCCGGCAATCAAAGGTGAGGACGTGGCCACGGTGATGACCACTCACGGTGGCTGCACGGTGGTGACCAATATGAGTTATGCCAGCCGGACGGAGCACGAGCGTTTTCCCGAAACCTTCGTTTTTGTGGAAGGCAGCCTGGGTTCCGCCGAGATCACACCGGGCTGTGCTCTGCGCGTGACCACGGAGGCAGGAACGAGGGTGATTCCCTGCGCGCCGCAGGTTTATGACTGGGCGGATCCGGCTTACGCGCTGGTTCACGCCAGCATCGTGGACTGTCACCGCAACCTGCTCGCCGCGCTGCGCGGGGAAGTGAAGGCGGAAACCACCGCCGCCGACAATCTGCGCACTCTGGAGCTGGTCTTTGCAGCCTATGACTCCGCGGATGACGGGCAGCCCCGGCAATGGCCGCCGCCCTGAATCTCCTTGAAACCCCCTGACAATTTCTGAAATTTCAAACCAACCGCATGTCTTCAACCACAACTATCGCGCTCATCGGTGCCGGAGGGAAAATGGGATGCCGCATCATGGATCACCTCAAGGATCATCCGGATTATTCCCTCCTCTGCGTGGAATCCGGCGAAAGCGGACTTCAGCAACTGACCGCGCGGCAGCTGAGCGCGGTCCCGGCCAGCGCGGCTGTGGAGCGGGCGGATATCATGATTCTGGCTTTGCCTGACCGGCTGCTGGGCGGAGTGGCTCAGAGCCTGGTGCCGCAGTTGAAAAAAGGGGCGCTGGTCGTCCTCCTGGATCCCGCCGCCGCTCATGCGGGCGAATTGCCGGAGCGGACGGATGTCTCCTATTTTGTCAGTCATCCCTGTCATCCCAGCGTCTTTGATCACTTTGAAACCGAGGCGGAGCGCGGGGATTTTTTCGGCGGCACCCACGCCCGTCAGGCGATTGTCTGCGCCCTGATGCAGGGGCCGGAAAGCGACTACGCCAAAGGTGAAAAGCTGGCGATTGATATCTATTCGCCGGTGACAAGGTCGCACCGCATCACCGTCGCCCAGATGGCCATGCTGGAGCCCGCCATGGCCGAGACCGTGGGCATCGCGCTGATCCGCACTTTGCGCGACGCCCTGGAGGAAGTGGTGGCCAGAGGCGTGCCCCGCGAGGCGGCGGAGGATTTTCTCTATGGCCACATCCGGGTGCCGCTGGGCATTGCCTTCGAGCGCGTGAAATTCCCCTTCAGCGACGGCGCGAAACTGATCGCCGAATATGGTCAGGAAGTGCTGCTGAATCACGACTGGAAGCAGGTCTTCGAGCCCGAAAGCGTGCTGGAGCAGTGCAGGGCCATCACCACGGGCGAAAAGCCGGTGAACATCCCTTACTGACATGCGGCTCGGCCTCGGCAGCTACACCTACACCTGGGCCTGCGGGGTCCCCGGTCACCTGCCCGCACGTCCGCTTACGGCGCTCGCGCTGTGCCGGCGGGCGATGGCGCTTGGAATCGGGGTGGTGCAGTTGTGCGAGAATATCTCCTTGGTACCTCACGAATGGCCGGGTGTGGCGGCCACGGGGTTGCGGATTGAAATCGGCACCCGGGGCCTGCTGAGCGGCGCGCTGGAGGCGGCCTGGGCCGCGGCGGTTTTTTTCAGATCGCCCTTCGTGAGATTGGTTATTGATTCAGGCAGTCACGAGCCCCCGCCGGAGGAAACCGTCCGCCTTCTCCAGCCCTGGGCGGCGCGGGCGCGGGAAACCGGCATCCGTCTGGCGATTGAGAATCATGACCGCTTCCCCGCAACAGTGCTGGCGGACATTGTGGAGAAACTGGGAACGGATGCCGTGGGTGTAACCCTTGATACTGTGAACTCCTTCGGCGCGGCGGAGGGCCCGGAGCATGTGATTCAAACGCTCGCGCCTTATGTGCTCAGCCTGCACATCAAAGATTTCACCATCCGGCGCGTGCCCTCGCAGATGGGCTTCACCGTCGAAGGCTGCCCGGCGGGCGAGGGCATGCTGAATCCCGCGCGTCTTCTGGAAACCCTCCGCGCCGCCGGCCGTGATCCCAATGCCATCATCGAACTCTGGACTCCCCCGGCCGAAACGCTGGAGGCCACCATCCTCCGCGAAGCGGCCTGGGCGGAGAAAAGCATTGCCAATCTCCGGCCGCTTGTCGCAGGCTGATTCCCTGATTTTCAACCCATTACCCATGAAATCATCCCGACGGTCCATTCTGCTCCCGCTTTGCGCGGCTCCCTTGCTCTTTCTGGCGGGCTGCGGGCCCTCCGCTCCCAAAAAGCCGGTGATCGGCGTGTCCTTCGAGACCCTTCAGACGGAGTTCTGGGTCGCTGGTTATGACGCCATCAAAAAGGAATGCGCCGCCCAGGGATATGATGTCGCGGAGGCCGTGGCCGATGGCGATGCCGGCAAGCAGCTGGAGCAGATCAAGAGTTTCATCACCCGCAAAGTGGACGGCATCATCATGGTGCCCAAGGACGCCAAAACCTGCGTGCCCATGATCAAAGCCGCCAACACGGCCGGCATTCCCATCGTGCTTTTCAACCGCGGCGCGGATGGAGGTCCGGATATCAGAACCACCGCCGTGGTCGCGGACAATATCGGCCTGACCAAACTCACGGTGGAGCACATGATCGCCGAGGCGCGCAAAACCGGCCGCAAACACACGGCCGCCATTCTGCTGGGCGACCTCGGCGACCTGAACGGCATGGCCCGCCGCGACGGGGCGGAGGCGGCGCTCAGCGCGGCGCCGGATGTCGTGGAGGTCGTCGCCCGCATCCCCACGGAATGGAATCAGGAGAAAGCCCAGGCCGGCGTGGTCAACGCGCTGCAGGCGCACCCGGAGATTGATTTCATCTTCACCAGCTCGGACTTTCTTTTCCCCAGCATCACCAGCGCTCTGAAAAGCGCCGGGAAATATCACAAGGCGGGCGAGCCGGGCCATGTGATTCTCGGCGGCTTTGACGGCGACGCCACGGCCTGGCGGATGCTGCAGGACGGTTATCTCGACGCCACGGGCGTGCAGGATGTTTATTTCGAGGCCAAACAAAGCGTGCAGGCCATCGCCGACCAGCGAGCGGGCAAGACTCCCGCGCCTTCCATTCTGGATCCCGGCTTTGTCATTCACCGGGGCAACATGGCCGAAAAATCCTCACAGATGTGGGGAACCCAGGGCGCGAAATAACCGGCATGATCCAGCGCCTTGTCAGCTCGGAGTTTTTTGTGCTCGCGCTCTGCGTCCTGCTGCTGGCGGGGCTGGGGCCGTTCACCCCGGGGCTGCTGTCGGCGGAGAATCTGACCAATGTGCTGGCGGCGATGCTGCCGCTCCTGCTGGTGGCGGCGGGGCAGACCGTGGTCCTCATCGGCGGCGGCATCGACCTTTCGGCCACGGCCATCATCGCCTTCACCTCCGTGACCGGGGCGAAAATCATGACTCTGTCGGGAGGCTGGATGCCAGGGCATCCGGCGGCGGTTCCGGTGGCCGCGGGGGTGATGCTGCTGGCGGGATTTCTCATCGGACTGGCAAACGGGATCGCCATCGCCTGGCTGCGGATGTCGGCGTTCATCGTCACCATGACCAGTCTGATGGCGGTGTCCGGCCTGACCGTCTGGGCCACGGAATCCAAAAACATCGCGGACCTGCCCGCCGGTTTTCTTGCCCTCGGCCAACGGCCGCCGAGCGCTCTGGCCATTGCCGGAGGCTCGCTGATTCTGATCCATGTCCTCCTCACTAAATCCATCTTCGGCCGCTGGCTTCACGCCATTGGCCACAATGCCCGGACCGCCCGCGTGTCCGGCGTGCCCGTGCCCGCCGTGACCGCGCTTTCCTACGCCGTCAGCGGCCTGAGCGCGGGAGCGGCGGCCATTCTTCTCACCGGCAGGCTGGAGACGGGGTCGCCGGTGCTGGGCCAGACCATGATGCTGGATATCATCGGAGCCGCTGTCATTGGCGGCTCCAGTCTTTTCGGCGGCCGGGGCAATGTGCTGTGGACAGTGTCCGGCGTGCTGTTTCTCACCCTGCTGGACAATGCGCTCAACCTGCGCGGGCTGTCGCATTTTGTGATCATGATGATCAAAGGCGCGGTCATCCTTCTCGCCGCCGGACTGGACACCCTGCGCCGGAGCGGGCAGACGGAATAACTTTTTCCGGAATATGGGCGCGCTGCTTGAAATCCAGAACCTGACCAAGGCCTTCCACGGCGTGCCGGTGCTGCGTGGAGTGAGTTTTAAAATTCAGCCCGGCGGCATCACCGGACTGGCCGGCGGCAATGGAGCCGGGAAATCGACGCTGATGAATCTGGTGGGCGGAAACCTGCGGCCGGACAGCGGCGTCATGCGGCTGGACGGTCAGGTTTACGAGCCCGCCAATTCAGCGGCGGCGGCGCGGGCCGGGATTTCCTTTGTGCATCAGGAGCTGAATCTTTTTCCGAATCTGACCCTGGCTGAGAACCTGTTCCTGACGGATTTTCCCACGCGGGGATTCTGGATCAGCCGCTCCGCCCTGTCGCGTCAGGCGGCGGTGCTGCTGGCGAAGGTAGGGCTGGCGTATCCTCCGGATCTGCCACTGGAGCGCCTCACGCCGGGCGAGCGCCAACTGGTCGAAATCGCCAAAGCGCTGCACGGCAGACCGAATCTGATCATTCTCGACGAGCCGACGACCTCCCTCAGCCCGCCTGAATGCGAGCGGCTTTTCAAACTGGTCCGCGCTCTCCAAGCGGAAGGCTGCGCTTTCGTTTTCATCTCGCACGCCTTGGGCGATGTGCTGCGGCTTTGCGACCACATTCTGGTCCTGCGCGATGGCGCGGTGGCGGATCAGGGAGCCGCGAAGGATTTCAATATCGCAAGGCTGGTGACCAGCATGGCGGGCCGCGAGGTGAGGCAGCTTTTTCCGGAGCGGGCGGAGCGTACGGTCAACGCGGAAGTGCTGTTGGAGGTGCGTGGAATCAATCAGCCGGGCGTCGTGCGGGATATCAGTTTCACCCTGCGGCGCGGCGAGATTCTGGGGTTGTCCGGCCTCATGGGCGCGGGGCGCACAGAGCTGGCGGGACTGCTCTTTGGGTTGACACCTCACCGCAGCGGCGAGATTTTTCTGAACGGTAAAAAGCTGCGCGGCGGCCCGCGGCCCCGCATCCGCGCGGGCATGGCGCTGCTGACGGAAAGCCGTGGCGAGGACGGCATTTGCGCGGGCGCTTCCGTGAACGACAATATTCTGCTGGCCACGCTTCCGGCTCATGCGCGCGGTCCGCTGGGATGGCTTTCCAGCGCCCGGCTGAAACCCGTCGTGAGCGACGTTAGTGAATCCGTGCATCTCCAAACAAAACGTCAGGGTGGGGAGCCGATCCGCCGACTGAGCGGCGGCAATCAACAGAAAGCGGTGCTCGCGCGCTGGCTGCTCGCAAAGCCGCAGGTGCTCATCCTGGATGAGCCCACGCGCGGCATTGATGCGGCGGCGAAGTTTGAGATTTACCAGCTGATCCTCGCTCTGGCCGCTGCCGGAACCGGCGTCATTCTGATCTCCTCGGAACAGGAGGAACTGCTGGCGCTGAGCGACCGCATTCTGGTCATGAGCCGGGGCCGTCTCAGCGGGGAATTTGTCCGGCCGGATTTCAATCCGGAGCTGCTGCTGCGGGCGGCGCTGGCTCATCATCATTCCAACCCGGAGGTCCCGGCATGAAACGGGCCGCGCTGCTTTTGCTGGATCACGCGGTGGTCGTGCTCTTCGCCGGCGTGCTGCTGATTTTCGGTTTCCTGGCTCCAGGCTTTCTTTCCTGGGCCAGTCTTGGCAACCTTCTCATTCAGTCCTCCCCCACCGCCATTCTTGCGGTTGGCATGACCTTCGTGCTGATGGTGGCGGGCGTCGATCTTTCGGTGGGCGCGGCCATGGCGGTGGCCGCCGCCGTGGCTGGGAAGATGATGCTGGGCGGCTGGTCCATGCCGCTGGCTTTGGGGGCGATGCTGCTCATTGGCACCGCCTGCGGGCTGATCAATGGCCTGCTGGTGACGCGACTGAAAATCGCCGCGTTCATCGCCACGCTGGGCACTTTGTGGCTGGGACGCGGCTGCGCGCTGTGGATCACGGAAACCCGCGCCATGAATCTGCCGGATTCCTTTCTGCACCTGGGATCCAGCCGCCTTTTCGGCATTCCGCTGCCGGGCATCGTCTGCGCCATGGTGCTCGCCGCCGGGCATTTTCTTCTGGAGCGCACGCCCTTCGGCCGGCAGCTCCGCGCCACCGGGCACAGCGCCGAAGCCGCCGCCAAAGCCGGGATCAATGTCCGCCGTCTGCTCACCATCGCCTATGTTATCTGCGGCCTCTGCGCCGCGCTGGGGGGGATTCTGGCTCTTGCTCAGCTTGGCGCGGTATCGCCCAAATTCGGACTCAACCGTGAGTTCGCGGCCATCGCCGCCGCCGTGCTGGGCGGCACCAGTCTTTTCGGCGGGCGCGGCTCCGTGTTTCCCGGCAGCCTGCTGGGGGCGGCGCTGATCCAGAGTGTGGAGAATGGTCTGGTGGCCATCAACGCCAATCCCTATCTTTACCCCGTGGTGACCAGCGCGGTGATTTTCCTGGCGGTGCTGCTCGACACCCTGCGCCAGCGGTTCCGGGCCGGAATGACGCGTCAGATTTTCCAGGAAACCGAATCCGAGGCCAATTCCGCCGCCGTCACCTGACCACGACTATGGAAACCATGCGGCCGGAATCACTGGAAAAGCTTGTGGCGGACTTCCCGTTCGAAGCCCACGACATCGCCCGGCAGCTGGACGCCACGGGGCGTTACGCTCTGCCGTTTCAGCGGGAGTTCCCGCTGTCCGTGCGGCTTTTCCGGTATGAGGCGGAGTGTTTCACCCAGGGACCCACCTGGCATGAGCAGCTGGAAATCTTCTGTCCGGTGGAGGGGGAAATCGAAATCCAGATGGGCGTCCGCGTCCTTTCCCTGAAGGCCGGGGATGTGCTCATCGTCGATCACCAGCGCCTGCATCATGTGCTGAACCGGCCCGATCTGAAGGCACGGGTGGCGGTGGTGAGTTTCCTGCCGGAGCTGGTCAGCAGTCTGGGCTCCCTGTCGCACGACTTCGAATTCCTTCTGCCTTTCTACAATCAACTGGAGCTGAAGCCGCACGTGCTCCGCGCGGATGAACCCGCCGCCGTTCCCGTGCATGAGGCGCTCTCGGTGCTGGTGCGGGAATTTTTCGCGGCGGAGCCTGACCATTACCGCGAAGCCGCGTGCAAGGCCCGGCTGCTCAATCTGCTGCTGCTGCTGCTGCGCCGCTTCCAGCATCTGGGCGTGCTGCGCTGGCAGTTTGAAAAGCGGCGTCAGCTGGCCTGCCGCTTCGGCAAGCTGCTGAATCATCTGCATCAGCCGGAGGCCGAGCGCCTGTCCCTGACCGCCGCCGCCAGCCTTTGCGGCATGAGCGTCACCCAGTTCAGCCGGCTCTTCAAACAGGTGTCGGGCATGACCTACGTGGGCTACCTGACCCACCTGCGCCTGACGGAAGCCGCGCGCCTGCTGCGGGAGGGGCAGCTGAGCATCGCGGAGATCGCCGACATGACGGGCTTTGCGGACCAGAGCCACTTCGACCGTTATTTTAAGCGGGCCTTTGCCCGGACTCCGAAAGAATTCCAGCGCCGGGCCAGCGGTGGGGGCAAGGTGATAAAATAGTTCTATTTTTCGCCCGGTTGATTCCAGACGAAAAATTCAGACCGCGTTAAAAGCGGACTATGCGAGCAAACTGTTCCGTCAGTTGCGGATCCCATTCCGTCAAGCAGCCGCCGTGCCGCGCGGAAAGGTTTGTGGCGGCTGCCGCAAAGAATTTGGATTCTTTGGAATCCTTTGGAGTGCTGGGGCTTGCCACAGCTTTCTCCAGCGGGGCTTGCCACGCGCCCGGCGTCCCGAAGCGTTATTCACGGGCTCAGCGGCGAATCACACGACGGCGGCAAGCCACCTTTCACAAAGCTGCGGCAAGCCCCAGCACTCCAAAGCGGAGCCTGCGGCGGCTCATGTTCCGGTCCGAATCGATAGGCGTCCGACGCGCTGATAACTTAAAAACTTTTCTCCAGCCAGCACCACCCCACCCTATCCGAAAACACTGATGAAAACCAAACCGACGCCGAAATATTCCCCGCCGCCCTGTCCTCCGCGGAAATGGCTTGTCCGCGCTTTCGCGGGCACTCTGCTGCTTCATTCAGGCACGGGACTGCTCTCCGCCGCGCTTCCCCAGCCGCTGGTGAATTTCCGCTATTCCGAAAACAGCGGCACCACCACGGCCAACAGCGGCAGCCTCGGCGGGACCGGGGAGCTGGTGTCCCCGGACGGATTTCCCGTCTTTGCCGCCTCCGCGCCCACCGGAAATTTCGCGCCGCTTTCCAACACCTCCTCCCTCGATTTCGGCACCATCGCCGCCGGTCAGGGAGGCCGGGCACTGGATCTCACGCCCGCCGGCGCGGACCCGACCCTGGGCACGATGGAGGCCTTCACCGTCTGCGGCTGGGTCAATGCCCGCCAGCTCAATGAGGGCTACGGCGGCAACCGCATCGCCTTCGCTCTCGCCTCCGGCGGCGGCCCCGGCTTTGATCTGGTCCAGCTGGGCAACGGCGCGCTTCGTCTGGGCGTGAACGACTGGCCGGACGGCGGCAGCAATGGACCGGCCAGCGCGGCCGGAAAAGTCACGGCCAATGCGGCGGCCGGCGCGGGCAACTGGGTGTATTTCGCGGTGACCTACGACTCCAACCTGACAGAAAATCAGGTGAAGTATTTCTTTGGTTCCGGGACCTCGCTGGCGGGACTTTCCAGCAGCCACAATTACGCGCGGGGGCCGATTGATTCCTCCGGCAGCCTGACCGTGGGGAATTTCAGCGCCGTGATCGGCGCCCGTCCGGAAACCGGCGATGGCGGCAGCCGGATTTTCCGGGGCCTGGTGGATGAGTTGAAAATTTACAGCACCGCCCTGGATCTGACGCAGGTTCAGGAGGCGCAGCTCAATGGCGCGCTGGCCCCGCAGCCGGTCACCATCACCGCGCCGCCAGCCAGCCGTTCTACTTACGAGGGCTCACCCGTGACCTTCACCGTCACTCACGGCGGCACCGCTCCCTTCAGTTATAAATGGCAGCGCGACGGCGTGGATATTCCCGGCGCGGCCGATCCAACCTACACTCTGACCGCGCCGGTTCTGGCGGACACCAACGCGAAGTTCCGCGTCAAAATCACCAACGCCACCTCCACCGACGTCACCAGCGAAGCCGCCACCCTGACGGTGGTGGCCGACAGCGGGCTCCGCGTGTCCTTCTCCTTTTCCGAAGGCAACACCAGTGTGAGCAACCGGGGGACCCTCGGCGGCACGGCCACTTACACCGCGACCAACGGCTTTCCCCAGATTTCCAGCAACGTGCCGGTGGGCGCGATGGCTCCCGCCAATAATTTCTCCTCCGTCAATTTCGGAACGATCGGCGCGGGGCAGGGATCCCGGGCCATTGATCTGGCGAATCCCTTCGACAACACCCTGGGAGCGCTGACAAAATTTACCATCAGCGGCTGGATCAACTGCGCGGACCTCGACGAGGGTTTCGGCGGCAACCGCATCGCCTTTGCTCTGGCCTCGCCGGGCGGGCCTGGTGTGGATCTGGTGCAGACGGAAAGCGGCGGGCTGCGTCTGGGCATCAATGACTGGCCGGACGGCGGCAGCAACGGGCCGGCCAGTTCGACCGGGATCATCACGGCGGATCCGGAGAGCGGCAGCGCCAACTGGATTTTCTTCGCCGTCACTTACGACAGCACCCTGACCGAAAATCAGGTGGCGTATTATTTCGGTTCGCCCACCACCGCCGCCGCGCCGGACCTGACCGCCACTTACGACCGGGGCCCGATTGTCACCAGCGGACCGGTGACCGCGGGAAATTTCGGTCCTGTGGTTTCAGCCCGTACGGCCAATGGTCCAAACGGGCAAAGCCGCTGCTTCCGGGGACTGATTGATGAATTGAACATCGATCCCCAGGCCCTGACCCTGGAGCAGATCCAGGCGCGGCAGAAAGCCGCCGCTTATCAGCCGGCCAATGCGCTGCCGGTTTCCGTCACCCAGGCTCCGCAAAATGCGACGGTGTTTGCCGGCGGGGACGCGGTCTTTGGCGTCAGTATCGGCGGCACTCCTCCCTACAACTATCAATGGTGGCGGCGTCACGCCGGAGTCGATACGGCGATCCCGGGCGCGACCAACCCGACTTACACCTTCAGCGCGGCGGCGGCCGATTCCTCAGGAGATCAGTTCCGGGTGGTGGTCAGCAATCTGGTCAATTCCCTGAGCAGCGGGACCGCCACTCTGACCGTGCTGCCGGAGACCAATCTCAAGGCGCAGTTCAAATTTGACCAGATCGCCGGAGGCAGCACGCCCAACCTTGGCAATCTCGGCGGCAATGGCGCCATCGTGGCTGCCAACGATTTCCCGGCCTTGTCCGCCAATGTGCCGACGGGAGCTTTCGCGCCCAAAGGCAATCCCGGCTCCATCGACTTCGGCACCATCGCCGATGGCCAGGGCGGCCGCGCGGTCAATCTCAACGGCGGCGTCTTCGGAGCCCAGGCGGGGCCGATGAAAGCCCTCACCCTGACCGGCTGGCTGAACTGCCGCGATCTCCAGGCCGGTCCGGGCGGCAACCGCATTGTCTGCGCGCACAATTTCCTGACCGATCCCGGTTTTGACCTTGTGCAGAACGCCGACGGCACCCTGCAGCTGGGCGTAAACGCCTGGCCGGATTATCCTCTCCAGGGACCGCGTTCGTCCCCGCTCATTGCCGCCGATCCCGAGGCCGGCGCGGCCAACTGGATTTTCTTCGCCGTC
Source organism: Verrucomicrobiota bacterium (assembly GCA_040386695.1). GTDB lineage: Bacteria > Verrucomicrobiota > Verrucomicrobiia > Verrucomicrobiales > V1-33 > CAIZWU01. Next base: position 53,421 of record JAZKFB010000012.1, read on the forward strand.
ACCTACGACAGCACCGCTCCGGCGGGACAGGCCACGTATTATTTCGGCAGTCCCTCCAGCGCCGCCGTCCTGGACATCTCCCTGGATTATCCGCAGGGAGCCTTCGCCTCCACCGGAGCCCTGACCGTCGGGAACCTCAACACCGCCGACGACGCGCGGAACAATCCCGGCGTCAACAGCCGCTGCTTCCGCGGGCTGATGGATGAAATCCAGGTTTACAACAAAGTCCTCAACCTCTCCGAAATCCAGGCGCAGCAAGCCGCCGGTGGCCCCTCCTTCCTGAACATCCCGCTCAGCATCGCCCGCGACGGAGTGAATGTGGTCCTGTCCTGGACTTCCCCGGACGAACTGAAACTCCAGGCCACCGACAATCCCGCGTTGAATAACTGGGCCAACGACCCCACTCCCCCCGTGGTCAGCGGCAACAACCGCACCGTCAACATCCGCATGACCGCCACCCGCCGCTTCTACCGTCTGGCTAAATTTTAGAACCTGCCCGCCGTTCCCGCCGGACGGGAACCGTGGCCGTGAGCGGGGGATTCCAAGTTTCCGGAATACACCATTCCGTATATTTATGACCGAAAAAACAGTTAAATCTGATCATATTATCCCGGCGAAATCCCATCAAAAATCATCAAAATAATCTTGTGTTACCCGTTAAAAATTCAATAAAACATCCATTAACTATTTGTGAACGATGACATGGAGTGAGTTTCTCCATGCCATCGCTCCTCATGGGTTCCGGCACGCTTCCCAACTCCCAAACTCATCGCCACACCATGCAACGCCTATTCCCCCGCCCTGCAACGCGGCTGACCGCCGCCGGCACTGCGCTGATGGCCCTGACGCTCCTCGCCGCCCGGAATGCGCGCGCGGATGTCTCCTCCGGCCTCACCGCCTACTGGGATTTTGATGACAATCTCACGGACAAAGCGGTGAATTTCCCCTTCGCCGCCAGCACGGTGGCGGATGACGCGGTTTTTGTGAACGAGCCCGACGCCTCCTACGGGACGGGACTTTTCGGCAAGGCTTACCAGGGGATTGGCGGCGCCTCCGCCGGACATGCCATGGTGATGAGTTCCGATGACATCTCCGGCGTGATCTCCGGAAGTGTGTCGGTTTGCTTCTGGTTTCAGGCCAAAGGCCCCACCTCCACCTGGCAGGCGGCGGTGGCCCTCGGCGAGGGCAGCGCCTGGCGCGTGGCCCGGGCCGGTGATCAGAATCCCCTCAGAATCGGTTACGCGGGCGGCTCCCCCGATATTTATTCCACCACCACTTTCGGCAGCCCCATCACGCCGGTGGCCGTGTGGCATCATGTGGCGGCCGTGAGCCAGGGCGGTGTTTCGGCTAAGCTTTACATCGACGGCGTGCTTGAGGCCACGGGAACCGCGCCCACCCTTGCCCTCGGCTCCACCGGGGAAATGTGGATCGGCGGCAATCCCCAGGCCGGAGGCCGCGCCTGGAACGGGCTGCTGGACGATATCGGCATCTGGAACCGCCCGCTGAGCGCCGCCGATGTTCTGAATATTTACACCCAGGGCAAAAACAACGCCAAAAGCCTTGGCGCGCTGCTGACGGAGGAGAGTCTGGACGCGGACCGTGACGGCCTTCCCGACACCTGGGAAATCGCCAACCTTCCCGCCGGAGCGCATCTGGACAACGGGTCGGTGAATCCCAATTTCGGGCCCGCCGGGGATCCCGACGCTGACAGCTCGTCCAACCAGCAGGAATACGCCCGCAAAACCAATCCCCGGAAGGACGACACGGACGAGGACGGTCTCAAGGACGGGTTGGAGACCAACACCCTTGTCTGGAAATCCGCCACCGACACCGGCACGGATCCGCTGAAGGCCGACACCGACGGCGACGGACTGAAGGACGGGGTGGAGACCAACACCCGCACGTTCATCAGCGCCGCCAGCACGGGCACTGATCCTCATGACATCGATTCCGACGACGACACTTTCGCGGACGGCATTGAGGTCACCTACGGATCCAACCCTAATCTCGACACCTCCACGCCCACAGCCTCCGGCCTGCCCATCACGGACAATTTCGAGGACGGGATTCTCGACAATGCCCGCTGGTCCACGGACTTGAATGTGGCGGTGGCCGGTGCCGCCGTCGCCGAGGAGGGAGGGCACATCACCCTCACCGGGCGCGGTCACTTTTTCACCAAAGAGCAGTTCGATCCCACGACTCTGGGCGGCATCTATCTCACGGGAAAATGGACCTTCCGCTCCACGGATGACTTTGTGCAGATCCTGACCCGCACCGACGCCGTCCCGGCCGGCCAGTACGGGGAAACCCAGGAGGGCATCGAATTCTACGCCAGCCAGACCGACAACAGCTTCAACATCAGCGTGCGCGGCGGCAGTTTCGGAGTGGACTCCCAGAAGCGGAGCGGCGGGCTCGTTCTGACCAACGGCAAAACCTATGATTTCACGATCATCGACAATGGGGCGAATTATCTCTCCATGCGCCTGAGCGAGTCCGGAAATTCCGCCAACTCGGCGATGATCAATGCGAATCTGAGCAATTCCGCCGCCACCGCCAACCACATCGCCTTCCACAACCGCGAGGGAACCCGCACCTCCCATCTGGAGGAGGTGGTCATCAGTGTCCTGACGGATACGGATCACGACGGCATGCCGGACTTCTGGGAAAAGCTTTATGACCTGAGCACCACCGCCAACGATGCCGCCACGGATACCGACACCGACGGGGTCAGCAATCTTGACGAATACCTCCGGGGGCTGAACCCCAAAAAGGACGACACCGACGGCGACGGACTGAAGGACGGAATCGAGACCAACACCCTCTCCTGGACTTCGGCCGCCAACACCGGCACGGATCCGCTGAAGGCCGACACCGACGGCGATCTTCTGAAGGATGGCGTGGAGAACAACACCAACAGCTTTGTCAACGCCAACAGCACCGGCACCGACCCGTTTCGTCCCGACACCGACGGGGATGGCATGGCGGACGGACCGGAAGTCGCCGTGGGCCGGAATCCGGTGGACCCCAGTGATGGCCGCACCGGTCTCGATGTCGGCCTCAGCGCTTACTGGAACTTCGACGGCACGCTGGACGACATCGCCCAGAGCGCGCATCTGGGCGAAGGCACGGTGGCTGACAACGGCACCTTCACCGGCGCGCCGGATGCGGCTTACTCCGAGGGACCCGGCCGTTTTGGCTCCTCCCTGGCTCTGACCGGCGGAAATGGCTGGGTGACGGTGCCCAAGAGCCTGGACACCATCGGCAACACCCTCACCAGGTCCGTCTCCATCTCCGTCTGGCTCAAAGCCAACGCCTTCGACTCCGACTGGCAGGGCGCCATCTCGCATGGTGAGGGCTCGCACTGGCGCATCGCCCGTCAGAGCAACACCTTCCCCGGAAACATGGCCTACGCGGGCGGCAGCGGGGATATTTACTCCACCACGACCTTTGAGCCGCCGACCGAGTGGTATCACGTCGTGGCCGTGACCACCGAGGGCACCGGCACCGCTCTTTTCATCAACGGAGTGCAGGAAGCCACCGGCGGGGAGCCCAATCTGGATGTGGATCTCGCCGCCTCCCCGGACCTTTATATCGGGGCCAACCCGCAGTCCGGCGGCCGCGAATGGAATGGGGAGATCGATGATGCCGCCATCTGGACCAGGCCGCTGACCGAGGAGGAGATCACCAAAATTTACCAGGCCGGCACCGGCGCCAGCAGTCTCGGGGTTCTTCTGGGGATGGCGCCGCCGCTGGTGTTCCACATCACGGCTTACTCCTACAATCCGGCCACCAAACAGGTTTCCCTGGCCTGGGAATCCAAGGCGGGCACGAATTACGCGGTCAACTACAGCACCGATCTCAGGGACTGGACGGGCACGGTCACCGACAGCACGCCGGGAGCCGCCGGGGCCGCGACCACCACGACTTACACCTTCGCTGTCCCCGCCGCCGTCTCCGGCGCGCCGAAGCTGTTCTTCCGCGTGAAGTCGAAATAATCCGCCTTCCGCGGGATTTCAGATCCCGGATTTCAAATCTCAAATCCCGGATCCTCAACGGGCGCGCGGTGGAAACGCCGCGCGCCCGGTTTTGTTTTCTGAAAGCGGCGGTGCGGGATCGGGGGTTCAGGTTTCAGAAATAGACGGAATGGACCTGCTGGATGGAATGGACGGGACTGAACCCCGCGCACGGTCCGCCCCTTGGCCTCATTTTACCGCGCGCAGGCGCAGGATGCGTCCCGGGAGCATGGCGCCGGGGCCGCTGTTGCTGGCGGAGCGGCTGTATTCCGCGATCAGGATGGTGCCGGGCCCTGACACCAGCGCGTCCACCGGGCGGCCCAGCGGAGTCAGGAATGTTTTCACGCTGACGCGGCGCGCGTTTTCCGCTGCCTCCTGGCCTGCGCCTGAAACCGCGGCGGGAGCGGGCAGCGGGCGCACCAGCACGGCGTCGAAACCGGTGTCGAGGGGCTTGGGCAGCATGTTGCCGAAGCGGGGGATGAGGAACGCGCCCCGGCAGTTTTCCGGAAAGGTGTCGTCGAGATAACAGAATCCCGCCGGGCAGGAATGCGGGTCAAAAGTGGACATCGGCGCGCCATTGCCGTTGGCGTTGCCGCTGAAGCCGCCGTCGGGCCCGGCGTTGATCAGGGGCCGGGTCATTTTCAATCCCGCCGGAGCGTCGGGGGAATAGGGATAGGCTTTTTGAGTCCAGTCCGAGAATTGATAGGGAAACCCGTAATGCGCGCCCCGCACGATGACGTCCAGCTCCTCCGGCGCGTCCGCGTCCGGTCCGTTGTCCGTGGCGAACATCTCGCCCGACGGCGTCCAGCAGAAGCCGTAGGGATTGCGCAGTCCCCGGGCGAAAATCTCCGGTTCCGGCTTTTCCTTTTCCGGGTCCAGCCGCCAGATGCAGGCCGTCAGCGGATGCTCGCCGGTTTTGGCCAGCCGCCCGTCATTGCCGGGCTCATTGCCGTCCGTGCGCGATCCGCTGCCGCAGTAAAGCATCCCGTCAGGCCCCAGTGCCAGATGTCCCACGCCGTGATTGAACGGCCCGATGCCCCACGGATACGTCACCTCCAGCCACGGCCGGGGCTTGGCCGGCACGCCCTCCTCCAGCGGCCCGTCCGTGCGGAAGATAGTCACCCGGTTCATGGTGATTTGCTCCGACCGGTCCTGACGGTTGCCCGTGATATAAAGCCGCTTTTTCCGGTCAAAGGCCAGACCCATGCAGTTCACGCCGCCCTTGGAGTTCAGAAACTCCTCCGCCCGCGCCACCGGCTGCACCGCGCCCGTTTCCGTGTCCAACCGCCACATATTGCCGGAGGTTGAAAGCATGAACGCGCGCCCGGGATTTCCATCGGACGCCAGCCGGGAAACCTGCTCCGGCGTCTGCGCCAGCTCCTGAATGGTGAATCCCTCCGGAGCCGCCGGCAGTGGCAAAAATCCGGCCTGCATGGCGGCCACGTTCTCTTTGGTCAGCGACAGGGAAGCGCGGACTTTGGCCACTTCGCCCGCCGTCAGCGCCGGTCCCTGATTCCCCCAGCTGCGCCGGGCATAAGTCAGGACATCGGCGATTTTCCCGTCATCCAGCCCGCTGGGCGGCATCACGTTATTGTATTTCACGCCGTTCACCGTCACCTCGCCGCTCAGGCCGAGGATGAGATCGCGGATCACGCGCTCATTGCTCCCCATCAGATAATCCGACCCCGCCAGCGGCGGAAAAATCCCCGCCAGGCCCTGCCCGCCGGTCTGATGGCAGGTCCAGCAGATCTGCGAGAAAACTTTGCCCCCCCGCTCCACCTGGGCGGCCATGTCCGCCTCCGTGACCGCGGCGGCGGCCGGGCTCAGCCCGCCGGAAAACAAAACCGGCGCGGCAGCGGCCAGCACTGGAAAAAGGAATCGGGGCGCGGAGGGAAAAGGCATGGGAATGAACCTGATTCAACCAGATCCCCCCTTCGTTTGCCCAGAACGAATTGGAGAAAGCGCGCATGGGGCCTCCTGCGCCTGAATGCTGGAGAGACGGGCCACGGATGGCACGGATAAAACAGATAATCACGGATTTATGAGAAGAAGGGCTTGGGCGGCGGAGTGCGGACAGCCATTTCTGAAAATCCGTGCGCATCCGTGATTATCCGTGCCATCCGTGGCTCGTCTTTCCAGTATTCAGGCATTCTGGCTCAGGATACTCCCGGCATTTTCCAGAAAATCCCGCATGCTCAGCTCCGGGAAAATCTCACATCCATCCAGACCGCGAAGGCCAGCACCGCCCCGCGGGCGATGTATTTGATCTCGGGGGAGACGGCCATGAGCGTCATCCCGTTCAGCAGGCTGGTCATGATGAACGCGCCCAGGAGCACCCCGACGACGGTGCCGCGCCCGCCTTTGAGGGAAGTTCCGCCGATGACGCAGGCGGCGATGGCGTCCAGTTCCATGAGGTCGCCCACCGTGGTCGTGGAGGTGCCGGTGTAGGCGGTGCTCATGAATCCGGTGATGGCCACGGCCACGCCCATCAGGACAAACGCGCCGATGATGGTGCGGCCGACATTGATGCCCGCGATGGCCGCCGCCTCCTCATTGCCGCCGATGGCGTAAAGGTTCCGGCCAAAGGGCGTGTGCTCCGTCAGGAAATAAACGGTCACCGCCACGCCCGCTATGATCAGCAGACTCAGCGGCACGCCCCGGAACTGATTGCAGACCATCACCACCGCCAGCACCGCCAGCGCTCCCGCCGCCGCCCTGACCGCCGGCATTCCCGCGCCGCCCGCCGGAAGCTGATAACGGATCCGCTCCCGCCGCCCGCGCCATTGCAGGAAAGCGATCACCGCCGCCGCCGCCACGCCGAGAGCCAATCCCGCGGATTCCGGCAGGGAATAGGTGGTGAGCAGGGAGTAAAGATTGTCCTTTCCACCCGGCGAAACCGGCACCGTGGCGTTGTCAATCACCAGCCAGAACAGGCCTTTGAAAATCAGCAGTCCGCCCAGGGTGATGATGAACGACGGCATTTTCTGCCGCACCACCAGCGTGCCGATACAGAACCACAGCACCAGCGCGCACAGCAGCGCCGTCCCCAGGGCCAGCGGCGCGGGCCAGCCTTTCTGAGTGGCCAGCACGGCGGCGATCCCCCCCGTCAGCCCCACGCCGCTGCCGACTGAAAGATCGATGTGACTGGCCAGGATGACCATGAACATTCCCAGCGAAAGCGTGGCGATGATGGAGTATTCGATCAGCAGCTGGCTGAGATTCCGGGCGCTCAGAAACAGAAACCGGGGGCTTTCCCCGCCTGAGAACGCCTCCCCGTCGATTTTGAAAATAAAGAACAGCCACACCAGCAGCAGCGCGCAGGGCATGGCCAGCTTCCTCAGCGGAATCCGGGACGGCAAAGAAGGGGAGAGGGCGGACATGGATATCTCTTTTCGGAAAATGCTTTTGGAAAATCATCAATGGCCCGATGCGGCGGCGGCGGGCACCGGTGCGGGAGCGCGCGCGTGGCCGAGAGCGGCGGCCAGCAGGGCTTCCTGGCTGAATTCGCCCCGCCGGAATTCCCCGCCGATGCGGCCCCCGTGCATCATGAGGATCCGGTCGCTCATGCCCATCAGCTCCGGCAGTTCGCTGGAGACGAGGATGACGCCTTTTCCCTCAGCCGTGAGCCGGTTGATGAGCTCGTAAATCTCCAGCTTGGCTCCCACATCAATGCCGCGCGTGGGCTCGTCGAGCAGGAGGACCGACGGGCCGGTCATCAGCGCCTTCGCCAGCACCACCTTCTGCTGATTCCCGCCGGAAAGTCCGCCGGTGATGGTGTGCTGACCCGGCGCTTTGATGCGCAGCTGATCAAAAAACTCCTGATTCCGCACCGCTTCCGCCGCCTGGTTGATGCGGCCACCGCGGGTGAATTCCCGCAGGCTGGAAAGGGAGAGATTGAACCCGATGGACATGCCCAGGATCAGGCCAAAACGCCGCCGGTCCTCGCTGGCCAGCACCATGCCCCGGCGGATGCACTGGCCGGGATCCGGCGACGGCAGGGGCTTTCCCAAAAGCGAAACCTCCCCCGCCAGGCGCGTGCCCCAGGCTCCGAAAAGATGCGCCAGCAGCTCCGTCCGCCCCGCGCCCATCAGCCCGCCGATGCCCAGCACCTCCCCGCCGGCCAGGTCGAAGGAGATATCACGGTGAAACGCCGGTCCCTTCGGCTGCCGGGCCACGCTGAGCCCGCGCACGGACAGCAGATTCCGCCCCGGATTCAGCGGCGGCGTGCGGGGGAAAAGATCGTCAATTTCCCGGCCGACCATGTGGCGGATCACTTCCGGAATGCGGGATTCCGCCGTTTCCAGAGTCACAATGCTGGAGCCGTCCCGCAGCACCGTGATGCGGTCGCTGATGGCGAACACCTCATCCAGTTTATGCGAGATATAAACGCAGGCGGTGCCCCGGCTCCGCAGGCGGCGCAGGTGCTCCAGCAGCACCTCCACCTCTTTTTCCGTCAGCGCGGCGGTGGGCTCATCCAGGATCAGCAGGCGGGATTTTTTATCCATGGCCCGCGCGATTTCAATGAGCTGCTTCTGCCCGATGCCCAGCGTCCGCAGCGGCGCGGACGGGTCCAGGCTCAGACCGAACTCCTCCATCAGCTCCCGCGCCCGCTGCCGCATCGCCAGCCAGTCAATGCGGCCGTGTTTCGTGATGGGACGCCCCAGAAAAATGTTCTCCGCCACGCTGAGTTCATCCACCAGAGCAAACTCCTGGGTGATCACCGCAATGCCCGCCGCCTCGGCCTCCCGGATGTGCCGGAACCTCACCGGCGCGCCATTCACCCGGATTTCGCCCTCATAACTGCCGTGCGGATGGATGCCCGACAGCAGCTTGATCAGGGTTGATTTCCCGGCCCCGTTCTCGCCGCAGATGGCGTGAATCTCCCCGGCTTTCAGGGAAAAATCCACGCCGCTCAACGCCACCACGCCGGGGAATTTCTTGACCAGCCCGCGCACCTCCAGAAACGGCGCGGGCAGCGCCTCATGATGGGATGGGGTCGGGACAGAACGGGATTCCATGGAAAAGCGGCGGATGGCAGGGACGGAGGGGCAGGAACTCCTCACGGGAGCCGGGGCTTCCGGGGGTTTCCGGACGAAGGGCAAGCCGCCTGAACGTCCGTTATTCCCCTGCCCTTTCCGCCTCCATCCGACGGCCATTCTATGAGCCGGAGCCTTTGCGGGGGAAGCTGAAAAATCAGCGAAAATCCCTTCCGGCACCATGCCGTGTCCTCCCCCCCAAACCGCAGGGAAAAACCGGGGCCTCCGCCCGGCGCGGCTACCGGCGGTTGAAGCGGTTGATCTCGCGGGCCATCTCGCGGTCGCTTTCCTTCTTTTTGAGGTCCTCGCGCTTGTCGCTGCTGACCTTGCCCTTGCCGACGCCGAGTTCAAGTTTCATGCGCGAGCCCTTCCAGTAGGCGCGGAGGGCTACGAGAGAGTTGCCTTTGACCTGACAGACGCCGTAGAGGTGCTGGATCTCTTTTTTGTGCAGGAGCAGCCTCCGGATCCGCCGGGGCTCGTGCTGGCTCCAGCTGGCTTTCTCGTAGGGCTGGATGTCGCAGTTGTAGAGCAGGCACTGGCCATTCTCCACCCGGGCGAAGGCGTCGCGGAGGTTGATCTTGCCATTGCGGACCGATTTCACCTCGGTGCCCTTCAGCTCGACGCCGACCTCGATGGTTTCGAGAATGGTGTATTCGTGAAGCGCCCGCTTGTTGTTGGCGATTTCAGCATTGTGGACCTTCATGACCGGGGAACAGGACTACTGCGTGGAAAGCCGGTTCCGGCACCCTGCCGGAATTCCTGGATTTTTTCGTAAAAAGAACCCTGCGGCCTTTCGCCGCCGGGATGGCCGCAGGCTACTGCTGCAGCTCGCCTTCGGGCGAGGTCAGCATTTCAGCGGAAATAAGACCCTCGATGATCTCGATCAGCGCGATGTCGCCCTGGCCAAGACGGGGGCCGTAGTTCGCGGTGTTGATGAGGGGAGCGCGGCCCTGGTTGAGCTGGCGCACGCGGCGGGAAACCAGATTGATAAGAATGGGAGGATGCGGGATAACTTTCGCGGCTTTGTCGATGAGATCGCTTTTCATATATCGGGAAGTCGGAAATGACCGCGCCGCCGCGCTGTTTTCCGTGGCAGGAAAGGGGATGATGCTGGCGTCGGTCATGGGGTTCCGGTGGCGCCGGGAGGCGGGGAGTGTGCTGCATAGCACTGAAGCGGGACGGCGCAAGGGGATTTCCGGGGCCGGAAAGGCCGGATTTTTCCCATGATGCGGGGGAACTTCCTGAGGCTGAGCCCCCGGCGGCGGACTGGAAACAGGCGGACCAGGGCTCCGGCGGGGCCGGGATTTTTTGAGCGGAAATGGAAAGGAACCGGACAGATAAAGAAGTGTTCAGGGGGATGAAGATTTTTCATCTTCCGGCACATCCCATGCTAGAATCGGAGCGTGCTTCTTGACAGTTACGATACCGAGGGTCTCTTCGATGAGATGTTTGACGGCGGCCGCGAGGTCCGTGCGCATTATCAATTGCTCCGCGAGCGGCTGGACACCATGTCGCGGGAGGAGCTGGACCAGAAAATTAAAAATCTGGAGACCCTCTTTCTGCGCCAGGGCATCACCTTCACGGTGTATGGCGACCAGCGCGGCACGGAGCGGGTGTTTCCCTTTGACCCCATCCCCCGCATCATTCCGGCGGATGAATGGCAGACGATTGAGGACGGTCTGGTGCAGCGCATCACGGCCCTGAATCTTTTCCTGTATGATATTTACCACGAGCGGAAAATCCTCCGCGACAAAGTCATCCCCGAGGAAGTGATCCTGAGCGCCGCGCACTACCGGCCGGAGTTTGTGGATGTGGATGTGCCCCGCGATATTTACATTCACATCTGCGGCACCGACCTGATCCGGGACCGCGACGGCTCCTATCTGGTGCTGGAGGACAATGGCCGCTGTCCCTCGGGTGTTTCCTATGTGCTGGAAAACCGGATGGCCATGAAGCGGGTTTTCCCGAACCTTTTCGGCAGCGCCGGGGTGCGCAGTGTGGACAGCTACGCGGCGGACCTCCTGGGCACTTTGCAATACATCGCGCCCCATGCGAAGCCGGATCCGGTCTGCGTGCTCCTGACCCCTGGTCACTACAACAGCGCGTATTTTGAGCACAGCTTCCTCGCCAGGCAGATGGGCATTGAAATTGTGGAGGGGCGCGACCTGATCGTGGTCGATGGCTTCGTTTACATGCGCACCACCCGGGGCCTGCGGCAGGTGGATGTGATTTACCGCCGCCTGGACGATGACTTTTTGGATCCAAAGGTGTTCCGCAAGGACTCCATGCTCGGCGTGCCCGGTCTGGTGGAGGCGGTGAGGCGAGGAAACGTCGCCTTGGCCAACGCCATCGGCACCGGCGTGGCGGACGACAAGGTGACCTACGCCTACGTGGAGAAAATGATCAAATATTACCTCGATCAGGATCCGATTCTGAAACAGGTGCCGACTTATCTCGCGTGGGATGAGAAGGACCGCGCTTATATTCTCGATCACCTGCCGGAGCTGGTGGTCAAAGCGGCCAACGAAAGCGGCGGTTACGGCATGCTGATCGGCCCCCGCGCCTCGAAGGCGGAGATTGAGAAATTCCGGGAACTCATCATCGCCACTCCGCGCAACTACATTGCCCAGCCGGTGGTCTACTTCAGCCGTCACCCCACGCTGACCGACGGCACCGTGGAAGGCCGTCATGTGGATCTGCGGCCCTTTGTCCTCAGCGGCGAGCGCACGCATATCCTGCCGGGCGGCCTCACACGGGTGGCATTGACCAAGGGTTCCATCGTGGTGAACTCCTCGCAGGGCGGCGGCAGCAAGGACACGTGGGTACTGCATCCTTCCCGGACCTGATTCTTGCAGTTCCCTGCCCTGCCCTGACTTTCCCTTTTCCCGACTCCCATCACACACACCCCGAATGCTTTCACGAGTTGCCGACAATCTCTACTGGATGGCCCGCTTTATCGAGCGCGCTGAAAATCTCGCCCGCCTGATGCAGGCCAGCACGGAGCTGCTGCTGGACAGCGAGACTCTGGGCAGCCGGTATCTCAACGATTACTGGGATCCGGTCCTCACGGCGACAGCCATGGAGGAGCAGTTCCGCGAACTTTATCCGAACGGCACGGCGGCGGATGTCGGTCCGTTCATGACGCTGAACGAGGAGAACGAGCTCTCCATCACCATGTGCCTGCGCAATGCCCGGGAAAACGCCCGGACGGTGCGCGATCAGATTTCGGACGAGATGTGGACGGAGCTGAACGATCTGTATCTTTTCATCACCTCGCGGGCCACAATTTCACTTTTCCAGCGGGCTCCGGAGAATGTTTACGACCGCATCATCCAAGGGTCGCTTTTCTTCCACGGCATCACCAACGCCACCATGGCGCGCACCGAGGGCTGGCAGTTCATCCAGCTGGGCAAATATCTGGAGCGCGCGGATAAAACCAGCCGTTTCCTCGATATCCGGGTCCATGCGGGGCCGGACGGCACTTCCCTCGACTCCATCCAGTGGACGTCCATCCTGCGGTCAGCGAGCGCTTTCGGCACCTACCGCTCGGAAGTCGGCGGCGAACCGACAGCGGAGGGCGTCATTGATCTGCTGGTCTTCTCCACGGATTTCCCCCGCTCCATCCGCTTCTGCGTCCGGGAAATTGACAAGCTGCTGCACCGGATTTCCGGCGCGCCCTCAGGCACCTACTGCAACGCCGCCGAGCGCGAGGCCGGCCGTCTGCTGGCGACGCTGAATTTCGGCGGGCACGGCGAAATTCTGGAACGCGGGCTGCACGAGTACATGGACGACATTCAGAAAGTGCTCAACGACCTCGGCCAGAGCATCTTCGACACCTACGTCATCCTGCCGCAGGATCAGCTGCGCCTGACCTTTATCCCCTCCTCCGAATCCCAGCAGCTCCGCTGGCAGGTTCTCCAACAACAACAGCAGCAGCAGCAGTAAAGGCGGCAGCCGCCCCACAACCCTCATGCGTTTTCCCAACTCCGCCCCGGCATGAAGCTGCGCGTCCATCACCGCACCGAATATCTCTATTCCCAGCCGGCCCGCGTCAACTCCAACGAAATCCGCCTCCAGCCACCGCACACGCCGTGGCAGACACGGTCGTTCTGGCTTCTGAAAATCCTGCCGGCGACTCCCCTGCGGCATTACGTGGATCTGCACCGGAACGGCATTCACCATTTCGAAATCGAGGAACCCCACAGCCGTCTGGTCATTGACGCCACCTCCACGGTCATCACCCTGAACCGCTATGCCGACGGGGAACCGGTCGGCATCCCCTTCTCCGCGCTGGAATCCTGCCGGGAGGACGCGGAGGTCATGCTGTATCAGAAGGACAGCCGCTATGTGAAAATGGAGCCTCTGATCTGGCGGTCCGCCATCGACGTGAAAGGGGACCGTGACGACATTTACCTCACCGCCAAAGCCATCGGCGAGCATCTTTACGACACCTGCCAGTATGTCAGCGGGGTCACCACCGTGAACACCACCAGCGCCGAGTTTTTCCGGAACCGGCAGGGGGTCTGCCAGGATTTCGCCCATCTCATGCTGGCCATGTGCCGGGCCATCGGCATTCCCGCGCGGTATGTCAGCGGCTATCTCTACGACCGCCGCCGCGGCAGTCTGCGCGGGGCGCACCAGTCCCACGCGTGGGTGGAGATTTTTCTGCCCGGGCACGGCTGGTTCGGCATCGATCCCACCAACCGCCTGCCCGCCAACGACCACTACATCGCCCTCGCCAGCGGCCGCGACTACGACGATGCCGCGCCTGTGAAGGGCTCGTTCACCGGCTCCGGCAGCCGGATCATGAATGTGACGGTGTCCGTGGAGGAACTGTGAGCGAAGGGACTCTTTCCAACCGCAGGCTTCCACCAGGTCAAACCCACCCGGACCGAATACTTAAACCGGGAATGGATTCAAAAGCTTCACCCCGGTTTTCTGGAAATCAGAGGTATTGCGGGTGACAATGGTCAACGCATAACGGTGGGCGGTGGCCGCAAGCTGGCTGTCGAGCGAAGGAACGACAAACCCGCCTCTGTCCCATTTGGCTTTCATCTGCCCCCAGACGTGGGCCGTGCTGGCGTTGAAGCTGAGGACACGGCCCTTCATGCATTCGCAAATGGCCTGCAGCCATTGGTGAAGCTGAGCTTTCCGTTTACCATCCGCGAGGCGTTCAATGCCCCGGCGAAGCTCACCAATCGTGATGGTGCTGACGTGGAGCAGCGACTCATTCTTCCGAAGCCATTCGACAACCTGCGGGTCGGGTTTGGGTTTGACCGGTTCGCTGAAGACATTGGTATCAACGAGATAACTCACAGGGAAAGCGGAGGAGAATCATCGGCATCGCGGGGTGGGACCTCGAATGGAACGGGACAAGCCAGCAGCAAGTCGACGAGTCCGTGATTGGCCGGATGTGAAATGCGTCGCAGGGTGATCGTGTCCTCATCATCAATGAAAACCTCAAAATCCTGGCCTGCCTCCAAATGAAGCTGATCCCGCACCGCACTGGGGAGAACAATCTGGCCTTCTCTGGAGAGGACGGTGGTCATAATTCGAAAATCCTACATCAAACCCTGTGGACTGCAAAGCCCGGCACCGGGCTTCCGCCTCTGAGGACTGCTGGTTTTCAAACTGGAAACCCAATCCTAAAAATCGACGTCGTCATCCTCCAGATTGTTACCCCGGCGTCCGCCACCGCCACCACCGCCGCCGCTGTATTCGTCGAAGCCTTTGCCTCCGCCGCGGCGGTCGCCGCCTCCGCCTCCGCGGGGGCCGCCTTTTTCGCGCTCAAAGCCACCTCCTCCGCCGCCGCCGCCACTGCGGCGGTCAGGGGCACCGCCACCACCGGCGGGAGGACGGCCCGCGAATCCACCGCCGCCGGGGGGACGGGCCGGGGCTGAAAAGTCACGTGCGGGGCGGTCGCCAAAATCGCCGCCGGCACCCGCGCCGCCCGCAGGGGCCTCGGAACCGTCGGAGGGATGAATCTTCCAGGCGCTGAGGCTGACGTAATACCGGCCGTTGTTCTCATTGCCCCGGATTTCGAAGCCGACCTTCACCCGCTGACCGGGACGGAATTTGTCGAGCAGGGCGACTTTGTCCTTAACGAACTCCATCTTGATGTCCTGCGGATAGCGGTCGTCCCCCGAGGTGATGACGAACTCGCGCTTGGTGAAGCCGCTGCCAAACGTCATGACGTCCATGATGACCTTGATGGTCCCTTCGATTTCGTAGCCCATTGCAATAATACTGCGGGAGGGATTAACTGAAGTCTCCCGTGGCCGCGAAACTGGCGCGTCCGCCGCCCGATGGCAATCCTGATCTTGCGCCGGAAATAAATTTTTCCGTCAGACTGCGGGACGCCATCCGGCGGCTTTCCGGAGGCGGGGATTTATTTCAGCTCCCTGATTTTGAGATTCTTGAATTCCACCCTCATCGCCAGACCGCCGTGGATCTGGAGCCCGATGGGGGCCGCGCCGCTGTATTTGGCGTCGCGGTAAACCACCGCCTCGGTGCCGTTGATCCAGACGGTGAAAGTGTCGCCTTTGGCCGTGAGGCGGAAGTGATTCCAGTCGCCGGGCTTGATCAGTTTTTCCCGGTCCCTGGCCTGGCCGGCCTCCGGATACTTGTCCTTGCCGCCGGTGTAGAAGCAGCCGGTCATGTCTTTTTTCAAACTGCGGGAAACGCCGATCTGGAGCTGGATTTCCGGCTTCCGGATATTGAATCCGCTGTCGATTTCCCCGGTCCAGCGGACATCCGCCTCCAGGTCAAAGTCACCATAACTCTTTGTGGTTTCGAGCACACTGCCCTTTTTGGCGGGATCGTTCTCGCCGGTGAGCACGCCGTCGGAGACTTTCCAGAAGGTTTCGGCGGACGGCGCTTTCCAGCCGGTGAGGTCCGTGCCGTTGAAAAGGGAAACCGCCGCTCCGGCCGGGTCCTCCGCGTGCAGCGGGGAAACCAGAGCCAGAGCGGCGGCGGTGAGTGGATAAAGCGCGGCGCGGCGGAGACGGGAGAGAGGGAAGTTCATGCCCGGCAGCCGATCAGAACCGGGCGGGCCTTGCAAGATGCTTCTTCTCCGTGAATCCGCAGCGGCCGGCCTGATGGACTTATCTTACTTGGCGGCGGCGGCGGTGGCGGCGGCCTCAGCGGTGGGTTTCGCCGGTTCAGCGGGTTTGGCGGCTTCAGGCGCGGGAGCTGCGGCAGGGACCGGCGCGGCGGCGGCAGCGGAGGCGGCCTCGGGTTTCCGCGCTTCGGCGGCGGGTTTGGCCGGTTCCGCGGCGGGTTTGGCCTCGGCGGTGGCGACCGGTTTGGCGTCCAGGAAGGTGGCGATCACGCCCGTGATTTTGGTCTGCAGCTCCTTCTGCTGCTGCTGCTGGACCTCGTCGATGGCTTTGCGGAGGCCGGGGACGTCGAACCGGTCCTTGATGGCGAACTCGTTGCGCTGGTTCTGAACCTCCGTCCAGGCGGCGTTCACGGTGCCCCAGAAAGGCGCTTCCCGGGACCAGAAGTCGCGGGCGGCTTGGAAATCGAAGGCGTTGTCGCGCTTGTAGGTGTTCAGACCGACTTCGCGGGCGAGAGGAACCTGTTTGCCGTCGCGGAGCTGGAGCTTGGTGTTGTCCTGCTCGTGGGCCCAGCCGGTGGGAGTGACGGTGTGGCGGTTGTTGCCGCCGAGGATTTCATAATCCTTGCGTTTGGTGTGCTCGCGGCGGGGCAGCGGACGGGGAGTCTCGCTGCTGGTCCACTCGCTGATCTCACCGCGGTGAACCCAGCGGCCGATCCCCTCGTAACGGGGGCTGTCGTCCACCTGGGTGACGAGCTGGGTCCATTTCCCCTCGGCTTCAGCGGGGGTGATGTCCTTCATTTTCCAGGAGTTGTTGCCCTGGAACTCACAGATGCGGGTGTCCTCGAAGGTCCAGATCTGGGCCCAGTGCTTGATGACCATTTTATCCCCGACGACCAGCAGGTGCTGGAGGGCGATGCGGCGGGGGGTGTTCTCGGCGACGACGACCAGCTCGTGCGCGTCCTCGTCGTAGAGATTGGTTTTCATCTCATAGCCTTTCTGAAGGCTGAGGGTCTCATGGAAGGTGAAATTGACGTCAAACTGACCGGCCATGCTGAGGATGGCCTTGCGGTCCTGCTCGGAGGGTTCACCGGCCTGAAGACCGGGAACGGCGAGGATGAGAGCGGCAAGGCTGTGGATTGCGATGTTTTTCATAGGGAATGGAATGGGCTGATGATGGGAATAAGATGGGGATCTGGCTGAATTTTCCTTCGGGAAAAGAACGGTGAAATCATCCGGCGGCTGACCGGATTCCGGAGTCAATGGCCAACAAAAGGCCGCTGGCCGCTGACACGCCACGAGTAGAAGTGATCGACCGGAGTGGTGGTGATCGCCCCGACCGCCGCGTAATCCGGAATATCCTCGGCACGGATCTGGCGCGAAACAAGCGAGCTGCCCCGCCAGGTGGCCATGACCAGATCCTTGTCCTCATCCCATTTGGCGGGCTCCGTGCTCCGGGCCTTCTGCAGCGTCTGCGCGTAAATGTGAACGCGGTAGGTGTTGCTGCGGGTGGTCAGGCGGGCGTGCAGATTGGTGTAGGGCCGCTCCTTGAGGTTGTCGCCGGTCAGGCGGTGCTTTTTCCACCAGTCCTCAACATCCTTGCGGTCCGGAGGCATCACGGGCTCCATTTCCGGGACCAGCGGGAGGGTGCAGACCTCGCTGGCGCTGAGGTAGGGACGCTCATTCAGTTCCCGGGTGGTGTCCCACATTTTCAGGGTGCCGGTGGCGTCAATGGGGTAGCGGCAGACGGAGTTGGCGAAGCCGGCGGGGTTTTTGACCGCCAGGGAATCGGCGTCGGGGACGGCGATGATGCGCTCGCTTTTCAGCAGGGCATGCAGCGCCGTGGTCCTTTGAATGTGACGGAAAGGCAGCAGCTCGTGGTTGAGATTGATTTTTCCGGCGGTCTCCATCGGAGTGCTGATGCCGTAGGGCTCGATCACCGGCATCCAGAAAAGATCCAGGATGAGGTGATCCCGCGGCCAGGACCAGCCGTAGTGATCCACTTTTTTATTCCAGTGGGTCTCCCCCGGCTCCTCATGGCCCCAGGGATGGAAGAGCAGCGTCTGCCAGGGCACCCGCGCCTTCACCCCGGTCGGCAGGCTGCCGAACATGCCGGCGCCCGGGACCAGGCGGTTGGGACTGGCGGCGGCGGCACTGACCATGGGCAGATTTCTCGGATCCGCCGCGGGGGCGTCAAAGTAAGGCACCTTGCCCATGGCAAAGGCCGCGACCTCGCCGTCGTCGGCCCGGTTCACATAGGCTCCATCCGCCGCAAGGCCGCTGCCGGTGTCAAAATCGCCTGTCTCCGCCGGAGTGGCGAGGCCGCGCTTTCCGCCATCCAGTCGGCCGGCGGCGAAGACCTCCCTCATCGGCTTAAGATCATACTGACGGGCATATTTGCCGGCGATGGCCACTTTTCCCTCATCCCAGGGGCGGATGGTGAAGTCCGGCACGGTGTCCGGATTCTGTCTCAGATCCCTGAAAAATCCGGTGGGGGCGGTGTCCGGAGGGCTGCTGACGGGCTCATTGCGCAGCCGGTGCGCCAGAGGCAGATTTCCATAATCCGGGTGGGCCACAAAATATTCAGGTCCCACCACCCGCTGACCGGCGATGAGGCGGGAGTCGCCGTTGGTGGACACAATGGCCTGGGCCACATCCTGGGCGGAGATCAGCGGCGTGTGGGCATCCGAGAAAGCGTCGCGCAGGCGCTCATCCAGGGAGAAGGCGCGTCCGTCGCGGGGCGGCTCCGGCAGTTTCAGGGAACGCCGGGGGATGAGCGGAAAACGCATTTCAATGATCTGCACCAGATCATTCAGGGAGTCCTTGGCTTTGTCCCACGGGATTTTGGGAGCGTCGAAAATCCCCACTTTGAATCCCGTGGCCTGCCCATTGCCCGCCGATCCGTCGAATTTGAGGAAATCATCCGTCTCCACCGTGTCCCGCACGATGAAAGGAGCAAAAACGAGCGTGTTTTCAGCCAGAGCGCCGGATTCCCCTCCCGCCGCCGTCCAGCCGGCGGGCACGCCTTTGCGCAGCTCCACGGCGTCGCCGAGCGCTTTGAGGGAGCCGAGCTTGATCGGCATCAGCCGGGCCTCGTTGACGATAAGACCGCTGACCGGCTTCTCGAAATCCAGCAGATCGGAGGGATTGATCCCGGCAGGCACGAGGGAGCAGTAAGGGCGGCTTTCGGCCCAGCCCTGGCCGGGCACAAAGCCCTCAAACAGAATCGCGGCCTCCATCAGCCGGTCCCCCGGCCGGAGAAGGCCCGCGTCCCTGGCATGGACGTCGCCGATCATTTTCCCCTCCCTGGTGTGCAGAGTCCGGCAGGTCAGCAGCAGCACCGCGCCGTTGATCGTCTGAAGCCGGCCCATGCCGCGGGGACGCTGCAGCTGGGACTCCTTCCAGCGGCCTTTGGGATCGCTGCCCTGGGTGGTGGTCAGCGGGGAAATCTGACCGAAACCCATGGTTTCATTACCGGGGCAGATCACGGAAAACTGATTGTCCTCGGGGATGGAGCCGTCCGCCAGATTCGTGGTGCGGATGTAGTCAAACATCAGCGCCATCAGGTTCTGGGCGTCGCCCGCCGGCCCGGAGCCGTATTTTTCCGCAAAGGATTTCGGGAGATCGGCCTTCACAAATCCCGGCACCGGACGGTCCATCAGGCCCGCCATCCAGTTAAAAAGCCGGATATTGGCCCCAAGTCCGGTATTGTTGAAATCCCACCAGCCGTCGTCCGCTTTGGCGCGCTGGAAATAATACCGCCGGCCCGCCGCCGTGGTGCACAGCGCCAGCAGTGAATCCTGGGCGGAGGCCCGCTCCACCATGGTGGGCAGCTGTTCGCCCGGCACCACGCTCTGGTGGATCGGCCACAGGCTCATGCGCGGGGTGCCGAAAAGCGTTGTCTCCGGCGCGCGGCTTTCCGTGGTCATCAGGAAATCCGCCCGCTGCAGCCGCGTCACCGCCTCCGGATGCTCACGGAAAATTTTCCTCATTTGCCGGTCCGCTCCATAAATCAGTTCCGACGGCGCGGCATACCGGTGCCAGTTGCCGTCAATGCCGTAGACCGGCGGGGCATCCAGTCCCGGCGGTGTGCGGGTTCCGCCCATGGAGGTGCGCTCCTCCCCGGTGATGGTGCCCACGCCCATTTCCCACAGCCCCTCCGCCATTTGCGGCGTGAGCGGCTCCCAGTGATTCATCAGACGCTGATCCCCCGGCTGCGTCCAGCGCTGGCGGGGGAAGAGCACGGAACTCAGGCTGACGCCGGCGGGATGGCCGGGATAACGCTGATATTCCCCGTGGGTCGGCTGGAAACGCGCCAGAGCCTCATCCTGTTTGGTGGTCAGCCGGGGGGTGTCCCAGGGAGCGGCCTCGCTGGCGGTGTTCACGTTGATTTTATTCGTCTCGTCATCCGCCCACCAGGCGATGCGGGCGACAATCGGATTGGCCTCCGCCGGGAGGGCTTTGCCGTTGATGGGAGCGAAGCGGTTCCCGTCCTCCAGCACGCCCAGAGTTCCATCCCGGAGCACGTAAATCCAGCGCACCGGCATGGGCAGACGGCTGCCGCCCGTCCTTTTGTTCTCGCCCGGCTGCGTGGTGCCGTGCGGGGCATTGAGGGTCGTCACATCAAAACCCTCCGCGCCCTCCGGGCCCGCCAGCCGGGGATCGGCGATGGGGAAAAAGACTCCTCCCTCCTCATTGGTCAGCGGGGCATTCAAATCCACATACTGCCCCGGCTGGGTGTCCCACCGGACCGGCAGATCGCCCGCCAGCTCCCTCCGTTCGGCCGCGACAGCCTTTTCCGCGGAGTACAGTTTGTAAATTTCCCCCACTGACCCGTCCTCGCGGTGCACGGTGACCCCGCCCGGCTGACTGGACCAGGGCGCGGGAACGCCCGGACTCAGATCCTTGGTGGTGGCCGTGCGCAGCTGCGCCAGGACCATCTGCACGGCCATGTCGGCGTAGCGGCGCGAACCGTCGATTTCGACGCCGCCGCGGGCGTTGATGAGATTGGTCCGGCTCATATTGAGCAGGGAAATCACAATGCCCGTGGACAGGACCACGACCGCCAGCACCGTCAGGATGGCCACGCCGCGCCGGGGATTTTTGGGTTTGAGGGATTTCATGGTGCTTTGATTTCCGCCTTCACCCGGAGGAATTGCGCGCCGGTTCCCGCAGGGGAAAGGCTGCGGGCGGTGACGGTGCGGGTGCCGTCGTTTTCCAGCGGCCCATTGGTCTCCGCCACCAGCGGCTGCGCCGGGGTCCCCCGTTTCCAGGTCACGAGATCGCTGGAGACTTCGACCACGTAGGCCAGATCACTCTCCAGCGCCGCGCGCCGGCGATAAGTGATGGAGGGATAAACCACTCCCTCCACGGAAACCACGCCCGCCGCCGGGATCAGCCGCGCCGCGTCCGGCGTGTAGGGCAGTCCCCCGAAGGCGTATTCGTAAAAATTGCTGTTTCCATCCCCGTCGAGATCAGCCGCCGGGCCGCTTTTGGTGTCGTCCCGGGAATCATCCGGCACGGTCTGGCCGCCGTGAGTGAATTCGTGATTGAAATACGAGCTCCGGAACGTCCCCCAGGAAACCGGCGAAAACACCGTGCCCAAAGTCAGATCCCCCGGTTCCGCCTCCGAAAAAGTGATGGTGATGGGTTCCGGGGAATCCACCACCGCGCCCGCTGGGGAAATCCATCCGACATGCTCGAATCCGTCCTCCGGCTCCGGCACCATGGGGAAGCTCTGGCCGGTTTTGAAGAATCTCGTCTCGCTCACAAAGGACGGATCCGGAATGGATTTGCCCGGGGCTCCGTAGCGCAGGGAGGGCAGCGCGCGCTCCGTCAGCAGATAACCCAGTTCCTGATGGAAAGCCGGGGCCACCGTGGTGTCCACCTGAGTCTGATAAAGGGGATTGGAGGAACTTCCCGTGGAGAAAAACACCTTGTAATTTTTCACCCCTTTTCCGGTCAGATCCCACTCATACGCCCACAGCAGCTGTTCGGCGAAAGCGGCGGTGCCCGGATTGTCCAAAGCCTTGAAATTCGGTTTCAGCACCGTCTCCGCCGACGCCCCGTCCGGCGTGTAATGCAGTTCCACGGAAGTCAGCGGGACCGATCCCGCCATTTTGAACTGGAGAAGCACCCCCTTCACATCGTCCGCACCGCTGTGGGTGTAGGCCACCTGATATTTGGCCACCGCCGCGAAGGAATAAATGCCGTGCCCGGCACCCAGCACAAAAGCGGTCGGAGTCCCGATCTGGGAAAGAGCGATGTCCGTGTTCCAGTTGGAATAATTGATCGGCTCGTCACTGTCGCCCGACGTCGGCACCAGGTTTGGAAGGTGATTGTACTGGTAGCTGATCTTGTTGGGATCCGGGGACTCGTAGGCCTGCCAGTAACTGAACCGGGTGCCGTTATTGGCGCGGTTGGAGGGAATAATGAAGGTGCCCTGCGCCTGGGCGAAAACCTCGACGGGAACGGCGGCCAGAATCAGGGCGAAAATACCGCGCCAGCGCCGGTGAAGGGGGGGAATCATGAGATGCCGAACTTAGGCGGGCCTCCCCCGTTTTGCTGCCGCCCCCGTGTCAAGCCTTTGTCCCCCCGTGCGCATGGCGGAAAAGCAACGCAACCAAGGGCAAATTTTTCGCAATGGAGGGCACATTCCGACCCTTGCGCGGGCCTTTCAGGGACGTTACTGAGATTGAGTCTCAATTTCCTTAACTTTGTCCCATACCCCTATTCCCCGTTCCGCCTCCGGATCCGGCGGACAGTTGAATTTCACCTGGTTGCGCAGCGGTCCCGCCGGTCAGCCGGACTGGCCGCTGCCCCGCGAGGGCGTCCTGTGGCTTCTCAATTTTGAGGGGGAATCCGTGCTGACCTGGCGCGACGGCAGCCGCCGTCAGGTGCGTCCGGGCTCCATGTGCTGCCTGCGCCCCGCCGCCGGAAAAGGCCTCGCCTCCGCCGCCCGGCTGCCGGGATCCGACCACGACTGTCTGGTGCTGTTTTTTCCCGATCACTGGCTGAACGAGAATCTCCAGACCCTGCGTCCGGACCTGCCGGCCGACTTCCGGGTGGTCCTGCTCGGCCCCGCCCCGCTGCTGCCCATGGTTTCCCGGCCCTTGGATCCGGCGGACAAGGTCTGGGCCAACGGCCTGCTGGCCCCGCACCTCTGCGAGGCCGCCCGCGTGATTCTGACCAAGGCCCGGATGACTGATTTTCTCCTCCAGAAAGTCTTCACCCCTCCGCCCGCCGAACGCGAAATGTTCTGCACCCGCACCAAGTGGCTGGCCATCGGCCGCGTGGAGAAAGTGAAAGCCGCCCTGCTGCAGTCCCTGGACGAGCCGCCGACTCTGGACGCGCTGGCCGCCATCGCCGGGGTGAATCCCCACCACCTTTCCCGCACCTTCACCCAGGTCGAGGGCATCACCCTCACCGCCTGGCTGCGCCGCCAGCGCATCGAGCAGGCCGCCGTGCTGCTGGCCAGCGGCCGCTGCAATGTCAGCGAGGCCGCGCTGGAGGTTGGCTATCAGAGCCTCAGCCATTTCTCCCGCGCCTTCATGGAGGAAAAAGGCGTCCCTCCCTCCCGCTGGACCAGCCACTCCGCCAGCGCCGCCGGATGAGCCGCGGGAATTTGAACAGAAGGGCGCGAAGGAAACGAAGAAAAGAAGCGATGGAGAAAGGAGCCATGCGCATGGAAAGCGGCATCGCGCTGCTGCCGGGAATCATTCCGCCCCATCGCGATGCTCCAGGGTATCCAGCAGTTTTTGCCGCTCAGCGGGGGTCAGATGGCCCGCAGTCCCCTCCACCGCCGCCCGCGCCTCCGGGGCGGAGGAGTCGCGCCATTTCCGCAGCACGGCGGTCCGTGCCTCCAGGCGGATCGCGGGATCGCTGATATTCCCCGCTCAGGTCCAGGCGGATTCCGGCTCGTCGTGGCGCAGCACCCGCGCCAGGTGGTGCGCGGCAATGTCCCGTTCCCCGCCTTCGGGCAGAGCGTCAAATCCACTGCGAGGCGCTCCAGGCGTCCTCGCGCGCCCAGGCCTCGACGGCGGCTCCGGTGTTTTTTCCCTCAGGCCCGCATCTGTCTGACCGGCGGCCCAGGGTAGTGCGGCCCGGGGTTCGGACGTCGCCCAGGCCTCGGCCACATTGACCGCCGCCTTTTCCGTGTCGCCGCCCGGCGGCAGTCCTAGCAGAGTCGCCGCCATCCGTGGTCCGTCAAAAACCTCCGTATCCGGTCCAAACCCGCCATCGGAGGGCAGCAGTTTCTGACGGGTCAAAAACTTGCCCGCTCCTCCGGCGGCATGGACTGAAGGGTCGAAGCCATCAGGGTGTCCATTTCCTGACAATCCGCCCGGGCCTGAATTCCCCGCATAAAATCCTCCTCCTGTAAATCTGTCGAGAAAATTCGCTACGGGAACAGGCCGAACACCGGGCTTGCGCGCGCGGTGGCGCTTTCCACGCTGCGGGCATGAAGCGCAGAGAATTTTTTGGAAAACTCACCGCCGGCGGAGTCGCCGGAACTGTTGGCGTTAACCTCGTTACGGCTCAGGAGACACCGCCCGCCGTTCCTCCCGCCGCCCCGGCAGCGCCCGCTCCGGATTCAAAAACGAAGGAAGCCCCGCCGCCCGCGCCCGGTCCCCTGGTGACAAGCCCCGCCGCCCTCATGGCTCCGCGCGCCGACGGTCTGGACGTCGTCTGGGCCGTGTCCCGCCTGAGCGCGGGCCGGGTGGAATGGGAGCTTTCCGACGGCACCAGAGGCCTGGCCGGCAGCGATGCCTTCGGTTTTGTCCCGCAGGGTGAAAACGTCCTGCGGGTGCGGCTCGCCGGCCTGCCCGCCGGAGCCAGCGGACGCCTGCGCACTCTGACCACGCCGACCATTCCCGGCGGTGGCGCGGTCGAAACCGGGGAGTGGCGGGAGTTCAAAACGCTGAATCCGGCGGCGGCGGAGACGAAATTTGTGGTCTGGAACGACACCCACGAAAACGCCCCGACCATCAAAGCCCTGCACGCCGCCACACCGCCCGCCGATTTTCTGCTCTGGAACGGCGACACCTGCAACAACTGGATCACCCGCGAGATGCTGGAGCCCACCCTGCTCCACCCCGCCGGCTGCGACATCACCGCCGGGCGGCCGCTTTTCATTACCATCGGCAATCACGATGTCCGCGGCCCGTGGGCCTGGCGCACGGAGGAGATGATCGCCACCCCGGCCGGACGCCCGTTCTGGGCTTTCCGCTCCGGCCCCGTGGCCGTGATCTGCCTGCATACCGGCGAGGACAAGCCGGATGATCATCCCAGTTTCGGAGGCCGTGTGGCCTTCGACGCTCTGCGCCGGGAGCAGGCCGACTGGCTGGCCAAAGTCATTGAAACGCCGGAACTCCGGGATGCTCCCCACCGTCTCGTTTTCTGCCATATTCCCCTCCGCTGGAAGGTGGAGACGGTGCCCGATTACGCCAACGGCGGCTACGATTCCTACAGTATCCGCAGCCGCGACGCCTGGCACCGGAGCCTCGTGAAATGGGGCGCGCAGACCGTGATCTCGGGCCACATGCACGAGCACGCCTGGCTGCCGCCCGCCGAGGGGACATTCTCTTACGGCCAGCTCGTCGGCGGCGGCCCGCAGCCCCGGAGCGCCACCTGGATCGAAGGCCACGCCCACGCGGACGGCCTCGCCCTGACCATGCGCAATCTGGCCGGCAAAACGCTTTACAATCTCAAACTTCCCCGGCTGGCGTGAGTCCGGAGCAAGCACACCACGGAAAGACAGGGAACCTGCGGCGCCCCCTTTTTTCGGAATGAGTGTCTTCCGGAAAAAAATACGGCGCGGGCATCGACAACCACTGGACAATGCCGCATGATTTAAAAAATCATGAACTGCCTTTTCCGTATTGCCACCGTTCTGAGCGCTGCTTTTCCCATGACGGCCACCGCTGTGCATGTGATGGGAAACTCGACTAACAGCACCCCTCCCCCGGACGACCCCGGATTCGCCAACATCGGCACTCTGAACGGAGCCACCGCCATCTATCTGGGGGAAGGCTGGGTGCTGACGGCCTCGCATGTCGGCGCGGGCACGGTCACCTTGGGAGGAGTGCCCTACACCCAACTGACGTCCCCGGTGCAGCTGACCAATCAGGGAACCGTGGGCATGACCCCCAATACCGACATGATCCTGTTCCGGATCACCGGAACTCCGCCCCTGCCGTCGCTGAGCATCCGCGCTTCCAGCCCCGCTGTCGGCAATGACCTGGTGATGATCGGGAATGGCGTGAATCAGGATGCCGCGCGCAGTTCCTGGGATGTGACTCCGGTGTCCAATCCGCCCCCGAACCCGCCTCATGAAAACAATGACACCTGGGTCTCCAACCCTGGGGGAGCCGTGCAGACCTTCGGCAGCCCCGGAGGCAACACCATCCGCTGGGGAACCAACGACGCGGAGTTCCTTGGTCTTAATATTGACGCCGGTTTCGGCACGGTGCGTTCCTTCGCCACCCTTTTTGATGATGATCTCGGCCGCCCGAACGAGGCCCAGGCCGTGCTGGGGGACAGCGGTTCCGCAGTGTTCTGGAAAAATGGGGCAGTGTGGGAACTGGCGGGCATGACCCATGCGGCGGGAAATGCGGGGGATCAGGCAAGCGGCGGAAGCGTGAACAATTATGACAATGTTCCCGGCGGCTCCACCACCAGCATCGTGGACAGCAGCACCACCTTCATGGCGGACCTGAGTTTTTACCGGACCCAGATCCTGACCATCATTCCGGAACCCGGCAGCGCCGTGCTGAGCGCCCTGGGACTGCTGGGAGTGCTGCGCCGCCGCCGCCCCCACGGCGGATAAACCAACGGGTGCTCCCGGCGGAAATTCACGGTCAGCCCGGCATCAGGAATGGCTTACCGGGTCAGAAATACTGAAACGTCAAAGGGTTACGGAGATTGATCACTCCTTTTCCTTCGGCTCGCAGGTGATTTCCAGGAAGGCGTCCGGCTGTTTCAGATTCAGGCGGGTGAGGTAGGATTTTCCCGGCAGGGCGGCGACGATGAACCGGGTGTCACGGTCGGAGAAGGCGGGGGACAGCACCTTGTTGTCCGTCAGGACCACCGCGCCGTCGTCCGTGGTGATGGGACTGAAAACCTCGCCCGCGTTGCGGACAAACCCATCAAAAGTGGTCTCGCGGAAGATGCCGGACACCAGAAGCGAGCCCCCCTGCGGACGCACGTCCAGCTCCGAGAGGGTCCAGCCCAGGTTGCGGAATTCAAAGGCCTGCGGTGTGGTGGGCGTGACCGGGAAACTTCCTCCACCACCGGAACGGAGTCTGATTTTATCCAGCTCCTTGTCTATGGTATTGTCCTGAGGCGGGTCGAATTCGGTGGGATAGGGAAACTCCCGGATGACCTCCACTTTCACCCGCTGGCCCTTCCGGAAATCCACTTTCCCGGAAAGGGTGCTCACTTCGGCGGATGAGGCGCCGGGTCCCGGTCCCCTGAAAGTCTCCCTCAGCAGCTGCCCCTTCGCGTCGACCAGGCGGTATTTGATCGTGAATTCCCTGGCCGTGGAGGGCTTGGCGGCATTGAGCTTTTTCAGCTCGCTCCATTGAATCGGCGTCCATGGAGTGCCCTTTCCGGCCAATTCCGCACCCGATCCCCGCTCCTCGACCGCGCTGCACCCGATGAAGCCGGCGGCCAGCAGGGAAAAGCCTGCTCCCAGGGTGGCGAAACGCGCGGGACCGGCGGCGGATTTGGATAATGAGGAGGCCGCAAGGATGCGGCGGAGGCGGAATTCAAGCGTGGAGGGATGGGCCATGGCGGTGAGGAGCGGGTTGGGTGCGGAAGGGGAGGATGAAAAAGATTGGCAGGATCCGGCGACCGCCAGGAGCACGGCGGCATAACGGGCGGGCGGCACGCCTCCGGCGAGGACGGCGGCGTCGGCGGTCAGCTCCTCGTCCCGGCGGCTGCGGGAGACGGCGAGCCAGACCAGCGGATTCAGCCAGTGAATGAGCAGGGCGGCGGCCCGGATCCAGGCCTGGCGGGCATCGGCGCGGCGGACGTGACTCAACTCGTGCCGCAGGACGATGCGGCGGGTTTCGGCGTTCCAGCTCCGGCAATTTTCCGGCAGCAGGACCGCCGGGCGGAAACAGCCGGTCACGCACGGCCCCGGCACCGGGCCCCGCAGCAGGCGGGGAAGACGGCGGATGCCCATGCTCCGGCATTCCTCCTCCAGCGATTCCCGCCAGCCCGGATCCGTGAGGGGCACGCTTTTCCGCACCCAGCGCCGGGCGGCGATGAATCCTCCCGCCAGCCAGACCGCCAGACCGCCAGACCGCCGGTGCCGCCGGCCCACAGCAGTAACAGCAGCCGCCCGCACTGCCACGCGGTCAGCACCGGCGGCGTTTTCTCCACTTTGATAGGAGCGGGGGTCCGTTCAAAACGCACCGGTTCATCCTCCACCGTGATCCGGATTTCCGAAGGCCCGGCCGGAGCAGCCTCCGCCTCCGGCGCCGCTGGCTGACGCTCAGGCAGATACCACGTCCAGACCGCGGGCAGCGCGCAGAGCCCGCTGAGAAGAGTCAGGGAAACCAGGCCGGTCCGCCAGATTTTCCCGCTCCGGGGCAGCGCCAGGGCGATGAGACCGCAGAGCGCCATCCACCCGAGGCCCTTGAGCAGCAGCGGCAGGAAAAAATCGGAAACCAGCAGGCTCATTCGGGTTTGGGCTCCTGTTTGTTTTCCGTGATCAGCTTTTCCAGCCGGGCGATCTCCTCCGGTGTCAGCGACTGGTCCCTCAGCGAAAGCAGGCCGGACACGGCGTTGGCCACGGAACCCTCAAAAAACGTGCGCACCAGCCGCCGCAGCGCCGAGGCCGCCGCCGCCTTCCGCTGGCGGGCGGGACGGTAGAGCAGCGAGCGGCCGCTGGTTTCACAGGTCAGCTGCCCTTTTTTCACCAGCAGCGTGAGCAGCGTGCGCACCGTCGAATAACTGGGCGCGTCCGGCAGCTCGCCATGGATGTCGCGGGCCGTGGCGCTGGTCCGGCGGTAAATGATATCCATCAGCTGGCGCTCCCGGCGGCTCAGCGGGGTTTCGTCAGGAGCGGGATTTTTCGCGGGCGGCATGTGCGCATTTATTCGCACATGACCTCCGGAGTCAATCCTCATGTGCGAAATTTTACGCAGACCATGGTCCCGTCGGCGGCTTTGCCTGAACCGGCCTCCGGCGGCCACGGATGGCGCGGATAAGACGGATAAACACGGATTTTCAGAAGGACTTGGCCCCATCAGCGGGTGAAACCCTCCTTTTCATAAATCCGTGTTTATCCGTTTTATCCGTGCCATCCGTGGCCCGTTTTTTCCGGCGTTCCGGTTTAATTTTTTCCAGCCCGCCGGTTTAAAACTGGCTTCAGCGCCCCCGGCCACCACCGGAAAAATCCATTGCATGAAAACCCGGCGGCCCGGCGTATGGGAGCGTGCATCCGCTTCCGATATGAAACGTTCCCTTTCCGTCATGCTTGCCGCCGCTGTTGTCTCCTCCGTGTTCGCCGCTCCCGGCCGGGCGGGCGACCGCTCGCTGGTTTATTTCGGCTGTTACACCAACGCCAAATCCGGCAGCAAAGGCATCCAGGCCGCCGAATTCAACAGCGCCACCGGAGTCCTGACCCAGCCGGTGCTGGCGGCGGAATCCATGGACAGCCCCAGCTTTCTGGCGATCAGTCCGGACGGCAAATTCCTTTACGCCGTGGGTGAGGACGGCAGCCCCGGCAGCAAATCCGGCGATGTCACCGCCTACAGCATTTCCCTGCCCGGCGGCAAACTGACCAAGCTGAACGAGCAGTCCTCCAAGGGTTCCGGCCCCTGCCACATCTCCCTGGATCACACCGGACGCATGGCCATGATCGCCAACTATGGCGGCGGCAGCGTGGCGTCCTATGCCGTGGGCCAGGATGGAAAACTCAGCCCGGCGGTGACTTTTGTGCAGCACACCGGATCCAGTGCCAACGCCTCGCGCCAGTCCGGTCCGCACGGACACAGCATGAACCCCACGCCGGACAACCGGTTCGCCTTCGCCTGCGATCTGGGTCTGGACAAGGTGATCGGTTATAAAATCGACCCCGCCACCGGTGCCATGACCGCCCACAGCGAGGCCAAACTCGCTCCCGGCACCGGCCCGCGCCACCTGGCCTTCCATCCCAACGGCAAATTTGTCTTCGTGAACGGCGAGATGCTGATGGATGTCACCACCTTCGCTTATGATGCGGAAAAAGGCGGCCTGACCACCCTCAGCACCGCCTCCACACTCCCGCCGGAGGATCAGGGCAAAAAAGGCCTGAGCACGGCCGAGACCGCCGTGCATCCCGGCGGAAAGTTCGTTTACGTCTCCAACCGCACCCACGACACCATCGCCGTTTTCTCCTGCGATCAGACCACCGGCAAACTGACGCTGATCCAGAATGCTCCCGCCGAGGGCAAAATCCCCCGGAATTTCCGCATCGATCCCACCGGCAAGTGGATGATCGTGGCCCACCAGGACAGCAATTCCGCCGCCGTTTTCAAAATTGACCCGGAAACCGGCAAACTCACCTTCACCGGCAACAAAGTGAACGTCGGCGGCGCGGTCTGCGTGCGTTTCCTGCCTGTGGACTGAGAAGGCGGCGGGCGGGTGGACGGAATTTGAACGGAAGGAAACAAGGCGGAATTGAACAGAAGGACGCGAAGGAAACAAAGGAGTCAGCGGCCCCGATGGAACATGGGTGTCCCGCCCGGGACCGGAGCGGCGGCGGTGGAAATCATGCCGCTGACCCTGTTTCCGTGTCCGCCGTGTTTCGCCGCGAATTTGCTTGTTCAATCCTCCCCCCAACTGCTTCCATCCGTCCCCGGATCCCGCTTTCAGCCACTGATTCAACGCCTATGAAATTTTCCCTGCTTCCGCTCGCCCTGCTGCTCCTGTCCGGCCCGGCCTTTCTCCGGGCCGAGGATAAGCCGGCCGCTCCTCCGGCACCGGCACCGGCCGCCGCCGCATCCGCTCCCGCTCAGGCCACCGCCGCCGCGCCCTTCACCCGCACGGAGGACGTGGTTTATGGCCGGAAATTCGGCATGGCGCTCACTCTGGACGTCATTCAGCCGCCGAAACCGAATGGTTACGGGATTCTTTTCATGGTCAGCGGGAGCTGGTATTCCTCCCATGAGGCCATCAATCCCGGCAGCTACAGCCCGTTTCTGGACCGGGGATACACTGTTTTCGCCGTCTGCCACGGCAGCCAGCCGCGTTTTACCGTCACGGAAATCACCCCCGACATCCACCGCGCGGTGCGCTTTGTCCGCGCCAATGCCGCGAAATGGAACATCAGCCCGGAACACCTCGGCATCACCGGCGGCAGCGCCGGCGGGCATCTTTCCCTGACCATGGGCACCCAGGGCGGTCCCGGCCAGGCGGATGCCAAAGATCCCGTCGACCGCGTGAGCAGCGCCGTGCAGGCCGTGGCGTGCTTTTTTCCGCCGACGGATTTTCTGAATTACGGCAAACCCGGCGAGGACGCGGTCGGCGTGGGCATTCTGAAAAACTTCCAGCCCGCCTTCGGACCAGGCTCCGCCACGCCGGAAAGCCGCCAAAAGCTGGGCCATGAGATTTCGCCCATTTATTACATCACGCCGCGGATGCCTCCGGTGCTGATTGTCCACGGGGACGCGGATACTCTGGTGCCCATCCAGCAGGCACAGAGTTTCATCGAAAAAGCCGCCGCCGCCGGGGTGAGGACCAGGCTCATCACCAAACCCGGCGCGGGCCATGGCTGGATCACCATGGGCGCGGACGCCGTGGATATGGCGGACTGGTTTGACGAATATCTTCGCGGCATCAAAAAACCCTGAGTCTGACGCCCTTGCGCCATTTTCCCGGCGATGGGGAATGGACATTTCCCCCTGGAAAAACGTGAAAATATCCGAATGCGCGCCGCCGGTTTGCGATTTAGAGGTGTGCTTCACTCCGTCACATGAACGCCGCATCACACCGTCACTCTGACTTTTTCACCATCGTCCGCGCTGCTGTGCTGGCCGGTTGCACGGC
Organism: Verrucomicrobiota bacterium; assembly: GCA_040386695.1. Lineage (GTDB taxonomy): Bacteria > Verrucomicrobiota > Verrucomicrobiia > Verrucomicrobiales > V1-33 > CAIZWU01. The sequence continues at coordinate 85,562 of JAZKFB010000012.1, forward strand.
CCTGGCCGGATCCTCCTGTGTGAGCTACCCGCCGCCCGGACCGGAGGGAAATGTTTTTGTCGAGGGCAATGGCCGCCCTCGCTACGGATACGGCGGCTCGCAGAGCCCGAACAATCAGGGGGGACCGCCCCGTCAGGCCGATCCCTCCCGGCGCTCTGACCGGCAGGACATCAACCGTCCCGAGGATAGAAAACCGCCCGTCATCAGGCGTGATCCCAACGACACCACGGTGGACATGACGCCGCCGGAGCGGAAGCTTGAGCGCACTCCCGAACCCGTCCCTCCGGTGACTGACGCGCCTGAGAAAAACCAATCCCCTTCGGAAAAATACACTCCGCCGGAAAGGACCACGCCCTCCGCTCCCACGCCGCCGCCGGTGGAAAAGGAAAAACCCGCAGGCCGCGAGGATCTGCCCTACGGAACGCCCATCGTTGGCCGCAAGGGCTTCGTTTACAGCCCCTACTACACCACCGGGGAAGTGGACGTGAAGGATATTTCCTCCGGCACGAAGGTCCGCTGCCCCTACACCAAGAAGATTTTCCGCGTGCCCTGAGCGGCGATTGACGGAGCACCGCCGCTCCGGTATACAAAAAGCGCATGCTTTCAGGCGCAGGCCGCTCACCCGGTCTGCGCCGCTTTGTTTTTTCCCGAAGGCCCCGGAACCGGAACGCCGGTTTTTCCGCTCTGACTGTTGAATCGAACCGCCTGCTCTGAACTGACCCGATTTTTGAATCATGTTTCCGTTTTCTGACACCACTCTGGCTGTTTTCGGTCCCGGCCTGCTTGGCGGCTCCCTGCTGCTCGAAGCCCGGGCGCGGGGCGTGAGGCAGGTGCGCGTGTGGGGCCGCCGTGAAACCAGTCTGCAGCAGGTGCGGGAACGGAATCTGGCTGATTTTTCCTCCACGGACGCCTGTGAAACCGCCAAGGGGGCGGATCTGCTCATTCTCGCCGTCCCGGTCGGAGCCATGGCCGGACTGGCGGGGGAAATCTGCCGCGCCTCCCTGCCCCCGGAAGCCGTGGTCACCGATGTCGGCAGCGTGAAGGCCGCCGTGCTCGCCGGAGCCGGTGAAGTGTGCCGCCAGGCTGGAATTGCTTTTGTGGGAAGCCACCCGATGGCCGGAGCGGAGACCCCGGGACTCGATGCCGCCAGAGCCGGGCTTTTTGAAAAAGCGGCCTGTCTCCTGACTCCCGACAGCGCCACGGACCCCGCCGCCCTGGAAAAAGTGGACTGTTTCTGGCAGGCCATCGGCTGCCGCACCTCGCGGCTCGACGCCCACCGTCACGACGAGGTGGTGGCCCGCATCAGTCATCTGCCGCACCTTTCCGCCGTCGCCGCCACCCTCGCGGCGTTCCGGCCGGACGCCTCCATGGCGCAATTCGCCGCCGGCGGACTGCGCGACACCACCCGCGTCGCCTCGGGGCTTCCGTCGATGTGGCGGGAAATCCTCATGGAAAACCGGACCGCCATTCTGCCCACTTTGAAGGACCTGCACCACGTCACCGGCGAACTGCTTGAAATTCTTGGCAATGAGGACGATGACCGGCTGCTCGCTTTTCTGGAGGAGGCCCGCCGCCTGCGCGCCACCCGCTATTCCTGAACCTGAGCCTGAAACCGGGGTTGTTCCTGGTCCGTTCTGTTCAGCCCTCTCTTTTCATCCCTGTTTTTCCTCCCAACCCGTAACCATGTCTGAATTCCGCGTTAAAAAAGGCCGGCCCATCGCCACTGAAATCTCCGTGCCCGGTGACAAAAGCATGTCGCACCGCGCGGTGATGTTCTCCGCGCTGTCCAATGGCCCCTGTCTCATCACCGGATTTCTGCCCAGCGGCGACTGCCTGAGCACTGCCGCCGCCTTCCGCGCCATGGGCGTGCGCATCGATTTTCTCGACAGCGATGGCAACGAATGGGTGGAGAATGACGACGGCCCGCCCGGCCCGACGACCCTGCGGGTCCACGGCACCAGTCTGAAACTCACCGCCCCCGCCCGCTCCGTGGACTGCGGGAACTCCGGCACCACCATGCGCCTGCTTTCCGGGATCCTCGCGGGCCAGCCGTTCACCACCGTGCTCACCGGCGACGAATCCCTCTCCAAACGTCCCATGAAGCGCGTCATGGACCCGCTTTCCCAGATGGGCGCGCGTTTCGAGGCCCAGGAGCCGAAGGGCAATCCCCCGCTGACCATTCACGGCACCGCCTCCCTGCGGCCCATGACCTACACCCTGCCCATGGCCAGCGCCCAGGTGAAAAGCGCCGTTCTTCTCGCCGGCCTTTTCGCCCAGGGCAAAACCACGGTCATTGAACCGGAAATCACCCGGAATCACACCGAAACGATGCTCAGGCACTTCCGCGTCAAAACCGTGCGCGAGGGCAAAGCGATCTCGATTTACGGCGGACAGGTGCCGGAAAGCCGCGATTTTTTTGTCCCCGGGGACATCTCCAGCGCCGCCTTCTGGATTGTGGCCGCCGCCATCCAGCCAGGATCGGAACTCGTGGTGCGCGGCGTCGGCCTGAATGAAACCCGCACCGGCATTCTCAAAGTCCTGCTCCGTATGGGCGCGCAGATCGCCGAGGATGTGAAAAGCGATGCCGACGGCGAGCCCTGGGGCACGCTGACCATCCGGGGCGGCGGACTGAAGGGAACCATTATCGAAGGGGAGGAAATCCCCAACGTCATCGACGAGCTGCCGATTCTGGCCGTCGCCGGAGCCCTCGCCAGGGGCACCACCATCATCCGGGGGGCCAAGGAACTCCGGGTGAAGGAAACCGACCGCATTTCCGCCGTGGTGGAGAATCTGAAACACTTCGGCGTCGAGGTGAAGGAGCTTTACGACGGCATGGAAATCACCGGATCGGACGGCGAACCGCTCCGGGGTGCCCGCGTGGGCAGCTTCGGCGACCACCGCATCGCCATGGCCTTCGCCATCGCCGGCCTGTTTTCGGAGGGCGATTCCGTGATCAGCGGCGCGGAATGCGTGGACACCTCCTACCCCGGATTCGCCGCGCATCTGCGCCTTTTCCAGTCCCGGGAAGTTTCCGAGGGCCGCCAGACGCCTGTGATTGACCGTGCGCCCGGCTCCTTCGCCCCCACCGACTGAGAATTTCCCATGTCCTTCTTCCTTATCGCCATCGACGGTCCTGCCGCCTCCGGCAAAAGCAGTGTCTCCCGCCGTCTCGCCGTTCAACTGAACTGCTCCTATGTGAACAGTGGAGCCCTCTACCGTGCCGCCACGTGGGGAGTGCTGGAAAGCGGCACTGATCCCACGGATGCGGAAGCGGTGGCCGCCGCCGTCTCCCATTTGAAGCTGCACGGCGAAACGGTGGGCGCCACTTTCGAAATCCGGGTGAACGGAATCGATCCCGAGGCTCATCTGCGCGACCCCGCCGTGGCCGCCAGCGTCTCCAAAGTGGCCAGCGTCCCGGCCGTCCGGGAGATTCTCACCGGCATCCTGCGCTCCATGGCCAACGGAAACAGCCTGATCATGGAGGGCCGCGATATCGGCACCGTCGTTTTCCCGGACACGCCCTACAAATTCTATATCGACGCCAGCGAAAGCGTGCGCCTGAGCCGCCGCCAGGCGCAGGGGGAGACTGATTCCCTGGTGTCCCGCGACAAGGAGGATTCGACCCGGAAAACGGCTCCCCTGCGCATCGCGGATGACGCCAAAGTCATCGACAGCACGCATCTTGGACTGGAGGAGGTTGTTTCCGAAGTCATGGCGCACCTCCGGCGGCAGGGACTGAGCGTGCCGGAATAAGTTTTCTCCCGGAGCCCGGATTTTTTGGACTGAAAATGCAAAAAAGACTTGCGGCTTTCAAAAGGCCGCGTATAGTAACGGCTCGCGCATTTAGCGAAAATAAGAGATGACCCTTTCGTCTAACGGTTAGGACACGACCCTTTCACGGTTGTAATACGGGTTCGATTCCCGTAGGGGTCGCCAATAAATTGGCGGCACCAAGGATCCGATGGATCCATTTTTGGAATCAGCGGGCCAAGCATTTGCCCTCCGCGAAGCTTCCCGCAGTGGCCCCCGCTCACCCGCATCAGAACGGCGTGCGGCCGCGCGGATCAGCCCGCAGTCTGAGCCGGCACTCCCGCGCTGTGGCCCTACCGGGTTTCAAAAACATTTTTCAGGATCGCAAAAATCAGTTGCAGAAAATCATAACTCAGCCATAATCGCGGCTCGCTTGCAGGTTCTGCAAAAGACAATCCGGTGTAGCTCAGCGGCAGAGCGGGTGGCTGTTAACCACTAGGTCGTAGGTTCGATCCCTACCGCCGGAGTTTAAGTTCAAGGTCGATTCCCATAACGGATCGGTCCTTTTGTTTGCTCATTCTGAACGGATGAGGGAAAGGCGGATCCGCAGGACCGATCCCATGCGTAAAAACTTGCGTGTGTGGCATTCACCGCCATCCCCAAGTCCCTTATGGGCAACAGCTGCTGTCCGCGGCGGAACAAAAATGAGGACCCGCACACCGCTCCGCGCTGGCTGCGGTCCCTTCCGGGAAAAGGAAAGCTGCCGGCCCTGGTGCGCCCCACCGCGCAGGCTCCGGTGGTGCTGGCGGAGGCGGAGGAAAGCTGATGCGGTGGGATTCCATCGTCCATGGGCATCCGCCATCAACAACACCCGGACGGACAAGCTGAATTCGCCTGTATGGCGGGCGGCTTTTGAGATGAGGCCCCTGGTCACGCCGCCACCTCCGCCGGGGCGCCCGTCAGGAGCACGGTGCGGCCGTCAACGCATTGGCCCCGATGGCCCAGATAAGCCGCAAATTCGGCAAGCAGATGGTCCCGCTGGGTGAATCCTCCCACGGAGACAGGATAGGGCGGGCCACCATCGCCCACGTGGATTTCCACATGCGGACTCGCGGACACCGGAATAAAGGGCGCCACTTTGAGGACTCTTTCGCCGCGGCGTTCAAGGCGTTGAAATTCTCTGATGATGGGATTCGGATTCATGAGGCGCGGACTGGAGGAGAATTTATCAAAGATGCGTTCGTGATCATGGGAGGATGATAAAAACGGTCTCCCGGCGGATGCGGATGCAAAATTCGCCTCTCCCGCGCCCGGAGCCTGTCAAGCGGCGGCACCGTGCCCCGCCGCCCGGAGCAGGCAGCCTGAGGGGCTCCGGAGAACTCCTGGAATGGGGGCGGCACGGGAAAATCTGTCTTTGAAATCCAGCCGGTCATGCTGTTGAATGGGTTCCGTTTCCGCCAGCCGGAGAGGAGGGAATTTTATCGAAAAAGATCCCTGCCGTTCCGGTTTGGCGCCGCCTGTCACCCGGGCTGAGCTGGACAGCCTCAGCGGAAATGAGCCGCCCCTGAACCCCGGACCCGATGGACTTCATTCACCTCCAGCGTTTTGTGAATATCTGCGTCCGGGCTGGTGTTCCGCCTTTGGAGGCCGCGGCTATGGGAGAAGACCTGCTGGTCCGGTATGCGGAGGAGGGACGGCATTATCACAACCTGTCACACATCGCCAAAATGCTCGCCTGGCTGGATGCCGCCGGTGCGGGCACGCCGGAGATGGAGCTGGCGGTCTGGTTTCACGACTGCGTTTACGAGACGTCGGGCCGGGACAACGAGGCGGCGAGCGCGGTTCATTTTGAGCGGACCATGGGGTGCTTTCTGGACGCGCCGGCCGTGAGTACGGTCGTGCGGCTGATTCTGGCCACGGACTTCAGGCGTCCGCGGACCGGTCAGCCGGACGAGGCGCTGCTGATTGACATCGACTTCAGCATTCTCGGGTCACCGTGGGAGGAATACGACGCTTACCGGGCCGCTGTCCGGAGAGAATACGCGGCCGTTTCCGACACGGATTTCATCCCTGGCCGCAGCGCGGTGCTGCGGCACTTCCTCACCAGCCGGATTTTCACCACGGAGTTTTTCGCCCCTTTGGAACAATCCGCCCGGAATAACATCCAGCGGGAGCTGGCGCTGCTGGAAGGGATGAAGTGATTTTTTCTGATTTCTCATAACTTTCCGTGCCGGGCCGTCACTCAGGCCGGGCCGTCAGCCAAGAGTGTTCGGCACGGAATCAGCTGCGCGCCATGGGCCCTCCATTTTTT
>JAZKFB010000013.1:0-79769 GCA_040386695.1 Verrucomicrobiota bacterium
AAGCTCGATCTCACCCCCGCTTAGATTTTACCCCCCCAGCAGTTCCCGTAGCGCCGAATTGTTTTTGCCCGGAAACAATTGTTTTCTGTCCGGAGTGAGTTGATTTTCTTCCCGGGACAATTGCTTTCTGCCGAAATACAATAGGTGTCCGCCCAGAAAGAACGCCTTTTGGCCCGGGAGTGACTTCATTTCGGAATCGCCGGCATCTCACCGCGAAAGAAATCCACTCTCCCATTTGTGTGGACGGGAGCGACGGGCTCAGCGGGCCTTTTTCCGATGCGATCCTGGTTGTGATGCCGGGATGGAGGCTGTCGCTGGCCCTGGAGTCATCCGTTCACACAGCACCAAACCGCCGCTGGCGTTTCTGGTATTCGCGGACGCTGTCGTAAAGGTCCTCTTTCTGGAAATCGGGCCACAGTTTCTGGAGAATCACGATCTCGGCGTAACTGCACTGCCAGAGGAGGAAATTGGAAAGCCGCATTTCCCCCGAAGTGCGGATCAGCAGGTCGGGGTCGGGATAATAGCGGGTGTAAAGATGCTTGCTGAACACGTCCGGCGTGATCATGGCGCTGTCCAGATGCCCGGCGGCGACATTGCGGACAAGGCTGCGGATGCCGTCCACGATCTCCTCCCGCGCCCCGTAGCTGAGCGCCAGGATCAGGGTGACGCCGGTGTTCTGGCTGGTGGCCTCAATGACGCGGTGCAGCTCGTCCTGGCACGACTGCGGCAGGTCCGTCAGCCGCCCGATGGCCTGAAGCCGGACGTTGTCCCGGACCATCTGGTCCCTGCGCTCCTTCAGGAATTTCTCCAGAAGCACCATCAGCGCGCTGACTTCGGTTTTCGGCCGCTGCCAGTTTTCCGTGGAAAACGCGTAAAGCGTCAGGAACTCCACCCCCAGATCCGCGCAGGCCTCCACGCAGCGGGAGACCGCATCCGCCCCCGCGCGGTGCCCTTTGATCCGCTGCCAGCCCTGCGACTTCGCCCACCGCCCATTGCCGTCCATAATCACCGCGATGTGGCGCGGGATGGCGTCAGATCGGATGTCCGGGGGCAGGAGCATTAGGGGAGGAGTTGATAGTTGAGAGCTGATGGTTGATAGAGGAAAGGCGGAAGACCGGGGGCAATCTTCAGGGAAGGATGGCTGATCGGGTCGAAAGCCGGAACGGCTGCCGGGGCGCGGGTATTTAGGGGAGGAGTTGATGGTTGAGAGCTGATGGTTGATGGAGGGAAGGCGGAAGACCGGGGCAATCTTTGGCAGCTGATGGCTGATTGGTGGAAAGCGGGAACGGCTGATGCCGGGCGGGTATTTTCCATCAACTATCAACCCTCAACCCTCAACTCCCCCGCAGGGGGCTCAGTCAACCTCCAAAGTCTGCTCGCGGTCCGGGCCGACTCCGACGAGGGAGACGGGGGCCTCGGCGAGTTCGGCCATGCGGTCGAGGTAGGCGCGGGCGTTTTTGGGGAGGTCCTTGTATTTGCGGATGCCGGAAATGTCCTGCTTCCAGCCCGGGACGGTTTCGTAGATGGGCACGCAGCACTCGAGCTGTTCCACGGTGGGCGGAGGAACGGTCAGTTTCTCGCCTTCGAGGGCGTAGGAGGTGCAGATCTGGATCTCATCAAGGTCGTCGAGACCGTCGAGATTGGTCACCGCGAGATCGTCGTAGCCGTTGATCATGGCCGCGTAACGCACCAGCACCATGTCCAGCCAGCCGCAGCCGCGGGGGCGGCCGGTGGTGGCTCCGAATTCGCGGCCCATGTTGTGCAGGCGGTCCTCCATGGCGTCGTTGCGGGTCACAAAGGGACCGGCGCCGACACGGGTGGTGTAGGCTTTGGCCACGCCGACCACGCGGTCGATTTTCCGCAGAGGCGCGCCGCTGCCGGTGATGGCTCCGCCGGCGGTGGTGTTGGAGCTGGTGACAAAAGGATAAGTGCCGTGGTCGATGTCGAGGTAAGTGCCCTGAGCGCCTTCAAAAAGCAGGCTCTGGCCCGCTTTGATGGCCTCGTGGATGACGACGGCCGTGTTGATGCGGTGCGGGGCGAGGCGGACGGCGGCGGCCATGAGCGTGTCGCCGACCTCATTCAGGTCCAGCTTCGTCATGCCGGCGGCTTCGAAGAGCACGTTGTATTCCTCGATGCGGTCCGCCAGTTTCGCGGCGAGGGCGACGGGGTCGGCAAGGTCAATGAAACGGAGGCCGCGGCGCTCCACTTTTTCCCCGTAGGCCGGGCCGATGCCGCGTCCGGTGGTGCCGATTTTTTTGTCCCCGAGGAGGATTTCCCGGCGCTGGTCCAGCTTCGGGTGCCAGGGCATCACGAGGTGGGCGCGGTCGCTGATTTTGAGATTCTGCTCATTGATGGTCAGGCCCTGGCCGCGCAGTTTGTCAATTTCGGCCAGCAGGGCGATGGGGTCCATGACCACGCCGTTGCCGATGACGCACTGCTTGTTGCTCCAGAGGATGCCGGAGGGAATGAGGTGCAGGACGTATTTGGTGCCGCCCTGGATGACGGTGTGGCCGGCATTGTTGCCGCCGGCGGCGCGCACCACCATGTCGGCGTGCTCGGTGAGCACATCGACGATTTTTCCTTTACCCTCGTCGCCCCACTGGGCACCGGTCACAATCACATTGGCCATAAAGTCTTAGAATAATCAGCGGAAGGATTTCCTGAAAATGAAGCGGGGCAACATGGCGTTGCCCCGGAAAAAGTTGAGCGCGCCTGAACGCGGTTTGGAGACGGGATTACATGCCTGTGGTCATCGCGGCGGCCACCACGCACAGCGCGATGCCGGCGTAGCCAGCGAATTTCAAAGCGTTGCCCATGGGATCCTTGGGTTTCGACTTCTTTTTAAAGGGGGACTCGTTGCCAAAACCCGTAGGGGCTCCGGCACCTTGATCAAGTAGGGTGGTTTCAGCGCTCACGGTGTTGAGTTATCGGGAAGGCGTGCGGGAAGTAAAGCGGATTTTGCAAATCGCGCGGAATGCTTTTTTCAGGACGGCGTCCGGGCGGCGCTCAGCAGATCATTGAGGTTCAGCGCGCGCGTGAACATCTCCAGCTCTCCGGCGGCGGTCACCGGCCATTCGGACTGCGGGCGGTCCCAGTAAAGCTCAACGCCGTTCTGATCGGGATCCCGAAGGTAAAGAGCCTCGCTCACTCCATGATCGGACGCTCCGTCCAGAGGGATGCCCGCAGCGGTCAGGCGGCGCAGGGCATCCGCCAGAAGCGCGCGGGTTGGATAAAGGATGGCGGTGTGAAAGAGACCGGTGCTGCCGGGCGGCGGCGGGGATCCGCCCGCGCTTTCCCAGGTGTTCAGGCCGATGTGGTGATGATAGTCCCCGGCGGCCAGAAACACCGCGCTGCGGCCATAGCGCTGTTTGATTTCAAAGCCGAGGACATCCCGGTAAAAGCCGAGCGCGCGGTCGAGGTCGGCGACCTTTAAATGAACGTGACCGATGCGGACGCCGGGGTGGATGGGAGCCAGGGGAGGTTTGGAATGGGTCGGAGAAACGGAATCGCTCATGAGGATGAGGGTGCGGAAGGCGCGGGGGCGGGGGCTTTGGCCGGGGGTGACGGGCTTTCAGCAGCGGTGGAAGGTGATGCCGCCGCTGCCGCTGCCGCTGCCGCGGGTTTCAGGACCGGTCCGAGGATTTTCCACACATTCTCCGCCACGATTTTCTGGCCTTCGGGGGTGGGGTGGATCATGTCCTCCTGATTCAGCTTCGGAATGCCGCCGACGTTTTCCAGAAGGAAGGGGACAAACGCGGTTTTCTGTTCTTTGGCCACTGTCGGAAAGACAGCTTTGAATTGCCCGATATACTCCGCGCCGAAATTCTGCGGCATCTGCATCCCGGCGGTGATGATTTTGATGTCCGGGAATTTGTTCCGGGCTTTGGTGATGATGCCGGTCAGGTTTTCGGCGGTCTGCTTCGGGGAAATACCCCGCAGACCATCGTTTCCGCCGAGGGCGATGATCAGCACCTGGGCTCCGTTATTGCCCAGCGCCCACTCCACCCGGCGCAGTCCGCCGGCGGTGGTGTCGCCGCTGACGCCGGCATTGGCCACGGTGAAGGGCAGGCCGGCGGTGTCGATTTTTGTCTGGAGCAGGGCAGGGTAGGCCTCCGCCGGATCCAGACCGTAGCCGGCGGTGATGCTGTCCCCAAGGACCACGATGCGGGCTTTTTTTGCGGCTGCGGCAGGATTTGCACTTGGCGGATCAGCGGCGAAGAGTGCGCCCGCCACCGCCATCCAGCCACTCAACCCCAGCGTAAGTAATTTCCAAGATGTCATCAGATTCCGGTTCACAATCATCCACTACGACTCTGGAACCCGGTGCGGGCTCTGTCAAAGTGCCCATTCTTGAAATCCGCGACCTCCGCAAAACCTACAAAAGCGCCTCCCACGAGCTGACCGTGCTCCACGGCGTGAGCCTGACGCTGAACGAGGGCGACACCTGCGCCATCATCGGGCCCTCCGGCAGCGGGAAAACCACGCTGCTGGGGCTCTGCGCGGGACTGGATGACGCCACCAGCGGATCGGTGAAACTGGGCGGTCAGGCTCTGGAGTCGATGGATCAGGACGCGCGGGCGGCTTTGCGGAACAAACTGGTGGGGTTTGTGTTTCAAAGCTTTCAGCTGATCCCGACCCTCACCGCTTTGGAGAATGTGTTGGTGCCCCTGGAGCTTCAGGGGATGAGCGGCCGGGAACGCGATGCCGAGGAGATCCTGGCGCAGGTCGGGCTGGAGAAACGGCTGGACCATTATCCCCTGCAATTGTCCGGCGGCGAACAGCAGCGCGTGGCCCTGGCGCGGGCGTTCATCCACCGGCCCCGGATTCTCTTCGCGGACGAGCCGACGGGCAATCTGGACGCCGAAACCAGCGGACCGATTGTCGAAATGCTCCTGCGTCTGAACCGCGAGGCCGGCACCGCCCTGGTGCTGGTGACACACGATCCGAATCTCGCGGCGAAGGCCCGGCGGGTGGTGCGCATGGGTGGCGGAACCATCATCGGAGAGGAGGAACATGCTTCCCGCTGAGACCACCGGACCTTCCGGACGCCCGCTGCCGCGCAGTCTCCGGACCGCGCTTTTTCACCGCTGGACCTGGCGCATGGCCTGGCGCGACAGCCGGTCGCAGCGGCTGCGGCTGGCGGTTTTCTCCATGGCTATTGTTTCGGGAATCGCCGCTCTGGTGTCGATTCATTCGCTGAAAAGCAGCATGGAGGACGGGATCAAAGGGCAGGCCAAGGCCCTGCTGGGATCGGACATCATGATCTCCACGCGGACGGCCATGAAGCCGGAGGAGGAGAAAGCTCTCACCGCCTCCGCGGTCCGCGTGAGCCATGAGGCGGCGTTTTCCTCCATGCTCAGTTTCCCGGCCAATGGTTCGGCGCGGCTGGTGCAGGTGCGGGGACTGGATGGCGGTTACCCTTTTTACGGAACCGTGAGAACGACTCCGGCGGACGCCTGGGAACGGTTCCGCCGCGAGCCGGGCATTCTGGTGGAACCGGCGCTGCTGGAGCAGTTCGGAGCCAGGCTGGGCGACAAACTGAAACTGGGAACCCAGGAGCTGCCGATTCTCGGCGTGGTGGACAAGGCTCCGCCGAGCAGCAACCGCTTCAGCGGATTCGCGCCGGCGGTTTATACGGGTATTGACCAGGTGGAGGGCATGGGGCTTCTCGGGGCCTCCAGCCTAAGCATGAGGGCGCTGCATCTGGAGCTTCCGGAGAAGGCGGACGCCCAGAAATTCAAGGCGGCGATCCGCAGGGACCATCCGGATTCCAACTGGCGGGTGGAGACACCGGACGACCGGCAGGAAACCGTGGGGGAGGCCCTGGAGCGGTTTCAGCAGTTTCTGGGGATCATCGGTCTGGCCTCGCTGGTGCTGGGCGCCATCGGGGTGGCGGGCGCGATCCATGCGCACATTGCCCGGCGGGTGCCGACGGTGGCGATTCTCCGCTGTCTGGGCTGTCCGGGGAATCTGGCGTTCGGGATTTATCTGGCGCAGGCGATTTCGCTGGGAGTGCTGGGCGCGGTGCTGGGGGCGGCGCTGGGCATTGCGCTGCAAATGGGGGTGCTGGCGTTTTTCCGGGGAAGTTTCCCCATCACGGTGGAGGTCGCGCCCCAGTGGGCGGTCGTTGCGCGGACCACGGCGGCGGGATTCGCGGTGTGCTGCGGCTTTGCGCTGCTGCCGTTGCTGAAAATCCGGAACATTTCCCCGGCCGCCACCCTTCGTGCGGGCGCGGTCCTGGCCTCCGCGCGGAGCGGCTGGCGGGCCTGGCCGGTTTACCTGCTGCTGGTGGCGGCGCTGGTGGGCCTGGCGAAACTGAACGATCCCGAAGGCGTGCGGCCTTTTGTCCTCGTGGCGGGCCTGGCGGGGGCTTTCGGAGTATTGTTCGCCGTCGCCAAAGGACTGATGTTTCTCACGCGCCGGCTGGTGCGGCGCTCGTGGCCCTATTTAATCAGGCAGGGCATTTCCAATCTTCACCGCCCGCGCAATCAGACCATGCTGTTCCTGCTCTCCATGGGCCTGGGAACTTTTCTGCTGGTCACCATTCTGCTGGCGCGGAATCTTCTTCACGAAAAACTGAAAGCGCCGGACGCGGCGGACAGTCCGAACGTTTACCTCATCGACGTCCAGCCGGACCAGCTGGCGGGTGTGCAGGATCTGTTGAAACAGCAGAACCTGCCGGTGCTGGAAAACGCGCCCATGGTGACCATGCGCATCAGCACCGTGGGTGGAGTGCCGGTCAATGATCTGGCCAAAACCGACAAAATCCCGCGCTGGGTGGCCCGCCGGGAGTTCCGCTCGACTTACCGCGATTACCTGAACCCCACGGAAACCATCTCCGCCGGCGTCTGGTCCAAAACTCTGGGCGGTCCGGACGATCCGGTGCCGGTCTCCCTGGAGGAGAAACTGGCCGCCGATCTCGGCGTGAAGATCGGCGACGCCATGACGCTGGATGTGCAGGGCGTGAACGTGAACACGAAAATCACCAGCTTCCGGCATGTGGACTGGAGCCGCTTCAACTTGAATTTCTTTATGGTCTTCCCGCCCGGAGCCCTGGAGGGAGCGCCCGGATTCAACGTCGTCACCACCAAAGTGCCCGACAGCAGCAGTTCCGGGGCGCTTCAGCGCGATCTGGTCGGGGCTTTCCCCAATGTCTCCGCCATCGACCTGACGCAGATCCTGGAAACCGTGCGCGAAATCCTCTCGCAGATTTCCCTCGTGGTCACGGTGCTCGCGGGTTTCACCGTCCTTGCGGGCATTCCCATTCTGATCGGCACCCTGCTCAACGGCCGCGACATGCGCCTGCGCGAAAGCGTGCTTCTGCGCACGCTCGGCGCTTCCGCGAAGCAGGTGCGGACGATTCTGGTGGTGGAATTCACCACTTTGGGCATTCTGGCCGCGCTGACCGGTCTGGTGCTGGCCGTGGCCGCCAATGCGGGTCTGGCGCTCAAAATCTTCAAAGCCAGCCCCTGGCCCAGTGGCCTGCTGCTGGGCGGCGCCTTCATCACCGCCAGCGGCGTCGCCATCATCGGCGGCCTGCTGCTCAGCCGCGGCGTTTCCCGCCATCCCCCGCTGGAAATCCTCCGGGGCGGGGCCTGAGAGGTTTGAAAACAGACAGAAGCACAGGCACGTTCCGGCCGGACGATGGCGTCCGGGACTTGCCGGACGCGGCCATCCGGTGAACGGATGGCGGCGGCTCCGGCAGTGCACACCCGTTCAGTGACTCACCCGCACGCGGAAAAATTCGTGCATTTGCCCGGCCGCCGCCGGGGGCAGCAGGGTTTTCACCACCCGGACCGTTTCCGTTTCACTCACCACCGTGAGCTGAAGAGGAGTCACCCTGGTCCATGAGGCGGCCTGCTCCGGGGTCGTGGTCCTCTCGACGGTGAAAGTCAGATCCACAGCGTTGGGGTTTTCCCGCCAGCTCAGGGAAAGCCCGGCTTCCGTGGCTGCCAGCGTGACACCCCGGTCCTCCCCGGTGTCGGGCAGGGCAGGGTTGCGGGCGAAGGCGTATTCCAGAAGATTCGGCAGACCGTCGTGGTCGGGATCCGCATCCGGCGGGCGGGATTCCTCCGCGAGGTCCGAGGCTCCGCCAACCCGGCTGATCCAGGCGTCGAATTGATCCCCGATCCGCACCACCGCAGTGGCGGAGCCCACGTAATTCGGATCCGTGACGGTGGCTTCGACATGGTAAACTCCCGGCTGCGCGGGCACATCGGGGGAATCATTGTAGGTCACCGCCACCGGCACCTCCGCAGGCTTTCCGCCGACGCCGACCAGCCAGGAAACCCCGGTGTTGGGCCGGTCCGGATTGGTCAGGGTGATGTCCGCCGGAGCTTTGTGGACGACAAAAATGCCCTTGGTCTGCGCGCTCTCGTCCGGAGCGGTGATCACCGCCCGCACATCATAGGACCCGGCCCTGACCGGAGGCTCCATGGTTTCGCCCGGAAAGGATTTGGCGACCAGCTTGATCATCGGGGCATTGAGGGAATTCCAAGTGACAGAACTCCAGGTTCCGGCCTTGTTGATGTAGGAATCAGTCGGATTTTCGTCCTCGCCAATATCCGTGCGGAAACTGTGGAGAGCCACATTCAGCACATCGTAAGGCCCGGGGGCGGGCATTTTCGGATTTCCGGCTTTGCTGGTGCTGAACCCCACCGCGACCATCAGGCGCTCGGGAAGAAGCACGCCCGCTGGAAAGAAAAAGCCGACGCGGAAAGCGCAGCCGTTGAAATTGTAAGGTCCGCCGCCGGGAAGGGTTTCAGGTCTCCACGGCACCAGAATGGGGAGTGTCTGGGAGATCAGGGGCACGATCTGATTGGCTTCAGTCACCCGGAAAAGCGACATGGTGACCGGGTGATGATAACCGGCTGGATTGGCGGCGGCGAGAGCCGGGTAATCCTTCGCGCGTGCCCAGGTGACCAGCGTCGTCTGGCAGGACTCCAGCTCCCGGGCCGTGCCCCCCGGATGAATCACGTTGCCCACCAGAAGAATTTTTTCATTGGCCAGCGACAGGCTGAAGTAGGACAGCGCCAGATCATCCGGCCTGTTTTTATAAATCACCTCCGGCAAGGGAAGCTCGGGGGGCAGCGAGCGGTCGCGGTAATAAAAAGCATGGGACAGCCCTTCGGGGATAGTGACCGCCGACGGGGTTTTGAGCCTGCCGTCATAAACGGCCTCCATCTCCCTGAGTCTGATCTCTCCGGCATGGAGACCGGCGGCGGTGGCGGATAACAGGAAACACGCTGCTTTCAGCTTTGCACCCTTTTTATCATTTGAATGGGCAAGGATATTCCTCATTTATCGTCGGCTTTATCGGTTTAAGGCATTCAGGGGCAGTGAGTTGCGCGTGGTGGTATAATAGGAGGGCTCTCTCCGGCAACTGAAATTTATTCATAATTCATTAATTTTATGAAATGCTTGCCCGCCGCGCATTTAATTACAGATAATCCACCGCATGGCCTGCCCCGCGCATTCTCCGGACAGGCGGGCGGGAGGAGGGAGTAACCGGTGGAGCTTCCCGATCCGCCGGGCGTTATTCCAGGGCCGGACGGCGGATCACGCCACTGCCGCGGGCCGCCTTCCCAAAACGCGGCAGGCCCGCGCGCTTCCCACCCGTCCGGATCTTTTCCGGAAAGGGGATCCGTCCCGGTGATCGTTCATGGCTGGGCATGGCTCCGCCCAGTCTGCTGAAAGCCGGGACGCTCTTCAGGCCGGGTGCATGAGCCGGTGCCGGTGCCGGTGCCGGTGCGATGGAATCAGACCGGAGCCGTATGGTGGGCCTCGTCCTGGAGGAAGCGCTCGCAGTCGATGGCGGCCACGCAGCCCATGCCGGCGGCGGTGATGGCCTGACGGTAAACCTTGTCGGCGCAGTCACCGGCGATGAAGACGCCCGGAACTTTCGTTTTGCTGCCCTCCGTGAGGACAAAATAGCCGGATTCATCCGTCGCCAGGGTGTCCCTGAAAAGCTGGGTGCTGGGGACGAGTCCGATGGCGATAAACACACCGGCGCAGTCGATGGTGGATTCCTCCCCCGTCTGGTTGTTTTTCAGGCGGATGCCGGTGACCTCGTCCTTGGCGACATCAAGAATCTCCAGCACCTCCGTGTTCCAGACCGGCTGGATTTTGGGATGGGCCAGAGTGCGGTCGGCCATGATTTTGGAGGCGCGCAGCTCATCGCGGCGGTGGACGAGGTAAACCGTGGAGGCGAAGCGGGTCAGGTAAAGCGCCTCCTCGCACGCGGAATCACCGCCGCCGACGACCACCAGGGGCTTATTGCGGAACATAGGCAGCGCGCCGTCGCAGGTGGCGCAGTAGGTGACGCCTTTATTTTCAAGGAGATGCTCGCTTTCAATGCCCAGATGCCGGTGGCCGGCTCCCGTGGCGATGATGAGGGTTTTGGTGTGGATCACCTCCCCGTCCACCGTCACCGCGAAGGGGCGTTGACTCAAATCCACGGACTCCACGCGGCTCAGGCTGCGCATTCTGGCTCCGAAGCGCTCGGCCTGCTTCTGCATGTTCATCATCAGGGCGTAACCGTCGATTCCCTCCACAAATCCGGGGTAATTCTCCACAATCGTGGTCGTGGTGAGGAGGCCGCCGGGCATGGTGCCGGTGATGACCAGCGGCGTGAGGTCGGCGCGGGCGGTGTAAAGAGCGGCGGTGAGACCGGCGCAGCCGCTGCCGATGATGATGACGTTTTCCATGTTGAAGCTTGGTTTTTGGGGAAAAGGGAAAGAAAAGAAAGTTCCGGAACCGGCTCCGGCCAGTCACGGGCCGGGGAGTATGCGGAGAGACCGGGATTGGAAAAGAGGGAAAATGCGGCGTGATGGCGGTAAGGACAGGCCCCAGGGAGAGGAAAAGCCGGCGGCGGGAGGCGAGGGGGTAATATCCGGAGCGCCGCCCGCGCGCGGCGTTGTGACTATTTGGCAAAAAACACCGTCACCCGGTGTTCGCCATCCCGCCGGCAGGGCCGCACGGGGAAAGGCCGGACGGGGCCGGACTCAGCTCAATTTGTGGTTCTCCACCCAGCGGACGGCGTAGCGGACGAGTTCGTTGCCGGACTTCAGCAGGAGCTTGTCTTTAATATTGGCCCGGTGGGCGTCCACGGTTTTGATGGAGACCTTCAGCTCCTCGGAGATGATGCGGGTGCCTTTTCCATGGCCGATCATCTGAAAAATCTCAAACTGGCGGTCGCTCAGGGCCTCCACGGGATCCGTGGAGGCGGCGCGGCGGCCGGAGAAGATTTCGAGGATTTTCCCGGACATGGCGGGACTGACGTAGATTTCCCCGGACAGAATCTTGTGAATGGCGTCCATCATCTTTTTCCCGCCCTCCTGCTTCATGATGTAGCCCTGGCCGCCCGCGCGCAGAACCCGTTCAACATAAAGGCTTTCATCGTGCATGGAATGCACCAGCAGCGCCGGCTGCTTGGTGCAGGCGCGGATGTCCTTGATGAGTTCGAGACCGTTTTTCCCGGGCAGGGAAATATCGATGATCACCAGATCCGGCTTCAGCTCGATCACCGCCGTGAGCCCGGCGGCGGCATCACTGGCCTCACCGATCACCTGAAGATCGGGCTCATGATTGATCAGCTGCGCGAGACCCTGCCGCATGATGGGGTGGTCATCCACGATGAGAACGCGCTTTTTCGTCATAAGTGGTTTATCCAAAAGTAGGGAAAAGAAGGGGGAATCGTCGGACGCTTCAACAGTCCTGTTATGGTTTCAACCGCCCTTCCCGGAAGGTGCCGGACAATTCCACCGTGCAGGTGACCACCACGCCGCCGCCCGCCCGCGGACCGACATTCAGGGTCCCGCCGATGAGGCCGGCGCGGTAATGCATGACCCGCAGCCCCATTCCGCCGACGCCCTCCGCGGACGCCGGGGGCAGCCCTTTGCCGTTGTCCTCAATGCTCAGCTCCATGCGCCGCCCGACGGGAGTCAGACTGATGATGATTTCACCGGCCCGCCCGTGCTTGGCGGCGTTGGCGACGGCCTCCTGGGCGATGCGGTAGAGGTGGATGGAAATTTCCGGGTTCTCCGCCGGATCCGGCCCCTCCCGCCGGGCCACGCGGCAGACGCACTGGGTGCGCAGGTGCCTGGTGGCGCTGTGGGCCAGATCCTGAAGAGCCACGGCCAGCCCCTTGCTCTGCAGCACCACGGGCGAAAGCCCGCGCGCCAGGTCCCGCGTCTGCCCGATGGCTTCGCGGATCAGACGCGTGATTTCATCCAGATCCCGCGCCTCATCCGGCCGGTCGGCTCCCGCCAGCCGCTGCGACAGCACCTGGCTCATGAATTCGATCCCGGTAAGGTGCTGCCCGAGCCCGTCATGCAGATCGTGGCCGAAACGGCTCTGCTCGCGCTCGGCGACATTCAGCACCTCCGCCTCCAGACGTTTGGTGTCGGTGACGTCGATGCCGCTCATAATCACGTATTCCAGCGTGCGGTCATCCTCGGAAAGCAGGGCGGTGTTGGACCAGGAAATCACCCGGCGCTTCCCGAAACGCGAAACCAGGCCGCCTTCAAAAGCGGTGGCTTTTTTCGTCGCCGTGAACTGCATGAAAGCCCGCCGCGCCGCCGCCCGCTCATCGCGGGGAAGAAAAAGATCCCACGCCATCTGGCCCAGGGCCTCGTCCTGGAGATAACCGCTGGCATTTTCCGCCGCCTGGTTGAAGCGCACGATGAGGCCCTCCGCGTTCAGCACGATAAAGAGCGCGCCGGTGGCGTTCAGCAGCGCCTGGGTGAAATCGTTCTCCTTCCGCAGCGCGTCCTCCGCCCGCCGCCGGTCCAGGGCGTCCGCGAGGATGCCGCCCACGATTTTCAGCAGGGAAATCGCGTCCTCGGACCAGTTCATTTCCCGCTGGGTGGAGTCGAGGCCGATAAATCCCACCAGTTCGCCGCCCACCGCCAGGGGCACAAAAATCACGGACTGAATGCCCTGCGCGTGGAAGGTCTCCTTATCCACCGCCGCCTCCGCCGCCAGGGTGTCCACGGAGTAAATCGCAATGCCGTCCAGCCGCCGCAGCCGCACCGCCGACCACGGCAGATGCTCGTCCAGCCGCAGTCCCTTCGTGCCCGCCCACGGGTGCGGGCTGCCGTCCGCCGCCCATTCGTGCGTGTGATCCACCCATTCCCCGGCCCCGTGAACCCGGCAGAGGTGACAGTGGTCCACGCCAATAAACTCGCCCATTTCCCGCAGCGCCTCCTGGATGCCGCGGTCAATCTCGTCACTTTTCAGCCGGACAAAAAGGCTGGAGATCCGCGATACCAGCGCCTCGAACTCCACCCGCTGCTGCAGCGCGTTCTCCGCCCGCAGGATTTTCCGCGTCACCGGCCCCATGGACTCCGGCCCCTCCAGCATCGGCCGCGCCGGCAGCACACTGTGACTGAAGCGGATTTCACGGTCGTGATTGCGGGACATGGAAAGCGGCTGGCTGTGGACGGCTGGCAAACGAAACACCGCCGTCAAAGAACGCCGCCCGCGGGAAAATGCCAGGTGGAATCCGCGGGGCATCCCTCTTATTCCACTGTTCCGCCCGCCAGCCGTTCCAGCCCGGATTCCCGCTTTCCTCACCGCGTGTTCACGGGAAAAGCGCTGGCGGCCCCGCGTTTCTGCGATTCCACCAGACGCGCCAGTTTCGCCTGCGCCTCGTCCTCATCGTACACCGCCAGCCCGATCACGCCCACGTTGCGGGCCATGCCGGCTTTGGAGGCGGCGGAACTGTCCACGCTGCCGAAGACAAACTGTTTCACTTTGTCGTTGCTGATGCGGAAGCCCTCGATGCTCAGTTCACCTTTGGCGTCAATGATATAGCCGCGCTTGCCGGTGGATGCCGCTTTGCCGTCCATGACATCCAGGCCATCCACGCTGGCCACCACCTCCACCGGGTGACGGGTCGTGTTTTTGATGGAAATCTGATAAGCGCTGCCGCTGTTTCCGGCGACAATCCGGCGGTTTCCGGCTTCGTAACGGTCAAACGGCATACCCCATCCGCTGCGCAGCCCGACCTCCAGCCGGCCTCCGGCGGCCTCGAAAGTCCCGCTCCTCCGGCGGCCTCCGCTCAAAGCCTCCGCCATCGCTTTGGCTCCGGCCTCGTCATTGTAGTTAAAGGAATCCACCGCATCCGGCGCGCCGGTGGCCTTGCGGTAAAACGAGACCGACGTCAACCGGTCCCAGCGCTCGCCGCCCGCCTGAGTGGCCAGTCCGGAACGCTTTTTCGGAGCCCCGGCCACCGGCTGGACGGTGGCGGAGCCTCCGGCAATCAAGGAGTCGATCGCATTATTAGTGAGAGCATCACTTCCAAAACGCAGGCCCCGCGATATAGAATCACTGTCTGCTTCAATGGGAGCATAACCGCCCGTATTGCCGCCGCGGTTTGACCCGGTTCCACCCACCGGGCCCTCCGGGGCGGTGGCCATGGGAGCGGGAGATTTAAAACTTCCTCCTCCTGACGAGGCGCAATTTGAAAGCACGGCGGCGGCGGCGGTCAGCAAAAGCCCCCGCAGCAGTTGTTTAAGTTGAATCTTCATGGATGATTTTATCTTGCTTGAGTTATCACAAACCAAACCCGCTCCCGCCCGGCAGGCACCAGCTTCGGGTTACCGGCCTCAAATGCTGGAAATGCCGCACTTCCGGTAAACGCGCAAGTTTTAAATGCGGATTTTTCAGCATTAATCGGGATTTTTAGTTGAAATCGGAGCCGGAATGCGCGAAAACCCGCACATGGCGCTGACTGATAAAGAACTGACCCGGCGCGAGCGTCAGGTGATGGATGCTCTCTATCAGCTGGAACGGGCCAGCGCGCAGGAGGTCATGGCCGTCCTGCCCGACCGCCCGCAGTATTCCGCCGTGCGCTCCCTGCTGGCGGTCATGGAGGAGAAGGGCGCGGTGAAACACACCCGGGAATCCCGGCGGTATGTTTATGAACCCACGGTCTCCCCCGTCCGCGCCCGGAAAGGCGCTCTGCGGCGCGTGCTTTCGACGTTCTTCGGCGGCTCCCCGGAGCAGCTGGTGCAGAATCTTCTCGATCCCGTGGATGGCCCGCTGTCGGCGGCCGAAGTCGCCCGGATCCGCCAATTGCTTGAAAACTCCCCCGCTCCCGCCGCGGGCGCCGGTCCTGAAAAACAGAGGAGGGCCAGCTGATGATTTCCGTGGACTGGCTTCTGCAGGCGGGCCTGCGGGCGACCCTGCTGTTGGGCGGATTATTCGCCGTCTGGCGGCTGCTGCCCGCCGCTCAGCCCGCCCTGCGTCGCTGGGTTCTGCTGGCCGCTTCCGCCGGGCTCCTCGCCGCTCCGTGGATTTCCGGATGGTGGGATCTGGGGACCGCAAAGCTGGAAGTGGCGGCTCTGAACGGGAGGAAAATCCCATCCATCACGGAAGCCGGCGGCAGTTTTTCCTGGGCGGCACTGCTCGCCTGGCTGTGGCTGGCGGGGAGCGCCCTGGTCTGCATCCGCCTCGCGCTGGAATCCTGGGCCCTGCGGCGGCTCATCCGTAAAGCCCGTCCCTGGTCCGGCCCCCGGGAGCCGGATGGACTGACCATTCTGCAGTCCTCCGCCATCTCCGGCCCCTGCGTCGCCGGGGGCCGCCGGCCGGTGCTGCTGCTTCCCGGCAGCGCCCACGCCTGGACGCCCGCCCAATGGCGCATGGTTCTCGCCCACGAGCGCCAGCACCTGCACCAGCGCGATCTTCTCCTCGCCTGGCTGCCCCGACTGGTGCTCTGTCTTTACTGGTGGCATCCGCTCACCCACTGGCTGCGGCGGCAGTTCCACGCCGAAAGCGAGGCCCTCTGCGACGGCGCGGTCGTCGCCGGCTCCGGTCAGGGCGCGCGGGAATATGTTGAATTTCTCATGGCTCTCAACACCGGCCGGCTTCCCGCCCACAGCGTCGGCATGGCCATGAAATCCCGGCTCGGCCAGCGCATCGAGCGCCTCCTCCTCACCCCGCCCGGGCCCGTCAGAGGGTGGACCGCCGTCATCGCCCTTTCCATCCTCCTCACCCTCGCCCTGACCTCCATCTCCCTGCGCACCCTCCCCGCCTCCGCCTCCGGATCCCCGCAGTCCACCAGTTTAAAAACCGCCGCCGCCGCAGCCCCCGCCGCCACTGACTCGCCTGTCAGCGCCGCCGACGCCCCGGAAATCGCCCTCCGGCTCTCAGCTGATGCTTTCCCCGGGGACTAAATTCACTCCTCTCCTATCCGCATGACGGACACCGCCTCACGCCGGCTTCAGGGGATGTCCGACAGTCCTGGCCTCCGGATGAGCTTCAAACCCATCCGGCGCCGGTCCCTGGCCCGGTAAGTCCCGGGGCCGGAGTGAATGACCGACCTGACCTGACCGGCGGCGGAATGGTGCCTCCTTTTCCTTTTTCAGGCCTGGAGGCCGGCTTCCTCAAGGCGGGCGGCCATTTCGCTGGACTGGAGGGTGGTGACCATTTCAGCGATGTCGCCCTCCATGTAGTTGGTGAGGTTGTAGAGCGTCAGGTTCACCCGGTGGTCGGTGATGCGGTTCTGAGGGTAATTATAAGTGCGGATTTTCTCCTCGCGGCCGCCGCTGCCGATGAGGGCTTTGCGGTTGGCGGAATATTTGGCGGCCTCCTCCTGCTGTTTGCGCTCCAGAAGGCGGGAGCGGAGGATGGTGATGGCCTTTTCCTTGTTTTTGATCTGACTGCGGCCGTCCTGACAGCGGACGATGAGTCCGGTCGGAAGGTGCAGCACCTGCACGGCGGAGTCGGTGGTGTTCACGCCCTGACCGCCGGCGCCGCTGGCGCGGCAGACTTCGATGCGCAGCTCATCCTGGCGGAGATCGATGTCCACTTCATCGGCTTCCGGGAGGACGGCGACGGTGGCGGTGGAGGTGTGGATGCGGCCCTGGGCCTCGGTGGCGGGCACGCGCTGCACGCGGTGGACGCCGCTTTCGTATTTCAAATAGCGGAACACCTCCTCGCCGGTGACTTTGAAAACGACTTCGCGGTAACCGCCGGCATCGGAGGTGCTGGCGTCCATGGGCTCGATTTTCCAGCCTTTGGCGTCGGCGTAGCGATTATACATCCGCAGGAGGTCGGCGGCGAAAAGTCCGGCCTCATCGCCGCCGGTGCCGGCGCGGATTTCCACAATGGCATCGCGGTCCTCCGTGGCATCGCGGGGCAGGAGAGCATACTGCACCTCCGTGGCCAGGGTCTCGTCGCGTTCCCGCAGCGCCGGGAGTTCCTCCGCCGCCATGGCCGCGAAATCGGGATCGTCGCCTTTGGCCATCTCCTCGTTCTCCGCAATCTGGCGGATGACGCTCTGATGCTCATCCCACAAAGCCAGCAGCTTTTTGATCTGGGCGTGCTCACGGGTCAGGGCGCCGGCTTTTTTGGGATCGCTGTAAAAATCGGGGGTCGAAACCGCCTCATCCAGCTCGGCCAGACGCAGGCGTCGTTTTTCAATGAGGGGGGTGTAGTCCATGGGGGTGGGGGAGGGAGTGGAAAAGTTATTTGTTATTAGTTATCAGGCCGGGGCTTTGAGTCACTGGAGACGGGGAGGAAGTATGGGACGGAAAACAGCCTGTGGCCGCCTGGTGACCAATGACTAATTCGACTTTGTTAATTCCCCGGTGGTGCAGGCTTCCAGCCTGCGTGGCCATCGGGCTTCCAGCCTGATGATTTTCTCCATTTTCTTTCATTTAACAAAGTCGAACTAATAACCAATAACTCCGCCCTGACCCCGCCGGGGTCCTCCGCCGCCAAGCAAAACGGTGCCGCATTCACAGGGAATGCGGCACCGTCGGGCTGGGAAAAAGGGAATGGGCTAAGCGGTGAGTTTCGGAGCGGTGCGGCGGGTGGCCGTGGCGCCGAAACGTTTGGCGAACTTCTCGACGCGGCCGGCGGTGTCGATGAATTTCTGCTCGCCCGTGAAGAACGGGTGGGAGGCGGAGGTGATGCCGAGGGCGACCACGTAATGATCCACGCCGTCGATGTTTTCCGTCTGCTTGGAGGTGGTGGTGGAACGGGTGATGAAACGGGCTCCGCAGGCGGTATCGACAAAGACCACGGGGTTCAGTTTGGGATGGAGATTATCTTTCATGACAGAAAAGGAGTGATGGACAGGGATCGGAAACCGGTGGGCTGCCCAACACCGGCAGCGGACTGAACCCGGAAAACGAGCATGAAGCCTAAAAGCCCCGGGCACGCCGCGCAACTGAAATTCGAAAGTCCTTGACGCGCCCGCCGAAGCCTCTCCGCGCGCGCCGGCGCCGGGCGATTCCCGCGGGACAAAACGGCTGTTTTCAGGTAATGGCGGGAACTGTGCCTGTTGTTGACTCCACTTTCCGTCCTCCGTTTTTTCTGCGCGGCGGACACCTTGCGACGATTCTGGCCGCTGTTTATCCCCGGTCGCGGGCGGCGTGGACCAGTCGTGAGCGGCTGGAGCTGGAGGACGGGGATTTTCTGGATCTCGCCTGGAGGCAGCGGGGCCGGGACCGGCTGGCGGTGCTCTGCCACGGGCTGGAGGGAAGTCTCGACGCGCCCTACATCCGGGGCATGGCGGAGACGCTGGCGGCCGGCGGCTGGGATGTGCTGGCATGGAATTACCGGAACTGCGGCGGGGAGCCGAACCGTCTGCCGCGCACCTACCACAGCGGGGAATCCGGCGATCTGCGGACCGTGGTGGCCCATGCCTCCGGAAATTACGGCCACCTGGCAATCGTCGGTTTCAGTCTGGGCGGAAATATTGCCCTGAAATACGCCGGGGAACCGCCGCTGCATCCCGCTGTCCGGGCGGTGGCGGCCATTTCCGCGCCCATTGATCTCGTCTCCTGCGCCCGCGTGCTGGATGGAAACCGGGGCAACCGCCTGTACCAGCGCCGTTTTCTGAAAACCCTCGTCGGCAAAGCGCTCGCGAAAGCGCTGCGGTTTCCTGACAAAATCGACCTTGCCCGGGTGCGGGGCATCCGCAGCATCCGGGATTTTGATGAGTTTGTCACGGCGCCGCTGCACGGTTTTGCGGGCGCGGATGATTACTGGATCCGTTCCTCCGCCCTGCCGTTCATTCCCCGGATCACGGTTCCCGCGCTGCTGCTGAGCGCGGCGAACGACCCATTGCTCGACACGCCCTCCTACCCGGAGCATCTGGCGCGGGAACTTCCGCATTTTCATCTGGAAACCCCGGCCTGGGGCGGGCATCTGGGATTTTCCGGAGCTCCGCTGAACCGCCGGCCCTGGCATGAAAGGCGGGTGCTGGAGTTTCTGGAGCAGGCGGTGGGCGGAACGGAAATACCGCCGCCGCTCTCCCCTGATTGATGGTGTGGAACCCTGCCGCCGGGAGCATTTTTCAAAAACACTTGAATTCACGCCCCCCTCCGCGAGCGTTCCTTCAGCCCATGCCCACTTCAGACGACAGCTCCCAGGACCGCGCCAGATCCGCCGCCAAAATCGTCAAATCCCCCGCCAATTACAAAATCTGCCAGGGATGCGACTCCATTGTGCTCATGAAGGCGCACACCTGCCCCAACTGCGCCAGCTACCGGTTTGAGGAAAACATGGCCGCCGTCATCAAACAGGCCAAGCTCCTGGGCCGCCGCGAACGCCGGTCGGTGGTGCCTGCGGATCTGGAATAAATCCGGACCGGAGAGGCTGGTCGAGGAGCCTGCGGGGCACTGGAAAGCCCATGGCGGCCGGCGACGGACGCGCGTCCGTGTCCGCATGGCCTGGAAACGTTAGTATTCCGGGCCGGCGGTGACCTTCAGAATTAAGATTACGGGTTTTCCCTATGATAAGAGGGCTCCGGGGATGCGTATCCCTGTCCATGGACTGCGATGGTTTTCAACCAGTCCCAACTTTCAACCTGATTTCCGGTAATGTCCTCATCCTCCTTTTCCAATCATCTCTCCCGCCGCGGGTTCATGCATGTGGGCGTGTGCGGGGCGCTGGGCCTGACGCTTTCCGACTATCTCAAAGGCCGCTCGCGGGCGGAGATGAAGCAGTATGCCAGCGTGGAGGGCAAGGCGAAGAGTGTCATCCACATCTTCCTGCCGGGCGGCATGGCGCATCAGGAAAGTTTTGATCCCAAGCCGTATGCGCCGCCGGAATACCGCGGGCCGCTGGGAGCGATCAGCACCAACGTGGACGGCATCCAGATCGGCGAGCTTTGGAAAAACACGGCGCAGGTGGCGGACAAGCTCATCTTTGTGCGCGGCATGACCCATGGCGAGGCGGCGCATGAGCGCGGCACCCATAACATGTTCACCGGCTACCGCCCCAGCCCGGCGCTCCAGTATCCCAGCTTCGGCAGTGTGGTTTCCCATGAATTCGGGTCGCGCAACAATCTACCGCCCTATATCTGCGTCCCCAGCATGCCCAACGAGTTCGCCGGCAGCGGCTACCTCAGCTCCGCCTACGGTCCCTTCAGTCTCGGCGGCGACCCGGCGAACGGGAAATTCAAGGTGCGCGATCTGGCCCTGCCGGGGAGCATCAACGAGGACCGGTTCACCCGTCGGCGCTCGATGCTGGACACGGTGGACGCGCATTTCAGGAATCTGGAGAAATCCGATTCCCTGGACGCCATGGACACCTTCTACCAGGACGCCTACAAGCTTATCAGCAGCCAGCAGGCGCGCGAGGCCTTCGCCCTGGAGAAGGAGCCCGACAAGCTCCGCGACGAATACGGCCGCAACGAGGCCGGTCAGCGTCTGCTGATGGCCCGCCGCCTGGTGGAGGCCGGGGTGCGCCTGGTTTCCATGACTTACGGCGGCTGGGATCACCACGACAACGTGAAGGGCCAGATGGAGGGCCAGGTCCCGAAATTCGACCAGGCTTTCGCCCGCCTGATCCGCGATCTTTCCGAGCGCGGCCTGCTGGACAGCACGCTGGTGATGGTGAGTTCCGAATTCGGCCGCACCCCCAAAATCAACAACACCGGCGGCCGCGACCACTGGCCCAAGGTGTTCTCCGTGGTGCTGGCCGGCGGCGGGCTGAAAAAAGGCATGGTTTATGGCTCCTCCGACGCCCTCGCGGCGGAACCGGAGAACGACCCCATGACCGTCGAGAATCTGGCCATGACCATTTACAACCAGCTGGGCATCAACGCCGACAAGGAGCTGATGGCTCCCGGCGGCCGGCCAATCGAGATCGTGGACGGCGGCAAGGTGGTCAATGAGATCATCGCCTGAGTCGCGGTTCCGCGGTCCATTCTCCAAAATGCCACGGATATAACTGATAAGCACGGATAAGGATGAGGGTTTCTGTTTCATCAGCCGGGGATTTTTTCTTTTCCCGGGAATCCGTGATCATCGGTCTCACCCGTGAAATCCGTGGCCCGTCTTTCCGGAATTCAGGTTCACCGGGTTTATAACACCACCCCCATTCCCATCCTCATGAAAAGAGCCATACCCGCTCTCGTGCTGGCTTTTGCCGCCGTGTGCCCTGCCGCGTCCCCGGATTTCGGGGCTATTTTCCCCCGTGGCGGCCAGCGCGGCGCGGCGGTGCCCGTGACTCTGGGCGGCGCGCGGCTGGACGACGCCGAGGAGATTGTCTCCTACAGCGACGCCATCAAAGTCGCGGATTTCAAAGTGGAGTCCGCCACCGCCCTGAAGGCCACCTTCCAGATTGGCGCCGGCTGTCCCTTCGGCGAGCACGCGTTCCGTGTCCGCACCAAGTCCGGCGTCAGCTACGCCCGCACCTTCTGGGTGGGGCCGTTTCCCACCGTGGATGAGGTCGAGCCGAACGATAAATTCGCCGTCGCCCAGCCCATCACCCACGGCGCGACGCTGGCGGGCATCGCCAAAAACGAGGATGCCGATTATTTCAAAATCGAAGGCAAAAAAGGCGACCGCCTGAATGTCGAAGTCGAGGGCATCCGCCTGGGATCATCCTTCTGGGACCCTTACGTCGCCATTCTCGACAGCAAAAAATTCGAGCTGGCCAGCTGCGACGACTCCGCGCTCCTGGTGCAGGATCCGCACGCCTCCATCCTCGTGCCCGAGGACGGGACGTATTACGTCGAGGTCCGCGACTCCTCCTACGCCGGCAACGACGCCGCGCATTACCGCGTGCACGTGGGCCGCTTTCCCCGGCCGACCGCCGTTTATCCCAACGGCGGCAAGGCGGGCTCCAAAACCGAGGTGACTTTCCTCAACGACCTCGCCGGTCCCATCAAGCAGACGGTGGACGTGCCGAACACTCCCGGGGTGAATCATCCGCTGTATGCGGTCACGGATCTCGGATCCGCGCCGTCGCCGAATCTTTTCCGCATCTCGGAACTGGAAAATGTGCTGGAGACCGAGCCCAACAACAGCCTTGCCGAGGCCAAAGTCATCCCGGCTCCGCCCGCGCTGCCCATCGCTTTCAACGGCATCATCAGCCAGGCCAATGACAGCGACTGGTTCCGCTTCACGGCGAAAAAGGACCAGAAATTCGACTTCGCGGTTTATTCCCGCAGCCTGCGCTCGCCGCTGGATCCGGTGCTGGAAATCTTCAACGCCGACGGCGGCGGGCTGAACGGAAATGACGACAACGGTCCGAACCCCGACAGCCGCATCGGAGCCTTCACCATCCCGGCGGACGGCGACTATTATATCCGCGTTCACGATCAGCTGAACCGGGGCGGGCCTGATTTTGTTTACCGCGTGGAGGCCACGCCGCCCGCGCCGTCGATGAATTCGTATGTCACGCGCTTTGACCGCGTGGACAGCCAGATGCGTCAGCAGATGCCCGTCCCGCGCGGCGGGCGTTACGCCACGCTGATCAATGTGGACCGCGCCAACTGGGGCGGCCCGGTGGCCTGGGAGGCGCCGAATCTTCCTCCCGGCGTGACCTTGGAATCCGATCCCATGCCCAACGGCATCGGGCAGTACGCCATCGTTTTCGCCGCCGCCGCCGATGCCCCGCGCGGCATGGCGCTGACAAAGCTGCTGCCCAAATCCACGGAGGAGAAAAATCCCTCGGCCGGCCGTTTCACTCAGAATCTGGAACTGGTGCAGGGCGAGCCCAACCAGACGCCCTACATCATTTCCACCCAGTCCACCATCCCGGTGGCGGTGACGGATGAGGTGCCGTTCTCCCTGGAAATCGTCAAGCCGACGGTGCCCCTCGTGCAGAGCGGGACCATTGATCTCAAAGTCCGCGCGACCCGCAAAGAGGGCTTCAAAGCGCCCATCACCGTCCGTCTGCTCTGGAATCCGCCCGGCCTGACCAGCCCTGGCACCATCGACATTCCCGCCGAGAAAACGGAGGGGATTTACCAGATCACCGCCCGGGGAGACGCTCCCGCGCAGGTCTGCAAACTGACCATGCTGGGCGAATCCGACGCCGGGACCGGGCCGATTTACAACGCCACGCCGTTCACGGAGCTGACCGTGGCCCCGCCTTATCTGACCATGAAGATGGAGATGGGCGCGGCGGAGCAGGGGAAGCCGGGGGAGATTTTCTGCACCCTGGAAGTCGCCAAAACCTGGACCGGGCCCGCGAAAGTGACGCTTTACGGTCTGCCCGCGAAAGTCACCACGGTGGAGAAGGAGATCAGCGCCACCGACAAGGAAGTGCGCTTTCCCATCACCACCACGCCGGACAGCCCGGTGGGCAAACACCAGAATCTTTTCTGCCAGGCCATCATCATGGAGAACGGCGTCCCCATTCCCCATACCATCGGCCAGGGCGGCATCATCCGGGTGGATGCCCCGCCGCCCGCGCCTGCCGTTCCGGCCCCCGCCGCCGCCGTGGCCCAGGCCGCTCCGGCCCCCGCTCCCACCGCCAAACCGCTTTCCCGTCTCGAACAGCTCCGCCAACAGCAAGCCGCCCCCAAATGAACATTTCCGCCCCACGTGTCCCCTCCGTGATGCTCCGCTGTCTGCCTCTGGCCGTCACGGGTCTGATGCCGCTGTGCGCGGTTCCCGCCATCCATGCCGCCGCGCCGCTGAAGTCGCTGGCGCTGTATCCGGACCGCATCACGCTGGAGACCAAACGTGATTTCCACCACTTCACCGCCGTCGCCACCACGGCGGACGATATTTCCCTCGACCTCACGACCAAAGCAAAATTCGTTCTCGCCGACCCCACTCTGGCGGAAATGAAGGACGGAATGCTGTTTCCTCTGAAGGACGGCAGCACCACGCTCACGGTGACCTGGGAGGACAGGACGGCGGCCATCCCCGTGGTCGTGAAAGGCGCGGAGGCGGACCGTCCCGTGAGCTTCCGCCTGGATGTCATGCCCGTTTTCATGCGCAGCGGATGCAACACCGGCTCCTGTCACGGGGCCGCGCGCGGGCAGGACGGTTTCCGGCTGTCGCTCTTCGGTTTTGATCCGGATGGCGATCACTTCCGCCTCACTCAGGAACTCAGCGGCCGCCGTCTGAATCTCGGCGTTCCCGAGGACAGTCTGGCTTTGACGAAATCCATCAACAGCGTGCCCCACACCGGCGGCAAGCTCATGGAGCCGGACAGCGCCCCTTACAAAGTGCTGAGGGAATGGATCACCAACGGCGCGCCCAACGATCCCGCGACCATTCCCACGGTCACCAATGTCGAGATTTTTCCGCCCGGCGGCGTGCTGGAGGGGAAGGGGGCCACGCTCCAGTTCACCGCCCGCGCCACCTATTCCGACGGCACGGACCGCGACATCACGCCGCTGGCCGTTTTTAAATCCAGCAACGATCCCTCCGCCACCGTGAGCAGGGACGGGCTGGTCACCGCCGGCTCGCGCGGGGAGGCCTTCATCATGGCGCGCTTTGACACCTTCACGGTGGGCAGTCAGGTGATCATCATTCCGGACAAGCTTCAATATGCCCGGCCGACAGTGCCCGAGAACAATTACATCGACGGCCTCGTCCACGAGAAGCTGCACCGCCTGCGCATCACGCCGTCCGGACTCTGCGACGACGCCACCTTCCTGCGCCGCGTTTACATCGACATCGTGGGCCTGCTGCCGGAGGAGGCCGACGCCTCGAAATTCCTCGCCGACACCGCTCCCGACAAGCGCGCCAAACTGGTCGATGAGCTGCTGGGCCGGAAGGAGTTTGTGGAAATGTGGGTCATGAAATGGGCGGAACTGCTCCAGATCCGCACCAACAACACCAACCAGGTCAGCTACAAAGCCACGCTGCTTTATTTCAACTGGCTGCGCGACCGGCTCGCCCGGAACGTGCCCTTCAACCAGATCGTGCAGGACCTGCTGGGCTCCAACGGCGGCACTTTCACGAATCCCGCGACCAATTATTATCAGATCGAACGCGACACCCTGAAGGTCGCCGAGAACGTCGCCCAGGTTTTCATGGGTATGAGGATGCAGTGCGCCCAGTGCCACAACCATCCCTTCGACCGCTGGACGATGAACGACTACTACGGCTTCGCGGCCTTCTTCGGGCAGATCGGCCGCAAGCAGGCCGAGGATCCGCGCGAAACCGTGGTCTTCGACTCCCGGGGCGGCGAGGTCCCGCACCTTGTGACCAAACAGCCGGTGAAACCCAAGTTCCTCGGCGGCATTGAACCCGGCAAACCCAGCGAGGACCGCCGCAAGGTGCTGGTGGAGTGGCTGGCGAGCGCGGAGAATCCGTATTTCGCCAAAAACCTGGCCAACATCGTCTGGGCGCACTTCTTCGGCATCGGCATCATCGAGCCCGTGGATGATGTCCGCGTCTCCAATCCGGCGTCGAATCCGGAGCTGCTGGCGGAGCTCGGCAAGCGGTTCACGGATTACAAATACGACTTCAAAAGCCTCGTCCGCGACATCTGCAACAGCCGCACCTACCAGCTCACCAGCCGCGCCAACGAGTCCAACGCCAGCGATGAGAAGAACTTCGCCCACGCCCTCCTGCGCCGTCAGCGGGCGGAGGTGATGCTGGACACGCTCACGCAGGTGACGGTCACGCAGAACAAATTCCAGGGCCTGCCCAAAGGCGCGCGCGCCGTGCAGATCGCCGACGGCAATGTCTCCAATTACTTTCTGCGCACCTTCGGCCGCGCCGAGCGCGCCACGGTCTGCTCCTGCGAGGTCAAGATGGATCCGAATCTCGGCCAGGCCCTGCACCTGCTGAACGGCGACATCACCTCCGAGCGCATCGGCGAGGGCAAGCTGGTGAAATCGCTTCTGGATGAGAAAAAGACACCGGTGGAAATCGTGAACACGCTTTACCTGCGCTGTTTCACCCGCCAGCCCACCGAGGCCGAGCTGAAGCCCATTCTCGACGCCATCACCGCCAGTCCCAAGGAAACCCAGGGCATTCTCGAAGACCTCTTCTGGGCCCTGCTGAATTCCAAGGAGTTCATGTTCAACCACTGAGTCAGGCGCTCCTCCGGGGAGAATTCAGGATTTTCCGCAGGAGGAATGCGGATTCGCGGCATAAAAAACTTCATGCCGGGAGGCATTCCTGCGCACTGTTGGAGCTTTCCGCCAACTGTTGTTTCAAACCGCTCCCCGCCCGTCCCGTCATGAAAACCACCCGCTCCGCCACTGCGCTGATTGTTCAGCTTTGCCTGTTTCTCATTGCCGGCGGGGCCGGGGCGGAATCTCTTAAAATCATCTCCTGGAATATGGAATGGTTTCCCGGTCACCGGCCCACCGCTTCCGCCGCCGAGGCTGATGCCCATATGAAAGGCTGTCAGGAGGCGCTGAAGGCCATGAACCCGGATATTTTCATCGGGGTCGAGGTGAATGACTGGAACGCTTTCCGCGAGGTTTGCTCCGCCGTTCCCGGCCTTACCGTGAATGCCGTCAGCAGTTTCCGCGATCCCCTGACCGGCGTCATCCGCCCCCAGCAGATCGGAATCGCCTCCAAACTGAAATGTTACGGGGCCTCGTGGGAATCCTGGAAAGCGAATGTCCCCAACATCTCGCGCGGCTTCACCTTCGCGGCGCTGGAGGATCCGGCGAGCGGCGGGCTGATCATGGTTTACGGGAACCACCTGAAATCCAACCGCGGCAGCGACGATCCGGAAGGCGCCCGGAATGTGGCCGCCATGCGCGATGAGCAGGCGAAGCAGCTGCTGGGTCACATGGAGGAAATGACCGTGGCTTACAAAGATAAAAAAATCACCGGCTGGATCGCGGGCGGCGATTTCAACACCAACCACGACGGACAGTTCCCGCTCTGCCACGCCATCGGTATCCTGACCAAAGGCGGTTACAGCAACACCTGGCTGGATGTTCCCAGAGAGAGCCGGCTGAGCTGGCGCGCCCTCCCCGGCGGCCGTTTTGAATCGACCACTTTTGACTATGTGCTGGCCAAGGGTTTCGGCGGTCTCAAAGCCCGCCTCATTGATCAGCCCATGGCTCTCAGCGACCATTGCCCGGTTCAGCTGCTGCTCCCGGAGACCGTCAAAAAGTAGCTTTCCCTCCGGCTGCCGGAAATCCGCAGGCTTTCCGTTCTCTCCGGCGCGTCAACCGATGGCGTTCCAGAGGTGGGCGATGACCTGATCGGCGACGAGCCTGCCGTTCCGGGTCAGCCGCAGGTGGCCGCCGGAAAGTTCCGCGAAACCTCCCTCCACCACCTGCGCCACGGCTTCACGGCCGGACTCCAGCCACACCGCCGGAATGCCCTGACGCATGCGCAGGCCAAGGGCAAGGCGTTCGCAGAGCCATTTGCCGGCATCAATCTCCTCGTGCTCCACACGAATGGGGCTGCCGCTCAGCGCGCCCTGCTGCCAGAGGCTGGTGTTTTCGATATTCTTCCATCGGCGGCCGTGAACGGTGGACACCGCGCCAGGGCCCAGTCCCGCGTAATCATCTCCGGCCCAGTAACTTTGGTTGTGCCGCGACTCCATGCCCGGACGGCCGTAATTGGAGATTTCGTAGTGGCTGAAT
This sequence comes from Verrucomicrobiota bacterium, assembly GCA_040386695.1. Lineage (GTDB taxonomy): Bacteria > Verrucomicrobiota > Verrucomicrobiia > Verrucomicrobiales > V1-33 > CAIZWU01. The sequence continues at coordinate 27,770 of JAZKFB010000013.1, forward strand.
CCGGCGGACTCCATGGTCTCCATGGTGATGTTGAAACACTCCCCGTCCTGATCCTCATCCACCGCATACTCCCCGGCGGCGCAGCGTTCAAAGAAATCCGTGTCCTCCTCGTAGGTCAGATTGTAAGCCGAGACATGATCCGGCCGGAGACTGAGGGTTTTATCCAGCGTTTGCCGCCAGACCGCCGGGGACTGGCCGGGCACGGAGAACATGAGATCCACATTGACCACCGGAAATTCCGCCCCGCGCAGAATGCTGAACGCCTCCTCCGCCTCCGCCGGGGAATGATCGCGCCCCAGCACTCCCAGCGTCGGCGGGTCCCAGGCCTGCACGCCCAGACTCACCCGCGTCACCCCGGCGGCGCGCATGACGGCCGCTTTCTCCGGCGTGATGGTGCGGGGATTCACTTCCATGGTCCATTCGCGGACACGGGAAAAATCCAGTTCGTCCGCCAAAGCCGGGAGCATTTTCTCCAGCACCTGGCGGCTGAGCAGTGTGGGCGTGCCGCCACCGAAATACACCGTCTCCAGCGCCAGCGGCACCCCGCCGGATTTCTTCAGCAGCCGCGCCTCCGCCAGCAGCGCGTCAGCATAGGTGCCCAGGCTGCCCTCATTCGGCAGGTGCTTGTAGAACGAGCAGTAAGGGCAGATTTTATGGCAATACGGCACATGCACGTAAAGATGCCGCACCGCCCCCTCCAGCGGCTGTCCTAGGAGGCCTGCCATTTGATATCCTCCCGCCACTTCCGGCGCACCCAGTAAACCATCGCCCCCACCGCCACCACGCCCAGCAGAATCCAGGGCCAGCGCGCCGGAGAGACCGGCGGCGTGAAAAAGGTCAGGATTTCGCCGGGGGAGGTCTCCCGGCCATCGCTGTGGATGGCCACAATGCGGCAAAGCCAGCGGGCCCCGGGGACCAGTTTGGTGACTTCGGCGCGTCCGTCAGCGCCGTTCTGGATCACTTTCACGTTGTCCATCACATCCCAGTCCTTGACCGGATAAGGCAAACCCGGAATCTTTGACAGACGCATGGACAGCACGCGGTAAGTCCAGGTTCCCTCCCCCGGCGCCTTCCATTCGAAAAGCAGCCGGTCGGGCTCCGCCTCCACCAGACGCACCGCCGTGACTTTCGGAAGAGTCTGATCCGTGTTTTTATTCACGGGAACCACCCCCCCGGAGAGCAGATTGACCAATTCTTTCCGGTCTTTTTCGGCAACCTCAAAAACCGGGAGACTGCCGGACGGGGGCATGGGCGCCAGGGCCACACCGGACATCATGGCTTTTTTCATGGCCTCGGGGTCCAGTTCAGCGCGCAGCTTCAGGGCGTGGTCCCCTCCGGTGGCCCCCAGGATCCAGTCGTCCTTCAGGGAGCCGGAAACATCCGTTTTCGGCCGGATGGAAAGGGTGGTCTCCTGTCCCGGCGCCAGCACGCTCTCATCCGCCAGGCCGGAAATATTGAAAAATTTGGGAGCCGCCAGCCGGACCACGGCCGGTGTCCCGCCCACGTTGTGAAGCTTCAGGGTTTTTTCGGCGGTTTTCAGGCCGGCCACGTCCAGCATGCCGAAATCCACCAGCCCCTCCGGTCCCGCGCCGGTGACCGTCACCACCGCCGGAGCCACCGCCGCCTGGAAAGTCACCTCCTGCGACCAGCCGGGAACGTCCAGTTTCAGGGTTCCGGCCACGGGCTGGTCCAGCTTTCCGGACAGCACCACCGTCACCGCTTTCTTCTCCTGACTGCCCACCGCAATCTCCGCGGGGAAGGCCACCTCCGCCGGACCTGACAACTTCACGGTCACCGGCGAGTTTCCATTGTTCGCCACCTCCAGCGTGGCCGCCCGCTCCCGTTTGGCCGCATCCCAGGTCAGTTGCAGCAGCGAGGGAAAGGCCTGCACGGGAGCCACCGAAGTCCCCACAAAACGCACCATCGTTGTTCCCCGGAGCACCACTTTCTCATCCACCGGCCCGGCTTTGGAGGTTTTCACGCTCACGGTGGCATTGAAGGCCTCGCCGGGCGCGACCTCGAATTTCCCTCCCGCCGGTGTCACCCATGCCCAGCCCTGGGGCAGGGACACCGCCGCCCGGTAGGCGGCGTTTCCGCTGTTCCGCACCGTGAAGGAGTGCTCCTCCGCCGTGCCCGCCAGGATGGACCCCATGTCCACCCCGCCGGAAATCTCCAGCACCGGCGCCGGATCCACAATATTGATGGTGACCACCGCCTCCTCGGAGGAGCTGCTGCCCTCCAGTTTCACGGCATAGGTGAAGGTGTCCACCGCGCCCTTCATCGACGGGTCCGGCCGGTAGCGCACCAGCGCCTTGGTCTTGCCCTGAAGCACCATTTCCCCTTCCAGCCGTCCCAGTTTCGGCTGCCGGCGGATCATGAAGTCCAGTGTCTTCGTGTAGGACGTGAGCCCGTCGAGAAGAATCATCACCGGCTCCCCGCGGATGGCGTTCACCTGCACGGCGCGGGCCACGGGGGTTGAAAGGGCGCGTGTTCTGCCGGGGTCCTCGGGGCGTTTGGCATCGGCGGGCGCCGGGGAGCCGCTTCCGAGAAAGCAGAGGCAGGTCAGAAAAAAACTGAAAACCGGGGGAAGAAATCGGAACACCCCGCCAGCCAACTCTGAAATCGCTCCGATGAAAACAGAAAAATTGCCTTCCATGCGTTCCTTATGCCATTTTTGCGGAATGAGTAACGGGTCCGGGACGGATTTGTTATTCAAATTCACGGCCGTTCCCGCAGGACCGTTTTATCCTTAATCCGGCTCCCACAGCCCGAGAATTCAGGTTCTATTTCGCCAGCTTGTTGTATTTCAGGGTCAGATCGTTGAATTCCCTCGTGCGGGCGTTGAGACGGCCGGCGAAATCATCGCGTTCGCGGGTGGCTTTCAGAACAGAGGCGTTCAGCCTGGTGATGCTTTCGTTCCGCTTGTTGATCTCCTCCTCCAGCTTCCTCAGATTGGCCCCGTAATCGGCGGGCACAGCCCCGGCCCCGGCGGCGTCCCGCTCTTTGAGAATGCCCGTCAGCCGCTCAATCTCCTTTTTCAGCTCCTCCTCCCTGGCGGCGGCGGTTTTGCTGAGCTCGGTCAGACGGCTGATCTCCGACTCCCAGGCGTGCAGCTTGTCCTGCAGATCGGAGGCGGTGGCCTCGGCGGCCATCGCCTGCATTTCAATGACGGACTGCCGCTGGCGCCGACGGGAATCCTGGGTCCACTGCGCCACCACCAGCGCGCAGAGTCCGAGACTGATCGCGATCAGAGCATTTCTGACAATCATGATCCGGCGGGGGCGGCGGGTTTGGTGTTGAAGGCGACTTTCTGGAATCCAATGCGCCGCAGCAGATCCAGCACGCGGATGGTGTCGCCATGCCGGGCATTCTCATCCGCGCTGATGAAGACGGAGGCCTCGGCGGAAGCGGCATGTTTTGCGCGCATCAGAGCTTCAAGATCCGGCAGGCTGATCATCTTTTTCTCAAAATAAACGCTGCCGTCAATGCTCACCGCGAGGTCAATGCGGTCGGGTTTGATATCCTTCTGGGCGGCGGAGGCCACGGGCAGACTCACCTTGATGGAGTGCTGCTTCGTCATGCTCAGACTGACCAGCATGAAGGACGCCAGCAGGAAAAACATGATGTCGATCAGTGGAATGATCTCCAGCCGCGTTTTTTTCTGGAGAAGCGGGGAGCGCAGCTTCATGAGGGACGGGATTCGTGATTCGCTCCGGCGAGAAGAAGCTCCACATTGGTGGCCGCGACTTCGAGGTCAAACTGCAGGCGGGCCAGGCGGGCGTGGAAATAATTCATGGGGATGAGCACTCCGATGGCGATGCCCAGACCGGCGGCGGTGGCGATCAGGGCCTCGCCGATCCCGCCCGTGACTTTCTCCACCGCCAGCTCCGCGCCGCCGATGGACTGGAACGAGCCCATGATCCCCGTCACCGTTCCCAGCAGCCCGAGCAGGGGCCCCAGGGTCACGACGGTGTCCATGGCGCTCAGAAACCGGCCCGCTTTCTGGATTTCCATGCCGGCCGCGACCTGAAGAGCGTTCTGAAGGGAGGTGTGGGGGTGATTCAGGCCGTGATTCATCATGCGTACCACGGGGTCTTTGGCGTCGCGGGTCATTTCAATGGCCTCCGCCGTGTGACCGGACTCCAGCGCGGCATACACCTGTTCCACCTGAGCGCTGTTGCGCCGGGTGCTGAACCGCACCCACCAGACGATCCGCTCCACGACAATACAGATGGCGAAAGCCGCCACCGCGACGACGGGGTACATGATGGGGCCGCCACGGTGGATGATATCAATCAGAAAGTTTGCCAGAAAGGGAGTCGGAAGCATGAGGAAGGAGGGAGGGAGGACGGGGAAATAAGTGATTAATTTTTAAGGCGGTAGGTCCAGGAGGAGGGCTGGGTGGAGCCGGCGCTGGCCGGCAGAAACCAGCGGTTGCGGATAAAAGCGAGGGTCTCGCTGTCGAGCCGGGCATTGCCGCAGCTTCGGACCACGCTGGCGGAACTGACCCGGCCCGTGGCGTCAATGACCAGCCGGAAGAGAATCGTGCCCGTCACTTTGGCGGCTCTGGCCCACGGGGGGTAAGGCGGTTTCGGCGTTTTATTTTTCTGATTTTTTCCCGGACCCTGCCCTGATCCGCTGCCGCCGCCACCGCCGCCATTGGTTGTGGACGCCGTTGCCGAAGTGGCTGCCGCCGTGCCCGCCGGTCTGGTGGAGCGCGGAGCCGGACGCGGTCTGGAGGGGGCTGGCGGAGTGGTCACGCGCGGGCGCTCCGGCTTCGGCTCGGTGACCTGCAGCGGTTTCACAATCTCAGGGGGAGCCGGCACCGTAACGGCGTCCGGGGCCTCCACCACCGGCACCGGCTCGGGAATCTCCTCCGCAGTCACTTCCGGCTCGGGCGGGGGCACCGCTTCGGTTTCCGTGCTTTCGGGCTCCGCTTCGGCGGCGGCCTCCATCATGGCGGAATCCTCGGCGCTGGCGTCGGCGGGATCATCCCCGCCGCCCATCTCCAGCGGAGCCGTCCGCGGGAGAAAATAAGCCGTCCAGCCCACCGACAGCACGCAGAGCGCCAGCGTCAGCACCAGCCAGCCCAGTCCATCATGGATATTCTCCGGCTTCTCATATCCCAGCGACTGCCTCACCAGAGGCGAGTGCAGTTCCGGGGGTCCGCTGGCTGAAAACGGTGTCCGGCGTCCGGAGACCGGGCGGTATGTCTGCAGGGTGGGCATGATTGGAGGCCGATGACCTAAACGGCTCCCCCGTCATGTCAAAGGACAATTGAGATTATGTCTCAAGAAGGTGGCGGAGGAAACTGGAATCCAGCGGGAGATCAGCTCCGGGCCCGCCACAGGTGCCGTGGCAGCGATATCACGCACGATGTTTGGCAGAACAGACGCGGAATCCCTGTATCAGACAGGAGGCCGGTCCCGATTCCTCCCCGAATGGAGGATTGTTTCCGCACCGGAAAATCGTAGCGTTGAGGCATAAGCATGAGGTCTTTCCATCCATCCAGCCGCTCTGTTCCCGGATTCCGTCAGTGCCGGGTGTCTGTCCGTCCGAAGTTGGCGGGAACGGTTTTATGGATTTGGATCATGGCCGGTTCCGCCGGATTCCGGCTCCTGCCCTCCGCGCGGGCCGGGGAGGCCGCGCCCGGAGTCCGGGCCGCAGCGGCGGGTTCCGATGAAGCATCATCATCAACAGCGGCGGCGGCTGGCGCGGATGGAGCGGAGAAGCCCCTGACCACCACTCACTGGTCCTATCAGCCGGTGGTACGGCCTGAGGCGCCGCGCACGGGAAATGCCTGGGCGCAGGGGGAGATTGATGAATTTCTCGCGGCCCAGCTCGGGGATAAAAAGATCATTCCATCCGGACCGGCGGACCGGCGCACGCTGATCCGGCGGCTGTTTCTGGTCATGCACGGCGTGCCGCCGGCACCGGAGCGGGTGGAGGCTTTTGTGGCGGATGACCGGCCGGATGCCTATGCCCGGCTGGTGGATGAGGTGCTGGCCAGCCCGCGCTACGGCGAGCGCTGGGGGCGGCACTGGCTGGATGTGGTGCGCTATGCGGACTCCAACGGCTTTGAAACCAACCGCGAGCGCAAAACCGCCTGGCCCTACCGCGATTACGTGATCGCCGCTTTCAATGACGACAGGCCCTGGGACCAGTTTGTCAGGGAACAGCTTGCGGGGGACGCCCTCGGGGCGGATGCGGCCACGGGATTTCTGGTCGCGGGGCCTTACGATATTGTCAAAAGCCCGGACATCAATCTCTCCCTGGCGCAGCGCGAGGACGAGCTGGCCGACATGGTGAACACCACCAGCACCGCCTTTATCGGCCTGACCATGGGCTGCGCCCGCTGCCATAATCACAAATTCGACCCCATTCCGCAGAAGGATTATTTCGCCATGCAGGCGGTCTTTGCCGGTGTCTCCCACGGTGAGCGCCCGTGGAGCCGCCAGCCGGATCCGGCGGCGGAGCGGGAAGCCGGGCCGTTGCGGCAGGCTCTGGTGGCCGGGGAAAAGCGGCTGGCCGAACTCCGCAAACTGGCGGCGGAAACCGGTCCCGCCGCCGTCACGCTCCGGCCCGCGGTCAGCGCGGGGGGCAACACGGAGGAGTTTCCGGCCACCGCAGTCACCACCGTGAGGTTCACCATCACGGCCACCAATGGCGGCGAGCCCTGCCTTGATGAGCTGGAGATTTACGATGAGGCCGGGAACAATGTGGCCCTGGCCTCAGCCGGGGGAACCGCCGAAGTCTCGGGAACTTTGCCGGGATACGCCGCCCATAAGCTGGAGCACCTCAATGATGGCCGGACGGGCAATGACAGGAGCTGGATTTCGAATACCGCGTCCTCCGGCCAGGTAAGGATCACTTTCCCCAAAAGCGTCAGCATCAGCCGCATTGTCTGGAGCCGGGACCGCGAGGGGAAATTCCGGGACCGCCTGCCCATGGCCTACCGCATTGAGGCCGCTGTGCCCGCCGCCGCCGCGCCCGTTTCCTCCGGCGGCGTCGTTGCCGCCGTCCCCGGCGGGGAACATTGGATCACGCTGGCCGGTTCCGATGACCGCCTGCCTTTAACCGGCGGTGTCCCCGATCCTGACGCCATTCTTGCCCGGCTCCCGAAGGAGCAGGCCGCCTCCGCCGCGGATCTGAAAAAGGAGCTGGCGGAACTCCGGGACCGCATCGCGCAGCTGGAGGGGCGGGAGACCGCCTGGCTGGGAACTTTCAGCCAGCCCGGAAAAACTTACCGCCTTCACCGGGGCGACCCTTTGCAGAAAAAGGAAATCGTGGCTCCCGGCGCGCTGACCGTGCTGGGCAGTTTGGGCCTGTCCGTGGACGAGCCGGAGCAGCGGCGGCGCCTGCGGCTGGGCGCGTGGATCGCGTCCGCCGACAATCCGCTGACCGCCCGCGTGCTGGTCAACCGGCTCTGGCACTATATTTTCGGCTGCGGCATTGTGGACACCCCGAGCGACCTCGGGGTCAACGGATCCCGGCCCACCCATCCCGCGCTGCTGGACTGGCTGGCGGACGAGTTCATGAGAAACGGCTGGTCGGTGAAGCGCATGCAGCGGCTGATCCTGATGTCCGCCGCCTTCCGGCAGTCCTCCGCGCCCCGGGAGGACGCCCTGAAAGCCGACGCCGATGCGCGGTTTCTCTGGCGTTATCCCCCGCGCCGCCTGGAGGCCGAGGCCATCCGCGACAGCATGCTGGCGGTGTCCGGGGCGCTGAATCCCGCAGCGGGAGGACCGGGATTTTACCTGATGGATGTCGAGGAGGAGAACGTGATGCACTATCATCCCAAGGAAAAGTTCACCCCCGCCGAGTTCCGCCGCATGGTTTACCAGGTCCGCATCCGGCAGACAAACGACGGCGTTTTCCGCTCCTTTGACTGCCCGGACGGCAGCCTCGTCATGCCGCGCCGCAGCCGGTCGAACACGCCGCTGCAGGCGCTGAATCTTTTCAACAGCCGCTTTGTGCTTCAGCAGGCGGACCTTTTTGCGGAAAGGCTGGGGAGGGAAACCGCGGGGGCCGCCGGAAGCCGGGGGCAGGGCGGGGACCGGGCGGAGGCGGAGGTGGAGCGGGCGTTTGCCCTGCTTTACGGGCGGGCGGCGGATGATTTTGAAAAAACGCGGTCCGCGGCCTTTATCCGCGGGCAGGGACTGGAGGCGTTCTGCCGGGCGCTCTACAACAGCAGTGAGTTCCTGTTCGTCTTCTAGCCCCGGTCAGCCGCTTATTCATTCATTCACTCACCCAGCCAGTCTGTTCCTTTTGCAGCCTTCGGATTTCCTTCCCGCCATGCATCCCCTGCTCAGCCGACGCCGCTTTTTCAGCAACACCGCCACCGGTCTGGGCGGCATCGCGCTGACCCATCTGCTGGGCCGCGAGAGCCTGCTGGCCTCCAGCCTGCCCATCCGGCCGGTGATCAATCCGGCCGATCCCAACGGGGTGCGGAATTCCCACTTCACGCCCAAGGCGAAAAAAGTGCTCATGATCTTCTGCTCCGGGGCGGTCAGCCAGCTGGACACGTTTGACTACAAACCGGAGCTCATCCGCCGTCATGGCCAGCCCATGCCCGGCGGCAAAAACCTGGTGACGTTCCAGGGGGAGCAGGGCGATCTGAACCAAAGTCCCTGGGCCTTCCGCCCGCGCGGGAAAAGCGGCAAGATGATCTCCGATCTCGTGCCGCACCTCGGCGCGATGGCGGACGATCTGTGCTTCATTCACTCGCTCACCGGCAAAACCAACACTCACGGCCCCGGCGAGAATTTCATGGGCACCGGGTTCACCCTGGACGGATTCCCCAGCATGGGCGCGTGGACGACCTACGCCCTGGGCACGGAAAACGAGACCCTGCCGGCGTATGTGGCCATTCCCGACCCCCGCGGAGCCCCGCAGTCGGCGGGGAATTTCTGGGGATCGGGCTTCCTGCCCGCCTCCTTCCAGGGCACCGACTTCAACGCCTCCCAGCCGGTGCGCAATCTGGCGCGCCCGGCGGCGATCGGGGAAAATGCCGACCGGGCGACGCGGAATTTCCTGGCTTCCCTGAACCGGCACCACCTGGAGCGCTTTCCCGGGGACAGCGAACTCGCGGCCCGCATCTCCAGCTACGAGCTGGCCGCGCGAATGCAGCTTTCGGTGCCGGAAGTGGCCGATCTTGCCAGCGAGCCCGCGCACATTCTCAAAATGTACGGCGCGGACCAGGGCGGCAATCCCGTGAAGGATCTCAAGGCCGCCTATGCCCGCAACTGCATCCTCGCCCGGCGGCTGGTCGAGAAAGGCGTGCGTTTTGTCCAGCTTTTCAACGGAGCCTATCAGACCGGAGGCGAGGGCGTCAGCAACTGGGACGGCCACAAGGCCCTGGCGGAGCAGTACGCCAAACACGGCGAGGTCATGGACCAGCCGACCGCCGCGCTGCTGGCCGACTTGAAACAGCGCGGCCTGCTGGAGGACACGCTGGTCGTCTGGTGCACGGAATTCGGGCGCATGCCCACCTTTCAAAAAGGCGCCAGCGGCCGGGACCACAATCCCGAGGGATTCACCGCCTGGATGGCCGGCGCGGGCGTGAAGGCGGGCTTCAGCCACGGAGCCACCGACGAGTTCGGCTACAAGGCGGAGGTCAATCCGGTCAGTGTTTACGACTTCCACGCCACCATCCTCCACCTTCTCGGCCTCGACCACGAGCGCCTCAGCTTCTACCACAACGGCGTCGAGCGCCGCCTCACCGACGTCCACGGCCACGCCATCCGGGACATCATGGAACACCCGGTCCCGGTCATGACGTGATGGGATAAGGCAGGATCCCGCTCCCTGCGGCCACCCGCCACCGGTTTCACTTCGCTGTCACATCACGCCGGTTTAGCCGGAGTGCGCGAAGCTGGCCGTATTTGAACAGGCGATTGCCGCGCCATGCAGCAGTTTTCAGCCCGGTCTGAACCCGGCAGGGATGGCTGGCGCAGGGCAGGGCAGCAGCTGACTCCTGCGGGAGTCAGCGGTCGCACTCACCCATGACGAAGTCCAGCGATCCGAGGATGGCGGGGACGTCGCTGATCATGTGGCCGGGGATGATTTCGGGGACGATGCTCAGATTGACGAACGAGGGCGAGCGGATTTTCAGCCGGTGGGGAACGCCGCCACCCTTGCTGTTGATGTAGAAACCGAGTTCGCCCTTGGGATTCTCGTGACCGAAGTAGACTTCACCGGGAGGAGCCTCAATGCCCTGCGTGGCGATGATAAAATGGTGGATCAACTCCTCCATGCTCATCAGAACGCGCTCTTTTTTCGGCAGCAGACCCTTGGCCTCCGCGACATTGTAGGGGCCGTCGGGAATATTTTTCATCGCCTGCACCAGAATGCGGTGGCTCTGGCGCAGTTCCTCCAGGCGGACGAGGTAGCGGTCATAGCAGTCGCCCACGGAGCCCAGCGGGACATCAAAATCGAAATTCTCGTAACCGAGATACGGATGGGCTTTGCGGAGATCGTAATCGACACCGCTGGCGCGCAGGTTCGGGCCGGTGATGCCGTAGGCGATGGCGCGGTCGGCGGTGATGATGCCGACGTCCTTGGTGCGGTCGAGGAAGATCTTGTTGCGGGTCAGCAGCTGGTCGATTTCATCAAGGTGCGCCGGGAGTTCGGCGAGGAACTTGTTCAGGCCGTTGATGAACTCGGCATTCATGTCCCGCGTCTGTCCGCCCACGCGGGTGTAGCTGGTGGTGAAACGCGCGCCGGTGAGGTGCTCGGAGAGATTGTAGATTTTCTCCCTTTCCGTGAAGGTGTAGAGGAAAACGGTCATGGCGCCGCAGTCCATGGCGAACACGCCCATGCCCAGGAGGTGGCTGGAAATACGGGCCAGCTCGCAGCAGATCAGGCGGATGGCCTGTCCGCGCGGCGGCAGTTCCCAGCCGAGCAGTTTCTCCACCGCCATGACGTAGGCCACGTTGTTGGCGAGGGGCGCGAGATAGTCCAGCCGGTCCGTGTAGGGCACGAACTGGTTGTAATGCATGTTCTCCGCGATTTTTTCATCCCCCCGGTGAAGATAACCGACATCCGGAATGGCTTTGGTGATGATTTCACCATCCAGTTCCAGGATGAGGCGGAGCACCCCGTGCGTGGCGGGGTGACTGGGGCCCATGTTGAGCACCAGCTTTTCCCCGATGATGTCGGTGGTGGTTTCCTGATAGGCCTCCACCTGCTGCTGGGCCCGCGAGGCAACGTCCGGGGCTTCGATTTCACGAACCACTTTACTCATGAGCGATGATCATTTCTTGAAGATTGCGGCAAGGTAGGGCGCGCCGGAGCGGCGGCAAGGTCGATTTGTGAAATTTTTCACAAGCGCTGATGGAGATGTCTCACCAAACTCCGGGAAACTTTAAAGTCCCGGCCTGAGGAACTTATTATCCGGATTCGCGGCCCGGGCGGTTCTTTCCATTTCATGAGGCTGAAACAGATTCCAAGCCCGGCCCGTTGGAGCCGGAATTCCGCGGATGCCATTCAGTATGAGCCGTTTTTGTCAATTACTCCTCCCGTTTCTCGCTGGGATGTTCCTCGTTTCTCCGGTCCCCGCGCAGGATCCGCCGGCGATTATCCTTAAAAGTCTGGACGGACAGGAGCATCAGCCTTTGAAAGCCGGCGCCAAAAAAGGTGTGGTGTTTTTCTTCGTTTCCCCCTACTGCCCCACCTCCAATACTTTTGTGCCCGAGATGAACCGGATCGCGGCGGATTACGGAAAGGAGTTCACCTTTTATTTCGTCCATGCCGATCAGGATCTCAAAAGCGCGGATATTCTTCAGCACACGGAGCTGAACGGCATCAAATCCATTGTTCTGCTGGATGAGGGGCAAAAGCTGGCCCGTCTGGAAAAAGCGAAATTCACCCCGGAAGCGGTGGTCACCGGTCCTGACGGCCGGACTCTTTATCAGGGCCGCATCAATAATCTTTACCTTGGTCCGACCAAACGCCAGCGCCAGGCGACCACGAAGGATTTGCGTGATGCGCTGGATGCCATTCAGACCGGAAAACCGGTATCCCCGGCTGAGCCGCACGATGCTGTGGGATGCAAAATAAGCGGTCTGGACAGTAAATAATCAGAAGCCATCGGCCACGGTCCTTGGGAAATACGCCATTCAAAAATCTGAATCCCGGAACTGAATTCGGAATAATGCCTGTGGGGGAAATCACCTCCGGAGTATGAATATTGACCGCTGGAATTGCCCCCGGATCCATTTCGACCTCCGCGAATAACGGATGGTCGGGCTGGCGAGATTCGAACTCACGACCTCTTGCACCCCATGCAAGCGCACTACCAAGCTGTGCTACAGCCCGTGACGGTGTTTGCCGTAACAGTCCGCCATCCTTGAACCATCAGGCGGGGAAATGCAAGCCCTGGTTCATTGTTTTTTGTTTTTTTCCGCAAACCTCCCTCCTGACCGGAGGTTTTTCGCTTTCCGCGCCCCTCCCGCAGGATGGCATTTTCGATCCGGAATGGCTTGCTGAGGAGTTTCGTGAAAAGAGAATCCGGAAACGCGGCAGGAGGGAATTTTCACACGCCATCCGGCCGGGACAGCAAAAAACCCCGGAGGCTCTGGGAGCACTCCGGGGCTGAAAAAGGAATGTTGGAAAATTCAACGGATCACTCAGGCCCGGCGGCGGCGGGAAACAAGGCCCAGGCCGGCAAGGCCGAGCAAAGCCGTGCTGCCTGCCTCAGGCACTGTGGTGAGCAGACCGCCACCGACTGTGCCCGCGGCGCCAACCGCGCCGCCGGCCGTCTGAAGCACGGCTTCCCCGATCTGCATGCTGTTGGCACCGGCTTCATTCCTCACTGTGGGGAAAACCAGAAGATATGTATTGTAGGCGGTGGCGTTGGTGAAGGTGACGTCCCCTCCGGCGGTGAGGCGGGTTTCGGACAGGGTCAGACTGCCGGTCGAAATCTGGGTGAAGCCGGTGGAGACATTGAGGACATCCCCGGGATTCGTGCTCGCAACCAGGGAATTGCTTCCATAAAGGATATAGGAGGCGGGATCGCGTTCCGGGGAATCGTTGGCGGTGGTGAATTTGATCCCGGTCACCACGGTGCCGGTGGTGGTGGGAGTGAAAACGTAACCCGTGTTCAGTTTCGCGAAATTGAGATATTTGGTGTTGGGATTTCCATCCACCGCAAAAGCCGGCGGCTCTCCGGCCGGCCAGTTATTGGCTCCGCCGGCGGTGGCGGCGGTGCCGATCGTGAACATCATCTGAGCGGTGGCGGACATGGAAACAGTCGCCAGAGCCAAGCCTGTTAAAAAGATGGATTTCAATGTCATGGGATTTTTGAATGGGTAGGGAAAACTCGTATTCTGGTGACAATTCTGATACGATTTCACCTTCCCGCAACACAATTTTCATTTAACTTCAATACTTGACGCTGAAAGGAGCCCATTCCCGTAAAATTCCCTAAATAATTAAAATTTAACAGCCGACCTTTCCTGAAAAGGTCGGCTGCCGGGAAATGAAGGTCTGTGCAGCAGCGGGGAGGGACAGGGCCGGTAAAAATCCGGAGTCAAATTTTCACGCTGAATTCGGCATATGAGGATTCAGCGGCGGCGGCGCAGGGCGGCGGCAAGGCCCATGACCGAAATCAGTCCCATGCTGCCGGGCTCGGGCACCAGCTGGCCGCCTCCGATGGTTCCGGTATTATTCAGATCCCCGCCGGCGGTCTGAAGACGGGCTTCCCCGATCTGCATGCTGTTGACGGTTGAGTCATTGGACCCGGCCACGGTCGGAAAAACCAGAAGATAGGTATTATACGCGGTGGTATTGGTGAAAGTCACATTCCCTCCCGCCGTGCCGCGGGCGGCGGGCAACGTGAGGGAGCCGGTGGAAATCTGCGTGAAATTGGCATCCACGTTGTAGATCGTGCCCGGCACATTGCTGGCGACGGCGCTGTTGCTGCCGAAAAGCAGGTAGCTGGAGGGATCCCGCAAAAGGGCATCGTTTCCGGTGACGAAATTGATGCCGGTAACCACAGCCGTGGAACCCACTGAAAGACTGTAGATATATCCGGTATTATTTTTACCGAAATTGAGGTACTTATTAGTGGTGACCCCATCAATGACATTGCCTGGACTTTCATTGCCGCTTGAGGGCCAGACATTGGGCAGATTGGGCAATGTGGGATTCGGGGCCGCCACGGCTCCAATCGTGAAAGTGAGAGCGGCTCCGGACATCGTCAGCGAGCCACCAAGAAGCACAGCGCCTGCAAGCAGAGAGAGAAGTTTCATGTGGAAATGGAATATCAGTGACAAAATCGTTACTGATTTTCATGAATTTGCAATGAATAATTCATTGATTTTCAATGTTTTCCGCGTTTTCCAACTGGATTAACTGTTCATACAGCAAGGATGTGCCTTGCAGGTTAAAAATTCAAACGGTGACCCGGCCTTTTGGAGGAACGGTGCTGGCCAACAGCTTCCATGCCCTTCAAAGGAGCGGGTCAGGACCCCGGAGTGGAGGTTTTTCGGGAGCGATGAAAGGCATAAAAAAGCCGGAGCGCCCTGCGGCGGCTCCGGCTGTAATTTAATAAAGTTCCGCAAAGCGTTCTGACGCTCCGGACCGCCTGTGGCTGAATCCGCTCCCGGGGATCAGGCGGCGTGGCGGGCGGCGACGGCGTCCCAGTCCACCACATTCCAGAAGGCGGTGATGTAATCCGGGCGGCGGTTCTGGTAATTGAGGTAGTAGGCGTGCTCCCAGACGTCGAGGCCGAGAAGGGGTTTGGCGCCTTCCATCACGGGGCTGTCCTGATTGGCGGTGCTGGAAATGGCGAGCTTGCCATCCTTCACGCTGAGCCATGCCCAGCCGCTGCCGAAGCGGGTGGTGGCGGCTTTGCCGAACGCCTCTTTGAAAGCGTCGAAGCTGCCGAAGGCGGCGTCGATGTCATCCGCCAGCTTGCCGGAGGGTTTGCCGCCCTTGCCGGGGCCGATGAGGGTCCAGAAAAGGCTGTGGTTGGCATGACCGCCGCCATTGTTGCGCACGGCGGTGCGGATGGCTTCAGGAACCGCGTCCAGATTGGCGATGAGCTCGTCGATGGATTTGGACTCCAGTTCGGCGTTTCCGGCGATGGCGTTGTTCAGATTGGTGATGTAGGCCTGATGATGCTTGCCGTGGTGGATTTCCATGGTTTTGGCATCGATATGCGGCTCAAGGGCATTCGGAGCGTAGGGAAGGGCGGGCAGAGTGAAGGCCATAGGTCGGATGAATGGGGTGTTGAATGTCAGCGGATCCAATGCCCCGGAGGGCTGGTGGATTCAAACATTACTGGAAACGCGGAGCCGCCGGATGCAAGAAGCGTTTTGCGGGTGGGCTTAAAATCCTGGCAGGGCGGAAAGGTTGCCGGGACGGTAGCCGGAGGGAATTTCCAGGTCCGGATTCTGAATGCCGGTCAGTTTCCAGCTCCACGGCAGCCAGGAGGCCCGTTTCCAGATAAAGCGCGTATTTTTTAACAGGGCGGCCTCGGATTGCAGCCGGTCAGCGGCCGGGCCCTGGGCTTTGACGACGAGGAGCGTGTCCACCACCCCGTTTTCCGCGTCGGCCAGCGGATCCCGGACGGTGATTTCCAGAACCGGGGCCAGAGTCCTTAAATCCTGCAGCAGCCCCGGCCAGTCCGCCGGGCTGAACCCCCATTGGTCGGAATAGTTGGGATCCAGGAGCTTATGGACGGATTCCGCGTTTTTGGAGGAAACCGCCGACAGCAGGCGGTTTTGAGCGGCGATGAGCTGCTTGGCGGGGCTGAGAAAATAAAAGCCCACGTAGAGGAGGGCCGGAAGCAGGGCGAGAAGAAGATAAGTGCGGCGGGACATTTTTGACGGGGAGCTGTTTCCGTCAGCATTCACCAATTTCAAAATCCTGGGAAAGAAAATCGGAGTTGTGATCACAGCTCCGGCTGACGGTGTCCGGCGGGCGGATTTCCTGAAGCTCAGCTCCGATTTCCGGGGGCACAGCGGTGCGCAGGGAAATTCAACGTCTGCGCCGCCCAAGAAGCCGCAGCATCAGGACCGCAGGGAGCAGAGCCGCGGATTCCGGGACCGGAACCAGTTCCCCGGCCGGGGTGAATGCCGCCGCCGTCCCCAGAGGAGTCACGCCCGCGTCGCTGTAAAAATAAATGCGCTCCAGAGCCTGCGCGCTGAGTCCTCCCGCCAGAAAGACCAGTTGATCGCCCCCGCCGCCAGTGCCGGGTGTTCCCGACCAGTTCCAGATGCTGAGCCCGCCGGTCCAGTTGTTATCCGGATTGATGGAGCTGAAGGTGAGGATACTGACGGCCCCGCCGCCCATGTCGATGAGGGAGCTGGCGGTCAGGGTCAGGGAGGCGGCGCTTTGGGAATGCCCGCCGGTGTTCCATGCGCCGCCGTTCAGGATCAGGTCCGTGGTGGCGGGAAGGATATTATCGGCGGCGGAGGTCAGGATGCCGCCACTCAGCACGGTGGAGCCGGTGTAGGAACCCGCAGTGGACAGGGCGAGCGTGCCTGCGCCCTGTTTTTCCAGACCGCCGCCGCTGACGGGGCCGGACAGTTGAGTGATGCCGTTCTGAATATCGAAAACCGTCCGTGTGTCCACGACGACCGGTCCCGCCCAGGTGTTGCCGCTGACGGCCTCCAGCTTTCCGCTGCCGGAAAATGACAGATGCTCATTGCCGATGGTGGCTCCGTTCAGTCTGAGAATGCCGGAATCACTGATCGCCGTTCCACTGGCGGCGGTGCCGTCGGAGGCTCCGGGCTGCCCGCCGCCGCTCAGCTCCAGGGTGCCGGCACTGACTGTCGTGAGACCGCCGTAAGTGTGGGCGTGGCTCAGGAGGGTGAGGCCGGGGTCGTTCGGGATGAAATGGGAAAGTCCGCCGGTGGTCCCCGTGGTGATGGTGGCCCCGGTATTGTCGTAGGCCCAGTCGACGATTTTGCCATTGGGGGCGTCATTGGTCAGGATCACCCGCATCCAGCCGTAACGGGTTTGCCCGCTGATGCTGGCGGCAAAACCGAGATATCCCTCCTGGCCCACCGCGAATTGCCCCGGGCCGCTGCCCAGATGGTCCTCGGAACCGCCGAATTCTCCTGCCGCTGAGTAGGAATTGAACTGGTCCACCAAAGCGCCGGAGCCAAGATTCACCACGCTGGACAGATTACCGCTTCCCGACCGCACCGGCTGAAGCGCGGGACTGTTGCCGATGCCGCCGCCGCCAAAAATGAAGTTGAGGCCCCAGCCCGCGAATTCACTGCCGGAAAGAGTGCCCTCCGGCACGTCCAGATACACTCCGTCAAAGTTGGCGGGAATGGCGATGTCCCGCAGGCCGCTGTAAACGATGTCAGCCCTGCCGGCGGGGGCGGCTGTCAGCAGCAGGCCTGACGCGATGGCCCGACTCCATGCCATCGGATGACGACCGAAGCCGCGCCGGGTTTCCCCAAAAAAGCGGGGAGAAGGAAATGAAGGGAGTCTCATGGCGCGGGAGTGACATTTTCCACCTGGACGCGGAAGAATCTGGCTTTCCGGCCATTGTTCAGAAACAGGGGGTAACGGACGGACACGACCTCCACGCCCGGCCCGGCCGCGCGGACATCGGGCACGGCGGCGCTGCTTTGCCAGGCGGTGAGATCGGCGCTGAACTGGACGGTGTAGCGCAGCGCGGGAACAGGAGGGAAGGTCCGCCTCACAAAAACGGCCCGGAGATCCACTCCGGACGGAGTGGGCTGCATCCAGGCGGTGGGCAGGCCGGGAGATGTCAGAGTGGATCCCGAATAGGTAAGGGCTCCGGCGTCACTTTGAGTGGGGGTCATTCCGAAGGCGTATTCCAGGAAATTGCTGACCCCGTCATGGTCCGGATCGTCGTTCATCCCGGCCTGGGCGGGATTGGCTCCAAAATGCTGGGTCTGCCAGCCATCGTGGATCCCATCGCCCGCGTATGTGCCGAAGTTGTCCGGGATGGAGTCCAGAATGGTCAGCGTCAGCGTGCCCTGCGCGCCTGCGTAAGTGGCGCGGACCGTTGCCGTGGCCGGCTGGGACACATTTTCCGCTGTGGTTCCTCCGGTCACGCTGATCCCGAAAAGCGGTCCGGACACCACGCTCCAGGTCACGGCGGTTCCTGTCAGGGGGATGACGCTCAAATCGTCAAGGAGGGCTTTGGCGGAAAGCTGACTGTCCCCGCCCTCATTCAAAGCCGCGGGGTTGGCGGTGATGAGCAGGGAGGTGATCTCATAAAGCTGGCCGATGTGGCCGATGCGGGCCGTCACCGGCGGCCCGGCGGTGGCGCTGCTGCTGTCGCCCGCGGTTTCCGTGATGCCGGCGACTTGGGAATAGGAGGCGCTGGCACCCGGTCCGCCGCCGAAGTCGGGGATGCCCGGGCCATTGGTGTAATGGGATGATGCCGCCTGAGGGGCGGCTTGAATAACCGCGCATGGAAACAACAGTCCGGCAAGCAATGAGGGAATCCAGGCCACCATCAACCGTAAAGCTTCGGGCCAATCTTTTATTCTGGGAGACAGCCGGAAATGTTGGATAGGAAGCCTTGGCATTTTATTGAATGGCCGGAGGATTTGGAGCGCCCGGAGCTTGCTCCCGCTTTGGGAAAGGCGGCTGGCCGCCGTCGCATGATCGGCCGTGCAGCCTGCGGATGAGTCCCGGCGCGACCGGGCGCGGGACAAGTCCCGCTGGGGAAAGCGGTGACAAGTCACCGCAGTCCAGGGCCTTCGGCATTGTCCGGGGGAGGGGATCATTTGGGAAGAGGGGTTTCGGGATCCCGGCGGGAGGTGATTTCCTCAAGGCGGGCGAGGCGGGCTTTGAGTTCGGCGATTTCGGTGTCGCGCTGTTTCACCAGCGTGTGCAGCTCGCGGATGGCGGCCAGGCTCGTGATGGTGGCGGGATAAGTGTCCACCTGGAGGATGTCGCTGCCGTCGGGCATCCTCTCGCCGCTGAACTTCACGGCGTCGGGAAAGACCTCGCGGAACTCCTGGGCGATGACGTTGAAATAAGGCACGTTTTCGATGCCGGGGTGCTGTGCGAGGTATTCGGGCGTGTAGTGGAAAGTCACGGGCTTGAGCCGGCCCAGCGTTTCCAGCGCGCCGGTCACGGGCTGAATGTCCGTTTTGATGCGCCGGTCGGAATTGGCCGCCCAGTTGCCGGCCGTGGACTTGGAGGCCTGGCCTTCGACTTCAAGGCGGTTGATGGCGGGAACGCGGCCCAGACCGGTCTTTTCGGTGAAAACGTTGGCCTCATCGAGTCTCGCAAGGCGGGCCTGAACCAACGGCGCGCGCAGGGCCAGCGTGTGGGTGCCCTGGCTGGAAACAGCAATCACGCCGCCCAGGCTGGAGGGCACGCTGGTTTCGCCGTGCGCACTGTCGCCCCAGGCGATCACGCTGCCGTCGCCTTTAACGGCGGCACTGTGGGCATATCCGCCGTCGATGGCCGTGACTCCGGACAGACCGGCAGGGACATTGCATTGACCGCCGAGATTCCAGCCCCAGGCGGCGACGCTGGTGCCGGCTTTCAAAGCCAGACTGTGCAGCGCTCCGGCGGCAATGGCGCTGACAGAACCGAGATCCGAGGGAATGTCACACTGACCGGCGTCGTTGCGGCCCCAGGCGGTCACGTTGCCGGCGGAGGTCAGGGCAAGGCAATGATCCGATCCTGCGGCAATAGCGGTGACATGGCTCAGGCTCCCGGGGACATTGGTCTGGCCAAAGGCGTTGTCGCCCCAGACGACGACCGTGCCGTCGCCGCGCCGCGCCATGCTGTGGCTGCCGCCAGCGGCCACCTGGATCACGCCGGACAGGCTGGGGGGAACATCGCACTGCCCATTGCCGTTGGCACCCCAGGCGAGGACAGTGCCGTCGGTTTTCACCGCGAGACTGTGAGCGGTGCCGGCGGCGATGGCTTTAATACCGCTGGCTGCGGCGGATGGAATGCTGGTCTGGCCCGAGGCGTTTCCACCCCAGGCGCTGAGCGTGCCATCGCTTTTAAGCGCGAGGCTGAAACCATCCCCGGCGGCGGCCTGCACCACGTTGATCAGGCCCGCCGGCACATTGAGCGCGCCATCGGTGTTGGTGCCCCAGGCGGCGACCCACCGGGCGGGAGCGGTGAGGATGCCGGACAGCTCCATTTTCTCCACACGCTCCGCGCTGGCGGCCTTCATGGCATAACCGGCCGGCGCCAGCCGCTGATCGGGCAGAAGGTGCTGGAATCCGCGGGCGCCGTCGTTGAACCAGATGCGCAGGCGGACATCGGGATGATGGAAAACGCCGTGCGGCACCGCCGTCATATTGGCCAGGGAGGTGTCGCCGAGCAGCAACTGATACAGCCCGCGCGTCACGGGCAGAGTCACGGCGGCGGCGGGCGGCGACCCCGCCGTGGAGGAGCCGTCATTGCTCCAGAAGGTTTCGGTGCCGTTCGCGTTCACGAGCGCGAATTTGAATTGCCCGGAGCCGCTGAAATTGGTTCCGTCCACCGCGATGCGGCCTTGGTAATTCAGAACTCCGGGAACCTCGGCGGGAGACATCTGAAGTCCCGCCAGCAGCACGGCCAGCAGGCCGCCGATCCTGCGCAGCCAGGAAGTGCGGCGGATTTTGAGGAGAGAGTTAGTGGACACTTTTCTGAAAGCCCTTTCCGGCGTCGGTTGCATACAGGAGATTTTGTTGACGGCTGAAAAGCAGGGTCATTTGCCCGCCCTCAGCCTGGTGAATTTCATAAGCATCAGGAGCCGCCGCCGCCGGAAACCACGCCGGAACATTGGCGTGGGTCCGGAAGCTGACGTTCTCCCGGCGGAGCTGAAGGGCGAAGGGATTGCTTTCCTTGAGCCACGCGGTGAAAGCGGCCCCCGGCTCCATGGCGATGAACCATTGCCAGTGCGTGGTCTCTTTTCCTTCATCGGCCCACTCGCGGCGCTCGGCGTGGAGGATATGGTCCTCCTCCGCCGGACGCCGCCAGAAGGCGCGCTGGAAAACCGCCTTCGGATCCTCGCCCCTGGTCAGGGTTCCAGCCATCGGCGGCATGGGCGGCGCGGTGGAGGCGGACTCCGGCAGTGGCCGCGTCCCGCGGAGCAGGGCGGCCACCGTGCCCGCCGCGATAACCGCCAGGGCAGTGCTGATGATGGCTGGTTTTGACTTCAGCTTCATGACGGTCAGTTGCCGGAGTGGCTGTAGGATTTGATGAAGAGCCGGATGTCGCGCACCGTGGCGGCGAAGCGGTTCAAACCCTCCTGCTCGTTGTTGAGCAGGGTGTAGGCGGGAATCACGATCTTCCAGCCGCTGTTCCACACGCTGCGGGCGATGAGGCGGGAGTTGGTGAAATCCGCCGGGACCTCGCCCTGGAACATCAGGGGATCGGACACCGGGCGGAAGGCCTGATGTTTCCGCAGCACCCAGGGCTGACTGGACAGGGTGCCCGCCGCGTTGAAGAACTGCGTGTTGTTGAAGGCGGAGGCTCCCAGGTTGAACGGCAGCGGCAGGGCCTGATCCTCGATTCTCCAGGAGCGGACCTCATTGATGTCGCCCAGCGGGGGAGCCAGGAGATAGTCCTCGCCGGTGGGGATGAGATACACATACGGCGTGGCGCTCAGGGCCAGGGGATCCGACAGCGCTGGCAGACCGGCGTTGGGATTTTCGGACTGATACTCGTCCATGCCCACATAACCCGGCAGCGCGATGCCCACGCGGCTGATCTTGGTGGCGAAGTTCGTGGGCGAGTAGGCGTGATCCCCGGCGGCCAGAGGCAGGCCGAAGAAGTTCAGGCCGTGCTGGATGGTGGTGCTGAAGGGAATCACGATGCCCGGCACCGGCGCGCCGTTGGGCCGCTTGATGTTGCGGCACCAGGTGGCCACGTCGGCATCCGTCAGGAGGTCGGACTTGAAGTGCTGCTCCAGGACCTGACGCCAGGCGTCATCATCACTGGTGACATCGCCCCGGTCCGGGATGCGGAACAGTTCCCCGCGCAGACTGAAGAGCGTGGAGTAAATGTCAGGGTTGTTGATTCCCAGACGGCTTTCCGCCACCGAGAAGTCGGCAACCAGCTTGGCCATGCCGCCCGCGAGACCGCTGTCGCCGAGCGCGCTGCCGCTCAAATCCCCGAGGGAGCGCGCGGCCACGATGCCCGAGATCAGTTCCTGACCCTGCGGAGTGCCCAGCAGACCGGTCTCGTAATCGTAGCTCTTGGCCGCAAGGTAGGAGTAGCGGCTGGCGAGATCGAAGAGGGAGCGGTACTGCTCCAGGGCTTCATTGCGGAAGATGCGGAAGGACACGTCCCTGGTGCGGTAGCCCTGGATGATGGCCGCCGCTCGTTTGCGGAAATCCTCACGCTCCTCCATGACCCGGAGGCCCCGGGCCAGCACGTTGCGCACGCGCTCGTTGGCCTGCTGATAGGCGAGGGCGGGCTGCGCCAGGGAGTAGCCGGTCAGCTGGCGGTGGAGCTTCTCGAACTCGTACACCTGCTGCTTCTCCTCCAGTTTGAAGTCGAGCTCGTCGAGGTCATACAGCAGATCCAGAGGTTCCTTCGCGGCTTTGATCTCCATGCTCATGGCCACCGCGCTGGAGGCGGTGCCAAGGGCTTTGGCGATGGCGAACACCGCCGCGCCTCCCAGCTTGATGCCGCCGCGCGCGGGAGCGGTGCCGTCGGCGGCGAGGCCCAGGACCTTGGGCAGCATCTCCTGGCTGCCGTCGGCGATGGCGGCCGCGACTTCGGCCACGTTGTCGGCAACGAGGGCGAGGTATTCCATCGATTTTTGAACTTTGAGCGCGGTGATGGTGGCTTCGGCCGAGGCCTCCATGTTGTCGAGGTGCTCGGCGTGGGAGGCGATCATTTCCAGGATCAGGGCGCCTTCCCGTTTGAAGCGGCGCTCCAGATCGGTCATGCCGGACATGGCGTCCTGGTAGTCGAGCAGGGCGCGGTGGCAATCCAGCAGAGCCGCCTGGAGTTCCCCGGTTTCAGGCCGGGTGCCCATGCCGCCAGCTGTCCAGAGGTCGGAATACTGGATGAACTGATTCGGACTGACCTTCACCGTGACCTGCGTGGTCTGGAGATCGTGCTCGTTGATGATGTCCTGGATGGTGCTGTTGGTGAAGTCATCAATGGCCGTCTCCTTGAGAATCCGCAGACTCACCTGACTGCCGGAGACCGTGTCATCCAGGTCCGAGGGCCGGTCCACGATGAACCATTCCGCCGTGTCCGGACCGTAATAATCCTGGGCGTAAGTCCTGCCGGGACCGACGGAACCCGCGTAGGGGCGGCCGAAGATTTCGATCAGCTCATTCCGGTAGGCGCGCTCCTGGGCGACGATGGCGGTATTGTAATCGTCCACCTGATTCTCCTGGGTGCGCAGCAGCCGGGTCATGCGGGCGGCCTGATGGAAGGAACCCGCCGCATTTACCAGCGAACGCTGGGCGCGCTCCTGAATCTGCCTGAAGTGCGACTTGCCCTGATTGGCGGAGCCGATGGTCTGGAAGTTGGGATCCAGATCAAAAGCCATGGATCCGGGGCTCAGTCCGAGCGGATTGAGCCGCGAGCCGGCGTTGTCGGCGATGGTCTGGAAGGTGTTCAGACCGGCGGCCAGCCCGTTGAGTTCCGGCACCGTGCCGCGGTCGATCTTCTGCACCCCGGTGTGGAAATCATCCGTGGCGGGCAGGAGCGAATTGGCGGTGACCCAGTGGTAATAAGCGCCCTGCGCGGAGCGGGAGGCCCATTCGTCCAAACCCCAGGAGCGGCCGTTTTCAGTGTCGCGGAAATGCTCCCATCCGGCGGCGGGGTTGTCCTCATACTGCTGACGCCAGGTCAGATGGCACACGCGCTCGGCGGTGCGGGCCAGGAGGGCGGCGTCTCCGGCGAGTTTCCGCTCGTCCGCGTAGTCCACCGTGACGGCCTGACCCAGGACAGTGATGGCCTCGGCGCGGGTCTGCCAGGAGAATTTGTCATTGGCCAGCAGGCGGTAGTATCCCGAGAGGGCGGTCAGGTAGTGACCGTAGGCGTCGCCGTGTCCCTGGGGGAACATGCGGGCGGCATCCGCTGCGTCGATGACTCCGTCGGCATTGGGGCTGCCCGTCTTCTCCTTGATGTTATAGTTCGTGGCGTAGATGACCTCGCCGGCGTTGATACCGCCGGTGTAGTTCCAGTAAAGCCGGTTATAAACCGGGCCCACGGCGACGCTGGTGCTGCTGGCGTCCCGGCCGCGCAGCAGGGCGAGTTCCTCCTCCAGAGTGCTGGGCTCCTGATTTTCAAAGGAGAAGCGGGAGGTGCTGATCTCCGTGGAGGCGCCGTCGTCGTCCGTGGAGATGGTGGGATTCGCGGCATCGGCGAAGGCCTCGTTGCCCAGCAGGGCGTAGAGGTCGCTGAGGTATCCGGCGGCCAGCTGGAGGGCGTTGTTGCTGTCCGGATCGTCGGTGTTGGCGTCAATGCTCATGCTCCTGGCGCGGTTAAGCACGGTCTCGTAGATGGAGATCAGACCGACGTCGTTGATGTTGGAAAGCGTCAGGGCCACATCCCCCTCCCAGCGCGTGCCAGCCTGAGTGAGCACGCTGGTGTCGGTGTTCACCTCATTGTTGAAGAGGTCCTTCACGCGCTGCTGGAAGGGGTTGATCTCCCGCAGCACCCGCTTGATCCAGCCTTCGACAAACTGCGGCGGCATCCAGCGGGACCATACGGTTCCGGCCACATTGCTGGCGTTCTTCGGCCGGTAGCGCATGGTGAACCAGCGGTCGTTCAGCGTGAAAGCAGGCCCGCCAAAAGGAAGGCTGCTGTCGCCCCCGACAAGCGCGGTGTTGGTGTTTTTGTGCTGAGGATCGGAGGGAGCCTGATAGTTGTCATCCACCACCTCGGTCTCCACCGCCACATCAAGGCGGAAGTCCACGCGGCTGGCGGCATTGACGTCGGCGGTCGTGTGGAGCGCGATTTCCAGGCGGTTCGCTCCCTTCAGGAAATAACTGCGGGCGATCCGGAACTGACGGCTCAGTCCGCCGGTCACCAGGCCGCTGGTGGCATTGGTGTTCGCAAATCCGGCGGGTGCCTGGTTCGCCAGAGCCGGAATCCCGTTCACATAAAGCACGAAGCCGTGCACATCATCCAGATCGGCGCTGAAGACAAAATCCCCGGGCACTCCGGTGACGGTGAAGTCGAGAGCCGCCGCCGCCGTGGATTTCAGAACCACACCCGGCAGGCCGCTGCCGGTGGTGTAATTGCTGTCGCGGATGGCCAGGGTGCGGGGCAGCGGAATATCATTCCGCGCCGTGTCCGCGCCGGCGGCGGCGTATTCGGCGGGCGTCGGCAGGGCGGCGGCGGGGTTGCGCACAATGTCCCACGCTTTGTCAGCCCCGGCTCCCAGCCGCTGCTGCCAGACCACTTCGTAAGTGTCCGGCGCCGTGGCCAGACCAGGCGCGTAACGCCAGTCGAATTCGTAATCCTCCGGCTTGCCCGCATAGTCGGCGCTGTGCCGGAGGGTGACCTGCTCATCCAGCGGATTTTTGGAAAGCAGCACCTTCAGATCGCCCGTGTAGAGCTGATGGACGACTTTGAAAACCTTGAGCTGCACAGGATCGCCCACCGGAGTGAAGGCCGCACCGTTGCCCATGACCATGGTCACCCAGCCCTCGCCCTCGCCGGTGGCGGTCAGGGCGTAGCTGTCGACGGCTGTATCGGCGCTGGTGATTTTCGCCGGCTGGCTGCCGGACACGGGAACGCTGGAACCCACGATGTAGGTGCCCTTCTTGAGAGGGTTCTCCTTGAAGGTCTCCACCTGGGTGCTCAGCTTCTCGATGGCGTTGGCCCAGTTGGTCTGATCGGAACCCGCATTCGGCACGAGGGCTTTCAGCGCGTCCTTCTGGGCGAGGGTGAGCACGTTGAGATTCAGATAATCCTCACCGGCGATCTCATCGACAAATTCGCCTTTGAAAACGAGAGTGCCTTTCGGGCCGCGCAGGGGGTCAACATAAATCCGCTCCGCCAGTTCCGGCGAGAGCCGCTGGAAATAGATGCGCCCCAGGTAGTTGGTGGTGGCGATGGCGTCGGGCACTTTTTCAAGCCCCACGCTGTCCAGGGGCACGGTTTTCTCCCGGGTGGGGTCGTGCAGGGTGACGCTGTTTTTCGCCGTGAGGAGAGCCCGGGACTGCTCATAAAAAACCTCGGCGCTGACCTGCCCGCGCACCTGCGGCAGGCCGAACTTGGGAAGCGTCAGGGTTTCGCCGACCTGCAGCACGGGCGCGTTCTCCGGCCACTCGGGCGTATAATAAATCGTGAGGGGCGTGCCCGTGACCGGATTGCCCTGAGGCTCGCCATTCACGATCGGACGGAGGAAGGGCAGGATGGTTTTATTATCCATCACGCCGACCGAAGGGACAAAGAAGTCGGCGCGGCTGATATAATAAAACTGCATGGCGATCCGCTTGTCGGCACTGCTGCCGTCATGCGGCCCGCGGTAAACCCAGTGGAATCCCTTCCGGTCCTTCATCGTGAACTCCGCCCATGCGGCGGGTGCGCCGGCCCCTGCCGCCGGATCCTGCGCGGCCAGAGGCGGCGGGATCTCAATGTTTTTCGATTTGCCGTCCGCATCCATGGGCAGCGGCATCACGGGCAGAGGGTAAGGCGCGTTCAGCAGGGTGCCGGCCACGGCGGGATAGTTGAAGGTGTGATCCTCATCCTCGCGGACCACTTTCCAGATCCTCATGTCCGGACGTTTGTCAGTCGGGTTGATGCAGGACAACAGCAGGTAAGGCTCCGAGGTGTAATCGGTCGCGGAGCCGCCGGTGAGATTGAGGTCGTCCCGCAGCGCGTAGGCCCGGGTGCCGAGGAGCAGGGCGTGCTCCTCGTTCGGATTGAATCCGACCGCGCCTCGGGTGTTCTGCACATACAGCGATCCGGCGGCCTCGTAAGGCTGGAGATCTCCGGTGCCCACGCCCTGGGCGATAACGATTTTCCCGGCGGCGGCGGGGTATTGAGCCGTGTAGCGGCCGATTTTCGCGGGCAGATAGATGGGCTGGAAGTCGCTGCTGGGCGGCGTGATTTTCCGGTACCACCAGACTTCCGTGACTTTATTCCCCGGCATGGCATTCACTGGAATGATGGCTCCCGCTCCCGCGCGGTCCACACCGACGCTCAGGGGATTGAGATAGGCTCCGGGATGATAGCCCGTGCCGCTGGCGATGTAGCCGCCGGGTTCGTAGTGAACTTTTTCCCCGCCGCCCGGAGGAGTGAAGTCCGGAGGAGGAGGAATGCGGGAACCGACATCGACGGTGGCATTGAAGGTTCCGTCGCCATTGCCCTCCTGGTAGCCGGCGCGGTCGGAGGCCTGGGTGTAAACCCGGACATACCACACCTTGCCATTGGCGCTGAACTTCAGCAGGGAACGGTTCATGGTGTCCGGGCTGGTCGCGAAGGTGATCTGGAAGCGCTGGCTGTTGGCGTTGATGAAGGCCTCGGTCTGCGCGCTGTCGTCCTGATAGATCAGACCGGGGATGACCCCGGAGTCAAAAGCCACCCCGGTGGCCTCGGGGCTGCCTCCGGACAGGACGGTGTTATGGGCGTAGTCCTGCACTCCGACCGGCCAGCGCTGCCAGTAGCGGTCCTGGAATTTTGGCCACTTGATGGCGAACGCGCCCTCCTCCAGCCAGTAGAAAACCACTTTGTTATAGGCGTCGATGGCGGCGGGCCGTCCGTCCTCGGGGACGTTGGGCGGTCCGGTTTCGCGCTCGGCGTGGTAAACCTGGGTGCCGTCCGGGCGGACGGTGGTTCCATACCACGCGGGCTCGCCGGTGGTGATCAGTTTAGGGGAAGCGGTCAGGGCGGTGTTGCCGTCGTGGGGCTTGATTTCCTCCCCGAGGGACACACTGAGATAATTCGGCACGGGAGCGCGCACGATGTCCACCACCTCGACGCCGAGGGATTCATGGATGTCGGTGCCGAACCGGATGCCGCCGAGATATTCCAGCAGGATGCGGCCCTCCACATTGTAAACATGGATGGAGCCCTCTCCGCCGTAGCGCTCAAACCACACCGTTTTCCGGATGGCTCCAGGGTCCGTGTTGGGCACGGCGGGAATGCCGGGCAGCACCACCTCCGAGTCCACCTGCGCGGGGACGCTGGTGTTGAAAAGGGGATTGACGGTGACGATGCGGCTGTCCGGCACCACCACGCGCGGGCCGTCGAAGGTCCGCTCGCTCCAGAAAGCCTGGTGGACGGTTTTGAGGGTGTTGTTGGAGACCAGGAACGTTTCCTCCAGGGAGCCGGGATACTGGTTCGACCCTTCGGGATTACGGGCGACCCAGCGGACGGTGACCATTCCCGGCTGGTGGGCGTAAACCCGCTCACCGTGTTTGGTGTAGGAGTATTTAAGGGCCGGCTCCGCCAGCACGGGGTTCACCTTGTTGCTGTTCGTGGCCATGTCCCGCACCGTGATGACCTCGCCATTGAACACAGGCTGGGGGCGCCAGTAGAGCTTGGCCGCCGCCAGCAGGGCCTCCGGAGTGGTGCCGGCGAAGGGCGTGCCGTCGGCTTTGGTCAGCGGGGGAAGGATCTCGTCCCCGAAGTAGTAACGCGGCAGTCCGGTGGCGAAGGCCGCGCCAATGCTGGAGCGCAGCACCACCACTCCGCCGGAGGGGTAACGGGCACTGTGCGTGGAGGAGGTGGAAATCGGCCCCGATCCCCCGGCCGAGAGGGCCACGGCGGAGTACTGATTATTGGTCCGGGTTCCCGCCGTCCCTCCAGGATCCCTGGGAGGCCCGGAGGCGGTGCTGCCCGCGCCCCCGGTGGTGTAAGGCGTGTAAAGGCTGTTGATGACGCCGGCCTTCACATCCGGCGCTTTCTGCGCGCGGACCGTGGCGGGCGCGGCCAGCAGAACCAGCAGAAAAAGCAGCGCTGAGGAGCGGCGGGAAACCTGGCTTCCCGGCCGGCCGGGGCCGTGGTTCCGCAGCCGGAAGCGGGTGAATAATTGCCGGAGTCGTGTGCTCATAACGATGGGTCGTCCGTTCGGAAATTTCAGGATAGGGGCGCGTCCTGACAGATTCAGCGGCTGGCGGTGCGGGTTGCGGATTCCGCTCCGGCGGAGGACGGGGGCGTGTCGGCGGCGAGGGCTTTCTCCAGCCGCGCCAGACGCGTCTCCTGTTCCTTGTCACGCGAGGCTAGCTGGCTCAGCCGCGCTTCGAGGTCGGCGATTCTGACATCCCGCAGGCGGATCTCCTCGTCCTTCTCGCGCTTCAGCTGCTGGGTGGCGCTGACGTTGAGCATGGAGATGGCATCGTAATCCACGGTGCGGAAATCCTTCACCTCGCGGCCATAAACAAAAACCTCGGCCTCGTCCGTCAGGAAACCGGTGCGGAATTTTCCGTCGCCCACCTCCAGGACCTCGTGCACGCCTTCGGAGTGATCCGCGACCAGACGCACGCGCTCGCCGACTTTCAGATCCGTGTCCAGAGTCACCCAGCCGCCGCCGCTGACCGCGCCTTTTTTGAAGATGTCAGGCACCGCCCCCGTGGTTTTCCGGACGGCCTGGGGGAACACTTTCTCCACCTCCTGGGCGATGACTTTTTTGCTGGATCCCGATCCGTTGGTGAAGGTGTCCTTGTAGGTGTAATTCGTGATGCCGAGGCCCTGCAGCGTGCGCAGATCCTCGACGCCGTCGGAGCGGCCCTGGACATTCTTGATGCGTCCGTCCGAGGCGGAACGGACCACCGAGGTGTGGATGGCGCCCGTGGTGTAAATGGAAACCGCTTCCGATAGGAAGACGAGTCCCAGATTAATGGTTCTGGGATTCGGCCCGGTGCCGGTCACCGTCAGCTTCGCGTCATTGGGCGCGTTGGAGCCGATGCCCACGGTTCCGTTGGCGGACCAGGTGAGGGCGATGTTCCGGGATGACGCGCTTCTGGTTCCGAGAGAGCCTCCGCCCGAACCGTAAAGCACAGGGCCGTCGAAGGTGCTCAGGGTGTCAAACTTGCGGATGTTGTTATACCAGCCCAGTCCGGCATAAACGTCCGTGCCGCCGCGCAGCAGAACATCGTTTTCATTCATGCGCAGAGTGCCCGCGACATCCAGCCTGGCGTTGGGCGCGTTCGTGCCGATGCCCACATTGCCGTCGCCGTTCACCCGGAGCCGCTCGTTATTGTTGGTCTGGAGCGTCACGATGCCGTCGCCCGGGGAGAAAAGTCCCCCGTCCGTATCCCCGCCGTTTTTGAAAGCATAGCCGCCCGTGCCCAGCACTCTGGCATTGTTGCCGAGGAGCGCGGATTCGGCGGAGATGCTGCCGAAGGATTTGACGTCGCCCCTCACATCCAGCATGGCCTCCGGTTTGTTCGTCCCGATGCCCACATTGCCGCTTTCCATCTGCACCATGAAGGCCGGGGTGCTGCCGTGCTGGACATCCCTGACCACAAAAGAGAGGGCGGAGGGGTCCGTGGCGGGTTCTCCGCTCAGCACGCCGATGTCCCAGTCCCGGTTCCGGGGGCCGGTCGTGGCCCGGGCCGACAGGCGGATCAGGCTTGCGGTGCCGGGAACGGTCGGATCCCCGATGTGCAGGGACCTCGACGGCGCCGCATTTCCAATGCCCAGTTTGTTATCCCGGAGGACCAGGCCGGGCGCGTCGCCGCCATTCTGCAGGATCAGCTTATTGCCGCCGGGAACGCGCATCACGGTGTCCCCTGAGATTGCGCTGGAGCTGAGAGCGCCGTTGGCTCCCACAGTGGCCAGGAAGGCTCTTTCCGCGCCGGCACTGTCCCTCAGCATCAGCCCCGCGTTCTCGCTGGAGCCCGACGCCTGGAAAATCCCCGTGGCTCCGGAAGTGCCTGTGCCCACCAGCTGCAGAGGAGCCAGAATGCTGGCTATTCCGCCGCTGGCGAGGGATTCGGCGACTTTCGCACGGAAGGCGAAACCCGTGGGCGTGATCTGCTGGCGGGGCGTGACCTCCACATCCTCCGCGCCCCAGCTGTCGTTTCCATTGTCCACCATGATGCTCAGATAGCGCGCCGCGCTGGTGCCGGTGAGGTTGGTGAAGACGCTGGCGAAACTCGCGGGATTGGCTTCCCCGGCCACGGCGATTCCCTGATTGTCACCGAGCAGAACACTGATTTCCCCCAGACTGACGGTGACGGTCTGCTCCTCGGACCATTTTCTGCTGGCGGCGGTTCCGCCGGTGGCCACATCATAAATGCGGAAGCGGATTTTGCGGTTCACCGGAGCCGCCTGGGGCGCGTTCGCGGGGCCGGTGGAGCCGATGAGCAGGCCATTGGCGTCGGTGATGCGGGCCTGATAATTGATGATGCCGGGAACGGTCTGGGCCTGGGCCTGGTTGACGGAGAACAGAAGGGAGGAGGAAAGGGTCAGATTCAGAATTTTTTTCATAACAGGAAGTGGTTTGGGAAATTTGGAAAAAGTGAGCGGGGAGGGCGCGGCGGGCTGCCGGTCAGTTCGTGGTCAGTTCGCTGAATTCGGAGACGCGGCGGAGTTCGAAGGTGCCGGAGACCTCCAGGTCGTCCCGGCTCAGGCCTTTGATGATTTCGTGATAGTTGCCGCCGATGGTGGTGCTGCCCCAGCCGGCGGATGAGCTGCCGGCGGGCGGTGCGGGGGTCAGCTCAAAGCTCATCGCCCGGTCGATGGTGTGGCTTTCCACGCCATCGGGCAGGAGGTCCGTGCGCCGCGCATTCAGGTTATCGTGGTCCGGATGATAGATGTGGACGAAGGGATTGGTCGGGTCCTGGTAATCCACACGGACCGCATAACTCAGAGTGGAGCCCAGGAGGGCGGGCGTGGCGCTGGACTCGGGGAGGGTGAGTTCCATGGGCAGGTGGACCGCCGACAAACGCGCGGCGGAGGCTTTCTCATCCTGTTTCAGAAGGCTCTCCTTCGTGCAGAGCCCGACTTGGCCGGTGGAGGCCAGCTTGCCCATGTAAACCACGGAAAGCAGGCGGGCGCGCCCACTGGCGTCAATGTGCCACAGGACCCGCAGGGGCGCGGGGCGCGCGGTGCCGACGCCGCCGGGTGGCGCGGAGGGCGCGGTGATGGTGACCGCCGGAGCCTCGCTGTACCCCTGACCGCCATGGGTCAGAGTGAAGCCGGTGACCGTGCCCTGGGAGACCAGGGCCAGGGCGGTGGCGGCTCCTCCTCCTCCGGAAGGCGGCTCAATGGTGACCCCGGCATCACCGCCGGCATAACCCAATCCCCGGGTGTTCAGAGTCAGTCCGATGACGGCACCCGTCTGGTTGATGGTGGCGGTGGCGGTGGCCGTGAATTTAGCCCGGTTCTGCACGGCGGTGACCACGGCATCGCCCATCCACAAGCCGGCGAGGGAACTGCTTTTGGCCCGCACGGGAAGCGTCAGGTCCACCAGAT
This sequence comes from Verrucomicrobiota bacterium, assembly GCA_040386695.1. Classification (GTDB taxonomy): domain Bacteria; phylum Verrucomicrobiota; class Verrucomicrobiia; order Verrucomicrobiales; family V1-33; genus CAIZWU01. The sequence continues at coordinate 60,065 of JAZKFB010000013.1, forward strand.
TCCCGCTGTCCGTGAAGCGCAGCATCGAGGCGTAAAAAGTATCCGCCGTGGTGCTCATCAGGCCGCGGTTGATGCCGAAGTTCAGCTCCACCGTGGACTGCGGGGCAATGACCTCCGACGAGCTGCCGGGCAAAGCCACCTCCGTCCAGGCGGCGGTGATGGCGTTGAAGCTGCGGCGCGTCAGCGGCACCGCGCCGGCCACTGTGGCTTCACCGGCGGGTGCGGTTTCGGAAGTCACCGGCGCGAAGTTCAGCGTGACCGGAGCACCGCCGCGGTTGGAGACCCGCACCGTCACGCCGGAGCCGGTCCTGCCAAAATCAAGACCGTTGGGATTGGACAGACTGAACTCCAGCGGGGCGTAAAAATTGGACACCACCTCGCTGTCGAACCAATAGGCGGTGTGCCGGTCCAGGCGCTCCGTGGAGGGCGAAAGCACCTGCATCGGATTGAGCTGGCCGAACTCTCCTCCGACGTATTTGTAAATCTTCGTCGATGGCGCGATGGCCGCCGGGAAAGTCGCGAAATAACTTGAAAACAGCGGCGAACTGTTGCCCGCGCCGAAAGAGGGAAAGCCCAACAGATTGGCCCCGCTGCGCAGCCAGGCTGTTCCCGGAACCAGAGGCGAAAGCTTGAGCGGGATGGAAAAAGTGCCGGAGGCGGGACCATCGCACTTCACCAGATAGGCCGTCTGGCCGCTCATGGTGCTGAGGTTGCTGTCGAGCGGGAAGCCGCGTTTCCATACGCTCCACTCCGGCGTTCCCGGTGAGGGAATCAGCGGCGTGGTCGTGTACTGGACCTGCGTGGGATTGGGGTTCCAGCGCCAGATTTCCGTGACCTTCAGGCCGTCGCCTGACGAGAAAATCTGGTCCGGCGTGCCGCTGGCGGCGCCGTGAAGCTGGATGGCGTTCCAGCCGCCTTTGAGAGCGTAGGTTTCCGTGATCCACTGGGCGTGGAGCGGAGCCGCGCCAAGAAGCAGCGCGGCGGAGAAAAGAGTGGAAAGCTTGTTCATGGTTCAGCGGACAGTGAGGCGGAAAAATTCCGAACGGGCTCCGGGCGTGGCCGTGACAAAGGCCTGAACAACGCCCACGCCGGTGGCCTGCCAGGAATTGGCGGGCACCGCGGTGGCCGCCGCCGCCGCCATCGGAATGCGCGTCCAGGTCACGTTGTCCGGACTGCTCTCGATGGTGTAAACCTTGTTGGTGATGCCGAAGAACTCGACATGCAGGCGGTCGCCGGCCTTCCCTTTGATCTCCAGTTTAAAAAATTCCGTGACATCCCCCGCGAAGGTGCCGGCAAGGTATTCCTTGAAATTGCTCTGCCCGTCACCGTCGAAATCGCCGTCCTTGTTCAGCAGGGAAAGATCCCAGCCATTCGCGCCCGGCAAGTTTCCGGCCTGATAAAGCTGCCAGGTTTCCCAAGCGTCCGGCAATCCGTCGCGGTCCTTGTCCTCGCCCAGGGTCAGATCCAGCTTCACCCGCTCCGCGCCTTTGCCGGCGGTGAGATTTCCGGAAACCTCAATGGGCAGATAACGCTGCCCGCCCATCTCCACCGTCAGGCTGAAAACCGCGCCCGGGGCGATGGCCGACGCCGAGTAAAACGTGGTGCCCTGACGGATCTGGTCTAGGCGGACATTCATCTCGTAATTCTGATCCGTCCGCAGAAACGACTTCACCGGCGTCCGGCTCAGCTCCTTACCGTCCTTGAGCAGAAGCACCCATGCTCCCTCCACATTCACGGTCTGCCCCGCCTGGTCGCGCACCATGCCGTAAAGCGTGTAATAAGGCACCGGCGGAAAAGCTGGGGCGGTCCCGGCGGTCAGGAGCGCAAGGCTCGGAATAGTTAATTTCATAGGCGGTGATCAGTCTGAAGAATGCGTTATGCCTGCATTGGAAAACTCCACGAACATCCCTCCGGATGAATCCGGACGGCTGGGCCCGCCGATGGAAAACCGGCGGAAAAAGATTGGCGGCCGCCAATTTATCAGCGGTCCGTCGAGTTCAGAGCCAAGCGGTTGCGGAAGTTGCGCGGAAACTTTTAAAAGTTTTTATTTTCCTGCCTGACCGCTAGGGATGCCGGCCTCCGAAAGGAGTGCTGCGGCTCAGCTGCTCCGCTTTGGCGCGCATTTCCTCCACCGTGCGCACCATCTCCGGGAATTCAAAAAGCGGGGCATGCCCGTCATTGCAGGCGGGAAGAATCATGCGGCCGCCGGGATGCACCGCCACATGGGTCGCGTATTCCGGAAGCCGGATGGACGGGGTCAGCGCTTCTCCGGTGATGGTGCTCCACATGCGCACGGATTTGTCCAGCGCCACCGTGGTCAGGGTCCGGCCATCGTCGGAAAACGCCATGTTCTGGACATCCGCCTGATGCGGCATGGGCCCGGCCACAATCCGGCCGTCGGCGGCGCCGATCACAAAAACCGCGTAATTCCAGGTGGCGCAGGCCAGATATTTCGCCCCCCGTCCGGCGACCGTGATGTTGCTGTGAGGCGGCAGCCGCGCGCTGGAAACGGTCCGGCCCGACGCCGCTTCCCAAATGATGGCGTTGCCTCTGTCCAGGGTCAGCACAAAGCGGCCGCAGGGCGACCAGCGCAGATAAGCCGGGCGGTCCCCCAGCCGGTGCAGCATTTTGCCGCTCCGGGAATCATAAATCAGGGGAGCATGCTCATTGGTGGCGAAGGCCATCATGCTTCCGTCAGGCGACAGATCCGGCTCGGGGATCCTCTTTCCCATGTCCGGCGGAAGCGGATCCCGCCGCCATTCCCTGACAAGATCCCCCTCGGGCACCCGCCATTCCCGCAGCGAGCCGTCAGCTCCCGCCGTGATCAGATGGCGGGAATCCGGCCAGCCCGCGCTGATGGGGCGGTGGGGATGCGGCAAAACGACCGGCTCCTGCCCGGCGGTGGAAGCCTTGTAAATAAAAGCGTTCCGCCCCAGCGTCAGCACGGCGGCATGGGCTCCGTCCGGGGAAAAGGACACGCGCTGCACGGGCTCGTTCTTCGCCGGCAGCCAGTCGCCGCGCGCTCCGGCGGAGGCCAGGCTCCAGAGACGCGCGGTGCCGTCCTCGCTGGCGGTGGCGAGGCGCATTCCGTCAGGGCTCCAGACGGTCCGGTGCAGCGCGCCGCCATGACGGAGCAGCGCGCCCTGATGCTCGCCGGTCATCGGATTCCAAAGCTTGGCGGTGCCGTCAAACCCACCGCTGGCCAGCAGCGTCCCCTGGGGATTGAGCATGGCGCAGAAAGCCGGTCCCCGGTGGCGCATCACGGCCTGCAGCGGCTGGCCGGTCAAGGGGTCCCAGAAGCGCAGAGTGGTGTCGTAACTCCAGGTCAGCAGCCGACTGTCATCGGGCGTCCAGGAGCATCCCAGCACCATGGAGCTGTGCCGGAACTGGTCAGGAGCGGGATCCGCGTTTTCCGTCAGGATGCCCACTCCGAAATGACAGTTGGTCATGGCCAGGCGGTCCCCTTCCGCCGTCCATTGCCCGCTGCGCCAGCCGGTGACTCCATGGAATTCCCTAAGCTTCGCGGGAGGCTGGACGCTCAGATCATAAATCCGGCCAAGGCCTTTTTCGCAGAGAATGGCCAGGCGTCTGCCATCGGGATTGAAGACGGCGGCATTGGGAAGATCCCCGCAGACGATGGGCGCTCCGGAAGGACTGCCGTCCGCGATGCGGCGCAGCTGCACGCCATCGGGCAGCAGCACGGCGAAAAGGGAGCCGTCCGGGGAGATGGCCACCTGCTGCTCCAGTCCATCCTCCCAGAGCATCGCCGCGCGGCCGCGGAACGGTCCGGCCGCCGGCGCGCCGCTGTCCGCCAGCCACAGCTGGACATCGCCGTCCACCGTGCGGGTGATCACTTTGGCTCCCTTGTCCACAAAAGCCGCCGACCACACAATGGCGCTGTGCGGCAGAGGGCGGGCCACCGGGGAGCCGTCGCGGGTGTTGAAAATCCGGGCGGTGCGGTCAAAGGAGGCGGTGACCAGCCGGGTGCCGTCAGGATTGAAGGCCACATCCGTCACCTTCGCCTCATGCTCCCATGAGAACAGCAGATCCGGGAGCAGGCTCAGGCTGGCGGAAAAACGGAAAGCGTGCTCCTCCAGGCGCTCCGGCAGTTCACCGTCCAGGGCCGCGGCCTCCGCGAATGAGGCCAGGGCGGCGTAACCGTCACCCTCCTCCGCCTGACGGTTGCCCGTGTCCACGCGGAGCCGGATGAGATCTTGGCGCTGATGCTCGGTCTGCCGGGCCAGGCTGGAGCGGGTTTTTTCCAGCTTGGCATTGGTCAGCGCCAGCAAAGTCACGCCGGAAATCAGCGAGATCACGGCGGCGGCACTGGCGGCGGAAAGAGCCCGGTGACGGTTCACCCATTTCAGAAAATGCACCAGCGCCGAGACCGGCCGCGCCAGAATCGGCTCCCCGCGCAGATACCGGTCAAGATCCTCCGCCAGGGCCTCGGCGGACGCGTAACGGGCGGCGGGCTCCTTGGAAAGGCACTTCAGGCAGATGGTCTCCACGTTCCGGTCCAGCCCCGGCACGATGGCCGATGGCCGCCGCACCTCCGTGTTCAGCAGCAGGCGCACCGTTTCATAAGTCGTGCCGCCGGCGAAGGGCGGCATGCCCGTGAGCATTTCATACAACACCGCGCCAATGCCGTAAACGTCCGCCGAGGTGGTGACCGGCAGGCCGCCTTTGGCCTGCTCCGGGGCCATGTAGGCGGGCGTGCCCAGCACCGCGTTGGTTCTCGTCAGGGTGCTGTCCTGCTCCGTCAGGCGGGCCAGGCCGAAGTCCGTCACAAACGGCTGGTCCTTCGCATCCAGAAGGACGTTTCCCGGCTTCAGATCCCGATGCAGAATCCCGTGCTGGTGGGCAAAATGAACCGCCCGCGACAGCGTGGAAATGAGCCGCGCGGCTTTTTGGGAATCGGAAAACCGGCGGGGATCTTTGGCCATCTGTCTGGCCAGGGAACCGGCTTCAAAAAGCCTCATTGCCAGAAAAGACTGCCCCTCGTGCTCGCCGACCTCGTAAACCGGCACAATGAAGGGATGATCCAGACTGGCCGCCGCGCGGGCCTCGTTGCGGAAGCGCTGCACGAAATCGCGCGAGGCCAGCCCGCCGCCCGCAAGAATTTTGACCGCCACCTGACGCCCGAGCTCGCGGTGCTTCGCGGAAAACACCCGGCCCGAGCTCCCATGCCCGATTTCCGCCATGAGCGTGTATTCCCCGAACTCGATGGGAAATTCGTTCTCCGTGTTCTGATGATGGCCCGTCATGGCCAGCGAGGCCCCCATGCCCAACAGGCAGACCACGCACATACCCTCCGACACGCTTCCTTTCAAAGGCGTCCCGCAGTCCGGGCAAACAGGGCTGGACCCGCTCATAACGGGGTGACGCGGGAGAAGTTGGACATTTCGGAGAGGGGAACATGCCGGGACGGTTCACTCGGCGCTGGGTCCCTCATGCGGAGTACAGAGCCGCCGCCGGCGGGAAGTTGCGGAAAAACCGCATTCATGCCGACTGCCGCCCCATCACGGACAGCAGGTGCCGGATTTCCTCATCCACCTCCTCCGGGGACGAAACAGTATTCGCCACCTCGTCCCGGAAGATTTCGCCATAGCGCTGACGCATGCGCCAGATGGCCGATTTCACGCCGGATTCCGAGAGGCCGGAAGCCGCCGCCGCTTCCGCGTACGACATTTCCCCGCTGCGGTGCCCCGTCAGAAATCCTTTGATCGCCGCGAACAGTTTCTCCTTCCCCGCGGATACAAACTCCATCTTCAGCCGGGCCATGACCGCATGAATCAGCGCCTCCACCCAGCTGCGCTCATAAGCCACATCCGGCGTCAGATTGTCAGAGAAACCGGCATCCTGCCCCGGCTCCTCCATCACCGTGTCCAGGGAAACAAAAGTCAGGCCGCCGCCCCGCTTCTGACGCTGCGTGCGCCGCCATTCATCGCGCGAGAACCGCGTGAAGGCGGTAAGCAGGAAAGACCGGAACCGCCCCTTTTCCTGATCCACCTGATCCAGCCAGCGCCGCGCCAGCAACTGCTCAAAAAATCCCTGGGTCAGATCCCGCGCATCCTCCGGCGCGTCCCCGCACCGCCGTGAAAACGCGAAAACCGCCGGCCAGTAAGTCCGGCACAAACGCTCCAGCGCCGCCTCCGATTCCTCCTTGGCGGACAGCACCATGCTCCAGCGCGTCGAGAGAAACGCTTTCCCATTCCATGCGGTGGAGGCACTCATGCGGAGCGGTTGAACTTGGTTTTAATGTTAAAAAGGTCCTCCTGACGCCTTGGACGCGCAAGCGGTAACGTGGTAAGGATCAGGAGCTTCGCTCATCCGCTCCGAAATGTCCGATCTTTGGGGAGTGGAACGGAATCACCCGCTGAATGATCGGCGCGCTGATGCTGCGCCGGCGGTCACCGCCGGGACGAATTCCGCAGGGGGGAATTCCGCATTGCTTTTTTGAAGGGAGAACTAGCTTGTGGTTCCGTGAATTTATCCTCCTCTGAAGCCGGCGCTCATTCCGGCGCGCCCAAACTGACCTGTGCCCTTGTTCTCCTTATTCTGGCGTGGGTGGCGGGATCGGCGCTGAGGTTTCCTCACCGGGAAATCAAAACGATGCACGTGGATGAGACCACGCAGTCGTTGAAGCTGAGGGACATGATGGACGGGAAATACCGTTACGATCCGGTGGATCATCATGGCCCGACGCTGCTTTACGCCACGGTTCCCCTGAAATGGTTTTCCGTGGTGAACACCTGGAATGATCTCACGGAGAGCCGGTTGCGGCTGATTCCGGCAATTTTCGGCATCGGTCTGCTGGCGCTGCTGTGGCTGGTGCGGGATGGATTTTCGCCACTGGAGCTTTCCTGGGGGGCGCTGGCGGTCGCGGTTTCACCGCTGATGGTGTTTTACAGCCGGTATTACATCATGGAGATGCTGCTGGTATTTTTCACCTTCGCGGCCATCGGCTGCGGATGGCGGTTTTATGTCACGCGGCGGACAGCGTGGCTGGCCGGGAGCGGCATTTTTCTGGGGGCGATGCACGCCACGAAGGAAACCTGCGTGCTGCATTTCGCGGCCATGGGGGCGGGACTGGCCGGGCTGGCGGTGGTGGATCTGTTTGCCCGAAACGGAGGCCCGGGAAGGCAGGGGAGAATCCGCATGAATCTTCCCGACCGGAAGCAGCTCATGGTTTTATGCCTTTCGGCCATCGCTTCGTCGGTGGTGCTGTTCTCCCAGTTTTTCACGCGCCCGGCGGGCGTGTGGGACAGCATCGCGACCTATCTCAAAATGATCGGCCGGGCGGGAGGGCAGGGGCATCAGCGGCCATTCTGGTACTACCTGGAGGATCTTCTGTGGGGAAAGGCCATTTCAGCCGGGCCGGTGAAAAAAATGGAGTTCTGGGACCAGGTGGCGGATACTTTTAAATCGCTGCCTGACCTCCTCGGGCTGCAGTCGTCATCCCGCATGATCTGCGGGGAGCGGTTGATGGTGATTCTGGCGGGAGTGGGTATTCTGAGCGCTTTCCTGCCCCGGCGGAACCGGACGCAAAGTCCTCATCTGCTGCGGTTTCTGGCGGTTTACAGCGTGGCTGTTTTTTTCATTTATTCGACCATCGCCTACAAAACGCCCTGGTGTGTTCTGGGGGCGTGGCACGGATTTCTGCTGATGGCCGGCGTGGGAGCCGCCGCTTTGGCGGGACTTTTTAACGCGCGGAGCTGGCGGATTCCGGTGATGGGGGTGCTGTTGCTGGGTTTCGCCCAGACCGGACTCATTGCCTGGCGGGTCACCCGCGATCCCCGGCTGGTGGGCAACACGCGCAACCCCTACAACTACAGCATGACGGCCCCGGACTGCCTGAGCTGGGTGGGCAAAATCAGCCGTTTTGCGGAACTGAGCGGCAAGGGGGACGCGATGGGCATTCTCCAGCTGGATCCGGGCGGCGGCTGGCCGCTGCCGTGGTATCTGGCCCGGAAATACCGGAATTATGTCTGGGAGGGAACGACCGAAGTGCCTCTGGATCAGCTGGATGTGATCCTTGCCACGCCGGAGTTCCGCGCCAGTCTGCCGGTGGAGGTGCTGGGAAATCCGGGGACGGCTCCGGCGGAGCGGGCGTGGTTTGAATCCAGCATGCGCCTGCACACTTCGGGAAGCCTCGCGGTTTTTGTCCGGCGTCCGCTTTGGGATGCCTATGTCGCCGGGCAGCCCTGGGAGGAGCTGACGATTCAAAAATAAAGGAAACAAAGAATTTCACCCATTTCAGCAATGCCGGAGACCCCGCGGATTCATCAGTTCAGCCATCTCGCGATGGCCACACGGTTCGAAATGCACCTCGTTCACCACGACGCCGGGGAAGCCTCGCAGGCGGCGCGGGCGGTCTGGGAGGACATGGACCGGCTGGAGCAGGAAATTTCCCGCTTTGTGCCGCACAGCGATATTTCCCGGATCAATGGCAGTCCCGCCGGACGGGAGGTGCTGGTGCGGGAGGCGGCGATGGATGTCGTTTCTTTCGGCAAAGAGGTCTGGGAACAGACGAAGGGAGCCTTTGACCTGACCATCGGCCCGCTGGCCGCCGTGCTGGTGTGGCCGAACGGTTTCGCGCGCGAGCCGTCCCCGGAGGAGCTGGAGCAGGCCAGAGCGAGGTGCGGGTATCAGCATCTGATCATTGATCCGGAGGAATTTACGGTCATTCCGCAGGTGGACAACATGCTGCTGGATCCGGGGGCCATCGGGAAAGGCTACGCTCTGGACCAGGCGGCGAATCTTCTGAAGGAGGATTGGGGAATCACGGATTTTCTGCTGAACGCGGGCACCAGCACCCTGCTGGGCTCCGGCACGATGCCGGAGGGGGAGGGCTGGAGCGTGCGCGCGGGCTCGCCGGAACCGTTCTGGTTGAAAAATGAGGCCCTGAGCGGGACGGGATTTGAGGTGAAGGGCGCGCATGTCATTGATCCGCGCACGGCCCGCCTGGTGGACATCCGCCGCGTGATCCGGTGGGCGGTGGCGCCGGGAGGAGCTCTGGCGGATGCGCTTTCCACGGCGTTCATGGTCATGAACGGGGAGGAAATCGCGGCTTTCTGTGCGGATTATCCGAGCATCCGGCCAATTTTTTATGAGGGATGAGGGTGAGGGTGGGGTCCTGCGGGGTGAAATGAAAATTTGAACAGAAGGACGCGAAGAACGCAAAATAAGTCACTTATGAAAAAAAACGCACAGGCGACTTCACCCGGCGGGAGAGCGGACTTTGAGTCACAGGTGGTTCTTTTGGTGATCTTTGTGACCTTGTGTTCAATTTTCAGAGGGAAGGGGATATTTGGTTGAGGCGGAGGGTTGGATTTTCTCTTCCCCGGGAGTGGGATTGGCCGGAGATTGAGGGATGGATGAGTTGTTTGAAAAGGAGGAGGCCGCGCCGGAGCCGGTGATTGCGCGGGGTCGGCATGTGCCTCTGGCGGCGCGGATGCGGCCGAGGACGCTGGATGAATACGCGGGGCAGCGGCATCTGCTGGGACCGGGGAAGCTGCTGCGCCGGGTGGTGGAGTCGGACCGCTTCACCTCGCTGATTTTTTTCGGACCGCCGGGAGTGGGAAAAACGAGCCTGGCGCAGCTGATCGCCCAGCGGACCTCGTCACGGTTTGTGAATCTGAGCGGGGTGGAAAGCAATGTGGCGGACATCCGCCGGGCGGTGGAGGGCGCGGAAAGCGCGCGGCGGCTGCACGGGAAAACGACGACGCTGTTTGTGGACGAGATCCACCGTTTCAACAAAAGTCAGCAGGACGTGCTGCTGCCGTGGATCGAGCGCGGGACGGTGCGTTTCATCGGAGCCACGACGCACAATCCATTTTTTTACATCAATTCGCCGCTGGTCTCGCGGAGTCAGGTGTTCCAGCTGGAACCGCTGGAGGCCGCTGATATTGAGCAGGTTCTGCGGGCGGCGCTGGAGGATGACGACCGGGGCCTGGGCGCGGATGCCGTTTCGGCGACGGACGAGGCGCTGCATCATCTGGCGGTGATGGCCGACGGGGATGCCCGGAAGGCGCTGACGGCCCTGGAGACGGCGGCCCTGACCACGCCGCCGGACGCGGAGGGACAGGTGCGTCTTGATCTGGCGGTGGCCGAGGACAGCATTCAGAAAAAAACGGTGGTCTATGATGGCGACGGCGACGCCCATTACGACACCATCAGCGCCTTCATCAAAAGCATCCGGGGCAGCGATCCCGACGCCGCGCTCTACTGGCTGGCCAAGATGCTCTACGCCGGGGAGGATTTCCGGTTTATCGCGAGGAGAATCGTGATCGCGGCCAGCGAGGACATCGGCCTGGCCGACAGCGGGGCGCTGCGGGTGGCCATGGACGCGTGGCAGGCGGCGGAGTTTGTGGGCATGCCGGAAGCGCGGATTCCGCTGGCCCACGCGACCGTTTACCTGGCCACGGCCCCCAAGAGCAACAGCGCCTACGCCGCTCTGGGCAAGGCCATGAGCGAGGTGCAGTCCGGGCGCACGCTGGCGGTTCCCCGGCATCTCCGCGACGGCAATTACAAAGGCGCGGAGAGCCTGGGCCACGGCAGCGGCTATAAATACGCCCACGATTACGAGGGCGGATTTGTCCCTCAGGCCTACCTGCCGGAGGGCCGCACCTTTTACACACCGACCGGAAACGGCCAGGAACTGCGCATCCGCGAGCGTCTGGAGCACTGGCGGCGGCTGTTTGAGGAGGGAGGCGGGCCGCCATTTCCGCCTGCGTCCGGAAAGGAAAAACGCTGACGGCGGCCATTTGAAGGGCTGGCCGGCGGAATTCACACCGGCTTTACAATTCAGGCGGCGGCGGAACACGATGTCTTAACAGAGGGGTGCTTTCGTATGAAAGTGAAGGGGAGCAAGCCTCCCGGCACTTCAACCAACATCAAAACCCGCCCGACACCATGAAACTGACCATGCTCACGCTCGCTCTGGCCTCCGCCGCCACTCTGTATGCCCAGCCGCCCGCCGGCGGTCCTCCGCAGGCCGGTCCTGACGGTCCTCCCGGCAGCCCGGAAAATCCCCGCGGCCCCCGGCCTCCCCGCCCGATGTTCATGGGCCCGCTGATGGTGGCTCTGGACACCAACAAGGACGGGGAGCTTTCCCCCGAGGAAATCGCCAATTCCGCCGCTTCACTGAAAACATTGGACAAGGACGGCGACGGCAAAGTGAGCAAGGAGGAACTCCGTCCGCCCCTGCCTCCGCTGCCTCCCAAGGATCCGAACGGCCCCGGCCCCGGGCCCAAAGATGACGGCGAAGGCCGTCCCCGTCCTGGAAAAGGCCCCGGCAAGGGCGTGCGGCATGAGGGCCACCCGGCCGGAGGTCATCCGATGGCCATGCGGGAGCACCAGGGGGATTTCCGGGGTCCGGGCCGTGAACGGGGATTTGCCGGAGTGATGGCGTCCGGCCCGCAGTGGCAGTTCCGGGGGTCGCGTCCGGAAGGCGGACACCAGGGTTTTCAGCCTCCGTTTCCCGGACACCGTCCTGAAGGAGTGAGCGCCGAAGGAGGGCGTGAATTCCGCGGCCCCCGCCCCGGAGGGGATATGCAGGGACCTCCCCGCGAATTCCATGGGCCGCGCCCCGGAGGACGCGGGGAAGGTTTCCAGGATCAGTTCCGGGGACCCCGCCATGAAGGCCGCCCGGGCGCGGAGGAAAATCAGGACGAAACCCGCGGTCCCCGTCCGGGCTTTGAAGGCGGGCGTCAGGAGGATGGACATCCTCATCGTCCGGGAATGTTTCGGGGACCGCGTCCCGCAGGAGCTCCGTTGCCTCCTCCACCCGCGCCTCCGGTTCCCCGCGTTGGTCAGCAGGAGGATTCCCCGGATGGGAACGCTCCGATCGCCGCAGCTCCTCCCGCCCCGGCGCCCGCTCCGGAATTGAATGCTGTTCCTGCCCCTGAAGCGCCCGCCGCTCCTGCTCCCGCTTCAGCTCCCGAAGCGCCCGCTGGCAGGTAAGGCTGTGCCCTTGCGTTCAATCAGTTACCCCCCGTAAAACACAAAGTGCGTCCGGTCCACCGGACGCACTTTTGTGCTTTCAAAATGGAGCAGCAGCAGGGCGGTTTCCGGTTGATTGAAAATGGCCGGAAAAGCCTGTGCAGGGCCTTCAGGGCATGGCGGAGGCGGCGGGGCCGGTGACGATGTCGAGTTTCGCGCCTTTTCCGACGGTGTCGTAGAGCCAGGTGACATCCGCGGACTTCATGCGCACGCAGCCGTAGCTGGCGGGTTTGCCGATGTTCCGCTCCTCGGGCGTGCCGTGGATGTAAATATAACGGGAGTAGGTGTTGGCGTTCTGCGGCTCCAGCCCGCGCAGCCAGAGGATGCGGGTGACGATGGCGTCGCGTCCCGGGGCGTCCACGGCCACGATTTCGCCGGTGGGTTTGCGGCTTTTGAATCTCATGCCGGAGGGGTGACCGCCGCCGATTTTTTTGGCGATCTCCATGCGCCCCAGCGGTGTGTTGTTGGTCTTCGGCGAGCTGCCAAGTCCGAATTTGGAGGTGCTCACGGGAAACTGGGCGATGGGCCGGCCCTCATCCAGCACCACCATGCGCTGCTCGGCCACGCTGACGATCATGCGGTGGCGGGTGTCCGCGCAGGAACTCAGGAACAGGGCGGCCAGAGTGGCGCTGAAAAGGGGCTTCATCCGGCTCCATAGCCGAACTCCGTCCTCCTGTCCAGGTGCTGGCGTTTTTGAAGGTGCCCGGTCTTTCGGCTCAGCGGGTCCGGAACAACCGCTCTCCCTGGATGAACGCCGCCAAAGCCGGCGGGCCTGAAAAAGATTTACAGTGAGCCCGGCAACGGTCAAAAGAGGGGAATAACAAAATGGAAAGGAAAGCCAGAGGGACCGGCTCAGGGACCTGCTGCTGGCCCGCTGGGCGGAGCTGGACCCTGCGGGCGGCGCGGAGTTTTTCAAATCGACCCATGCCAAAAACGACATCGGAAGCCTGTTCCGGCACTGGCAGCGGATCGATTTTCCAGCCGCTGCGGAAGCACAGGCAGCGGGCACCACCGCCAAAAGCGGGATCGTGGCCGCAGGGGAGGCGATTGACGCCGACGGGCGGAAGGGGCTGGCGCGTCACCTGCTGAAGCTGCTGGCCGGTGGCGATCCGGGGCCCCCGGATTTGGCGGGATTCAGCGCCATCCGTTAAGTATTTGCCAGGCGGGCGGGTCCAGGGCATGGGTGCGGGATGTTTGAGATCCGGGACAGACCGAAGGTGGTGGAGAAAGCGTTGCTCATTGGAGCCTATTTTGACCGCAGGGAAAAGGACGAGGCCGCCAGCCTGCTGGAGGAGCTGCGCGAACTGGTGGACACGCTGGGCATCCCCGTGGAGCAGGCGGAGCTGGTGATGGTGAAGGACAGCAACCGCAAGTATCTGACGGGGAAGGGGAAAGCGCACGAGCTGATCGCTCTGGCCAAGGAGAAGGGCTGCGATGTCATCATTTTCGACAATTCCCTGGCTCCCATGCAGCAGCGCGCCTGGGAAACCGAGGGCGGGGTGACGGTGATTGACCGCGAGGAGGTGATTCTGGATATTTTCGCCATGCGAGCCCGGACCTCCGAGGCGCAGCTGCAGGTGGAGCTGGCGCGCCAGCAGTATGCCCTGCCCCGGCTGGCGCGGATGTGGGGTCACCTTGACCGCCAGGGCGGCGGCGGCGGTTCCGGCGGCATGGGCGCGGCCCGCGGCGAGGGGGAAAGCCAGCTGGAGACGGACCGCCGTCTGGCGCGCAAACGCATTGATGCCCTGCGCCGCCAGCTGGAGGACGTGAAACAGCAGCGTCTCACCCAGCGCAAGGAACGCCTGCGCGTCCCGATTCCGACCGCCGCCATCGTCGGCTACACCAACGCCGGGAAATCCACCTTATTAAATACCATCACCGGGGCGACAGTGCTGGCGGAGGACAAGCTCTTCGCCACCCTCGACCCGACCACCCGCAAGGTTCAGCTCCCCGACGGCCAGCAACTGCTGCTGACGGACACGGTGGGTTTCATCCGCAATCTCCCGCACCGTCTGGTGGAATCCTTCAAAGCCACGCTGGAGGAGGCCGCGCTGGCGGATTTTCTGGTCCACGTGCTCGACGCCAGCCAGGAGCGCGTTTTCCAATACTACGAAACCACCATGGCCGTGCTCAAGGAGCTCGGCGCTGCCGAGAAGAAAATGCTGGTGGTGCTCAACAAGATCGACCTCCTGCCCGCCGAACTCCGGGGCCAGGTCGCGTCCCATTTTAACAGCCCCGCGCTGGTTTCCCTGAAAACAGGCGAGGGCATGCCGGTGCTGCTGGAAAAGCTCAGCGAGATGATGCTGGACCGCACCCGCCGGGTGAATCTGCGGCTGCCGCAGTCGGAATTCGGACTCATGAACCTGATTCATGAACAGGGTAAAATCCTCAAACAGGACTACGACGGCAACGATGTCCTCGTCGATGCCATCATTCCCCGCCGCTACGAGGGACAGCTGGAGCGCTATCTCGACCCACCCGTCCCGGCCCGCGTGCCGGAGGCGTGGGAGACCACTGGCAGGTAAAATTGGGGGTGATCAAATCCGGGTGTCGGGTACCGCCGCCGCCGCCATGGGTTTCCGCAAAGGAGGGCGGTTTATCGCTCAAAGCCAATAAGACCTATTGGTTCATTCCAGCTGAATCGCCGGGCTGGAAGCCCGATTGCCGCACAGGCTTCCAGCCAAGAGTGTTCGGCACGGAATCAGCTGCGCGCCATGGGCCTTCCATTTTTTCAGCACTTCCTTTTCCCGGAGGGAAAACAGCCGGTAGCCGGTGGTTGAGCGCAGCGACACCACCGGAAAGAGTGTCCAAAACATCCGCATCCCGGCGGGATGCCGGACTGCCCGGAGACTGGCCTCCCCGCCCGGCTCCGGGCTGCCATCCCATCCGGGATGGATCGTTCCGGGAGTTTTCCGGGGATGTCGCTGCGCTCAATCCCCGGCTACCCGCTGTGAAGCCTCCGGCTTCAATCACGCGAAAGCCCACGGGCCTGGTTAAAAACGGTTTCCTGAGCGCAGCACCATTCATGCCGGACACTCTTGGCTGGAAGCCTGCGCCACTTCGCAACTTTGCAGGAACGCGCCACTATAGGTCCTGTAAGCCCTATGTCCGGGTGCCAAAGCGTAATACTCCGGCACTGGACGGAATAACGGATCCCGCCGCGTGCGGCGTGCCCCGGGGTTTTCATTAAAGCGCGCCCACGGCTGAAAATCAGGGACATGCGGGACGATGGCGAATTGCAATTTGTGAGTGCAGTTTGCACGTGCCAAGAAGGGTTTTCCGCATTCCCGGAGTGCTCATTTCCCCGTAAAACGGGCGTTTTCCGGGACTGGCATTGTCTTTGCAGAGAACTGGCCTACCCTCCCGGGTCCGGCTGAGATCCAGCCGGACAGGGGGTGGTTAAATTTCCAACCCTGAACCCGTTCTGTTATATCCTATGAAAAGTCTGGCCTTCCTCGGTAATTACGCCCCCCGCTGCTGCGGCATCGCCACCTTCACCCAGGACCTCCGGGCCTCCGTTGTCGGAGCCCAACCGGACCTCGACGCTCCCGTGGTGATGGTCAGTGATCACCCGGAGGCTTATGCCTATCCCGATGAGGTCAAAGTGGTTCTCGATGAGAAAAACCGCCCGGATTACCGCCGGGTGGCCCGGGAAATCAACAATTCCGGCGCGGAAGTGGTCAGCCTGCAGCACGAATTCGGGATTTATGGCGGTCCGGACGGCGAGTGGCTGACTGATCTGCTCAAGGAACTCCGCATTCCGGTGGTCACCACCTGCCACACCGTGCTCAAGGATCCTTCCGAAGGCCAAAAGCGCACCCTGCGGGAAATCGCCCGCCTGTCCTCCCGCATGATCGTCATGGCGGAAAAAGGCGGGGAATTCCTCCGCGATGTGTTCGAGGTGCCGACCGAGAAGATTGTCACTATTCCGCACGGTATCCCCGATCTCCGCGTGAACGATTCCGAGCGTGAGCAACTCCGCCAGGAACTGGGCTGGGAGGACCGCAAGGTGCTGCTCACCTTCGGCCTGCTTTCCCCCAACAAAGGCGTCGAATACGCCATCCGCGCCCTGCCGGGCATCGTCCGCGAGCATCCGGAAGCCCTTTACGTCGTGGTGGGCGCCACCCATCCCAATCTGGTCAAAGAGCAGGGCGAAAGCTACCGGGAGCACCTCACGGAACTGGCGGAGGAGCTCGGGGTGGGCCGCAACCTCCAGTTCATCAACCGCTTTGTCGCCCGCGACGAGCTGGTGCGCCTGATCGCGGCCTCGGATATTTACATGACTCCGTATCTCAACGAGGCGCAGATCACCAGCGGCACCCTGGCCTTCGCCTTCGGTCTGGGCAAACCGGTGATTTCCACCCCTTACTGGCATGCGGTGGAGCTGCTTGCGGACAACGCCGGCATGCTGGTTCCTTTCCGGGACAGCGGCGGCATCGAGGCGGCGGCGCTGCATCTGCTCAATGATCATGCCGAGCGCGCGCGCATGGCGGCCCAGGCTCTGGAGCGCGGCCATGCGATGTCCTGGTCCGAAGTCGGCAAGGTTTATCATGCCGTGCTGGAGCAGGCCTCCAAGGAAACCCCGGCCCTCCGCCCCCGCGTGCCGACTCCCATGCCCCTCCCCGAGGGAGTACCGCTGGCTTTTCCGGAAAAATTCCTCCAGCTGGAGCGCATGACCGGGGATTTCGGCATCTTCCAGCACAGCCTCCATCTGAATCCGGATCCCGCCCACGGTTTCTGCACGGACGACAACGCCCGGGCCGCCATTTTCCTGGCTGAAGCTGCCGGCCTGGGCGCGGCGGTGGGCACGCCGACGCTTAAAAAGCTCTGGGATTCAAGCCTCTCCATGCTGACCTCCGCTTTTAACCCGGCCAATGGACGGTTCCGCAACTTCATGGACGTGAACGGCAAATGGCTGGAGGAACGCGGCAGCGAGGACAGCCACGGCCGGTCGCTGTGGTGCCTGGGCTCCGTGATGACGGAGCATCAGGATCATGCCGCAGTCGAGATTCTGGGGCACCTGTTCTCATCGGCCTGTGCGGAAGTGAGGCAGTTCACCTCTCCCCGCGCGTGGGCTTTCACTCTGCTGGGGCTGGCGAAATACCGGACTTTATTCCCTCTGGACACCGCCGCCGGGTCCCTTCAGAAAGTCCTCTCCGGCCGTCTGGTGGACCTTTTCCACCGCACCGCCGCTCCAGGATGGCGCTGGTTTGAAAATTCCGTCACCTACGACAATGCGAAAATTCCCCAGGCGCTGCTGGCGACTTATGCCCAGACCCGGCAGCCGGAACTGAGGCTGATCGGCCTGGCGGCTCTGGATTTTCTGGTCGCGGCGCAGACCGTTCCGGGAGGTTACTTCCGTCCTGTGGGCTGCCGGGGATTCTGGCAACGGGGCGGCACTCCGGCTCAGTTTGACCAGCAGCCGCTGGAGGTGCAGGCCACTGTCGCAGCCTGTCTGGAGGCGGAACAGGCGACCGGGGATACGCGCTGGTGGGACACCGCTGTGAACATTCACAGCTGGTTCCACGGGCGCAACGATCACCGGCTGTCCGTGGCCATTCCGGAAACCGGCGGCTGTCATGACGGTCTGATGGAAAAAGGCTTCAATCTCAATCAGGGGGCG
Source organism: Verrucomicrobiota bacterium (assembly GCA_040386695.1). GTDB lineage: Bacteria > Verrucomicrobiota > Verrucomicrobiia > Verrucomicrobiales > V1-33 > CAIZWU01. The sequence continues at coordinate 77,691 of JAZKFB010000013.1, forward strand.
GAATCCATCCTTTCCTACCTCCAGTCCACGGCGGATATGATCCGGGCCTCCCGTCTGCCCCGCTCCCGGACCCACCCGTCGGCCAGAATGGTGCCTTCGAACGTCAGTTCGGGTCCGGGCCCCGCCATCATCACACCCGGCCACGCCGCCTGAACCGCCTAACAGTCCCGTCTCCCTGAGGTCACGAATTTATCCCCCTCCGCAATGGAAGTAAGACGTCTGCCCGTCACCCTCCGTCCCGATGCCAGCCGGGTGCTCATCCGCCCGTTCTCCCCGTCCGACGCGTCCGCGTCCCAGCCGGGGACCGCGAGCCCCCGCGGTCTCCGGATCATCAGCCGCGTGCTCTCCCTCTCGGAGGAGGAGGCGCAGCACCACTGGGAGGTGGTCTGCGCGGATTTCGGCCAGCGTCATCCGCACATTGAGCGTTATTTTCTCGAACGCTTCCGGCAGGTGGCGCGGTGGATGCCGACGGACGCGAAAATCACGGAGGTGCGCGAGCTGCTGATCGGGTCCTACTTCACTCAGGAATATTCCATTGAGGCGGCGGCTCTTTTCAATCCCAGCGCCGTGGTCTGTCCGGACCAGAGCGGCGTCCCGGAGGGCGGGCTGCGGTTTGTGCTCAGCCTGCGGGCGGTGGGGGAAGGGCATATTTCCTCCATCTGCTTCCGCGGCGGCATCATCACCCCGGATTTCCAGATCGAACTGGGCGAGCCAGCGCGCTGGGTGGTGGAGGCGCAGCGGGATGTGGATGAATCCTTTGATCTCATATGGTTCTGCCGGAAGGCGCGGGAGATCGGGGTGGACCCGGGGTTTCTGGATAGAGTTGCCGGTCTGCTGACCGGGAAATTCACGGAAACCCAGCTTCAGGAGGCTGTCAGCGTCACCTGCGGTCTGCACCGGGAAAGCTCCTGTCTGGCCCAGGGCGAGCGTCTGCTGCTGCTGGCCCGGAGCAATTTCTCGGTGCATTTCAATCCGCAGCAGCGCTACTCCGAACGCGCGATTTTCCCTGTCTCCCCGAGCCAGACCAACGGGATCGAGGACGCGCGGTTCGTGAGGTTCACGGACGACAACGGTTCCGTGATGTATTACGCCACCTACACCGCCTACGACGGCCGGGTCATTTTTCCGCAGCTGGTGGAGACGGAGGATTTCCTGCATTTCCACTTCCGAACCCTTCAGGGCGCCGCCGTGCAGAACAAGGGCATGGCCCTGTTCCCCCGGCGCATTAATGGCCGCTACGCCATGCTCAGCCGTCAGGACAGCGAGAACATCCGGCTCATGTTCTCCGATGACCTTTACACCTGGGAAACCTCCGAAGTTCTCGCCAAACCCACCCAGCCCTGGGAGTTCATCCAGATGGGCAACTGCGGCTCGCCCATCGAGACGGAAAAAGGCTGGCTGGTTCTGACCCACGGGGTCGGGGCCATGCGCAAATACTGCATCAGCGCCCTCCTTCTGGATATTGACGATCCCACCAAAGTCATCGGCCGTCTCAAGGAACCCCTCATCCGTCCCGCCCCCGAGGAGCGCGAAGGCTACGTCCCCAACGTCGTTTACAGCTGCGGCGGCATTGTCCACCGGGGCCAGCTTTTCCTCCCCTACGCCACCTCCGACTGGTTCACCTCCTTCGTCCTCGTCCCCATGGACGAACTGCTGGCGGAGCTGGTGTGAAGGCGGACGGAGCGACAGCGGGGAGTAATCCGGCGCCGCGCGGAAAACGGATCCGGTTTGATGACTTCATGCGGGCCATGATGGTGGAGGCATTCGGCCGCTTCCGCTCCATCACCCGGAAGCGGCGGGGGCGGGTGCGCGGGCCGGTTGGTCACCGCGCGGACTCCGGGATCAATGCGCCTTTCCGGGTGCGCTTGGAAAACCGGGCACGTCCGAAGCCGGATACCGGGCGTGCGGAAAAAATCAGCGTCCCCGCCCACCCCCAGGGTAATCCGGCGCGACCTGGAGAACGGCGGTGTCCGGGCCTCGTGTCACGGTGACCTCCACAAAATTCCGCCAGAAACCGGGGACATTGCCAAGAGTGTTCGGCACGGAATCAGCTGCGCGCCATGGGCCTTCCATTTTTTC
>JAZKFB010000014.1:0-12873 GCA_040386695.1 Verrucomicrobiota bacterium
AAATAGTGGATACAGCCTGATTCGCAAGAAAATTTTGTAACAATGTAGAATTAAAGTCTCTGCCGCAATCCAGGTAAACAGGCGTCCCGTCTTGTCCGCCGAGAATCCCGCCCTGTGCCGGAGCATCGGCTTCACGGCGGCCATCCGCCATTTCCTTCTGAACCCTGAACCCTTTTCCCTGAACCCTTCTCCCCTTCTTTCGATTTGCCAAGCCCCGCATCCCTCTCTAGGGTCGCGCTCAATATTATCAACGCAGGGGCGCTGGACCGAATCCGGCTGAGATCCACCGAAATCACACGCGGTGGAACCCTTTGAACCTGATCCGGCTAATCCCGGCGAAGGGAGTCAAAGTCAAAATCAGCAGGCCACGTCCGCTTCCCGGCGCACGCGGCCTTTCTTGTGCCCATTTCCCAGCCAGTCCGTCATTTCCAAAACACCGCACCCGTTTCCCATCCCATCCAGCCCGGCCTGAAACCTGAACCCTTTTCCCTGAACCCTTCCGCCAAATGATCTCCGACATCGATTCCAACGCCGCCGCCGCCGCTTCCGCCGAGGCTGATTCCCGCGCCCAGCTTCCCGCCTCCAGCCGCGTTTATATCCCCGGCCAGCTGCATCCGGACGTCCGCGTGCCCATGCGCGAGATCAAACTCAGCCCCACCAAGGACTTCAACGGCCGCATCCTGGAAAATGAGCCCGTCCGCGTTTACGACACCTCCGGCCCCTGGGGCGATCCCGCCTATACCGGCACCGTGGAGACCGGCCTGCCCGCCCTCCGCCGCGCCTGGATTGAGGGCCGCGGCGATGTCGAAGCCTACAATGGCCGCCCCATTCTCCCCCGTGACAACGGCTACCTCACCGAAAACCACGCTGAATACGCCGCCGCCAAGCGCGAGGGCCTGCTCAGTCCGCTCAAAGCGCCCATCAACGCCCAGCGCCAGCCTCTGAAAGCCAAGCCCGGCAAGGTTGTCACCCAGCTGGCCTACGCCCGCGCCGGCATCATCACGCCGGAGATGGAGTTCATCGCCATCCGCGAGAACATGAAGCGGGCGAAAATCGCTGACTTCACCCACGACATCGTCCGCAACGACCTCGACAAACAGCACGTCGGCTCCGCGCAAATCACTGAAAACGGCAAACTGAAAACTGAAAACTCCCCCGACTACACCCCCGGCATTTTCAAACGTTTTCCCCAGCGCATCCCCGCCGAGATCACCCCCGAATTTGTCCGCAGTGAAGTCGCCGCCGGCCGCGCCATCATTCCCTCCAATATCAATCACCCGGAGCTGGAGCCGATGATCATCGGCCGCAATTTCCTTGTCAAAATCAACGCCAACATCGGCAACAGCGCCGTGGCCTCCAGCATTGAGGAGGAGGTCGAAAAAATGCGCTGGGCCACCAAGTGGGGCGGCGACACCGTGATGGATCTTTCCACCGGCAAGAATATCCACGCCACCCGCGAGTGGATTTTGCGCAACAGCCCCGTGCCCATCGGCACCGTGCCGATTTACCAGGCCCTCGAAAAGGTGAACGGCAAAGCCGAGGACCTCACCTGGGAACTCTTCCGCGACACCCTCATCGAACAGGCCGAGCAGGGCGTCGATTATTTCACCATCCACGCCGGCGTCCTCCTGCGCTTCGTCCCCATGACCGCCAGCCGCATGACCGGCATCGTCTCGCGCGGCGGCAGCATCATGGCCAAATGGTGCCTCGCGCATCACAAGGAAAACTTCCTCTACACTCACTGGGACGACATCTGCGACATCTGCGCCGCCTACGATGTCAGCTTCTCCATCGGCGACGGACTGCGCCCCGGCTCCATCGCCGATGCCAATGACAAAGCGCAGTTCGGTGAACTTGAAGTCCAGGGCGAACTCACCACCCGCGCCTGGGCCAAAGGCGTGCAGGTCATGAACGAGGGCCCCGGCCACGTCCCTATGCATATGATCGAGGAGAACATGGCCAAACAGCTTGAATGGTGCCACGAGGCCCCCTTCTACACCCTCGGGCCACTAACGACCGACATCGCGCCCGGCTATGATCACATCACCAGCGGCATCGGCGCCGCCATGATCGGCTGGTACGGCTGCGCCATGCTCTGTTATGTCACGCCCAAGGAGCACCTCGGGCTTCCCAACAAGGAGGACGTCAAAGTCGGCGTCATCACCTACAAACTCGCCGCCCACGCCGCCGACCTCGCCAAAGGCCATCCCGGTGCCCAGTTCCGCGACAACGCCCTCAGCAAAGCCCGCTTCGAATTCCGCTGGGAGGACCAGTTCAACCTCAGCCTGGACCCCATCACCGCCCGTTCCTACCACGACGAAACCCTCCCCCAGGACGGAGCCAAGAGCGCCCACTTCTGCTCCATGTGCGGCCCCCACTTCTGCTCCATGAAAATCACCGAGGACGTCCGCAAATACGCCGCCGAACAGGCCATCTCCGAGGAGGAGGCCCTCGCCAAAGGCCTTGAGGAAAAGTCCAAAGAGTTCGTCGAAAGCGGCGCGGAGGTTTACACCACGGCCTGACGTCCGCACCCGCTGAAAAAATAGGTCCTATAGGGCATATAAGTCCTATAGGACCTATCTTCTTCCTCTCTCTGCCCCCCGATGCCATGCCCGCCGAGGACCTTCCACCGCCGCCCTCCGGTGGCTTTCTCTCCAAAAGCGGCAACTACCGGGAGCTTCTCTCCTACCGGAAATCCGAGGTCATCTACGACTTCACCTTCCGCTTCTGCCAAAAGTTCCTCACCCGCGGCGACCGCACTGTGGACCAGATGGTGCAGGCGGCCCGCTCCGGGAAGCAGAACATCGCCGAAGGCGCCAAAGCCGCGAAAACCTCCACCAAAACCGAACTCACCCTCACCAATGTCGCCCGTGCCAGCCTGGAGGAGCTGCTGGTGGACTACCAGGACTTCCTCCGCGTCCGGGATTTCCCGGTCTGGCCCAAAGATTCCAAGGAGGCGCTCTACGTGCGGAAACTCGGCAAAACCCCCACTGAATCCTTCGAAACCTACCGCCCCTTCTTCGATGATCGCCCTGCTGCGGTCCTCGCCAACATCGCCCTGTGCCTTATCCACCAGGCCAACTATCTCCTCGACCAGCAAATCCGCCGCCTGGAAAAGGACTTCGTGGAAAAAAGCGGCATCCGCGAGCAGATGACCCGCGCCCGCCTCAACTACCGGGATCAGCAGCCCCGCCCCGCCCCACCCGGAACCCACCCACCGCCGGAGGAAAAATAGGTCCTATACGTCCTATAGGACCTATAAGGCCTATATCCCCGCCCAGAAGCCGCGCCCCAAACCCGCCAACCCTCCCTCCTGAAGTCCCGCATCAGCCACCGCCTCCACGTTTATAGCCGCTCCCGGCCTGCTGGTAGATAGCCATCTGTTCCGGGGTCAGAATGGCGCTGAGAGCCTCCCTGCGGTCAGCCCAACGGGCCTCCACGGCTTCCTGGATGGCTTGGGCCTCCCGCTCTCCGCCGGGTTCCAGAACGGGCAGCGTGGATTCCCTTGAGGCAATTTCGGAAAAGGCGGCAAAGGCCTGATCCTTCTGCTCCTGAGAGAGTGTGGTCATGGACTGCAGATTCGAAAGCTCGCGGTTCGCGACCGCTTCCAGAGCATTGGCCTTCTCCTCCTCACGAAAAGCCGCGTATTCCTTCTGCTGGCCGGCGGTGAGCGAGGCGTTGATGGCGTCCTCCATTTTCTTAACCTCTTCGGGGGAAGCTTTGGTCACGATGACATTGGGCGGGGCGATTTTGATTCCGGACTGCCCGTATTCGAGCGCTTCCGCGATCGCCGTCTCCTGCTCCGGCGTGAGCGACAGACGCTTTCCCAGAACGGCCAGCTTTTCCTTCAGTTTCCCGCGGTTCATGGCGTCAAAGTCCGGATGACCGGTTTTTTCCATCGCCGGACCGGAAATGCCGGAGATTTCCGGTGAAGGGGGATCCGGCAAATTCCGGGGCCTGGCGGGAATGGCACGGGCGCTGCCCCCTTCCCCGGCCAGGACAGCGGCGGGAGTCTTTTTCAGGGCAGGAATGAGCGACGCCTGCCGCAGGGATTCGTTTTCCCTCCGCAGGTCGGCAATCCGCTGCCGCTGATGAACCATCGGAACGGTGGCGGCAAGGAGAAGGGCTGCGGAGGCGGCGAGGGTGAGTTTTGTTTTGGTGGTCATGGCGACGGTGGTTAGGACAGCGGAGGCGGCTCCGGTGGCGGTGCAGGCCTGAGTGGCGGAGATGATTTTCAGAACGGCGGCGGCGGGCAGATCGGCGGGGACCATCCCTGCCAGCACGGCGGAAAGCGCCCCGGCGCTGCTGGTGATGCCGCGCCCGGCGAGGATGCGGCGCAGGCGCTCCAAAGCGCGGTTCATGCGCTTCTGCGCGGCATCGTCGCTCAATCCGAAATTCCGCCCGATGCTGCGCCAGTCCTGCCGCTGCCAGAAGCGCATCAGGAGAAGCTGGCTGTCCTGCGGCGGGAGCCGGCTGAGAGCGCCATCAATTTCCGGCATGAGTTCGTGCCGGTCATCCCCGGCGTCCGCTGCGGGAGTTTCCAGCGTGGGCATAATGAGATTCTGCGAGGCTTCCTCCCGCCGCCGCCGCCGGGCCTCAAGGCGCAGGGCATCCAGGGTCAAGCCAGTCGCGGCCGCGTGCAGCCATGCCCCCAGCGCGCGGCCGTCCCTCACCTTTTCGGGCGCGGCGGCAAGACGGGAGAAAACGGCCTGCGCCACATCCTCCGCCAGCGTTTCCTGACCCCGCGAAACGCGCAGAGCAGTGGCGTGCACCATGCCCGTCCAGCCCGCCACCAGTTCCCGGAACGCCGTTCCGCAGCGGGTGGCCGCATAAGTGCGCAGAAGTTCGTGGGACCGTTCGGGAGAGATCATGCTTCGCGTTTCCTATAGTCGTCACCCCGGCAGTCGTTCCGACAGAATTTTACAGGCAGGCGCGGCTAGAGAAAGCTTTGCGTGGATCTCCCCGGAGAGACTCATCCAAAAATCCCTTCTCCGCCTTCTGGAAGGCCGCTCGGACGCGAACTTCGATTTCGCGGACCGGTGTTTGATTCTGGAGCGCGCCGGTTTCACCCTCCGCCAGGGAAAAGGGAGCCACCGCATTTATTTCCGGGAAGGCGTGGAGGAGATCCTCAACTTGCAGCCACGCGGCGCCCAGGCGAAACCCTACCAGGTCAAACAGGTCCGTGACCTTATCCACAAACACCAACCGGAGATTGATTGAAATGCGCTACGAAATCATCATCTACTGGAGCAGGGCCGACCAGAGCTTCATCGCCGAGGTCCCCGAGCTTCCTGGCTGCATGGCCGACGGCGCGACCTATGAGGAGGCCGTGGGCAACGTCCAAACCGTGATTCAGGAATGGATCGAAACCGCCCGCTCCCTCGGCCGCCCCATCCCCGAACCCAAAGGCAGGCTTGCTTACGCATGATCCTGCAATCCATCTCCATCGGCTGGTGCGGCTGCGCCATGCTCGGCCATGTCGTCCACAGACCCTCAACAAGCGCGGCACGTCATGTTTACGGAAGCAGGATATGCGGACATGGAGCGTTTTCAGGATATTTTGGACCAGCATTCCCAGCTTGATGCCTAGGTTAAATTCGGGAATCGCTTTCTCCAGCCATGAATCCCGATTTTCAGCGCATCATTCAAGCCAAGGAAGCGGAGCGCCGCCGCCTGCGGGCGCTGCCGTGGCTGGAGAAGCTGGAAATGCTCGACCGCTTGCGGGAGCGGCACCTTTCGCTGCGGCGCATGCAGCCGGTCCGTGCGGAAACACCCTCCATTTCGAATTGAGGCCTCGAATGGTTGCCCTTTGCCTTCCCGCCCGCAAAACGGGGTGACATGTCCGGTTGATCCAAAAGTTATTTATATCGGGCACTGAGCATCATGCCGGTAGCAGTTTTTCCTGTGACCATTTCGGGTGGCGGGGATGCCGGGTACGGATTTTCACGATGGGGTTTCGGGCTTGGGGAGGATGGTTTTGGATTTTCAGGGTGGCATTTTCCGGGGTGGGGAAAGTGGGTGTGAATTTTCATGGCGGGTTTCCCGGCGGCGGGAAGGTCGCTGTGAATTTTTGTGGTCGGTATTCCGGTGGCGGGAGATGGGGTGTGAATTTTCATGAGGGGTTTCCCGGACGGGGAGAGGGTGGGTGATGGAATTTTGGAGAAATAAGTTTGACAGGAAGCGACAATTTGAACAATTGTTTGTAAATTTTTAAAGCTGCTGTTCCTTCCGGAGGTTGTTCCGTCACCGTCGGCTCTCTCTCCGGGACGGGATTCGTTAACCGCTCCTTCCGCCTCTGCCCTCGCCTTTGTTTCCTGTTCAATTCAGCCCACAACCTCCATTTCCCAACCAGCGCCGCCGTATGATCAGACTCAGCCGTTATTTTATCATTCCGTTCGAGGATCCCGCGATCAGTCTGGACAGTCTCATCGCGTTCGCCACGGATCATCTGCAGCGGATGATCGCGAATAATCCGGAGGCGGTGCTGGAGGGGGTCATCACCCCGACGGCGGTGGCGCTGGCGGTGCTGGGGGAATGTTCGTCGAGCGATTCGGTGAGACTGGGGACCCGGAAGGCGGCGAAGGGGGCGAAAAATGCGTTCCGCGAGGACTTGCCGGGGCAGGTGCGGCGGATCGCGCAGCGGGTGGCCGGGGAGTATGGGGACCCTTCCGCGCAGATGACGGCGTGTTTTCCTCACGGCCGGGAGGAGTTCAAGGCCTGCCGGGATGACCGGCTGGAGGATCATCTGCAGGGACTGGTGGCGGCGCTGACTCCACTGGGAGGGCTGATGGCTGTGGCCCTGGGAGAGGCGGAGAGGCTGCTGTCCACGTGGACTTCTCTTCATGCCGCGAGCGGAACTTCCAGCGGGGCCAAAACGACGACTGAATCCGGAAAGCGTGAGGCGCGCGTCAGGCTGGAGCGGCAGTTGACCCTGAATGTGCTGGGGCTGGCGGCGCAGTTTCTGGATCAGGAGGACAAGGCGGATCTTTATTTCCAGCAGTATCTGCTGGGCCTGCCGGGAGCGCAGGAGAAAGAGGAACCGGAGCCGGTTTCCCCTCCCTCCCCGCCGGTCCCGTGAGGGGAAAATTCCATCCCATCCCCGACCGCCATGCTTTCCCTGTTTTCCCGGTGGGCGCTTGATGACGCGCGGACGGCGGACGAGCGGTATTTGATTTTTCTGGTCTGCGACGACTGCAAGGGGCTGGAGCACACCGCCTTCCGCTGGAGGTGCGGGCACACCAGCGGCTGAAGCGGGCGGATCACCGGTTGTTCCGGGAGCTGAATCTGAATCCGCTGAGGATGCTGCCCTTTGACGCGGCGGATACGGAGCGGGCGGCGGCGATGGCGCCGTGGTTCAAAAAGTTCGGACCGTGGCTGGATCACGAGTGCCGGCGGATCGGGGAGGCGGGGTCGGTGCTGAAGTTCTTTCCGGCGCTGGAGGAGGTGAAGCTGGGCGGCTGCGACCTGCGGGATCTTTCGTTTGTGGAGGCGCTGCCGAATCTGAGATCGCTCCAGCTTTCCAGTGCGGTGCTGGAGGATCTGCGGCCCCTGATGAAATGCGCCGCGCTGCGGCATCTTTCCCTGGGCTTCACGGGCTCGCAGTATCCCTGCCTTGCACCCCCGCTCTATTGGGTGGATGCGGAGCCGCTGGGGGCGCTGCAGGCCCTGGAATCGTTGACGCTTTATCCGAATGCGGCGGTTCTTTCGGGTTTGCGGTTTCCCTCGCTGAAGTCGGCGGAGCTGAGCGGCGGGAACTGTGTGCAGCGGGACTGCGGGTATCTGCCGGAGATGCCGGCGCTGCGGCGGCTGAAACTGGAAGGGCCGCAGAGCCTGCGCGGCATCGGGCGGTTTCCGGAGCTGCGGCATCTGACTGTTTCCGGTCCGTTGCGGGATTTCGGCGATATTGCGGAGCTGAGGCATTTGTCCTGCCTGGAGGTGGACACCCTGGATGGGTGGCCGACGGATGTGGCGCCGCTGACGAAGCTGCCGGAACTGCTGTGGGTGTCCTTCAGCAACGACATTCCGCGCAACTACTGGCCGCTGACGAAAGCGCCGCGCCTGTGCGAGGCGGAGGTCCCGAAACCTTTGCTGCATGAGTCGCCGGTGGCCCTGGACGTGCAGGCGATCAACGCGGTGCTGCGCCCCTGGGATGAGGTGTTCCACCTGCCGGAGCCCCGCGCATACGGGAGGCTGCGGTTTGTGATGGTGGAAACCGGGGGGGACACCCGGGCGCTCCCTGAACGGTTGCAGGAGCCGGAGCCCGAGTGGCTGGAGCATCCGAAGCTGTTTCATCTGGAGCTGTTGTGGATGAGCCGCCGGGCGCAGGAGGTGCTGGCGCGGTTTGACGGCGATGTGGACCATGCCCGTTTTCGCCAACCCGGCGAATCCAGCTTTACCCGTGGAATCAGTATCCAGATTCACACCCTTGCCGCCGCCGAACGTCTGCCCGAACTGCTGGACGCCCTGCGCGGGGCCATGGCCGCTTCTCCGCACGAGTGGAGGTTCGGGATTTACCTCAATCTCCGCATCACGAAGCGGGAAATGACGGAGCAGGAGAAAAAATGGCTGGAGCAGATCGAGGAAATCTCCCGCTCCCGGGAGGATGAGAGTGACCACGAGCGCTGGAGCCGGACGCAGCAGCATCTTATTGAAACCCGGTTCCGTCTGCGGACGGATCAGGAGGAGGGGGAGACTTCCCATCCGGAGGACTTCGAGCCGCCGGACGATATCCGCCCGGAATCCTGGCGTGAGGCGAAGCCGGTTCCCGCCGGGCCCGCGGCGGGCGGGAATGACTCAGGCGAAGAGGACGATCCCGATTTTGCCCTGAAGCCCTTCGACGAACAGGTGCGGGACAGCGCCAATGATGACGGTGGAGACGACAGCGGCGGCAATGTGAAAACGGCTCCTCCGCCGGAGCCGCCGGAGGATTTTTGGGAGGATCCCTATGCCCACCCCCTGGCGGATTCCTACCGCTTCTGGGCGACCCTGACCTTCGACACGTTTTACTGCGAAGGCTATAATCTGGCCACGGTGCGGCAACTGATGGGGCGCGGGCCGGATGAGTATTACCCCGCTCCGGAGCAGCAGCCGTGAGGCCGGACATCCCTTGAAACGGATCCTTCCCGGGTGGAAAACCAGAGTAACCCGCACGGGATAAAGAGCTGGACAGGGATTTTTATTTTGGCATAACCGTCGGCATCCATCCATCTCCCGCCATGAAAGCCAAAAACATCATCTGCCTGTGGTTCAACAAGGACGCCGAGGAGGCGGCGCGGTTTTACGCGGCCACTTTTCCGGACAGCGAGGTCACGGCGGTCCATGCGGCGCCGGGCGATTACCCGTCGGGGAAAGCGGGGGAGGTGCTCACCGTTGAATTCACGGTGATGGGGCTGCCTTGTCTGGGGCTGAATGGAGGGCCGGAATTCAAGCACAGCGAGGCTTTTTCGTTTCAGGTGGCGACGGACACGCAGGAGGAAACGGACCGTTACTGGGACGCGATTGTCGGCAATGGCGGCGGGGAAAGCTATTGCGGATGGTGCCGGGACCGCTGGGGAATTTCCTGGCAGATCACGCCGCGGACACTGACCGATGCCATGGCGGCGGGCGGTGAGGAGGCCCGGCGCGCTTTTGCGGCGATGATGGAGATGGGCAAAATCGACATCGCCAAAATCGAAGCCGCCCGGCTCGGGTAATCACGACAGGGAAATTCATGCCAGAAAAACCGCCGGTGCCGAAAGCACCGGCGGCGGGCGGCCGGCTTATTTCTCAAGGCGGCTGACAGACCTATAGGAATTATAGGCCCTATGCCCGGGAGCCGGGAGCGGCCGATGCTCCGGCACTGGCCACAGCTCCGGATTTATTCCAATCCCTCAGCTCCCGCCTTTTTTCGCCCGCGCGAAGCGTTCGCGCCGGCGCTCGGCGGCGGAGGCGGCATCCTGCGCTTCCACGCCTCCCAGCGGCGGGGGCGGGGGCGGCGGTCCCGCGCCTGGTATGGGAGGGGAGGATTTTGGAGCCGCCGGTCCCGCCGGGGTGGCACTTTTTTCTGTTTTCCCTGTCCCGCTCCCCGCCTGGTTTCCTCCGCCAAAGTCCTCCGCGCCCGCATTCCGTCCCCCTGCGGGAATTTTTGCTGAATGGATCCCGCTTCCGGCCATGGCGGTGCCGGCTTCCGCCCGCCGGAGCATGGCCGATTGTCCCTTCCGGCCCGGCAGGGACCCTTTGATTTCCGCAAACCGCCATCCCAGCCGCGTCGCCAGGGCCTCCAGCAGCACCAGACCCAGCAGCCCTGGCAGCAGCCAGCCGCGCAGATCCGTGAACTGCGTCACCGGCGGGGTTTTCCAGGCGTCCTTTAAATCCAGCAGTTCCTGCCCGCCGGATTCGGCGGCGGTCTGGCGGAGTTCGTCCACCCGCGCGGGATCGAAGGTCCATTCCACATTCGTTCCGGCGGAAACCGGGCCGAACGGAACCGCGAACGCTCCCGCCTGGACCGCGCCCCGGATCACATCGCCCTCCTCCAGGGTCATGGCCGCCCGGAAATGCCCGGGCGACATGCGCTGCCAGGTCAGTTCCGGTCCGGCCTCGGCCCGCAGGCCTTTGGCGAGGACAATGCGGGGCACCTGTCTGGCGAATTTCTCCTCCCACTCGTCATCATACATCAGGTCCAGCGACAGCTCCGTGCCCGTGACCTCCCACTTCAGCCCCAGCCCCGGCGGCAGATCCTGTCCCATCAGCCAGCGGCTCAGGGTCTGGGCGAAATCCCCGTATTTCGGCCAGCCGCGCGCCCGTTCCGAAAACTCCCCGCCCAGCGGAAAACTCACCGCCGCCGCCCGGCCGCTGCCGCGCTGGCCCCAGGCCACCAGCGGGGCCTCGAATTCATCCTTCGAGATCAGCCCCTGTGATGCCCAGTCTTTGCGGTAGCTGAGATTGTAACCGTCCACCTCCCCCAGCCAGTCCAGCGGCTTGCCCGCCACCTCCGCCCACAGTCCGTTGGCGGCGGCGGGCACCGGCTCGCTGATAAACGCGCTGCGGGCCACAGCCACCGTCTCCGCCGTGAAGACGTTCGGCAGATCCTCCGCGCGGTCCGTGAAAAAAATGCGCCCGTTGCCGCGCTTGGCCACATCCTTCAGAAACGCGGCGTCGCTGTCCGTCTCCTGGCCGAGGGCGATCACGCTCACGCTGCCGCCCTCCGCCGTCACTTCCGCCAGCAGGCGCACATAGTCCTCCGGCTGCTCGGCGTCGGCGGCGTCGGCGAACAGAATGATGTGCCGCGTGCCGTAGGCCGTCGTTTTCAGCGCCGCCCAGCCGGCTTTCAGGCCGTTGTAAACAAAAATCCCGCCGCCTTCGCTGCGCACCCGGCGGATGCGCTCCTTCATTTTGTCGCGGTTGCCGTCGTCGCCGATCTGCTGCAGCCCCACGACCTCGTGGGCCTCGCTGTCCACGGCGTAAACGCCCACCATGTCCTGATACCCAAGCAGTTCCACCGCCCGCGCCGCGCCCTCGTTGGCCAGATCCATCTTGGTCCCGCCGCCGATCGGGGCCGCCATGCTGCCCGAGCGGTCCATGACGATGACCATCGCCGCCGCCAGCTTTTTCTGATCCTTCTTCAGCTCCAGCGACACCGGCAGCAGCTCGTCGATGGGCGACCGGAAATACCCGCCGGCACCGAAACTTTTCTTGCCGCCCGCCATCATCAGCCCGCCGCCCTGGGCATTCACAAAGAATTTCAGGGAGTTCAGAAAATCCGCTGGAATCTCCCAGGCGGGCACATTGTTCAGGATCACGCCCCGGCAGCCGGACAGCTGCCCGGCCTGGAGTTTCCCCGCCTCCCGCACCGTCTCCACCGTGAAACCCTGCCCCTGAAGCACCGCCTCCAGCGGGTCCGGCACGTATTTCGTCACCAGCAGCAGACGCGGTCCGCCGCTGACCTCGATCCAGCCCTCGTAGCGGTTGTTGCCGGGATGCGCATCCTCTTTCGGAGTGATCAGTGCCTCGTAGCGGAACGCGCCCGAGGTTCCGATCCGGTCCGTGAACCGCACCACGCCCCGGCCTTTGGTCAGCACCACCTCGCTGTCCGTCAGTTTCTGGCCATTGCGGGAGATCATCAGCGGCACCGGGCCGTCCGACGGGCCGGTCACCTCCACCTCCACCAGAAACGGCTCATTCACCTGCGTCCGCCCCGGCAGCTGCAGCCGGCGCAGGCGGAAATCCCCGCCGCCGGCCTCGGTGAGCAGCCGGAAATCCAGCGGCACTTTCGCTTTGACCAGCTTTTCCGCCACCCCGCCCAGGGGCTCGGTGCTGAAACCGTCCGTGAAAACGAGAATCCGCGCCGGCCGGTTCTCATTCCGCAGCGCCAAGGCCTGCTGCACGGCCCCACCGGTCCGCGTCTGCGCCCGGCTGCCGGTGTAGGGGCCGCCGGCATTCAGCTCCTGGGGCACCGCGTCCGCCGCGTAGTCCACAAAATGAATCTCGTCATCCCGGCGGCGCTTTCCATTTTCGAGCAGCCGTTTCCATTCCGGAAATCCCTGATCCACACGCGCTTCGGTGCTTCCCGACCGGTCCAGAAGCACCCACAGATCCATGCCCCCCGTCATCCGCCGCCACTGCGGCCGCATCAGCAGGAAAACCGTCAGCAGCACAATGGCCGCGCGCAGCGGCTGGTGCAGCTTCAGCCCGCGCCACACCCAGCCCGCCAGAATCAGCACCGGCAGCAGGCCCAGCCATTGGGGATCTCGGAAAACCATGGGCGCGACTCTAGCGGACGCGGCGGAATGCTAAAGAGGGAACTTTCGGAAACCGCGGCCGGCGGTCGGATGGACGGCGGCCGGATGGACGGCGGCCGGATGGACGGCGGCCGGATGGACGGCGGCCGGATGGACG
>JAZKFB010000014.1:12973-26012 GCA_040386695.1 Verrucomicrobiota bacterium
GGCGGTTGGATGGACGGCGGTTGGATGGACGGCGGTTGGATGGACGGCGGTTGGATGGACGGCGGTTGGACTTTTATGGACGGCATGGACGGTATGGACGGTATGGACCATGCGGGGGTGTTTCTGTGGCCAGCCCTGCCGCGCACGTGGGCCCGTGCCGTTTATTTTTGTCCATGTCGTTCATTCTCGGGATCATTTGCCACTTCCCTGTTTCCGCGCCACGGTCGCCGCATGGACGCCGTCCCCAACCCCCAGCAGGGATCCTTCCCGCTTTTCAATTTCAAAGGAATCCAGGTTTCCCTGCACTGGTCATGGCTGATTGTGGCCTGGTGGCAGGTGGAACGCAGCCAGAACCTGCGGGGATACCCCAGCGTCATCTGGCCGGTTTATGAATATCTCGCCCTGTTCGGCATTGTGCTGCTGCATGAGTTCGGCCACGCCTTCGCGACCCGGCAGGTGGGCGGCACTTCGGAGAATATTCTCCTCTGGCCCTTCGGCGGCATCGCCTACGTGAACGCTCCCCCGCGTCCAGGAGCGCATCTGTGGAGCATCGCCGCCGGGCCCCTGGTGAATGTGGCCCTGGTGCCGGTGCTCTGGGCCGCTGTCTGGTGGGCCGGGCAGCACGTGGAAAGCCGGGCGCTTCACGAACTGCTGGTCAATATCAGCAGGGTCAATCTCGGCCTGCTCATTTTCAACATTCTGCCGATTTATCCCATGGACGGCGGCCAGATTCTCCAGGCGCTGCTGTGGTTCAAGCTCGGCTATGCCCGCGCGCTGCTCATCGCCTCGGGCGTGGGTCTCGTGGGAGGGGCCGCCCTGATGATCTGGGCCTTCTCGATCATTGAGGGCTTTTCCATGATCCCCCTGCTTCTGGTCTTCCTGCTGATCGGAGCCTGGAGCTCCTTCCAGCGCGCCCGCCGGATGCTTGCCGAAGGGTTTCCCCGCGATCTTTAGCGGACGGAAACCCCGCCCTGCCCGCATCCCGGAATCAGGGTGTGGAAGGCACCGGCGGGAAAGTGCCTCCGCCGCTGGAGGGAAAACCACGCATGGCTCCGGTGAAGGCCGCTCCCCCCACAACCACTAAGGCCACGACATAAATCACGATTCCGATCAGGAACAGAATCCCCACAAATTTCCAGAAGCTCTTCTGCTGACGGAGGGCGTTCTCCAAATCCACTGATGCTCCTGTTCTGGAGAGAGCGGAGATCGCCCGCGCATACTTGAAGAGTTTGATGAGGGGATAAAGATAAATCACCGCCGCCACCAAATACACGGCGGCCAGTATAAACGGCACGCCGGCATTGCCTCCTCTTCCGGAATAGGTTCCCATGGATGCGAAGGCCAGCATTCCCAGCCCTCCCAGAAGCATCAAAGCGGTCCCGATCATGCCCATCACGGCGATCAGCAGCACCCATGGCCGGGTTTCCCGCAAAGCCTGCACGGCTTCGGCGGAGACCGCGCCGTGGCTCACCGGAGTGATCACACTGCCGGGAGCCGCGTAAACGGACTGCATGCCGGCGGCGCTTCCCGCCGCGGCCAGTCCCGGAATGCGGGAAACCGGCACCCAGCCGTCGCAGCCTTCCCACCATGAGGAATCCTCCAGCCTCAACCTTCCCGAAGCCACCAGCGCGTTGACCTGATCCAGCGTGTAGGGACCTTCCTGTTTTCCGTTCCGGGCAATGTGGATCATGGGGTGTTCTGTTGATGGTTATGGTTCCTGAAAAGCGCGTCACCGCCTGTCCCTTTCCGGAAAAATCGGACGGGGGAGGCGTAACTTCAGAACGGGAATCCGGCAATCGCCGGACTGAATTATTTCCAGGCGATCTCGCTGACCGGCACCGGCACCCCGCCAAGGGCCACCGAGCGGTCGGCGGCGAAGATCACCTGGTGGCTGCGCATGGCGTCTTTAATGCTGGTCAGGGGCATTTCCTCCCCGGCTTCCAGGGATTTGAAGAAGCACGCGAACTGCGTCTGGTACGGATGGTCGGCCACGTCGCCGGAGTCGATGGGGTGGATGCTCAACTGGCTCCACTTCGACTTGTCGAGGGCCCCGATTTTGTTGGTGTGGAACTTGTTGTCCAGCAGCGTGCCCTCGCTGCCGACGAGGTGGGTGTGGAAATAATAAGGCTGGAAGCAGTCCAGCACGCTGGCGCACTTGCCCACCCGGCCGTCCTTGAATTTGATCAGGGAAACCGTGGTCGGCGGGTAGTCGTAGATGCTGAAATAAGGATGCGTGCTCTGGGTGCCGAGGCTGGTGATGCTCTCCACCTCCCCGTCCATGCACATCAGCAGCGCATCCATGGCGTGACATCCGGCGGTGAGCAGGCTGCTGCCGGCACCGCTTTTTTTGGTGTTCCAGCGGTACTGGCCGTACCACGGGCCGAGGCCGTGGTAATAATCCACCTCCCCGTAATGAATGCGGCCCAGCATCCCGCTGTCGATCATGCTTTTGGTGGTCACGAACTGCCCGCTGTGCCGGACTTCGAAGCACACGCAGGTTTTCACCCCGGCGGCGTCCACCGCGCGGTCCACCTGGAGGCATTCCTCCCAGGTCAGGGCGATGGGTTTTTCCAGAATGAAGTGTTTGCCCGCCTCCGCCGCCTGCACCGCGAACTTGGTGTGATCCCAGGGATATCCCGTGATATCCACCACTTCCAGATCCGGCTGGGCGAAGAAAGCCGCCGCATCCGTGAAGCTTGTGATTTGGCAGCCGTATTTCGCGGAAAGCTCAGCGTCGTCCAGTTTCCGGGTGGAAAGAATGGAGGTGACGTTGCTCTGGCCCGTGGCCTGGAGAGCGGGAATGTGGGCGGTCGCCGCCCAGCCGTAGCCAATGATACCGGTGTTGAAGACTTTGGACATAATTTCGGCAATGGTTGGCGCGGATTGGCAGGAAACGCCAGCATTCCTGCATCTCCGGATCAGCCCATTTCACATACTTTTCCGAAATCAGAGCGCCGTCAATATGCCGGACCGGGCATCAGACTCCCGTTCCAATCAGTTCGGCTCGATCATGAAGAGGGCCATGGTGACCGTCCAGGCGTCATCGAGATTCATGCTTTTCATCTCGTGGCCGGGACCCCAGGAGTCCGTGTAGTAGATTTTCTTCTCCTTGAGGTTATAGCCGACGATCAGGCGCATGTGGCCGCCGGACATCTGCTCCGGGGGACGTTTGGGACGGGTTTCGGGATTGGTGTCCTCCGGTTTTGATTTGGGAGTCTCATCGTCCTCGTTGGCGCTTTCCTTGTCGCGGTTGGCCTCATAGCTGTCCTCGATTTTCTCCTCCCAGAACATCCCCAGCTGCATGGCCCACATGACGGGCACGCCGGCGTTGATGCTTTTGACGATTTCAGCGCCGAATTTGGTGAAATTCCCGTCCTTCACGCGCATTTTCCGGCAGACATCGGGGTCCATTTCCCGGTAAAGGCCGAAAATCCCCGAAGGCCGGGTGACTTCCCCGCTGCCGCCTTTTTTGGCCTCGCGGTTGTAGGATTTCATGAGGGAATCGTAGTCCTTGCCCTCCATGAAAATCGGTTCGCGGGTTCTCATGCCGCTGCGGACGGCCATTTTATGAACGGCGTCCTTCATTCCCGAGGGAGAAGTGCCGAAGGCGTTGGCGTTGGCGAGGTCCGCCAGATCGTGCATGTCCACCTGGCTGCCGTAATACCGCATCACCCGTTCAAAGGAGGCCACGGCGCAGTAGCCTTTGCCGCCCTGGTCCACCATGGGGACGCCCTCCAGCCAGATCTTGTCGCTCTCGCGCTTCACCCGTTTGCCGAGGGCGGCTTTGCTGACATTGGTTTTCACCATATTCTGCTGCACCCCGAGCTGCGCCTGCGGGGGCAGGATACGGATACGGACAAACTCGCAGTGGGCGTAAAACCGCCAGCCGTCCCGCACCTCCTCCGGCACCCAGAGGTATTCCAGCATATACATCGCCTTTTTGGTGCTCCAGACCGAACCCTCGGCCCGGGAAACCGTCTCATCCTTGCGGCGGGGGTTCTCCTTCACCTTGGCCAGCCCGCTGAGCACGGTGGTTCCCAGTTTGACCGCTGTTTTATAAGGAACCTCTTTAATGTAGCCGTCATCCCCTTTGTTGATCACGGAGATCATGACGGCGGAGATTTTGGTGTCCTTGAAGCTGACAATCGTCTCCCCCACTGTCTCTCCCCGCATTTTGATGCTCACGCGGTCCGGATTAAAACGGGCGCGCGTCTTGTCCTTGTCCAGCCACATGTAGGTTTTGCGGGGGTAGTTCTTCTCAAAATCCTCGTGGGTGGCCGTGAAAAGGCTGGGATTGTCCAGCAGCCAGTTCAGGTCCACGGTCTCCCGGCTGACCGCTGCCCTGACAATCACTTTCTGTGCAAGCTCCTGACCCTGAACATGTCCGGTCAGCGGCCAGCAGACACCACTCATCAACAGCGGAAACAGCAATAATTTCATACGCGCGGAATGTGCGCTGTCCGCGTGAGCCTGACAATATTAAATTTAAAAATCCAGTAAAAATGTTGTCCTGCGCAAGCCGGCGGAAAGGAGCCTCCGCAGCCTGTATAAGGAGGAAAAGGAGATTCCCCGCGCGCCGGGCAACAGGAGCGGCGGCTGCAAAATCAAAATTCCCCTCTCCCGAGCCTTGACAACCGTTTCCCGTCTTTTATACTCCACCCCTCCGCGCCAACCGGCCATTAAGACCAATCTTTCCAACTTCCTCCTAGTCAAGGATCAGCCCCATGCCCGAAATCACCGTCAAAAAGGGAGAGCCCATCGACCGCGCTCTGAAACGCCTGAAGAGCAAAATCGAAACCGAAGGCACTCTTGAGGAATTCCGCCGCCGCCGTCAGCACGAGACGCTGGAGCAGCGCCGCAAGCGCAAGGCCAAGTCCGCCGCGAAAAAGAAGAATCAGAAATACCGTTTCGTCCCCTAGCCCTCCGCGGTTTTAATCCGCAGGCGCGATTTTCGAAAAAAGCTCCGGTCACCCCGGAGCTTTTTTCATTTCCCGGAGGAACTCCCCCTGCCCGGGTCCGCCAAATCCCAAAAAGCTGACGGGCCACGGATGGCACGGATATAACGGATGGCACGGATACATGATAAATAGGCACCCTGTGCTGTTTAACCGTTTCCCGTCCTCCTTATCCGTGATTATCCGTGATTATCCGTTTTATCCGTGCCATCCGTGGCCCGGCATTTTTCTCCCTCCGCTCTCTTTCCCGCCCCGATGCCCACCGTCGCCAGTTACTGCACCACCTTTCTGAAGCCGGAAATGCTGCATATTTACCGGCAGGTCACCGGGCTGGAGCGGCATAAGACATTCATTCTCACCAAGCAGCGGCAGAGCGCCGAGAAGTTCCCCTTCCCTGATATTGAGGTCATTCCGCCGCCGCGCAGCCATTTCCTCCGGCGTTTCCATCTGAAATACATCCGCCGGGAACCTCCGCTGGTTTACCGGGGGGAATACCGCTCGCTGATGCGAATCCTGGAGCGCCGACGGCCGGATCTGCTGCACATTTATTTCGGGCACACGGGCGTGCACCTGCTGCCTTTTCTTCAGCATCACCGGAGTCTGCCGGCGCTGGTCTCCTTTCACGGAGCCGATGTCATGCCCCGTGCCGACCGGCCCGGCTACATTGACCGTCTGCGGGAACTGCTGCAGACCATTCCGCTGGTGCTGGCGCGGTCACATTCCCTGAAGGACCGGCTCCTGGATCTCGGCTGTCCTCCGGAAAAAATCCGCCTGAACCGCACCGGCATCCCCATGGCCGCGTTTCCGGTCGCGGCGGACCGCGTTTTCCCCGCCGACGGGCGCTGGCGGTTTATCCAGGCCTGCCGGCTGATTGAGAAAAAGGGGCTGCATCTGGCTCTGAACGCTTTTGCGGCGTTCTGCCAAACCTGGCCGGAAAGCACGTTCACCATCGCCGGGGAAGGTCCGATGCGGGATGAACTCGGCGCTCTGGCCCGCACGCTGGGGATTGCGGAAAAAGTCACCTTCACCGGCTTTCTCGACACCGCCGCGCTCTGTGAACTTTACCATCACTCCCACGCTTTTCTCCATCCCAGCCAGACGCCCGCGGATCAGAATCAGGAGGGCATTCCCAATTCCATGCTGGAGGCCATGGCCACCGGTCTGCCGGTGCTGGCCACGCATCACGGGGGAATTCCGGAGGCGGTCACGGACAACCTCACCGGTCTTCTGGTCGAAGAGCGGGACGGCGACCGGTTTCTGGACAATCTCCAGCGCCTCGCCCGCGAGCCCGGTTTGTGGGAATCGCTGAGCCGGAACGCCGCCCGCGACGTCCGGGAAAACTTCGAGCACCGCGCGCAGACCGCCAATCTTGAGACCATTTATGACGAACTGCTGACGCTGCGGCGGTAAGAGCAGTAATTTGAACAGAAGGGCGAGAAGGACAGGAAGGGCGGAATCCCGGATAGAGAAACGTGAAGCACATGCAGGCTAAGGCCTCCGGGAAGCGGGGAAGCGATTTGCCGGCAGGATGCTTCACCTCCCCCCTCATTTCCTCTTCCTCCTGATCCTGCGCCTCCCTCGCTTCCTTCTGTTCAAACTCCTTCTTTCCCAACCCCTTCCTGTCCTTCGCGGCCTTCTGTTCAAATTCCCCCTAAGCAAAGTTCCCTTGCGCCACGTCCGGGGCGGAGGGAGGGGGGAGGCGGCGGAGTTGTTCCGCCGGAGGTTCCGGCGCGGTTGCCGGGTCTGATGCTGGTTTGCTTATGAAAATACTCGTCACTGGAAAAGGAGGCCGCGAGCACGCCCTGCTGACCGCTCTGGCGGAGGCGGCGTCGCGCCCGGAATTGTTCGCTTACCCCGGCAGCGACGCCATTTTTGAAATCGCCAAACGCACTCCGGCCACGGATCTTCCCAGTCTGATCAGCTTCATGCAGGCCGAGGGCATTCATCTTTGTGTGGCCGGCGAGGAAAGCCTGCTGGTCACGGATTCGGGGCTGGCCAATCTCTGCGCGGAAGCCGGCATTCCCTGCTGGGGACCGCCGAAGGAATCCGCCCAGCTGGAGGCCAGCAAGGAATTCGCCAAGGCGTTTCTGGTGCGCCACGGCATTCCCACGGCGCAATATTCGGTCGCCGACACGCTGGAGGAGGCCCGTGCGGCCATCATGGCGCTGCCGGTGGTTCTGAAATTCGACGGGCTGGCCGCCGGCAAAGGTGTGGCGGTGTGCGGCACGCGGGAGGAGGCGGAGGCTTTTCTGGACACGGTGTTCACGCAGCGCCTGTTCGGTCCCGGCCGCATGGTGATCGAGGAATGCCTGACCGGGCCGGAGCTTTCGATTTTCTGCAGCGTCGTGGACGAGCGCTTCCATCTGCTGACCCCGGCCCGGGACTACAAACGCATCCGCGACAATGACGACGGCCCCAACACCGGCGGCATGGGCGCGGTGGCGGGGCGGGGGCTGGTGCCGGAGGCGCTGCTGGAGGAAATCAGCCGCGATATTATCCAGCCGACCGTCGCCGGGCTGCGGAAGGACGGCCTGCCCTACCGCGGGTTCCTGTATTTCGGCCTGATGCTGACGCCGGACGGCCCGAAGGTGATTGAATACAACTGCCGCTTCGGCGATCCCGAGTGCGAGGCCGTGATGCCGCTGCTGGAGGGCGATCTGGCGCAGTATCTCATGGAGGCCGCCCAGGGCTGGCTGCGGTCCGAGTGGCTGGAAACCAAACCCGGCTGGAGCGTCTGCCTCATCCTGGCCAGCGCCGGGTATCCGGAAACCAGCCGCGCGGGCGACCGCATCGCGGGTTTGGAGCAGGTCAGCGGCGCGCGGGTTTATCACTGCGGCACCAGACGGAATGCCGACGGGATTTTCGAAACCAACGGCGGCCGCGTCCTCGCTGTCGTGGCCCAGGCGGCGACCCGCGAGGAGGCCCGCGATGCTGTCTATGCCCAGGCCGCGCAGGTGACTTTCGACGGCTCCCAGCGCCGGTCCGACATCGCCACGCTGCATTTTTCCTGACCCGGATCCCAGATCCGGGATTTGAAATCTCAAATTCAAATCTCCCCGGCCGCCCTCCCCTCCTTCGTTTCCTTCGCGGCCTTCTGTTCAAATTTTTCTCCCCCTCCCCCTCCCCCTCTGTCTCAATGGAAAATTCCGGCCAACAGCTGCTGACCGCCCGCGAGATCGACACCAAGATTCACCGTCTGGCGTATGAAATCCTGGAGCGTCATCCGCGCGAGAAATTTGTCCTCGTCGGCATCCACAAACGGGGCGCTCCCCTGGCGCAGCGCCTGGCCAAGGTGCTGGAGGAGGAGCGGCAGGGGATCAAAGTGGGGATGCTGGATGTCACGCTTTACCGCGACGATCCGCACACGGCGACTTTTTCCCCGGACTTTGGCCGCACGGAGCTGCCGCACGATCTGGCGGGGGCGCTGGTGATTCTGGTGGACGACGTGCTTTTCACCGGCCGCACCATCCGGTCCGCCATCGACGCGCTGTTTGAATACGGCCGTCCCGGCAAAATCGAGCTGGCGGTGCTGGTGGACCGGGGCTGCCGGGAACTGCCGATCCAGCCCGATTACTGCGGGCTGCGGCAGCGCATCGGGCCGGAATCCTATCTGCGGGTTCTGCTGCGCGAGCTTGACGGCCAGGACGGATTGTTCATCATGCCCAAAAGCGGGGCTCAGGCGGCGGACGGGAAAACGGTGAATCCTCTGGCCGCCCGGGATCTCAAACCGTGACCGTGACTTTTTATGAAGGGACGCAAAGACCTGCTGGACATCGAGTCGCTCACTGTGGAGGAAATCAACTTCCTGCTGGAGACGGCGCTGCCATTCAAAAATCTGATCCGCCAGTCGGTGAAGAAAATGCCCCCCCTGCGCGGCCGGCATGTGCTGACGCTTTTTTACGAACCCAGCACGCGCACGCGGTCATCCTTTGAAATCGCCGCCAAACGCCTGAGCGCGGACGTCACGAACTTCGCGGTGTCCACCTCCTCCGTAGTGAAAGGCGAGAGCATTATTGACACCATCGACACCATGCAGGCCATGCAGGTCGATTACATCGTTGTGCGCCACAGCGCCGCCGGGGTGCCCAATCTCATCGCCAAACACACCAAGGCCAGCGTCATCAACGCCGGCGACGGCCACCACGCCCACCCCACCCAGGGACTGCTGGACACCTTCACGATCAACGAGGTGCTCGGTCATCCGGCCGGCCGGCGGATCGCCATTGTCGGCGACATCCAGCACAGCCGCGTGGCCCGCAGCACCAGCACGATTCTGAGAAAACTGGGCGCGCAGGTCGCGGTGTTCGGACCCGGGCCGCTGATCCCGGACGACCGGCACAGCGACATGATCAGCTTCAAAACCTTCGACGAGCTTTTCGACTGGAAGCCGGAGGTCATTTACCTGCTGCGCATCCAGATGGAGCGGCAGAAGGAGCAGTTTTTCCCCAGTCTGCACGAATACCACCGGCTTTACGGCGTTACCGACGCGCGTCTGCGCCACATCCGCTCAGAGGGCATCTATGTCATGCATCCCGGTCCCGTGAACCGCGGCGTGGAGCTGGTGGACGGGGTGATGACCTACGAGCGCACGCTCATCAACCAGCAGGTCGAAAACGGCATCGCCGCCCGCATGGCCGTGCTCTACTGGCTGGAGCCGCAGACCAGCAGCCGCGCCTCCGAGGCGTGACTCCGCCGGGCACCGGTCTTTTGTGGCGGAACGCGCTGAATGCCGCCGCAATGAGGCAGGGTCATCACCCATCTTCACCGGTGCATGTTTTCACAGTTTTCCGAAAGTTAAAAACCGCGGAGATTTGCTGTTCTGCGGCCTTACTTCCGCTCGCATGAATCCGCCATAGCACTTAACGTGCTGAGGATGAGCACGCGACGGATCTTTTTCAGCAGTTTCAGGAGACCGGATTTATTATCCCTGTTCTGCGCGCTCACGGCGGCTCTTATCGGAATGACCGTGCTGGCCGGATGGCACATGGGAAATGTGAATATTGTGCGGCTGCAGCCGAATCTGGTGCCGATGCAGTATCTCACGGCCTTCTGCTTTCTGCTGGGCGGAGCGGGCCTGGCGTCCTTCATCCTCCGGCTTCCCCGGGGGATTTCCATGGCGTGCGGCGCGGTCATCGGCGGGCTGGGGCTGATTTTTTCCCTCGAATATCTCACCGGATGGAAACTCGGGCTGGATTTGCTCCTGCCCCATTTTCCGACTGCGGGCGGACTGGCCCCCATGCGGCCCGCACGGCCCACCAGCGCGGGGTTCGCTCTTTACGGAGCGGGCATTTTTATCCTGAATCTGCGGATTTCCTCAACGGCCCGGCGTCTGGCGGTATGGATTTTTGGCACCTCCGCCTTCTGCCTCGGTCTGATGGCGCTTTTTGGCTATGCGCTGGGATTCACCGCCGTGTTCGTGACGGGGACTTTCATCGGCATGGCCGCCCATACCGCTGTGGGACTGACGCTGCTGAGCACCGGTCTGCTGGCCACGCAGTGGATGACCGCCAGGCGTCTCATTGAGGACCGCTGTCTCCCCGTGCCTGTCGCCATTGGCATCATCGCGGGGGCGCTGATGCTGTGGCAGACCATGGCGGCGGACCGGGCCCGGGCTCTCCACGGGCAGGCTGAGGTTATCGCGCGGAATGTGGCCGCCGATTCCCTGGGCCGTTTCAAATTCTCCCTGCGCTCCCTCGCGCGCATGAGGATGCAATGGGAACAGCGCGGCAGCATTCCCTACCGTGAATGGAAGGCGTATGCCCGGGGCAGCATCCAGGATCAGCCCATTCTTGAAGCCATCGCCCGCACGGACACGGACTGGAAAATGGACTGGGTGGAGCCGGACGCCAATGTTTCGCCCCTCGCGGGACTGGACCTGCATCAGGAAAAACGCTGGAAAGCCGCGCCCGCGCTGGAGGGGGCTCTGAGGGACCGGAAATCCGTGGTTTCCCCCACTCTGGAACTTGACGGGGGCGGCCGGGGATTCTGGATTTACCTCCCGATGTTTCCGAATGGGGAATTTGACGGTTTTCTGGTCGGAGTCTTCCGGCTGGGGAATCTCAAACAGTCCACCCTTGATGAACCCGCCTTCTCCACCAGCCGCATTGCCCTGCTGGAGGGAAATGAACTGATCCTCGGCGACCTCCCCCTGCGGCCGCCGGAGGAGGGGACCACGGCGGAGGAGCAGATCGAGTTCCGGGGCCACACCTGGCGGTTTCTGGTGGAGCCGAAAATGGCGGGACTGGCCGGAGCCCGGCTGCCAGTGGTGACCCTGGGGATGGGATCGCTGCTGGCGGCGGCGGTGGCGGTGGTGGTCTGGAGTCTGCAGCAGTCCAGGCAGCGTAATCTGAAGCTTAAGGAGGAAATCGACGAGCGGCAGCTCGCCGAACGGCAGCGCAGGGAAATTGAGGAGCGCCTGACCCAGGTGCTCGACTCCGCCACCGGCGTCTGCGTGATCACCGTGGACACCGCCGGAGTCATCACTTATTTCAGCAAAGGCGCCGAACTTCTCCTCGGATACACCGCCGGGGAAATGGTGGGCAGACAGAGTCCCGTCGTTTTTCACGATCCGGCGGAAGTTCAGGGACGCGCCCTCCGGTTATCGCAGGAACTGGGGTATTCCGTGGAGGGATTTGAAACCTTCATCGCGGTTCCGCGGCGGTCCGGCAGCGAACGGCGGGAGTGGACCTACATCCGCCGGGACGGATCGCGGCGCATCGTCGATCTGTGCATCACCCCTCTTGGCCATGAGGACGGCGGCGGTGGTTACCTCGGCACGTCAGTGGACATCACCGAGCGTAAAATGCTGGAGCGTGAGATGCGTGAGATGCTCCGGGCCAAAAAAAACGCCCAGGACCTGCTGGAGGCGGCCGGACGGATCGCGCGGCTGGGGCATTGGGAACTGCGGCTGGACGGCAGCGGTCCGCGCTGGTCGGATATCACCTACGGGATTCACGAAGTGGAGCCGGGAACGCCGGTTCCCCTGGCCGCGGCCTTTGATTTTTACGAGGCCGGGGACCGTCCGCTCATTCAGAGCAGAGTGGAGGAGAGTATGCGGACGGGCGAACCCTTTGAGGCGGAGGCGCGGCTGAACACCGCGCGGGGACGCCGGATCTGGGTTTACATCCGCGGCGAGCCGGTGCGCGACGAAAACGGCGCCATCATCGCCCTGCACGGGATTCTCCAGGACGTGGACGACCGGCACCGGGCGGCGGAGCTGCTGCGGCAGCGCAACATCGAGCTGGAGGCCGCCACCGCCCGGGCCGAGGCCCACGCGCGGGCCAAGGCGGAGTTCCTGGCCAACATGAGCCACGAGATCCGCACCCCCCTCAACGCCGTCATCGGCATGTCCGAGCTGCTCATGGACGGGCAGCTGGACGCCCGGGAGCGCGAGTTCGTGGAGACCATCCACTCCAGCGGCGATGTCCTCCTGAGCCTGATCAACGACATCCTCGACTTCTCCAAGATCGAGTCCGGGCAGCTGGATCTGGAGCGCATCCCCGTCCCCCTCCGCGACTGCGTGGAGTCGGTGATGGACCTCCTGGCCGGCCAGGCCTCGCGCAAAAACCTCGACCTCATGTACTGGATCGACCCCGCCGTGCCCGCCGCCATCCTCGGCGACCCCGTGCGCCTGCGCCAGGTGCTGGTCAACCTCGCGGGCAACGCCCTCAAATTCACGGCCAAAGGCGAGGTTTTCGTCAAACTCACCGCCGCGCGCGGGGAGGACGGCGCGGAGTGGCTGCACGCCGCCGTCATCGACACCGGCATCGGCATTCCCGAAAGCCAGACCGGGCGCCTCTTCAGCGCCTTCAGCCAGGTGGACGCCTCCACCACCCGGCGCTTCGGGGGCACCGGCCTGGGCCTGGCCATCTCCGAGCGCCTGATCCGCAACATGGGCGGGCGCATCCGGGTCGAGTCAAAGGAGGGGCACGGCTCCACCTTCCGGTTCGAGATCCCCCTGATTCCCGCCCAAATCCCCCGGCCCGCCGCAGGGAGCGGGAACGCAAACGCAAACGGAAGCGGCTCCGGCGCGCGGGGCCTGGAGGGGCGGCGCCTGCTCATCGTGGACGACAACGCCACCAACC
>JAZKFB010000015.1:0-16602 GCA_040386695.1 Verrucomicrobiota bacterium
CCAACCCGCTGCCCTGCGGAGGCGGCTTCACGCTCATTCGAGAATTTAGGTTTATATTTGTAAATATTTAAAACAACAATATTGGGCGGGATGCCCGTTCTACCCGGCCGCTGCAAATGCTCCGAAGACGGGCGGTCGTGCTGTCAATCACAGCCCAACAGCCGCCCGTCACAGGCTGAAGCCTTCGCGGAAAAGCCGGGCCTGGCGGCGGGAGAATTCGACTTCGGTGCCGTCCTCCAGCCTCACCTTGATGGAGCCGCTGAACCATTCCTCGGTGGCGGTGATCCATTTCAAATTCACGATCTGCGAGCGGTTGGCGCGGAAGAACAGCTGCGGGGGCAGGCGTTGCTCCAGGGCGTTGAGCGAGCGGCTGACGAGAGGTTTTTCGCTGTCGAAAAAGACGCGGGTGTGATTGCCCTCGGACTGCAGCAGCCGGATGGCGCTGAGCGGCGTGAACCAGTGCCGGTCCTGGCCGCGCAGGAAAATGCGGTCGCCGGGGCGCAACATGGTTTCGGCAGCAGCGGGAACGGAAGAGCCGCTGCCGCTGCCGCCTGTGACGGGGGAGTCGGGCGGTGCCTGACCGTTGCGGAGCCGGTCCAGGGTTTTGGCGAGGCGGTCGGGCTCGACCGGTTTGAGCAGATAATCAAGCGCCGCCAGATCAAAGGCCTGAAGCGCGTGCTCGTCGTAGGCCGTCACAAACACGATGGCGGCCCCGCAGCCCGTCAGCTGCGCGGCGGCGTCCAGACCACTGCGGTCAGGCATCTGGATATCCAGGAAAATGACGTCCGGTTTCCGCTCCGCGGCATCGTCCAGGGCATGGATGGCGGAGGCGTATTCCCCGGCGATCTCCACATCGGCATGCGCCGCCAGCAGCCGCTTCATCTCACGGCGCGCGGGGTTCTCGTCATCGACAATAAAAACGCGGATCATGTCAGAAAGCGGCGAATCGTGGCGGGCGGGTTTGGCGGGTTCCGGCTGATCCGTCGAATCAGCCGGATTTGATGGATGCAGCCAGTCCGCGGCTCAGCGTATGGCATCACGTCAGGCGCGGCGGGGTCTGGGGAATAACAGCGCGGGCCACGATCAGTCCATTTTCCGCGGGTTCAATCGTCAGAGAAGCCCGTCCGTCAAACAGCAGCGCCAGACGCTCGCGGGCCATCTTCAGGCCGAGGCCCGTGGAGCTGGTGGGCTGACCCAGCCGGCCATGATTGCTGACGGTGAGAACCAGAGAGCCGTCCCCCGCCAGACTGGCCGTGTATTCAATGCCGCCAGGCTCCGCGCCGGAGGACACGCCGTATTTCACCGCGTTCTCCGCCAGGGTCTGAAGAAGAAACGGCGGCACCAGAGTGTCGCGTGTTGCCGGATCGATGAACGAGCGCACGGGCAGCCGCTCCTCGAACCGTGTTTTTTCAATGAGCAGATAAGCCTCCACGGTCTCGATTTCCTGAGGCAGCGGAATGAGATGCCGGTCCCCGCTGGAAAGCGAGGCGCGGAACAGTTTCGCCATCTGCGTGACCACCGCGCGGGCTCCGGCGGGATCGGTTTCTATCAGATCCCGCAGCGTATTCAGGCCATTGAAAAGAAAGTGCGGATTCACCTGTGAGCGCAGTGAGGCCAGGGCGGTTTCCTTGATGGACACGTCCATCTTGAGCTTCTGCATCCGTGTCTCCTGCAGCTGCACGTAGTAGTGATAACCAAAATAGATTCCCGCCCAGGCCGTGAAGTGCAGGGACAGCCAGACGATCACCAGCGAGATCAGGCCCGGCCCGGCTTTCTGCCAGAGCCAGCCCTCCATGGGCATGGTGATGGAGGCCAGAGCCACGCCGCTCACAAGACTGCCGGCGATCACGCGGGGGATGAGCGCCGGAAGCCGCTGCTCCTTCCAGCGCCAGTGCAGAATCACCCAGCGGAAAACATGGCTGATCAGCAGGCCCATCACCGTGGACACATAAATCACCAGACTGGCCCGCCGCGAGGGCTCCGGCTCCGGGTCCGGCTTGAGCAGCTCGCCCCAGATGCCCAGCAGCAGCCCGCTGCCCCAGCCTCCAATCTGGCAGGCCCAGTAAGTCTTATGCCCCAGCCAGAAGCGCGGCCCCTGCTCCGACGAGGCCGCGCGCGCCTGCCCCGCCGCGGAGGGGGAGGGAACGGGAGCGATGGCGGGTTCGGTGAACATGTCGGAGATTCGAAACGATGCCAGAATGCCACAAGCGCCGCCCCCTGTCCGTGAATTATGATGAACGGCTGATCCGCCGGATAAGCGGTCCTCCGCGCCGCTGATCCCCGCTATTGCGCCGGAAATCAGGCCAGCGGACCGCTCATCCGATTCCGGCTGCGCCTTTCCCTTGGCGCGTTAGTGATTGACCGCGCCCCTCGCGACCTTCGGCTTCCATGACCTCCAAACTCTCCGCCCTGCTGCCCGCCCTTTTGCTGGCGCTGCCCGGCTGCACCATGATCCCTCCCCTCGCCACGCCCGATCCCTCGGTGGCGGAGCAATTTCCCGGCGGCGGCGGTGCGGCCGACGGTGGCGGGAATGTCCCCGATATCGGCTGGCGGGAATTTGTCAGGGATCCGCGGCTGCGGCGCATTGCGGATATCGCCCTGACCAATAACCGCGACCTGCGCGTGGCCATGCTGAATGTCGAGGAAAGCCAGGCGCAATACCGCGTGCAGCGGGCCGCGAACTACCCGACCGTGGACGCAGGGGGCAATTTCTCGCGCCAGAACAACGGCAACGTCACCGGCAATCAGTTCAGCGCCACCGTCGCCAGTGTCTCCTATGAACTCGACCTTTTCGGCCGCGTGCGCAGCCTGAATGCCCAGGCTCTGGAAAACTTCTTCTCCACCGCTGAAGCCCAGCGCAGCGTGCGGCTCTCGCTGGTCGCGGAGATCACGACTCAATATTTCAACTGGTGCCAGGCCCAGGAGCAGATTGAGCTGGCGAAGCAGACCCTGGCCACCATCAGCGAATCCCATGCCCTGACCAAAAGCATGGTGGACGCCGGCGGCACCAATGAGCTGGACCTCCGCAGCGCCGACGCCCAGGTGCAGTCGGCGAAAATCAGCGTCATCAGCTACGAGCGCCAGGCCGCTCAGGCGGAGAATTCCCTGACCCTCCTAGCCGGCCAGCCACTGCCCCATGATCTTCCCGCCCGCCGGCCCCTGGACAGCGGCGCGGTGCTGGCGAATCTCCATCCCGGCCTGCCCTCGGACCTGCTGCTCCGCCGTCCGGATATTCTTGAAGCCGAGCACACTCTGCGGGCCGCCAACGCCAACATCGGTGCGGCCCGCGCGGCTTTCTTCCCCTCGGTTTCCCTCACGGGCTCCACCGGCAGCTCCAGCGTGGAGTTTTCGGATCTCTTCGGCACCAACACCGGCTCCTGGGGTTTCTCCCCGCGCATCACCGTCCCGATTTTCAACGGCGGGGCGAACAAGGCCAACCTCGACATTGCCCGGATCCGGACCCGCAGCGAGGCCGCGCGTTATGAGAAAACCATTCAGACCGCTTTCCGTGAAGTCGCCGACGCCCTCATCGCCCGCGACAGTTACCGCCGTCAGCTGGAGGCTCAGGTGCTGCTCATTGAGGCGCAGCAAAAGCGTTATGATCTGGCGGATGCCCGCTACCGCCAGGGACTCGGCGCTTACCTGGATGTGCTCTCCGCCCAGCAGGATCTTTACAGCTCCCGCCAAAGCCTGCTCCAGACCCGCGCCGACATCCTCACCAACCTGACCGCCCTCTACAAAGCCCTGGGCGGCGGCTGGAAATGACTTCTCCTTTTTCCACCGATTCTCAATTTTCCGCATGAAACGACCTTCTGGATTTCTCCGAACCGCCCTGGCCGCATTGACCCTGGCGGGGGCATCGGCCTGCAACCGCAAGACTGCGGCCAGCGGCACTTTCGAAACCGCCAAAATCACGCGTGGCGACATCTCCCAGCACGTCACCGCCAGCGGCGCGCTGGGGGCGGTGAAAAGCGTGGACGTCGGCAGCCAGGTGTCAGGGAAAATCTCGGTGCTCAACGTGGACTTCAACTCGCCGGTCAAAAAAGGGGACGTGGTGGCCGAGATTGACTCCGGCATTTACAGCGCCGCCGTGCGTCAGGCGGAGGGTGAACTGGCCAGCGCCACCGCTTCCGCCACGCTGAGCCGGCAGAATCTGGAGCGCAAAAGAAACCTCCTGCCCGTCCGCGCCGCCACTCAGGCGGATCTGGAGCAGGCGGTGGCGGAGGTCGCGCAGTCGGAAGCCACGGTGATCATCCGCGAAGCCTCGCTGCAGAAGGCCAAGGTGGATTTGAGCTACTGCAAAATCACCGCGCCCGTGGACGGCCTTGTGATTGCCCGGAAGGTCGATATCGGTCAGACCCTGGCGGCGACGATGACCACGCCGGTGCTTTTCACCATCGCCCAGGACATCACGAAAATGAACATCATCGCCACGGTGAACGAGGCCGACATCGGCCAGATCAAAGACGGCCAGACGGTGGAGTTCAACGTGGACGCCTTCCCCGATGAGATTTTCAAAGGCCTCGTCCGCCAGGTCCGCAAGTCGCCCACCACCACCAATAACGTGGTCACCTACGAAACCGTTATCGCCGTGGACAATCCGGAGGAAAAGCTTTTCCCGGGCATGACGGCGGATGTCTCCATTCTGGTGGCGGAGCGGAAAAACGTGCTGAAAATCGTCAACACCGCCCTGCGCTTCACTCCGCCGGAAGGCACCAAATACGAACCCGCCCCGCCCGCCAAACTGGAGCGCGCCCAGCGGCTGGCCTACAGCGTGATCGGAGGGAAGGACATGACCCTGAAGCCCATGATCCTCAAAACCGGCATCACCGACAGCGTGGACTCCGAGCTGCTGGAGGGTGCGGAGGAGGGCGCGGCCGTGGTGACCTCCTTCACCTCCAACCAAAAACCCGGCGGCTTCGGCCCGGGCCGCTGAGCACTGATCACCGCCTTTCGACCGCTGACCACCGATTCCATGAGCGCCATTCCTGACAAAAGCGACCAGCCGGTGATCCGCCTCGACGGGGTCGCCAAAGTTTACAAAACCGGCGATGTGGAGGTCCATGCCGTGCGCCATGTCAGCATGGACGTGCGGCAGGGCGAATTTGTCGCCATCATGGGGTCCAGCGGCTCGGGCAAATCGACGCTGATGAACATCATCGGCTGTCTCGACAAGCCCACCGGCGGCCGCTTTCTGCTGGATGGCGTGAACGTCGCGGACCTCAGCCGCCGGCAACTGGCGACGCTGCGGAACCGCAAACTGGGCTTTGTTTTCCAGAGCTTCAACCTCCTCGCCCGCACCACCGCCCTGGAAAACGTGGAGTTGCCCATGTTCTACAGCAAACCGCTGATATCGCTCGGCAACCAGCGCCGCCGCGCCAAGGAAGCGCTCGAAAAAGTGGGCCTCGCCAACCGGCTGGGCAACCGGCCCAGCCAGCTTTCCGGCGGCCAGCAGCAGCGCGTGGCCATCGCCCGCGCCCTCGTCAACCAGCCGGAGCTGCTGCTCGCCGATGAGCCCACCGGCAACCTCGACACCCGCACCAGCATTGAGATCATGGGCTTCTTCCAGGAGCTGAACGACTCCGGCATCACCATCGTCATGGTCACTCATGAGCTGGACATCGCCTCCTACTGCAAACGTATCGTCGTCATGCGCGACGGCGAAGTCATCAGCGACACCGAAAACCAGAACCGCCGCCTCGCCGCCTCCGAACGCGCCACCCTCGACCACGCCGAGAAGGAGGCCAAACTCGCGTGAAGGTCAAAGGTTTCAGGTTTCAGGTTTCAGAAAGTCAGCCGTCCTGCCCTAACCGATAATCAACAACTTCTCCCGCCCCAAAAATGCTGACCCTTTTCCAGGCCCTCATCCTGCGTCCGCTGCTCACCGCGATGATCGCCCTGCGCGCGCTGCGGCGGAACAAACTGCGCTCCGCCCTGACCGCTCTCGGCATCATCATCGGCGTGGCCTCCGTGGTGGCCATGGTGGCGGTGGGCAACGGGGCCCAGGCGCGCATCGAATCCCAGGTTTCCGCGCTGGGGCAGAATCTGCTGATGGTCTTCGCGGGGAACCGGAAATCCGGCGGCGTGAACTCCGGCGGCGGCAGCGCCAGTGCTTTGACCCTGGCCGATGCCGCCGCCCTGGCCCGCGAGATTCCTGACATCGTGGCCGCCAGCCCGGAGACGACGACCACCGTCCAGGCCATCGCCAACGGCCGCAACTGGTCCACCACCGTCGCCGGGGAATCCCAGGACTATCTGAAAATCCGGGACTGGAAGCTGGCCGGCGGCTCCATGTTCACCGAGCGCGAAATCCGCAGCTCCGCGAAAGTCGCCGTCATCGGTTCGAAAACGGCTCACGAGCTGTTCGGCCCGCTGGATCCCGTGGGCCAGACCGTGCGCCTGAAAAACATTCCCTTCGTCATCATCGGCAAACTGGCCAGCAAGGGCGCGGGCATGGGCGGGCAGGATCAGGACGACCGCATCATCGTGCCCTTCACGACCGCGATGAAACGTCTCACCGGCGAGAAATACATCCGCCTCATCAGTCTCCAGGTCGCCAGCGCCGACCGCATGGCGGTGGCCCAGCAGCAGATTGTCAGCCTGCTGCGCCAGCGCCACCGCACGCCGCCGGAGCATGATAACGATTTTTCCATTCTCAATCAGAAGGAGATCGCGGACACCGTCGGCAGCATCTCCGGGATCATCACCATGATGCTCGGCTCCATCGCCGGCATGTCCCTCGTGGTTGGCGGCATCGGCATCATGAATATCATGCTGGTCAGCGTCACGGAACGCACCCGGGAGATCGGCATCCGCGTGGCCATCGGCGCCCAGGGCACGGATATCATGCTGCAGTTTCTGATTGAATCCATCACTCTGAGCCTGCTCGGCGGACTGCTCGGCGTGCTGCTGGGCGTGGGCATTTCCAAAGGCATCGCCATGTTCGCCGACTTCGTGCCCATTGTCTCCACCGGCTCCATTATTCTGGCCTTCAGCGTCAGCTTCGCCATTGGCGTGTTTTTCGGATTCTACCCCGCGAGAAAAGCGGCGGCCCTGGATCCGATCGACGCCCTGCGTTATGAGTGAGGGGACCGGCCGGCTTTCAGCAGCATGGTGAAACCCGTTTTTCCCGCCGCCCGCACCCGTCACTTGGTGGTGCGGACCGGCTGCAGGCCGCTGCCGCTGTCGTCCTCGCGGTCACCGACTTTGAGATAACGGTAATACACCTCGAACATCAGGGTGCAGAGGGTGGTGCGGTAAAGATCGGCATCCGCGCCGGCCGCGCTGGTGGTGGCGGCGTCAATCCCCATCCCGGTTTCCTTTTTGTAGCTGCCGTCGGGAAGCTGATTGTTCAGCAGCTGTTTCTGAAACTGGGAATTCCACAGGTTCCAGGCGTCGCCGCCTTTCTGGAAGGTGGCCTGGGTGTTGTAATACCAAGTGTAAAGGAAACAGTTTTTATTCCAGTCCAGCGGGTCCTTTTTAACTTCACCGGTGAGCCAGCGCATCCCTTTGTTGACCGGACCGGGATGGCTGCGGCCGAGAGTCTGGAGCCCCAGCAGGGCGGCTCCGCTCAGGTTCCACTGGTTGTAGGCCTGGTCGCGCGCGGGATTTCCGAAACCGCCGTCCGCCGTCTGGGTGCTTTCCAGATAATCCTCCACACGGCTCACGGCCTTGCTGAGACCCGCGATTTTCAGATTGGTGTGTTTGGCGGCCTTGAGCGCCTGGAACTGCCAGCCGGCCACGGAAAGATCATTGCCCTCGTTGATGGCGTATCCGATGCCCTCCTTGTAGCTCCAGCTTCCCTTGTTGTTCTGTTTTTCAATGATGATGCTCACGCCTTTTTCAAAAGCGTCGCGCAGACCGGGCAGCTCCCTGCTGCCGAGTTTGGCGAAGGAATAGGTTTCGCCGAGGGCGTAAGTGGCGATGCCGTGCTCGTAGGTGCTGCTGGCAATCGTGGGTTTGGTGCTGAAAATGCCGGCGAACTGCGGCTGCTTCTGGTTGCGGCCGAGGTCGATGAGGTAGCTCACGCCTTTGAGGATTTTCTCGCCGTATTTGATGGAATCCGGCGTCTCGCAGTGTCCGAGGAAAGCCAGCAGCACCATGCCGGTCATGGCCGCCTTGTGGCTTTCGCCCCAGGAGCCGTCCGCGTTCTGTTTGCCCGCCAGCCACACGAGGCCTTTGGTGACCGCCTCCTCGCATTGCGGCGATCCACCGTTCGCCGTCATTTTCGCCAGACGCTCGGCCGGCGAGCAGCGGCTGGAGTAAAGCTTGGGCAGATCGACAAAACCCGCGCCGAAGCCGGGCCCGAAGCCCGAGCCAATCCCGGCGCCGATTCCTGTCCCGGTGCCCGTTCCCCGGCCTCCGCCCTGCCCGCCTCCGGTGCCTCCCCCCATGGCCGTGCTGGGGGAAATCGAGGCCAGCGGGGTGAGAGTGGCGTTCAGCTCCGGCAGACTCACGGCATCCGGCGAAATGGCGGAGGAGGAGATACGCGTGCGGGGCATGCTCTGGCTCACGGCACGCTGGCGTTTCTGCGAAATTTTATCCTCCGAGGCCCCGCTGCCGCCGCCACCGCCGCCGGGGAGGAATTCCACCTCCTCCTTCACCAGCAGCGCGGGCGGGAAAAGCCACAGCACCGCCACCAGGATGATGATTCCGTGGACAATGATACTGATCGACAGGGAACCCCCGCCCAGTTTCCGCCAATACCCTTCCCGCTTCCCGGCGGGGACCGTCGCCTCATGATAAGCCTGGCCCGACGTGTCAGGAGCGGGATCTTCGAAATCTTCGGGATTGAGAGCCATGGGAGCGGAGGAGTTTGCGGTCTGCCTGTGAAAAAAGAAACGTCCGGCAGCGGCCCGCCATTAGAACAGAGTGACGGAGGGCCGTCAATCAATGAACGGCCTCCAGCCGCCGCCGCAGGGCCTCCAGAGCCCGGGCGCGGTGACTGAGGCTGTTTTTCACCTCCGCCGGCAGTTCGCCGAAGGTCACATCGTAACCCTCCGGGATAAAAATCGGATCGTAGCCAAATCCGCCCGTGCCTGCGGTCTCAAGCGCCAGCCGGCCCTCCACCGTTCCGTCACAGGCGGCCAGGACAGTGCCCGCGCCGCCTTCCGCCAGAATCAGCACGCAGCGGAACCGGGCGGTGCGGCTGCCTTGCGGCACCTCTTTCATTTCCTCCAGCACCCTGTCACGGTTGCCCGCGTCCCCCGCGCCGGGACCGGCATACCGGGCTGAAAAAATCCCCGGCCGCCCGTCCAGGGCATCCACTTCCAGCCCTGAATCATCCGCCACCACCAGCACGCCGTCCCCCAGCCTCTCCGCCGCGGACCGCGCTTTGATGGCCGCGTTCTCCTCAAACGTCGCCCCGTCCTCCTCCGGCACCGGCAGGTCCGGATAAGCGGTCAGGTCCTCCACCAGCCAGTCCGGGCCCAGCAAAACGCGGAATTCCCCAGTTTTGTGGGTGTTATGCGTGGCGATCACGATCTGTTTCCGGGCATCAGACATAGGATTCCGACTTCGTCCGCCTATTGGGAAAATTCCAGTTTTTTTCCCCCCGCCATGCGTTAAATACCCGCCCGCTGGCTGGCGGACTCCTTTTCCGCCTATAACTCACGCGATTTCCGATATGAGCACCCATCCCCACAATCGTTACCAGACGTTCCTCTTTTTCGGCGCTCCGGGCAGCGGGAAAGGCACGCAGGGCGCGATTCTCGGACGCATTCCCCGGTTCAACCATTTTGCCTGCGGGGACGTTTTCCGCTCCCTCGACACCCGCACGCCGCTGGGCCAGGCGTTTGTGGAATATTCCTCCAGGGGCCAGCTGGTGCCGGATGAGCTTACGGTCCAGCTCTGGGAGGCGAATATCCGGTCGCGGGCGGATTCCCACCTTTTCAAACCGGACATCGACTTCCTCATCCTCGACGGCATTCCCCGCAATGTCGGGCAGGCGGCCATTATGGAGGCCCACCTGGACGTTCTCGGAATTTTCCATCTTTCCTGCCCGGACCGCGAGGAGCTCCGCCGCCGCCTGCGCAAGCGCGCCCTGAAGGACAACCGCTTTGACGATGCCCGCGATGACGTCATCGAGCGCCGCATCCAGACCTATGAGGCCGAGACCAAGCCGGTTCTGGAATATTACTCCACCGGCAAGTACGCCCACAGCCACCTCGTCCACGACATCGACGCCACCAAGCACCCCGCCATCGTGGCCTACGAGATGCTGAACACCATCATCCATCTTCCCTCGTGGCAGAAGGCCAGCGAAAAGGTGTATTGAGAAAGCGGAGGAGCCCGGCGGGCCGCCGTTCAAACCCTTACTTCAGCTCCCATTTTTCTCCGAAGAAATCCGCCGCCCCGATTTTGCCGGGCGTGCGCGCGTTCGGCGCGGTGTTCAGATCAATCACCGCCCAGTCAGGCAGTTTCGGCGTCTGGCGGGCATTGTTGAGGTAATCATATTCACGGAAAGTGAAGCTGCTGTTGAGCACCAGATAACGCTCCGGATTCAGCGGGTTCGGATAGATGCAGATGAGCGCATGGTCCGCCGCCGGGAATGTTTTGTCCCCCGCTTTGAT
This sequence comes from Verrucomicrobiota bacterium, assembly GCA_040386695.1. GTDB lineage: Bacteria > Verrucomicrobiota > Verrucomicrobiia > Verrucomicrobiales > V1-33 > CAIZWU01. The sequence goes on from JAZKFB010000015.1 coordinate 10,572, forward strand.
TTCACTGCCCGTCCAGGCGATCGGGAGCCGCGGAGCGGTTTTGGCGATGAGCGAATTCGAGGACGGATCGCCCCAGAGAATCAGGTTGGCCGATTTGATGTCCTCCTCCGTGACCGCCGTGTCATCCTTCACCCGCGCGTCCCCGCGGAAATGCCGCCGCCAGTGCTCAATCGCCCGGTCCAGTTCCGCCTTCGCCCAGGCTCCGGCTTTTTCATTCGCCGCCTGACCGGTGGGACGCACAAAAATAAACGAATCCATAAAGGCGTCATCTATCGGGCCCTGAAGATTGTGCTTCTTGCGCAAACCCTCCCCTTTCTCCGGTGCCGGCGCCGGTGCCCAGCGCCCGTCCGCCCGACGGGCAAAACGCAGATCCAGTGAACGGTCGGACGGCCGCGTCACCTCATCGTGGAAAGCGGGCTGGTCAGGCTTGGTGCCGCCGAACGGATCGTCGTTGATATTCACGCCGAAGGACGCCCCCACCGCATCCGGCAGCGTCCCGGGCTCAAAATGCAGGGAAAAAGCGCTCACATTCTCCACGCCCACCAGAAACTGGTCATCCTCATACGAGGCGGTGATGGTGGCATGGCGCCAGTGCTCCGTCAGGGCATCCGCCTGAATCCATGCCGCGCGGTTGTTCTTCAGCGTGAACGTCTCCAGCCGCACCTCCCGGGGAACGCTCCGGCGGCCGGCGGCGGCGATGCGGTCAATGGCCGCCGCTACCTCCTGTTTGGCCCCGGATTCATATTTGTGCGCCGTTTTCGGACCGATGACATGCTTCAGAAAGAGCCCCGTGCCGTTGCCGCCGATGGCTTCGGCCATCAGGTCCGCCGCCTGTTTCTGCTTATCCGTCTCCCCGCTGTAAGCCACTGTGGGACAATTGAGGAGATTTCCCGCGACGGTGGTGGAGTCGTAAAGATTCCACAGCTTCCGCTCCCAGGCCTGCGGCTGGAGCTTCTCGCCCTGGAAAAAATTCAGAAACTGTTCGGTCTCGCTGAAGCCCGCGCCCGGATTGGCGGCGGCCCATTGCCAGCCATGATGCGTGGCGATATGCCAGCAGGCCGCGCCGCCCAGGGAAAACCCGCGCACCACGATGCGGTCCTCATCCACCCGGTAATCGCGCCTCACCGTTTCCAGAGCCTCAAAAAAATCCGTCTCCCCCGCGAAACGCTGACCATTACAGTAACGCCCGTAAGGATGCAGCACCAGGGTGTCCGGCGGTGTGAACTCCCCCGCCTGCGTCTGCCGCTGGCGGATGAAATCGAGTTCCGTCAGCGTTTCCCCGCGCCCGTGAAACCAGCAGTCCAGCCGCCAGCGCCAGGGCGTATTCTGTTGGAATGACTCCGGCACCACCATCCCGAAAGGCTGCACGCTGCCGTCGATTTTTGACAAATATCCCCGCGCCACCAGCCCGCGCGCCGCCAGCCACGGTGTTTCCCCTTTCTTCAGGGATTCCAGCCGCGTGAACCCCTCACGGAGCTGATCCTCAGCCCACCGGGTCTGTTCAGGATCGTAAAATTCATCATACCGCAGCGCCCAGTCCACCGCTTTATGGAAGATTTGAACATCCGGCAGATAACGGAGGGTGCCGGATTTCCCGCTGGAATTCCGCTGGAATCCCTCAATTCCGGCACCCAGCCGGGCGGCTTCAGCGGTCAGGGCCGCGCGGACATTTTCCGCTATGGCGGCCCCGGCCGGCGGCATACGGCGCACGTTTCCGGTGAGATTATCCGCCGCGCCGTCCCCAAAAGCGGGCACGCATCCGATCCATAATAAAGTTAGAAGCCGTTTCATTTCCCGCAGCGTGGGGCCATCCATGGCACAACGTCAAGCACTTCCCCGGAATCACAGCCGGCGTTTCCGCAGCCAGATCACGACAACACCATACAGAACAGCAGGGATAACCGCGCTCAATAAAATTGCCAGTCCCGGCCGCTCCGTCCCGGCCGCGCCAATAGCCGCAAAAACAAATCCCATAGGAACACAGCCACAGGCCAGAGAGATTAAAAACCTTCCCGCCGGCATTTGCGTCAGACCCGCCATACAGGCCACCACTTCCGGCAATAACGGCATCCAGCGTGACAAAACCACCAGCCAGCCGCCCGCCCCGCCCGCAAAAAGCCGCGCCCCGCGTTCCCGGTCCTTTTCCCCCAGCAGCCTGCCCGAGATCCGGGAGCCCCACTTCCGGCACAGCCAGAAAGCCAGCGAGCCCGAGAGAAATGAGCCCGCCGCCGCCACCGCTCCGCCCAGCCAGAAACCATAAACATAGCCCAGCCCGCTCATCACCCCCGTGGCCGGCACCGGCAGCACCAGGTCCGCCGAAAGCAGCAGCACCGCCGCCAACCAGCCCCATCTCCATCCATACGCCGCCAGCCATTCCTGTGTGCCCGCAAAGGAGAACCACTTTTCAAACGCGTCCCCCGCCATCAGAAAAGGTATCATCACCGCGAACGCGACAACCATCAAAAGCCAGAAAAGTCTCATTTTGCCAGAAAAACAGCACGCCGGGGCCGCGTCAATACAGGAAGGGGGGGAGCCGCCCCGCGCTTTCTGACATGCGGGCTTCTGTATGCCCCGCGGGACATGTGAAGTTTTCCCGTTCCGCCCTCATGCTTTGTAAATCAAGAGAATGCGTCCGGAACTGTTTGGGGAACGTGTTGTTTTCAACCGCGGCATGGGGGATTTCCTTACGGGGGAAGTAAGCTCCGGAATTCCAGCTTACATTCGCGTAGGACAATATTTTCGAAAGTAACGTTATTTACTGTTGACATAGTACTCGTAATTTGTTTTTTTGTCCGTGCGGTCAGCAATGCGCCTCAAAACGGATTTCCGGCCGCCACCAGACACCAACGCCAACTAACCATACCAAAACATCAAACCCTATGACCGACATTCTGGATCGTCGCATCAATGAGCTGGAGCGGGAGCTTACCACCCTGCGCCGCAAAAAAATGACCCAGCTGCAGGACGAACTGAACAAGCTGCAGTCCGACATCAACGGCACCCGCCCTGTAAAAGCCAGCGACAGCAAAGGCTGGGTCGCGGATCTCGTTCCCCAGCTGGCAGGCACCGTCGACACCAGCCCGCGCCGCAAAGGCGGCCGCGGCAAGCGCCTGAGCGAGGAGGACGTTATCGAGCGCCTCCGCCGTGTTGTCGCCTCCGCCGGCGAGGAAGGCATCTCCGCCCGCGCAGCCGCCATGCAGTCCGGCGTTTTCTACCTCCGCGCCATCAAAGTCATGGATGAAAATTTCACCAAGGCGGGCTCGGGCAAGTGGACGCGCTACACGCTGAAATAGTCCGCACACCATCAGATATGCGGAGTCCAAAAGGGCTCAGCCATCACCAAATAAAAAGAGGGAAACTGTCAGGTTTCCCTCTTTTTTCGTTTTCAGGAAATGACTTCCACGAGGATAACCGGGAGTATTTTTTAAAAATTTCCAATGTTCCGCCGGAGCATTTCAAGGAAAAAATTCCGATAGGCCGCTACTTCGACCGGTCCTGCTCCGGTATGGCCATTCACGAAAAGGGAATGCCGCCCGGACACCAGGTGAAAATGGAAGGATTAATTCCGCATCCTCCGGGCAGCAGTGACGCGTGCTATACGAAAAAGTGGAAAGTTACACCCAGTTTTTCAGAAAAGTGAATTCAGCATAATTTTCTCAATCATTAAAAATCAAAACGACAGCATCGCAACACCGGCCATTAATCATGTATTGAAATTGCCGCCGATCATCCCGTTTTCTAAAAAATCCTCCGCTGAGCTGCGGCATTAAATTCTCCCGCGGCTGAATCATTTTTCATGAATGCCGGAAACGCCGGACGGTGATCAGTCTCCCGGCGGGATAACCGAGGCAGGTCCTCACGCCACCGCATGGCCGCCGCCGGTGACTGTTTATGCCATGAATTCAGCGTTTCACTAAACCGGCGCACCGGACGCCCTCATTCATCAGGGCCGCAGGCCGGATCTCCAGGACTCCTTTGGATCTTGCCCCACGCCGCGCCTCCCGTTTCCCCGCCGTTTCCGGGCTTCCGTTGAAGTGCTCCGTCCACGCTGGGAACAATTCCACCCCTCCCTGCGGCAACCATCATCCCCGGCAGGGCGCCGCTCCGCCTGTTTCCTGAAAAATCCGCCGTGCCGGATCCTCATGGCAAAGCCGCCGGTTCCCTCTCCCATTCAAGGCTGAATTTTCGATTTTAATGGCATCGTCCGGCTTCAACTCCGCCTCCCGGCACCGGCAAGGCTCATTCCGGGTGGTTTCATAATCCCTCCATTCAGAAGGACAGTCCTCATCCGGGCAGGCGATCCTGATGGCTTCCGGCATACTGCCTGTTGATCCGCATGTCCTTATGTTTATTTCCGCCGGTCCGGCATGTCACCCCCCTCAAGCTTTTCGCGTTCACCATAATGTTTGGCTCCCGTGCCCAGCACCCATTCCTCCAGTCCGGCGTTGATCCTCGCCAGCCATTCGCGGACGCGGGCTTTTCCGGAAGTCCCCCAAGGCAGGGATTTTCCGTGAAAACCGGTCGCTTTCAGCCCCCGGCGGTCGGCCAGCCACAGCGCGCGCGGCAGGTGGAAATCATCCGTGACAATCACACATTCCGTCACTCCGAAAATCTCGTGGGCACGGATCACCGAGTCCAGCGTGCGCAGGCCCGCATAATCCAGCGTGATCACTCCGAAGGGCACTCCCCGCGCCACCAGCCCGTCGCGCATGTCGCGCGGTTCATTGTAATTGGCGGCGCGGTTGTCGCCGCTGACAAGAATCTGTTTCACTTTTCCGGCTTTATAAAGAGCGGCGGCGGCATCCATGCGGCCTTTCCAGAAGGCGTTGGTCTGCCCGTTGGCCAGCCTTCTGCTCGTCCCCATCACCAGCGCCACCTGGATCCGGGGCGCTGCCGCCGCATCCGCCGTCACCCGGGCCGCGCTGCGCCGCACCACCCATCCGTTGAACAAAAGTAAAGCCAGCACGCCGCCCAGGAGGGAAATAATCCCCCATCGCAGCGTGCGTTTGAGCAATCGGAACATGGCGAGCAACGGGACTTTCCGCCGCCTCCGCCCCGCATCCCCGCGTCGCGGACCGGCTCCGGCCCCTATCCAATCCCGTCATTCACCCGCCGTGACTTTCAACCGCATAAAGTATGGTGAGGATATTTCCGGGAAAGGCATCCACCGGCTTGGCCCGGCCGGGACCATTCCATAACCCTCCTTTCAGCGGAGCCTCCCCGGCTGGCTTTTCAAATCCGGTGCCGCATTCACCGCTTCGGCGGGATTCCGGGACGGCGGAAACATCATCCCCGCAGGCGGTTTGCATCCCCGGCTCACTGGCGGGCGGAAAATGCGGAGAAAACATTTTCACCAAAAATGTGTGACCATGAATTTCATCGTGGCGTCAGATCGTTTGAACGCAAAATTTAAATCCAGACTGCAATTTTGCATTCGTAATTAAACTGCTCCTCACTATGAATAAACCGTTGATTATCACAGGCTTTTTGACCTTGGCCGCCATCAGCGCCCATGCCGACACGCCCGCAGTGGCACCTCCTGTCCGCAAGCCCTTCGGAAATGGGCAGCTGCCGGACATCATGAAGCCCTACGATCTGAATAACGATGGCCGGCTCAGCCCCCAGGAGCGCCAGGCCTTCGATATAGCCATGAAAAATCCCCGCGAGGCCAATCCCTTCACGCGGATCGACATTAATCTGGACGGCAAAATTTCTCCCGAGGAGATGCAGGCCGCGCGGGATGCGGCCCGCAGGGGCATTGCGGCGCTGCGTGAGCAGCGCTTCAACGAACTGGACAGAAACAGGGATGGATTCCTGATAAGAGCGGAGTTCCATCCCCCGGCATCGCTCCCTCCCGCCAAACTGGCGGAGATTTTCACGTTTTTGGATCTGAACGGCGACGAGAGGCTCTCGAAGGAGGAATTTCTGGTGGGCAATATTCCCGGAATCCCCCTCCTTCCTCCTCTTCCCCCGGCACCCCCGGCACCCCCGGCACCCCCGGCACCCCCGGCACCCCCGGCACCCCCGGCAC
>JAZKFB010000015.1:16702-45921 GCA_040386695.1 Verrucomicrobiota bacterium
TTTCACGGTTTTGGATCTGAACGGCGACCAGAGGCTCTCGAAGGAGGAATTTCTGGTGGGTAATATTCCCGGAATCCCCCCCCTTCCTCCTCTTCCCCCGGCACCCCCGGCACCTCCAACCCCTCCGGGGAACGGCCAAATTCCTCCCGGGGAGGCAGCTCGGCGGGAGGCCCTTTTCAACCAAATGGACAGGAACAGGGATGGATTCCTCATAAGACCGGAGTTCCATCCCCCGGCGTCTCTCCCTCCAGCCAAACTGGCGGAAGCTTTCACGGTTTTGGATCTGAACGGCGACCAGAGGCTCTCGAAGGAGGAATTTCTGATGGGCAATATTCCCGGGGTTCCTCCTCTACCGCCCTCGAATCCGGTTCCTCAGAAGTAGGAGAAATCCCCGCCAATCTGGAAGAGCGGTGTCCGCGGCACATCGCTCTTCCGGAATAATCTGTTCTTGTGATTGGTGTAAATTTTTTTTAAAACTGGGAAAATTTGAAATAATTTCCGCTGTTTATGCTGGGTCCCCGATGGTTTTTTCCGCTCTGTCTCTGGGCTGCCGGTGTCTGCCTGCTCGGCGCGGAGGAGCTGTTTTCCGTCGGGTTCGAGAGCAGCGGGGGATTTTCCGCCGGCAGCGACGAGATCGCGGGTAAAAATAACTGGCTCGGCACCACCAGCGCCGGAACGGACCGCAGTGGAATTGACACTGAGGAGCAGCACGGAGTGGCTGGTCTGGGGAACGCGGGCTGGATCGGCGGAAACACCCTGCCGGTCACCTGGGCCGGCAGCAGCATCAACCTGCGCCGTCCTCTCAATGCCGCCGCCCCTTTTTACAACGATCCCGCCGCTGCCGGGACGGAGGTGGTGTTCATCACGGCCCTGATCGGCATCAAGGACTCCAGCGATGAGACCACACCGGTGCGGCGGGACAATTTTGAGCTTTTTATCATGAATGGGGCCTCCACCGCCGCCGGATCGGGCGATGTGCTGGCCGCCATCCAGTTCGACAATGCCAGTCTCACCGACGGGATTCCGCAGCAGCTGGTGCGCCGCACCCAAAGCAGCGCGGGCACCAAAGCGCTCACGTATGTCAGCACGGAGGCGAATTTCCTGCACGACACCATGCAGTCGCTGACGGTGCGGATCAATTTCCGCACCAATCTGTGGACCGCCGCTCTGGATGGTCTGCCGCTGTTTGTGGATGAGCCTTTTTATAACGGATCCGCGGCGGTGAATCTGGGAGCGGTGGGTTTCCGCATGATTTTCGGCTCCGTTACCCCCCAGACAACCTCCTACACCTGCACCGGCGGGGACAATTACATGCTTTTTGATGATCTGACTCTTCAGGCCAATCCGCCCGCCGATCCCGGTCTTCAGGTGAAGCCCGAAGCTGCGGGAGCGTCCCTCATCTGGAACGTCGAAACCGGCTACCGCTACCAGGTGCTGGGCTCGACCACTCTCCACGACTGGTCGCCTCTGTTTTCCGGGTTCCTCACTGCTGACAAAACGGGAACGCAGAGCTTCAGCGATGCCACCGCCGCCGGCCAGTCCGCAAAATTTTACAAAGTGAGCCGTTCCACCCCCTGACGTCTCCGCTTCCGCAGGTCCGCCGTGCCCTTCCCCGCCCCTCCCGGTCTGTCCGCTGTCAGCTTCCCGGCTGGAAAATTTTCCGCCCGGGATGGGGAAACGGAAACGCGCGCGCTGCTTGCGGCGGTGCGGCAGGGCTGTGACCACGCCGCGCGGCGGCTGGTGGAGACGATGTATCCCAATGTGATACGGATCGTGCGTGCCCACCTGCCCGGGCACTGCGATCAGGAGGACGTGGCGCAGGAGGTGTTCCTCAGAATATTCTCCCGGCTGGACAGTTACCGGGGCCTGAGCCCTTTTTCCCACTGGGTGTCCCGCATCACCACCAACGCCTGCCTTGATCTGATGCGCCGCCGCAAAGCGCGGCCGGAAATCCGCTTCTGCGACCTGAGTTCCGGGGAGGAGGCGCTGCTCCTGGCCGCCGCCGGGGCGGAAGCGGAAACGGAGGCCGCCCTGCCCGGCGAGAGCGCCGTTTTTGTCGATAAACTCCTCGATTCCCTCAAGCCGGACCAGCAGCTGGTGGTCCGGCTGATGGATGTGGAACAGCACTCCATCAGCGAAATCCGCCAGCTGACCGGCTGGAGCGCCTCCAAAATCAAAATGACCGCCCTGCGTGCCCGCCGGAAACTGGCGGAGGTCATCGGACGGCTGGGAAATTCCATTTTGCCCTGAAATCCTGAACCTCCCACCCACCCAAAATCCCATGAATCCGAACCCCGGCGAAATCTGGAGTCACCTGGCCACCCGCGGCGCGGAGGAAAAGCACTGCGCGCAGTCCGCCGATCTTACCGCGCCCTTTGGTTTTGCCGGGCGCGTGGTGGCGCAGTGGCGCGCCACTCCCCGGGCGGAAAAGCTGCGCTTCTGGCGGCTGTGGACCCTGCGGGGCTCTCTTGCCGCCCTGGCGGCGCTGGCTCTGGCCGCCGCTCTGGGGAATCCGCCCCCTCCCGCCTCCGCTGGAGCCTCCGTATTCCTGGAACCGCCCTCCCTCAACCTTCCTCTGCCATGATCCGCTTAAAGGACAAAATCATCCTGACTTTTTCCCTGATCGGCCTGTTCGGAGCCGGCATCGGCTGCGGCCTGCTGTGGGGGGACCGCGGGTGGCAGGTTTCCCAAAAACCGCCGGACACCCCCATCACCGCCGCCGTGTCCCCGGCGGAATGGTGGAATCTGGCGCTGGACCACCTCGGGGGCGATCTCCATCTGACGGCCGGGCAGAGGCAAAAGGTTCAGCCCCTGCTGGAGCATTCCAGCCAGCGGATGTTTCTGAACCGGGACCGGGCGCTGTTTCAGATGCACCTGGAGCTGCTGTCCTTTCACGATGAGCTGATCCGGCGGCCCGGTCTGCTTGATCCCGCGCAGCAGAGCCGCCTGGCGGCCGCCCGCGGCCGTCTGCGCCAGCGCATCGGCGAACGGTTCCCGCAGTTTGTGGCGGACACTCCGATCCCCGCCGCCACTGCTCTGGTTTCCCCCTGACCTGATCATCCACGTCTCAATTCTCCCGGCATGAAAAAAAATTCCGCTCTGCTTCTTTTCGGGTCTCTCGCTGTGATTCCGGCGGGTCTCTGGCTGCTGCTGCTGCCGCGTTCCGGGCAAACGGCCCCCGCGGAGGTCAAAGAACCATTGATCCGCTCAAGTCCCTCAAAAGCCGCGATCCCCCCGGCCTCTTTTCCTGACGCCCTGGCTTCCCAGGTTTCAGTCCCGGCTCCGCCTTCCCCGGCGTCGGGTAAATCCAGTTCCCGGGCAACCACGGCCCGTTCCGCCATTCCCGCCCTGCCGCGTGCGGATGTCCCTCCGGCTGAAAATCCTTCCGGAACCGATCCCCAGGATGCCGTGGCGCCCTCCTCCCTGAGCCTGGCGGCGCGGGCCAGAAAAGTGGAGGATGAGGCCAATCAGGAACTGGAGCGGCTGGTACCTCTGCTGGGACTGAGCGATCAGCAGCAGGACCGGATCTTTGAGAAACTCGCGCGGAATTCCGTTTACTGGTCCCCCGGGTTTTCCCCGGCCACCCCAGGCCAGGCGGCCAGCCCTGGAAAGGCAGCCGGTGACGCGGACTCCTCTCCAGCTTCTCAAACTCCGAAAAGTCTCCCTGACCTCCTCCTCGGCGGCGGCGAAGACGGCACCCCGCCGGTCCTGACTCCGGATCAGGAACAGGCTCTTGTGCGGGACGATCTCGAACGCCGGGAATGGTGGGACGACGCCCTGACCCAGCTTCAGGAGACCATGGAAAGGGACGCCGTCGTTTCCACGCCTGAAAACTCCGCCTCATCACCGGCCGCCGTACCCACCCCGGTCCCTCCCGCTCCGGTCGAAGGATCGGAAAGTGTCACAGACTGAAAGCCGGCCACCCCCCTTTGGGAAAGTCCTGGCCCGACACCTTTCACCAAGGGAGTCGGGGACAGGCTCCGCGCCCTCGGATCAGGCGGTGCGGGACGGGACGGTCAGGCGCACAGCCGGGGCTCCCGCATGCCCGGCGCGCACCCGGAGCCCAACGGGAAACGTTTCATAACCCGTTGCATCCCGGGGCGGGCAATACGTTCCTGCCCGTCCGCTCCGGAAAGCCCCCCGGCCACCCCTGAATGAAAACCATCCTCCGCGTTCTTCCCTGGCTCCGACGTTACCCTCTCCTGGCTTTTGGCCAGATCAGCTGCGCCATTATCGGCACTCTGCTGGTGGTGGTCTCCCCGAATGCCATCAAATCCGTGGTGGATGATGTGATTGATAAAAACCAGCCGGACAAACTGCTGCCCTGGGTACTGCTGGCCGCCGCCGCTTATTTCGGACGCGATTTTCTGAACGCCCTGCGCATCAATCTGAACAACACCCTGGAGCAGAATGTGATCTGCGATATCCGCAGCGACCTCTACGAGCGCCTCCAGATTCTCCCGCTGACGTGGTTTGACAACAAACCCACCGGCGACCTCATGACCACCGTGGCCGAGGACGTGAACGCCATGGAGCGGGTGCTGATCGACGGCGTGGAGCAGGGACTGATCGCGGTGCTGCAGATCCTCGTGGTGGGCGGCTGGATGTTTTTCCACAGCCCGCAGCTGGCGCTGATCGCCCTGATTCCCCTGCCCTTCCTGATGGCCGGCGCTTACTGGTACAGCTCGACCGCCAAAGGCCGCTACAAAGCCGTGCGCCAGTCCACCAGCGAGATGAACTCCATGCTGCACGACAACATCAGCGGCATCCGCCAGATCAAAGCCTACAACATGGAGCGCGCGGAACTGGACCGTTTCAACGCCTTCAGCCACCGGCTGCGCACCGCCACTCTGCGGGTCATGCGGGCGTGGTCCGTGTATAATCCGGCGATGAACACCATCGGGGCCATGGGCATTGTGCTGGTCCTGCTGTTCGGGGGACGCGACGTGCTCGCGGGCACACTGAGCAAAGGGGAATTCATGGGTTTTCTTTTCCTCATGCCCTACTTCCTGGAGCCCACTGGCCGCCTGCACCAGCTGAACCAGATTCTCCAGGCCGGCCGCGCCGCCGCGGACCGGGTTTTCGGCATTCTCGAAGCCACGCCGGAGCCCAACGCCGACCACGGCGAGGACCTGCGCCTGACCAAAGGCCACGTCACCTTTGAAAACGTGCGCTTCACCTACTCCGGCAAATCGGCGACGCTGGGCGGTGTCAGTCTGGAGGCGCTGCCCGGCCAGGCGGTCGCTCTCGTCGGTCCCACCGGCGCGGGGAAATCGACGATCATCAACCTGCTGACGCGCTTTTACGAATTCGACAGCGGCGACATCCGCATCGACGGCCAGTCCATCCGGGAGGTCAGCAAAACCAGCCTGCGGGCGGCCATCGGTTACGTCACCCAGGAGAGTTTCCTCTTCAACGGCACCGTCCGGGAAAACCTGCTCATCGCCCGCCGCGATGCCGGGGACGAGGATCTCTGGAGCGTGCTCACCGCCGCCAATGCCGCCGACTTCACCCGCCGCCTGCCGGAGGGGCTGGACACCCAGGTCGGCGAGCGCGGGGTGCGTCTGAGTGTTGGCGAAAAACAGCGTCTCTCCATCGCCCGCGCCCTGCTGAAAAACCCGCCGATTCTCCTCCTGGATGAAGCCACCGCCAGCGTGGACACGGAAACCGAACGGCTCATTCAGGAGGCCCTCGAACGCCTGATGGTCAACCGCACCACCTTCGTCATCGCCCACCGCCTGAGCACCGTGCGCCACGCCGACCGGATCTATGTTCTGAATCTTGGTCAAATCGACGAGCAGGGCACCCACGAGGAGCTGCTCCAGCAGAACGGCCGCTACGCCAGCCTCTGCCGCACCAGCCTCCTCGCGGTGGAGAATCCGGCCGCGCTGGACCCGGCGGCGCTGCTGCACTGAACGGAACCCGGACTCCTCCGGAACGGGGAGCCCCTGGAGCCCGGAGTCACGCCTGCTTGCGGCCGAGGAATTTTTTGATCATCACGCCCAGGGCCACGATTCCGATGATGACGAACTTTTTGCCCGCCAGCACTGCCAGCCAGATGGCTTTGAAAATTCCGGTTTTCGCCGCGATGGCACTGCCGGCGATGAGTCCCGCGATGCCGTAAGCGGCTTTCTTGTCCGTCGCCGGGTCGTATTCCGCGTAGGAATGGCCCGGGTTGAACTTCGTCATGGAGATCAGTTCCGGCGTGTGGCTTTTCACCTCGTCCAGCTGCTTCATGCTGGCCAGACAATTGAGGGAGATCACTCCTCTCCGGCCCAAAACGCGGACGTCGTAGTTGAGGGTGTGCTCCTCATTGCCCTCAATCGCCAGATCCTTCGCCCAGTGCAGCACCTTGGCGTCGTGATCGTAATGCGGCGGCAGCGCCCAGCCCTTGAGGGTCATGGTGGGATAACCGGCCTCCTTCCGGGCTTTATTATTCTCCTCGGTGCCCTCCTGCATTTTTTTCAGAAGGTCGTCGTAATCCGTTTTGCCCGCGTCCTCGTCGGAGACGTATCCCTCTTCCTCAAAACTGACAATCACTGCCCAGGAGCCGTCGGAAAGCAGGTCCATACCCGCCGGCAGAATCAGGCCCAGAGCGTCCGCAGCGGTGCCGGGAGGATTGCCCCAGAGCTCGACCAGAACCTTGCGGGTGTCCCTGCCGCTCAGAAATTTGAATCCCTCAGGAAGCGCCAGGGTCACCGCGCCGTCCGCCAGGGTTTGAGTGCCGGTCATGAAATGCAGGCTCTTCATGAACTTCGCGGCGGCCTCCGACTGCTCCTTCTCCTCATCGGCTTCCGCATTTTCATTTTTGCCGTCCGTCCCCCCGGCCTCTTTGGCCTCGGCTCCGGCTTTGCCGTCCTGATCCTTATTATCCTTCACTTCTGCGGATTCAGCTCCGGGCGAATTGGTTTCCTTTTCCGGAAGTTCAGTCTTCGACGTGGCCTCCGTCGGCGCGGCTTCGGCCTCCGTCACCGGTTTAGCGGGAGCGGGGGGCTCCTGCGCCAGAACAGGAGTGAAGGCGGAGACAAGGCAAAGGGCGGAGAATAACGGAATCTTCATTTACCGCCGCCCTCATATCACATCCGCCCGCCGTCAAAGCCGAAATCGGAATTCCTTCCATTTTTACAGCGTATTCCAGCATTCCCTGCCTTTATTCCCACCATTCCGCCTCCTGCGAATAACGCGCGCGGTCCCGGCGGCGCGGCGGTTTACAAACCGGACTGCTCATAAAGTTCCCCGACGGTGAGACTGAAATCCAATTCGGGAATACGGATCCCCTCCTCCGGAACGGTCAGAATAATCTCCGTCCATCCCTGCCCGCTCCGGGAATAATGAAAGACCTCCTTTTTCAGGGAATTGACGATCAGATAATGCCACAGGGAAGGCAGCGCGGTGTAGGCCACGCGCTTTTCCCGCTGATCGATTGACGCTGTGGAGGGACTCATGATTTCCATGAGAACCAGTGGTTCCTCGCGGTGATTGGTGTGCGCCGGTTTGTCGTCGCAGGCCACCATCACATCCGGAATATAATAGGCCGGATTTCCCAAAAAATTGATTTTGAGGGCCATATTTCCCAGATAGGGACGGCAGGGTTTGCCACGCAGATGCTGATGCAGGGGAGCGAAAAAGTTGGAGGAGATTTCCGCATGGGCCGCGCTCGGAGTGGACATGGCGTAAACCTTGCCGCGCAGGTATTCATAGCGGACCTGCGGATCCAGACCGACATCGGCCAGATATTCCGCCTCCGTCCATTCCGTTTTGACCGGCTCGATGATGACAGGAGCGCCCATGACCGGGCACTATGGCGCGTTCGGTCCCAAATTCAAAACAATCCGCTTCCCTGCCCGCGCGCGGGGAACTGGATGGGCGGCACGTGATCCTCACTCCTCCCGCTTCGCCGCCCGCCGTTCCGCGAAAAAGGACTGCAGCAGCGACAGGCACTCCCCTCCCAGCACGCCCGGCGTGACTTCGCTGCGGTGGTTCAGATTGGGGGTCTGCAGCAGATTGATGAACCCGCCCGCCGCCCCTCCTTTGGCGTCGGGACAGCCAAAAATCACCCGCCGGATGCGGCAGTGGACAATGGCCCCGGCGCACATGGGACACGGCTCCTTGGTCACATACAGATCGCAATCCGTTAAACGCCAGTCCTCCACCACGCTTTCGGCCTGCGTCAGAGCCAGCATTTCGGCGTGAGCGGTCGCGTCCTTCAGGGTCTCCACCTGGTTCCAGGACCGGGCAATGATCTGTCCTTCCCGGACAATCACCGCCCCCACCGGCACCTCCGCCTTCTGATAAGCCTTGCGCGCCAGGCGCAGGGCCTCGTTCATGAAATGGGCATCGCTGTTGAGATCAATCAGCGGGGAAATGGACAAAGGAGCGGGAAATTCGTCCGGCTGGATCATGGCGGGAAGTTGATGGCTGATAGTTGATGGAGGAGAAGACGCCTGAAAGGCGCCATGGCGGCGGCGCGTCCGCCTGTCCGCTCAATCCTCAAAACCCAGTTCGGCCAGATCGACTTCCGTTTCCCCGTGCATGATCTCCAGCACCGGAATATCGGGGAAAATCGCGCGCAGCGCCGCCGCGTTGGAAATACTGGCGCTGTCCCGCTCATCGTGGGGATAATTCAGAATCAGGCCCGCGCAGCGCAGCCCGCGCGACCGGATGCCGCGCACCGTCAGCAGTGTGTGATTCAGCGCCCCCAGCCGGTTGTTCACCACCACCAGCACCGGCAGCCCGAAATCGGCCGCCAGATCGCCCATCGTCTCCGTTTCCGTCACCGGCACCTCCCAGCCGCCCGCGCCCTCGACGAGAATGTGCTCATATCTGAAAACGAGCGATTCCCAGGCTTTCAGAATCCTCCCGCGGTCAAAAGCCACATTTGCCATCCACCCCGCCGTCAGCGGAGCCAGCGGCTGCTGATAAAACACCGGATTGATCTCCTCCGCCGCCGGTCCCGAATCATCCGAAAACCCCGCCGCCAGCAGCAGCATCACATCCCGCCGGTCCCCGCAGCACACCGGTTTGAATCCCACCGCCGGTTTCCCCGCCGCATTCAACGCCCGCAGCAGCAGGCAGGTCACATAAGTTTTGCCGGCGTCCGTGTCCGTCCCGGTGATGAAATATCGCATCCCCCGACCCTGCCCGGAATTATCCGGCTTTCAAGAGGCCTCAGCGCGACCAAAGCAACCAAACTCCATACATCGCCGCTCCGGTCAGCGTCAGTCCAATACCCCACTTTGCCCGCCAGCGTTTGGCTTCTTTTTCAAACTTCGAATCGCCGACGCGGCTGGCGTGCCCGTGATCGCCGGACCTGCCCGGCCAGAAGGAATTCAGAATCTCGAAAAGAAAATCAAAAAGAAAATCCCACATGGTTATTCCCGGAGATTAGGCACGGAAATACAGCAGAGTAATGGAAAAACCACTGAGGTTTGTAAAAGGCTTCCGTTTCCCGGAAACCGCTCCATTTTCCAAAGTGAAAATGGAGCGGGCGAGGCGATTCGAACGCCCGACATCAACCTTGGCAAGGTTGCGCTCTACCCCTGAGCTACGCCCGCGTGCCGCAGGAAGTTTAACCTTCCCGGTGGCGGACGGCAAGTATTCCTGAATTCCCGCTTTCCGCAAGCAATTTTTTCAATTTGTTGCATTTCTTCCGATCCTCATGAACAAACTCGACGAAATCATCGCCAACAAACGCCTCGAAGTGGCAAAAATCCGCCCCCGCATGGAGGCGCTGCGCCTCGCCGCGCTGGAACGCAATGATTTCCGGTCTTTTTACCGCGCGCTGGACCTCGGGCCGGAGGAACTGGCCATTATCGCGGAAGTGAAAAAAGCCTCGCCCAGCGTCGGGGTGATCATGGAGAATTTCGATCCCGTGATCATGGCCAAGTGTTACGATTCCGGCGGGGCCAGCGCCATTTCGGTGCTCACGGACGAGAAATATTTCCAGGGCCACCTCAGTTACCTCGCGCGCATCCGCGCCGAGACAACGGTCCCGCTGCTGAGGAAGGATTTTATCGTGGAGGAGGTGCAGATTTATGAATCCGCCGTCGCCGGAGCCGACGCCATTCTGCTCATCGTGGCCGCCCTGACCCAGGAGGAACTCGTTCACCTGCTGGCCGTGGCCGAAACCTGCCAGCTGGATGTGCTGGTGGAAGTCCACGACGCCGGGGAACTGGAGCGCGCCCTGGAGACCGACGCCAAAATCATCGGGGTGAACAACCGGAATCTGAAAACCTTCATCGTAGACCTGAACACCACCGCCGCCCTCAGCGAGGAGGTGCCCGACGGCCTGCTGTTGATCAGCGAAAGCGGAATCAAAACCCCCGCCGACGCCCGCCAGGTCTTTGAGTGGGGCGCCAACGGCATCCTCGTCGGCGAAAGCCTCATGCGCGCCGACGATCCCGGCCAGGCCATCGCCGATTTCCAGGACAGCGTGGCCGGCGCGGTCTGAGGCCAGAGTGCTCCGGCCCGGGAAAAATAGACCTGCAGGGTTATTTCCCGCATTCCCCCGCTCGTCGCTCTCCTGGCTTCCTTCTGTTCAAACCCTTTCATCAGACGAAAGCCTTGCACGCTCGCGGCATCCTGCCAGTTTCCGGGAAACCTCCCCGCCCTCACCCGACCCGATTTTCCTCATGCGCATCCCCATTCTCATGCCCCAGCTCGGTGAATCCATCGCGGAGGCCACCCTCCTGCGGCTGGATGTGGCGCCCGGCGATTCCGTCCGCACGGATCAGGAAATCATGGAGGTGGAGACCCAGAAGGCCACGATGAGCGTGACCACCCCCTGCTCCGGCCGGGTCGAGGAGCTGACCTGTGAAATCGGTGTCAGCTATCCCGTGGGCACCGTGCTCGGCTTTCTGACAGTCACCGAGGAGGAGGCCACCCGCGCCGGCGTCACCCCGCCACCCGCCGCCGTTCCTGACGGTGAAATCGAAGCCGCCCATCCTTCGCATCCGGCCCAATCCGCAGGAGCGGCCTCCGCCCCGCCGCAAAATGGCTCTTACGCCGCCGCCACCTCCGGCGAGGACGACACCGACGGCCTGCATTTCCGCATTGACTCCTCCATCGCCATGACGCCCACCGTCAGCGGCGGCGTGCAGCCCACCCTCACCGGCCTCCCGGTCCCGGTGAATGCCGGGGGAGCGCATTACATCTCCCCCCGCCTGCGCGCCCGCATGGCCGAGATGGGACTCAATGCCGCCGACCTCTCCGCGGTCGCCGGCAGCGGATCCGGCGGGCGGGTGACGGTTGAGGATTTCGAGGCCTTCATGGCCCAGATCGACAAACACCGCACCACCCCCGCCAGCCCCATGCGCATCGCGGTCGCGGACTCCATGCGCCGCAGCTGGACCCGCCCTCTGGCGACCGTCGGCATCCGCGTGAACCTCGATCCCATGCTCGCCCACCGCAAGCAGACCCCGGCGGAACTCAAAGCCGGCCCCGCGCTTTACGTTCTGCGGGCCCTCGCCATCGGACTTTCCGAAAACACCGCCGCCGCCGGCCGCCTCGTGGGCAACCGCATCATCCACCCGCCCGCCATCGACCTCGGATTCGCCGTGGAAGTGGAGGCCGGCGTCCTCGTCCCCGTCATCCGCGATGCCGACACCCGGTGCCTCGCGGACATGGTCACGCTCTACAACGACCTCGTCCAGCGCGCCCGCGCCCGCAAACTTCCCCCCGAAGCCCGCGGCCCCGGCATCGCCACCATCACCAATTTCGGCACCTTCGGCATCCTCTGGGCCACCCCCATCCCCCTGCCCGAGCAAACCCTGCTCATGGGCCTCGGCGCCGGTGAAAAATCCCCGGTCTGGGACCCCGTCAGCCACACCTTCCAGCCCCAGACCCAGGCCGACCTCACCCTCAGCTTCGACCACCGCGTCCTCGACGGCGGCGGCGCCGGCCGCCTCCTCACCCGCGTCGCCGATTTGATGTGCAAGCCGGAGACGCTTTGATTTTCCGCGCCGGATTGCGGCGGACCCGCTCTTCGCCCCCATGAAATTCGGAGACTCCGCCCGCCTGACTGACCGGTTGAAACGGCATCCCTTCCCCGTCGTGGCTTGGTTTGACCGGGTGCTGGCGGTGTCCTTCGCTTTCCCGGAGAAGATCCTGCGCCCTTTGGTGCCGGAACCGCTGGAGATCGACACTCACGAGGGCTTTGGTTTTGTGACAGTGGCTCTGGTCTGGACCCGCGATCTGCGGCCGGCGGGATTTCCGACGTTTCTGGGGAAAAGTTTTTTTCTCGCCGGTTACCGCATCTTCGCCCGCCTCCGGGATGAGAATGGAAGGCGGCTGCGGGGCCTGAAAATTCTGCGCAGCGAAACCGACAAGGCATCCATGGTTCTCTCCGGCAACCTGATGACACATTATAATTACCGCCGGGTGCGGCTGGAGGAATCCGAAAGCCGGGTGCGGACTTTCCTGCCGGAGCCGGATGGCCGGGAAACGCTGGACCTGTCCTTCGATCTGTCCGCAATACCCGACGCGCCGCCTGCCGGATCGCCCTTTGCCGATCTCCGCGCCGCCCGGCAGTTCGCGGGGCCGATGCCCTTTACTTTCGAGGCGGAAGGCGACGGCCTGTTTGTGGTGGTTGAGGGAAAACGCGGCGACTGGACGCCAAAGCCCCTTCACGTCCACTCCTGGAAAGTCGCGATGTTTGACGAACCGCCGTTTCAGGGCATCACGCCCATTCTGGCCAACGCCTTCCGGGTGGACAATGTTCCCTACCGCTGGGAAAGCGGCCGCCTGATCACCCCCATGCCTGCGGAGAAGGCGCAGCCCGCATGAGTCCGGAGCGCGGAAAATGGGACGGCATGTGGGCTATCGTCCGCTTCAACTGGCCCTTTTACGCCGTGGCCCTGGGCCTCGGTTTGACGGGGATTTTTGCCGGAAGCCAACCCGCTGTTATTGAAACCGGCACCCTGCTGGTTTTCGGCAGCGGGTATTTTCTGCTGGGCTCCCTGGGCGTGTCGCATTGGGTCTACGACTGCTCGGAACTTTACCGCTGGTCCTGGCTGGAGCGGATTTTGAAGGACACGCCGACCGGAAACATGCTGCTTTGCCACTCCGGATTTGATGAGGCCTCCGCCGCGCTGCGCGTGAAATTCCCTTCCCCGCAGTTCCGATGGCGGGTGCTGGATCATTACGATCCCGCCATCATGACTGAAGCCTCCATCCGCCGGGCCCGGAAACTCTTCCCCCCCACGCCGGGAACCGAGCCCGCGAATTTCGGCCAATGGCCGGTCGGCAGCGCCTCCATGGATGTCATTTTCGGCCTCCTCGCCATTCACGAACTGAGAACCCACGCTGAACGCGCTGCCTGGTTCGCCGAAGCCCGGCGCTGTCTGGCGCCCGGTGGCCGGGTGGTGATTGCCGAACACGTCCGGGACGCCGCCAACCTCCTCGCTTTCGGTCCCGGCTTTCTCCATTTTCACTCCGTCACCGCCTGGCGGAAATCGTGGGAAGCGGGGGGACTCACGAGCGACCGCCACTTCCGCATCACGCCCTTTGTGCGGGTTTTTGTTCTGAACTGAATAGGGCCGCCGCCGGAATGAATCTCTCCGAAATCCTCCCGTCCCTGCTGCGGACCGCCGGTGCCGGCCTGATTCTGCTCGCGCTGATGCATGTCCCCATCAGCCGGAAACTCCACTGGCGGGAACAGGCGGCCAGAATGTCGCCGGAAAATGAGGCGGTCTTCCACGTACATACCTTTTTCCTGTGCCTGGCGCTGGTCCTGATGGGACTCCCCGCCCTGCTTGATCCCTCCATTTTTCTCGAAAAATCCCACGCCGCCGCCTGGGGCACGTGGTCGCTGAGCGGATTCTGGCTCATCCGCCTCTGGTGCCAGTGGTTCACCTACAGCCCGCAGCTGTGGCGGGGAAAGCGGCTGGAAACCGGGATCCACTGGCTGTTCACGGTTCTCTGGACGCTTCTCAGCACCGTTTTCGGCCTTTGCGGCGCGGTGCAGCTTGGCTGGCTTTCATGACTGACTCCTCCCCTCCCCCCGGTCCGGCATTGCCGCCTTCCTTTTCCCGCAACTGGTGGCGGCTGCTCCGCGCCTCCGTGGCCGTGGTGTGGTTTTACCAGGGCCTGTGGCATAAAATTCTGGCGGTGGATGCCCGGCATCTCGAAATCGTGGCCTCCGCTCCCGCTTTTGTTCCACCACGGCTGGCTCTCGGGCTCATCGGCGTCTGGGAAACCTTATTCGCACTCGCGGTCCTGCTCCGCTGGCGGCCGCAGCTGTTCTCGTGGCTCCAGATCGGCACCCTCGCCGCCATGAACGCGGCCGGCATCCTCTTCGCCGGCGGCAAAATCCCCGACATCGGCGGCATGATCACCATGAACCTGCTTTTCGCCCTCGCCATCCACGGCCTCGCGCATCATGAAACCCGGTGAGCCATCCCGCGTGGTCTTCGGCCACATGCACGAGGATCATGCTCTGGAGCTGTCGCTGATCCCCCGGCTTCCTGTCCGCAAGGCGCTGGTGATCGCCTCCGGCGGCGACCTCGCTTTTGCCCTCGCCGCCGCGGAGGTGGAGGTTCTGGCTGTGGATTCCAACCCCGCGCAGATCAGCCTCGTCCGTCAAAAAATGACCTGTCCGCCGGAGCTGCTGGCTGAACTTTGCTTCCGCGGGAAAGTGGACCGCGTTTTCCGGCTTGGCGGATGGTTTCCGGCCTGGCTCCTCGACTGGCCGCGCCTGAAACCAGGGAAATTCCGCCGCTTTCTGACCCACCGCCTCGAAGCCCTCCTGCCGCGCGCCGTTTTTCTCATCCATGGCCCGGAAGCCGCCGCCCGGCTCGACCGGAGCGCCATCCGGCTCATGCGGGACCGTCTTGAAAAAGCCATGGCCGCCCCCGATGCGGCGGGGAATCCCCTGCTTCAGGCGCTTCTGGGGAAACGTTTCGGTCCGCGCCCGCCCGAGGTCTGGAGCCCGCCGGGCATTGCCCGATGGAGAAGTCAAATCCACCGCATCACCCTGAGACACACGGATCTCGGCCAAGCGCTCAAGGAAACCGCCGCCGGCTCCCTCGGCCTGATTTCTGTCAGCAATCTCCCCGACACCATGAGCGCCGCCGACTGGACCGCTCTCACCGCCCTGGCCGCCGCCGCCCTCAGCCCCGGCGGCTTTCTGGTCGTCCGTTCCATGCTGTGCGGAAGCCTGCCGCCGGATCCGTTGGGGCAGCTTATCACTTTGACCCATTCCGTCCCTGACGCCAGCCCGCTTTGCCCCGTCATCCTGACAGGCCGGAAGCCTGCCGGGCAGTGAACTGAATGCGTGTCTGTGGGCAATTTTGCCCACTGTTCCAAGTCATCCGCGGCGGGTAGGATGCTCTGATCGCCAGCAAAACTCCCTACCTGTGCCTGCCACGCCCCCGGCAGTCCGCCTTATCCCTCATGAACAGTCACTCAAAGCCCCTGCTTCCCGCAGCGGTGGCATGGCTATTCAAAGTCAGCCCCGCGAAACAGTCCGCGATGCCCGTCCCCGGCCATGCTCCCCGGAGACGGCCCGGAGTCTCCCCGCGTTTCCATCTCCGGCGGAAACATGGAGGAATCCGTCTTCCGGCATGACATTGCCGGCCCGTCCTGAAACCGCTCCGCCGGGAATCAATATTTCCGTTTCAGCGGGATGGGCCTCGGCTCAGAACATAATCCTCCACGCCAGTTCGCGGCCGGCCTCCCAGGGGATGACGGCGGGGCCGGGTTCGGCTCCGCAGCGCGCGGGAACGGTCCACGGTCCGCGGACCAGAGTGATGGATTTATCGGGCGGGTTCAGTCCGTGAATGCGGCAGGCGTTGCCGCTGACGAAGGCCTGGAGATTGTCCAAAGCGCCGTTTTCCGCGAAAAGCTGCGTCAGTCTCGGCAGGAGCACCGGAGCGGAGTAAACGCCGGCCGCGCAGCCGCAGCATTCCTTGGCCTCGCGCGGGTGCGGGGCGCTGTCGCTGCCCATCATGAGCTTCGGATGCGCGGCCAGAGCGGCGGCGAGGAGGGCATCGCGGTCGGACGGGCGCTTGGCGATGGGTTTGCAGAAAAGATGCGGCTGCAGCATCCCGCCGGCGACATCATCCAGGGTGATGATCAGATGATGCGCCGTCACGGTGGCGTGCAGGTTTTCAAACCGGTCCAGCAGCGCCACGGCGGCGGCGGTGGTGATGTGCTCCATGACAATCCGCAGCCGGGGGAAACGCGCCGCCAGGGTTTCGTAGATGGACAGAAACTCGGCCTCGCGGTCCATCACAAACCCTGTGGTCTCGCCATGCACGAGCAGCGGGATGCCCATTTCCTCCATGAGTTTGAAGACCGGCTCAGCGGCGCTGATGCTGTGAATGCCGCTCTCGCTGTTGGTGGTCACGCCGTGGGGATAAAGCTTCACGGCGAACAGATCCGGCAGCGCCGCCGCCAGCTGGGCCTCCGTGTAGTGCTGGAAGAAAAGCGTCATCAGCGGCTGGAAAGTATCGGCATGAGGCCCGGCGGCTTCAAGGATACGGGCGCGGTAAGCCGTGAGCATTTCCGCCGAGGTCACGGGCGGCACCAGATTCGGCATGATGACCGCTCCGGCGAACGCCGAGGCGCTGTCCGGACAGACCAGACGCAGCATGTCGCCGTCCCGCAGATGCAGGTGCATATCGAGAGGGCGGTGAAGGGTGACGGATTGCGGGAGGGCCATGGTTTTGAGACATATGCGGCTCCCCGCGGCGCTCCAGCGGGAATCCGCTCGTCCCGGATTTATCATCCAAAAATCCATGATCCGCTCCTCACTTCTCCGGCCTGCTGTCCTTGTCCTTTCATTAGCCACGCTGCTGCCCGTGCAGGCGCAGCAGTCCGGCAAAGGCCGGGGGGATGACAAAAAGGAGGAGAAGGATAAAAAGGACGACGGGGACAAAAAGAAGGACGAGACGCCGCCGCTGGTGGAGACGCCGCACGAGATCAATGTGCGCGGCCAGAAAATCCCCTACAAATCCACGGCCGGCCCCCTGACCCTGACCAAAGCCTACGGTGAACCCCGCGCCGAAGTGTTCCACATCGCCTACACCCGCACCGATCTGGACGCCGAGGCGGTGTCAAAGCGCCCGGTGTGTTTCTGTTTCAACGGCGGCCCCGGATCCTCCAGCGTCTGGCTGCACCTGGGCGCCTTCGGGCCGCGCCGCATCGTGCTGCCCGCCGACGGCAGCACGGCCCCGCCGCCGCCTTACTCCCTGACGGACAATCAGTTCACGCTGCTGGCGGACTGCGATCTCGTTTTCATCGATCCCGTGAGCACCGGCCTCAGCCGCCCGGAAAAGGGTGAGGACGCGCACCAGTTCCACGGTTACCGCGAGGACATCGAGAGCCTGGGCGAATTTGTCAGGCTCTGGGTTTCGAAAAACAAGCGCTGGTCCAGCCCCAAATTCCTCATGGGCGAAAGCTACGGCGGCATCCGCGGCGCGGGTCTGGCGGAGCACCTCCAGAGCCGCTACGGCATGTATCTGAACGGCCTGATCGTGGTCAGCGGGCTCTTCGATTATAAAACCCTCTCGCCCGACGAGCAGAACGATGTGCCTTACCTCGGCTGGCTGCCGTCCATGGCGGCGGTGGCGCATTACCACAAAAAACTGTCCCCGGAGCTGCAGGCCGATTTTGCCGGCACCGTGAAGCGCGCCACGGATTTCGCCCGCGGCCCGTATGCCGTGGCTTTGCTGAAAGGCACGTCCCTCTCCGATGACGAACGCAAAAAGACGGCGGCGGAACTCAGCGCCCTGACCAGCCTGCCCGTGAATCTGATCCTGCGGGAGAACCTGCGCATCAATCCCGGCCTCTTCCGTCAGCGTCTCCTGGAATCCGACGACAAGGTGGTCGGCCGCTTTGACGGCCGCGTGACCGGCCAGAGCGGCGATCCCTCCTACGACGTCGTGCTCGGGGCCTTCGCCAGCGGCATGAACCGCTACCTCAGCGATCCCGCCGGACTGAACTATCAGACCGACCGGCCTTATGAAATTCTCGGCGGCCCGGGCATGACCCCCTGGAACTACAGCCTGGCCACGAACGAATACCTTGAGGTTGCCGGCTCCCTGACCAAAGCCATCACCTCCAATCCCTCCCTCAAAGTCTTCCTCGCCTGCGGATGGCACGACCTCGCGACCCCCGGCGAGGGCATGGACTACAGCGTCCGCCACATGGATCTTCCCTCCGCCCTGCGCGGCAATATTCACTGGGCTTATTACGACGGCGGCCACATGATGTACACCAGTCTCCCGTCCCTGGAGAAGCTGACGGCGGACGTCACCGCCTTCATCAAGCTGCCCTGAGCCTGATCGCCGGGCAGCCGGGCAGTCCGGCCAAAAAATTCGCCCTCCTCCCGGTGAGCACCGGAGGGAGGGCGTTTTATTTTTCGAATGAAGGGCCGGACCCTTTGGACGGCGGTGGCCTGTCACCGCTTTGGGGAAGGAGCCCTGTCTCCGTCGGTTGAATCGCCGCACCGCCCGCGAATGGCGCTTTGGGACGCCGGGCGCGGACAAGTCCCGCTGGAGAAAGCGGTGACAGGCCACCGCAGCCCAAAGGGTCCCGCTTCGCGGCGGATGGGCTGTCAGACCGTCAGCTTCTTCGCCAGAGTGGCCACGCGCTCACCTTGGAATCGGGCCATGGCCAGCTCCTTGGCGCTGGGCTGACGGGAGCCGTCGGCCCCGGCGATGCAGGCCGCGCCCCAGGGGGAGCCGCCTTTGACCTCGCTGATGTCGGCCAGCTCCGGACAGGAGTAAGGCAGGCCGCTGTAGATCATTCCGTGGTGCATGAGGGTGGTCACAAAGCTGATGATGGTGCTCTCATTGCCGCCGCCGGTGCCGGTGCTGGTGAAGACGCTGCCGACCTTGCCGACGAGCGCGCCCTTCATCCACAGACCGCCGGTCTGATCGAGGAAATTGCGCATCTGCGCGGCCATGTTGCCGAAGCGGGTGGGCGTTCCGAAAAGGATGGCGTCGTAGTCGGCCAGTTCACCCGGCTCGGCCACCGGAGCCGCCTGATCCAGCTTGGCGCCGTATTTGGCGGCGGTTTCGGGGGACATCAGTTCGGGCACACGCTTCACGGTGACCTCCACGCCTTCGACGCTGCGGGCGCCTTCCGCCACGGCGGAGGACATGGTTTCGATGTGGCCGTAGGTGGAGTAGTAGAGGATGAGGATTCGGGTCATGGTTTTTGGTTGGTTGGGAGGAGGGGGCAGCTGCCTGTCATTGGTTATCAGTGACCGGGATTCGGGCCCGCGGGCGGTCCGTCACACGGCTCTTCCGCAGGAGCAGACGAGGTTGCGGAAAGCGGCGCGGTGGACCCAGACGAGGTAGAGGGCCAGCAGGCTGAGGACCGGCACGATGGGCGGAGCGAAGAGGCCCGCGCCTTTGGTCAGAAAAACGCTGAAGGCCCAGATGTTGACCAGGATCGGCCCCAGGATCAGCAGGCCCGCGCCGCGGGTTTTGGGGATGGCCACCAGCAGACCGCCAAGCACTTCCAGCGCTTTCACCATCGTCAGATAACCACTCTCGCCGACTGCGGCCATGAAATGACCGGGCAGGCTGTCAGCGGGAGGATGGCCGGGTTTGTTGGGGATGAAGTTCAGAAAGAAATCGAGTCCGAAGACGATGAAAACCAGGCCCAGCAGGCCTCCGGCGATGGCGGGTAAAAATTTCATGGTTTGAGTGTGATTGGAGTTCGTTTGTTTTTGGATGGTTATTGGGAATTCAGACCGGTGGCGTGACTGAAAATGTGTAAAACGGCGCAGGAGCTTCAGGATTTGAAATCTGGGATTTGAAATTTGTAATCCGGGTTTTGAAATCAGCGCAGATCGAAAAGCAGGGCCTCCGCCGCCTCCGTGGCCCGGATTTCAAAAAGACCCGCATTTTCCGTGCTGGCTCCGTCCCCGGCTTCGAGCGGCGTGCCGTCAAAGTCCAGACGGCCCCGGATCACCTGAAGCCACAGGCCCCGGCCGCCGCGCAGTTCATGCGTCACCGCTTCGCCCGGCTGGAGGCGCAGGCGGTAAATCTCCGCGTCCTGATGAATCACGGCCGAGTTTTCCCGTCCGTCCGGAGAGATCACCAGCGCTTTGGCCTGGCGCTCACTTTGGGGCGTTGGATGCCATTCGGTGTAGCTGGGAGTGAGGCCCGCTTTTTCCGGATGAATCCAGATCTGCAGCAGGTGCAGGCGGTCCGTGGCGCTGGGGTTGAACTCGCTGTGGGTCACGCCGCTGCCGGCGCTCATCAGCTGAATCTGGCCGGGAAGCAGCGTGCGGCTGTTGCCCATGCTGTCCTTGTGGGCAATCGCGCCTTCGAGCACATAACTGAAAATTTCCATGTCGCGGTGCGGATGCTGGCCGAAACCCTCGCCCGGCGACACGATATCCTGATTGATCACCCGCAGGCTGCGGAAGCCCATGTGCGCCCGGTCGTGATAACCGGCGAAGGAAAAGCTGTGGCGCGCGTCCAGCCAGCCGTGGTCCGCATGGCCGCGCTCAGCGGAGGGACGCTTCACAATTCCGCCGCCGCCGCCGCTGGTGGTGGTGGCGGTGGTAATGACGCTGCTGCTGTCCGTCACTGCCGGAGGATTCAGGGTGGTGTTCATGATGCTGCCAGAATACCGCCGGTGCGGCAAAGCGATAATATCAAGTTGCTTGGCTCAGCATACCCCGCAAGTATGCTTGCGCCCATGGAACTCCGGCATCTCAAATACTTCTCCGCCGTGGCCGAGGAGGAAAACATCTCCCGCGCCGCCGCCCGGCTGCACGTTTCCCAGCCGCCGCTCAGCCGGCAGATCCGCGATCTGGAGGACGAGCTGGGCGTGGAGCTGCTGGAGCGCGGGGCCAAATCCGTGCGACTCACGCCCGCCGGCCGCATTTTCGCCGGGGAAGCCCGCGCCGTGCTCGACCGCGTGGAGGCCGCGGTCCAGGCCGTGCAGGCTTTTGCCAAAGGCGGACTGCGGGAAATTCACCTCGGTTACGCGCCGTCGCTCACGGTGGAGCTGCTGCCCCACGCCCTGCGGGAATTTCAGACCCGCTCGCCCGGCGTGCGCGTGACTCTGCACGATCTTTCGACGGAGGAAATTCTCGACGGCATCCGCAAGGAAACCCTGCACGCCGCCCTCACCATTCAGCCGCCGCCGAAGTCGATGACCGGCCTGATTTTCGAGGAACTGCGGAAATATTCCGTCCGCGTCGCCGCGCATCCCGCGCACCCTCTCGCCAAAGCCAAACGCGTCACCCTGGCCATGGTCGCCGCCGAGCGCCTGGTCGGTTATTCTCGCCGCGATTACCCGGAATACCACCAGTGGATCGACGAACTGTTCTCCCCGCTCGGCCTGCACCCGCAGGTCGCCGAGGAGCACGACGGCGCCACCAGCCTCATCGCCGCCGTCGAAACCGGACGCGGCGTGGCCCTCGTCCCGGAAAGTTTCGCCTGCTTCATCGGCACCCGCCTGAAACTCCGCCCTCTCCAGCCCGCCATCCCCGACTTTCCCGTCGGCATCATCCGGCGGAAAGGAAAACTCGACCCCGCCGTCGAGGACTTCCTCGCCGCCGCCCGCCTCATGTGCCTCGACACCATCGCCAAAGCCGTGCGGCCGTGACCAGCTTTGACGCAGCGGGCTGTTGTCCTCATAAAATCCTCTGACACCCCCGCCTTGCCCTGGTGTGTGCAGCGTGTGTATTATCCTCCGGTGACAAGCCGCGACGTTATCTCCGGACTGAAAGCTGATGGCTGGGTGCCCGCGCGAATGTCCGGGGTTCTCACCATCCGTATAAACATCCGAAACAAGGAGGACGCGTGACCGTGCCGCATCCCAAAAAAGATTTCCCCAAAGGCACTCTGCGGAGCATTTTCACCCAGGCCGGATGGCCCTGGCCACCCTGAAACCATGAGATTCCCCATTGTTATCCACAAGGACAGCGGTTCCGACTACGGAGTCACCGTGTCCGATCTTCCCGGCTGCTTTTCGGCGGGAAGCACTACAGATGAGGCTCTCTCCAACGCTGTTGAGGCGATCGAGTGCCACATCGAAGGCCTGCTGCTCGACGGTGAAAAGCTTCCCGCTCCCGGCACCGTTGAGCACCACCGCTCCATTCCTGAATTTTCAGACGGCCTCTGGGCTTTAGTTGATGTGGATGTGTCAAAGCTGTCCGGCAAAGCGAAGCGGGTGAACATTACACTGCCTGAACGGCTTCTGGTCCAGATCGACTCCTTTGCCTCCCGCCACGGGGAAACGCGTTCCGGCCTCCTGGCTCATGCGGCTTTGGAATATGTGACCGCACACGGCGACTCCTGAAGCGGCCAGGAAGGAATCCAGCGCCCCCACATCCTGCGGATATTCCGGACCGAAGCGCCGGGATGCGGTGAATCATGAATCGCCGGTCAAGCCGCCGCCCGACTGATCGTTTTTCCGGTTCCTGCTGGAAATGGGCGGGGGCTGGGGTAAGAAAGACGGCAGCGGGCGGGACGTGGTGTCCGGCGGCGTTTTCCGAAATTTTTTACCTGTGTCCGAGCGCGGCGATCACTTTTATCAGAATGCCACGGTGGCTCCTGTCACGGCCTTCGATGTCTCCCTGCGTCCACCGGCCTTCTCGGAGTTTCAGGGGCAGAAAAAGGTGGTCGATCTGCTGATGATGCGCGTGGAGGCCGCCCGGCAGCGGGGCGATGTGCTGGACCATGTGCTGCTTTGCGGCCCGCCCGGTCTGGGAAAAACCAGTCTGGCGCACATTATTTCGACCAGCGTGGGCACGCAGATTCACGTCTGCAACGGGCCACAGATTGAAAAAGCCGGCGATCTGGCGGCCATTCTGACCAAACTGGAGCGCGGGGATGTCCTGTTCATCGACGAAATCCACCGGCTGCATCCGAAGCTGGAGGAATATCTCTATCCCGCGATGGAGGACTACAAGCTGGACATCATCATCGATCAGGGCCCCAGCGCCCGCAGTATCCAGCTTCCTCTGCCCCGGTTCACCCTCGTCGGCGCGACCACCCGCAGCGGCATGCTGACGGCTCCGCTGCGCAGCCGGTTCGGGATGCTGTGCCGGCTGGATTATTACGGGGAAGCGGAGCTGGCGGACATTCTGGAGCGCTCAGCGGGGCTGCTGGAGATTTCCATGGACAAGGATGGGGCCAAAGAAATCGCCGCCCGCGCCCGCGGCACCCCGCGTATCGCCAACATGCTGCTGCGGTATGTCCGGGACTATGCCCAGGTGAAGGCGGACAACCATATTTCCGGCCCTGTCGCCGATGCCGCGCTGACGCTGATCGACATTGACCGTGACGGCATTGACGAAATGGACCGCCGCATTCTGGAGGCCGTGATTCTGAAATTCGACGGCGGTCCCGTGGGTTTGAGTTCCGTGGCCGTGGCCGTCAGTGAGGACGCCACGACTCTGGAGGAGGTCAATGAGCCTTACCTGATTATGAAAGGCTTCCTGAAGCGCACCCCGCGCGGCCGCGTGGCCATGCCCGCCGCCTACGCCAAGCTGGGCCTGCCCGCGCCCGCCCGCAGCCTGGCAGCGGCGGACGCGCAGCTGGATCTGTTTCCGTGATTTTCTGAAAACCCATGCTGCTCAAGGAACTCAAGGCGCTGTCCGCCCAGCTCACGAACGAAAAATTCCTGCATTTCCTCCTGGAGCCGGTGCTGCTGTGGGGGGTGCTCACCGGCACTCTGGCATGGATGGTCAGCCTGTGGTGGCTGCAGGACCGCCGGGCGCAGCTCTGCAGCCTGCTCCTGCTGGCGGTCAGCGCTTTCACGATTTACCCGGTGATGGATTACCGGGCCAAAGCCAGCCCCATTCCCACCGGCAGCATCTTCATGCTCAACGCCCAGAACACCCGCCGGGCGGATACCCAGTGGGCCTATTACGCGCTCGGCGGCCTCGCGGTGTCGGGACTTTTTCTGACCGGCGCGGGCAGAGGAAAACTGGGCACCGCCCTGGGAGTCACTATTGTGGCGGCGGGCCTCGCAACCGCAGTGCTCAGCCTGTGGCTTCATGAGAGGGAAACCGCCGTGTTTCATCCGGAAGCCCGGCGGGGGAAAGCGGGGGCTGCTGATTAAGCCCGCGGAAAGGTTTTTAAATTTTCAGCGGGTTCACGAAGCGGGAATATTCCGTCAGGCCGGAACCTGCACTTTTATAAAACGCACAAGCTCCCCACGATCAGGTTGCTAACTTTTCACCGGGACGGATGCCTCACGGGGCCTCAGCCTTCAGCATCCCGGAATCCGCCATTCCGCTTCGGGAAATTCCTGAAATCTCAGCTTCGGCAGGAAGTTTTCCTTTTTTAAAATTCCGAACCTTCTTCAACATTTTTAATTATGGAAATTACAGCCATCAGCAATGTTTGAGTGTTTTTTGTAAATATTTATTGAAGATCAAATCTTAGTAATTATCCTCTCCATTAAACATTGCCTCCAAATATGAAAAAAATTACGCTCCCCCTGCTGGCTTCGGTTGCCTTCCTGTCCAGTCCGCCCTCCGTCCGGGCCGGTGAATATGTGAATTATGGCGGAGGCGGAGCCATTACCCAGCTTCCGCAGATCAATGTCCCCAGCCTCTGCGAATGTTTCAGCCCCAATACCGCCACTTTCAGCGTGTATGCGGCGGGTCTTTCCCCCTCAGACGACCGGGGTGAACTCGACGGATCCATGGGCATGGGGATCTCGGGAAACTATTTTTTCTCGGAAAACGTTGGCATTGAAGGGGATGCCACCTGGTTCGCCGAGGACAGCACCGTGAACCTGATCACCGGCAGCATCGTGCTGCGCGCGCCCATTCCAAGCCTGTGTCTGGCTCCCTATGCCATGGCGGGAATCGGGGTTCATGCCAACGGTGTCAATCAGGCCATCGCCCACCTTGGCGGCGGTGTTGATTTCCGGCTGGTGAACTGTTTCGGCCTTTTCGCCGATGCCCGCTACACCTGGGCCGACGAGACCTCCAACTACACGGTCATCCGCGGCGGCGTGCGGTTCTCGTTCTGAACCATTCCCGCGTTCGTCAGCGCAGCCTGGATCATTGTCCCGGAAACAGAAAAACCGCACAGATCCGTGCGGTTTTTTATGAAGAGCTTATGTCCTGCCGGGGCCAGGCATTTCTCCCCTGCTCTTTCCCGCCAGGTCAGTTGGAACGGACAAAAGTGGAGAGCTTGCCGTAGCTTTTGAGAAGCGCGTCCTGCTCAGTCTTGTCGAGTTCCCCCATGAGGCCGACGAGACTCCCCACGATGTCCTCACGCATCCGGTCCACAAGATCGACTCCTTTACGGGTGATCTGCACCATCACCTTGCGGCGGTCCTCACTGGCGTGCGTGCGCTGCACATATCCGAGTTTTTCCAGACGGTCCACCAGGCCGGTGGCGGCGGCGGTGCTGTGGTCCATTTTTTTGGAAATGTCAGTCATCGTCAGAAAATTCTCATTGGCCAGATAACCCAGCAGAAAGAACTGCGCGTAGGAAACGTTCCCCTTGTTCAACTCTTTGGAAAGGTTCAACAAAAATGAACGCTGCGTGAACATGATAAAGTCCGCCAGTCGTCCGGCATCCTTTCGGATGAGTTGTTCTTCTTCTTTGGCCGTTTGCATAAGAGGAGGGGCGCGTATGGTTAAACTCTGAGGATTTTAGGAAATATCAGAGATTGTGGAGATTATAATCCGCAGGAGGTCCTGAAATCAAGAAATTTGCGAAAATTCCATAAAGTTCCGGCATTCAGCATCCTCATTTTTGCAACTATGTAATAAATTTCCCCGGATTATCAAGTCTGAATCGCGTTTCTTGTAAAAATTTTACCGATTCCAGAATTCCGGATCTCCAAATGATCAACCTGCCCGCCATGGGGGTGGCAATGGCCACCCCCTTCTGTTTACAATAAGAAAATTTTTCAACGCTGAAGAGCAATTTCAGGATTCCTCCATTTTTCTATCCGGTGGTTCGCAGCCGCTGAAAACATTAAGCCCTTTGATTCAAAGAGATGCCCGGATTTTACCCTATGGCCTCTTCCGCATCCAAAGCTTCCGGAAAATCATAAAGACTCCCGGACTGTCCGGCTTGGATTAAGATCCGCCTGTCCGCGGAGCCCCCTCCACCACAACTCGCAGACTGGCGTGGTGCGGCAGAAGAAAATCAGGATCGGCGGCAATGACCCCGGCCGCCAGACGGCGGGCGAGACGCACCAGTCCGGTATCGCGGACGAGGTCCCCCAGCACCAGATTGGCCAGACCGCTCTGCGCCGTGCCCAGGAGATCGCCGGGGCCGCGGCGCTGGAGATCGGCTTCGGCAACTTCAAAACCGTCGCTGGTTTTCTGGAGAGTGTGCAGACGCTCAAGGCCTTCCTGATTTTTGCCGCTGGCGGCGAGGATGCAGTAACTCCGGTGCGCGCCCCGGCCGATGCGGCCACGGAGCTGATGCAGTTGAGCGAGTCCGAAGCGCTCGGCCTCGAAAACGATCATCACACTGGCATTGGGCACGTCCACGCCGACTTCAATGACGCTGGTGGAGACCAGAGCGTGAAATTCGTTCGCCCGGAACCGCCGCATGACCTCCTCTTTTTCCGCCGGACTCAGCCGTCCATGCAGCAGGCCGACGGGATGCGGCGTGAGTTTTTTTTCCCAGAAGGCGTGCTCCTTCACGGCGGACTTCAGGTCCAGGGACTCGCTTTCGTCGATGATCGGATACACCAGGTAAGCCTGGCGCCCGGCGGCGAACTGCGCTTTTAAAAACGACGCCACCTGCGCCGGATCCGGCTGCTCCCGGACCGCGGTGAGGATCGGCCGGCGGCCGGCGGGCATTTCGTCAATCAGCGAGACGTCAAGATCGCCGTACACCGTCATCGTCAGGGTGCGGGGAATCGGCGTGGCCGTCATCACCAGCACATCCGGCGCGCGGCCCTGACGCACGAGACGGGCGCGCTGCTCGACGCCGAATTTGTGCTGCTCATCAATCACCGCCAGCCCCAGATCAGGCAATTCCGAGTCCCCGTGCAGCAGGGCGTGGGTGCCGATGAGAATCTGCGGCTTTTCCGCCCCGCCGGCGGTCAGTGACAGAAACGCGTCCTCTTTTTTGGAAGCCGTGCGCAGCCCGATCCGCAGTCCCAGCGGCTCCAGCCAGCGGCGGAAGTTAATATAATGCTGCTCGGCCAGAATCTGGGTGGGGGCCATCAGTGCCGTCTGGCAGCCGCTTTCCACCGCCAGCAGCATGGCAGCCATGGCCACGAAGGTTTTGCCGGAGCCCACATCGCCCTGAAGCAGGCGGTTCATGGGTTTGGAAAGAGCGAGGTCGGCGCGGATTTCCTCAATCGACCGCTGCTGCGCCCCCGTCAGCGGGAACGGCAGCGTCTCCAGCCACCGCCGCAGTAAATCACCCGGCCCGCAATGCCCGGCCCCGGTGAGCGATTCCCACTGCCGGCGGCGGCGCAGCACGTTGAGCTGGAGCACAAAAAACTCCTCCAGCGCCAGATAACGGCGCGCGCGGTCCCGGTCCTCCAGGGATTCGGGAAAATGAATCCGCCGCCAGGCCCGGGCGCGGCTTTGACCCGCGAATTCCCCCTCCGCCGACGGTTTCGGCAGAAGATCCGGCACCGCCGCGTCCTCCAGGTGCTCCAGAATATGCCACACCGCCCGGCGCAGCGTTTTCTGCGGCACTCCGTCCCGGGCTTTGTAAACGGGCACGATGCGCTCCAGGTGAATGGAGGCCTCCTCCGGCGGAGTGTCGTTCAGGATTTCATATTCCGGATGATCAATGATCAGAGCCCCGTTTTTCGACGCCTTCGGCCGGCCGTAAACGATCATCTCCTGATCCGCCGCGAAGGATTTGAAAATGAACGGCATATTGAACCACCGCAGCGTCAGCGGCCGCGCGAACCCCTCCAGCCCCTGACTGTCGGGCGGCGACAGGGTGACCACCACAAACGCCCGGCGCGGCCCCGAACGCTTCAACTGCGCATCCGTCACCACTCCCCGCAGACAAAGTGCCGGAGCCTCCTCCGCCGCCCCGTCCGGCCAGCCGTCAAACGCCCGCCGGTCCTCCCAGCGGAACGGGTAATGCGTCAGCACGTCGCCCGCCTTCAGAAACCCGCCCGCCAGCAGCGCCTTCCGCGTCCGGCCGTCCAGAAACGGAAGATCGGCGACGGGCGTTTCAGCATTCATCAAAGCGGGCGGCGGAGCGGGGGTCATTCGGGTCGCGGAACGCAGCCTTGCCGATGCCGCCGAAAAGAAAAGCCAGGAATTTTAACGGCGGCGCTCCCTGTGGTTAACGCCCATCCCCGGGAGCAGGGTCACGGATCCGCCTGATCCATCTTCCCGGAATTCGGCGTTAACTGTCTCCAAACTTGACAGCACGGCGGATCGCGGCGGACTTGCGCGCCATGCGGACCTCTCCCCTTCCCCGCTGGCTGCGGCATCCGGCGGCGGCGGCCGTGCTGCTGCTGGTGCTCACCGCCGGCGCGCTGCTGTTTATTTTCCGGCCTGTGAATCCTGTGAAACCCCTGATGACCACTGAAACCGTCGGCACCTCCGTGGAGGGCCGGCCGATCCTCTGTCACTTTTTCGGCGGGGGAGCACGCACTGTTTTTATAATGGCCTCCATCCACGGCAGCGAAGGCGCGGGCACCCCCATCGCGGAACGGCTGATGAAGTGGCTGGAGGAAAATCCGGACGCTCATCCCGGCTGCCGCGTCATGGTCATGCCCGTGGCCAACCCCGACGGCCTCGCGGTGGAGCGCCGTTTCAATTCCCGGGGCGTGGACCTGAACCGCAATTTCCCCGCCGACAACCGGCAGGAAAAAGAGCGCTATGGTCCGGAACCCCTCTCCGAGCCGGAAAGCCAGGCCTACGCCGCTCTCATCCAGCGGACCAAACCCGATCTCATCATCGCCATCCACCAGCCCCTGGCCTGCGTCGATTACGACGGCCCGGAATCCGCGCAGGCCTACGCCGAACGTCTCGGAAAAGCCTGCAGCCTGAAAGTCGAGAAATTGGGTGCGCGCCCCGGCTCGCTGGGCGCCTGGTTTGGCGAGACTTTGCACAAACCGATCCTGACTCTCGAACTGCTTCCCGGTCCGCCCGTGGACCCCGAAGGCCTCTGGAAACGCTACGGTCCCGGAATCATCGACCTGATCGTGAATCCCTGAAACCAGGCTCCGGTTCCAGCAAACGGACGGCAGCTTCCTGAAGCAAAAGCCCGTGTCAAAAGCTTCCGGGCAGCGGAAAATAGGTCCTATAAGACCTATAGGCCATACAGGACCTATTTTTCCGA